>JBBDMZ010000048.1:6536-15037 GCA_040877955.1 Dehalococcoidia bacterium | reverse complement strand
CGAGCTCATCGGGCTGCGGGTGGTGACGGTGGAGGGGCGGGAGCTGGGGGTGCTGAAAGACGTGCTCCAGCCGGGGGCGAACGATGTGTACGTGGTGGAGGGGCCGGAGGGGGAGCTGCTGCTGCCGGCGATCGGGGAGGTGGTCGTGCGAATCGATGTCGGTGAGGGTGTGGCTGTGGTGCGCGCGCCGGAGTAGGTGTCAGCGGGGAGGCGCGGGGCCGGTGTGTGCGAGCGGGCTTGCGATCGGGAGTGGACCGGCGGGATTAGGGTGGGCGCTGGGAACCGGCATGGCGGGGCGAGAAAGGGGCGAGCCATGAGTGCGAGCGTCGAGGTCGGAGCGAGGGTCGTGACGGCCGATGGGATCGAGTTGGGGACGGTGAAGGAGGTCGCGGAGGGCGACTTCAAGGTCGATGTGCGACATCACGCGGACTACTGGCTGGACCACGAGATCGTGGTGGAAGCCACCAATGAGGTGGTAAGCCTGTCGGTGAACGACGAGGAGCTGGGCGCGTGGAAGAAGGATAGCCCTCACGACACGGGCATCTTCGAGGGGAGTCTGGACCCAAGCCTCGACCCCAGCACGGTTGGGGACTATGCGTTGCTGCAAGGGTTGGACCAGGGGCCGCCGGCGCCCCGGCTGGGACCGTAGGCAGCAGCGCCCGTTCGTCGAGAGCTGCGGGGATCGACGGATCGCTCCCGACGGGGCATGACATCACGTAGCGCGCATCCGGGGCCTGGTCGCATGGCGTAAAGTCGCGTCCACAGTGATGCGGTGGGGAGGCAGTCGCCATGGCCGAGATCGGGGTTGGGGCAAGGGTGGAGACGGTGGATGGGACGGAAATTGGCCGCGTGAAGGACACAACGGGCACGGCGTTCCACGTAGATGCGCCGCGGCATTTCGACTACTGGCTCGACAATGACATCGTGAAGCATGCGACTCCGACCAGGGTGACGCTGCTGCTTGGGGATGCGGAGCTGGACGCTTACAAGAAGGACCGGCCGAACGACCCGGACGCGTTCTCGACGTCGTTGCCGGAGGAGTTGACCCGGACATGGTGGAAGGCCGAAAGCTGATCGATGGGGACCCGCGCCTGCACCCTTAGCGAACCGCGGCGAAGGGGCGAGAACGAACCGCCAAGACGCAAAGAGCGCCAGGTTTAGTGCGGTATGCAGGACCGGCGCCGCCGGTCCCTGCTATCGACGGCCCGGCGGGGGAGCGGCGCCTGCACTCTCAGCGAAACCGCGCGGCGAGGGTCAGCACGAATCGCCAAGACGCAGAGAGCGCCAAGGTTAGCGCAGTATGCAGGGCCGGCGCCGCCGGCCCCTACTAGCGACGGCCCGGCGGGCGAGGCCGGGCTAGTTTCTTGGGAGTCGTGGACGGATTGGGTTGGAGTTCGACGCGGTAGGTGATGGCGCTGCGCGGGCCCCCGAGCGGCGCTTCGCTGGCTCGCTCGGATGCGGAGGGGCACGAGTGGGGTGGCTCCTCGCGGCCAGAGGCGGCCGCAGCTACCCCCGCTCGCTGATGTTTAGTTGGAGGGATTGGGCTGGAGCTCGACGCGGTACGTGATGGCGCCTTCGCCGGTCTGGGGAAGGGCCTGGAGGAAGGCCTGGAGCTGTTCGCGGGCGAGGCGGGTGGCTTCGTCGGCGATGCCGGCCGCGAGGGCTTCTTCGCGGGCGAGGGTGGTGACGGACTCGAGGGCGCCGTCGCGGACGTCGCGCTCGCCGAGGCCGACAGTGCTACGGACGCGGGTGAGGAGCCCCGCGCTGGTGGAGATGTCGAACGAGTCCGGGTCGACCTCGGTGCTGGTGATTTGGGCCTCGGGGATGCGCACGATGACGACGGCGTTGTCACCGTTCTGGATGACCTCGACGTCCTGCGCGGTGACCTGGGAGAGGTCGACGCCGGCAGCGACGGTGACCCTGGCCTTGACGTCGAGCTCCTGGCCGGCGATGAAGCCGGGGAGGCCGAGCTTCGTGACGCCGAGGTTGAGGCGCTTATGGAAGTCGGTGTTGGAACGGGTATCGAAGGTGTCTTTGGCCGTCACGAGCTCGAAGGCCTGGACGCGTTCGACGAGCTCGGCGTGGTTGACGGTGGTGGTGCCAGCGTCTTCGATGCCGAGGCTGAAGATGTGGTCGTCGGCCCAGCGCCAGGTGAGGTAGCCGCCAAAGGCGATCATGGCGGCGGTAGCTAGCAGCGTGAGCCAGCCGGCGGCGCGGACGGGTGAGACGCGTGCAGCCACGGGCGCTGCGAGGTATCGAACGGCTTCAGACATGGTGATTCCCCCCCCGGATCGAGCCTAGCAGGGGACACGGTTTGTAATCATAGGGGAGGTAAAGGCCCTGACCCGCGCCACCGAGGCCGCCTCTCGCGGTGGGTCGGCGGTGGGATGCCGTTGGCCGCTTGCTCACGCGCGCGGCTCCGTACCGATGGGGCGTTTCGGACCCTTGCTTACGCTTCGGGCTCCTCACGTGCATCGTTCTTGGGTGCGTTGACGAGGGGTTGCTCGGCGTGACAGATTCGGGCGGCTGTTTCGTGAGGAGGGATGAGCGTGGTGATGGTGGAGAAGGACCTGCTGATCATTGACGGGGACTCGCACGTGCTGGAGCCACCGGACCTGTGGGACGAGTACCTGGAGCCGGAGTTCCGGCCGCGGGCGATCCGGATCACGCGGAGCGTGCCGGGACGGGACGGCGAGGTGCGTGGAATCCGGCCGATGGGCCTGAGCGGGGCGCAGGCACGCAGTGAGTCGATGGACGACTTGCCCGAGATGGCGATCGAGTTGAAGGCGCGGTTGGCAGCGGACGAGCACCTCATCATCGACCGGCAGATCGTGCTGAGCGGGGGGTTGTCGGGGCTGGGCGGGGTTGGGTTTCAGCGGCGGGACTTGCCGTACATGACGTACCTCGACGCGGCACCGCCGGCGAGCATGGAGACGAACGCGCGGATCGCATTGTTCGACGAGATGGGGATGCGAGGCGGCGTGGTGTTCCCAACGATCGGGATTCTCTGGGACGCGGAGGACCCGCGGCTGGCGGACGCGTATGCGCGGGCGTACAACAACTGGTGCGTCGACTTCGTGGGGGAGCATCCGAACCGGATCTACCCGATGGCGCACGTGGCGCTGCACGACCCTGAACTGGCGCTGGCGGAGGTGCGGCGATGCCTGAAGCTGGGCTTCAAGGGGTTCTTCCTGCCGCCCGAACCCGTGCTGGGTAAGAGCCCGGCACACCCGGACTTCGACCCACTCTGGCACGAGATCGAGGATGCGGGGGTGCCGCTGTGCCTGCACGTGATCGTCCGTTTCAATCGGATCGTGGAGAACCCGGGGCGATTCAGCTCGCTGCTCGTGGAGCCAAGCCGGACGTACATCTTCGCGATGGGGGCGACGTTCCAGGTGATCCCGGCGATGGCGTCGCTGGTGATGACGGGCTTCTTCGACCGGTTCCCGCGATTGAAGCTGCTGTGCGTGGAGGCGGGGGCGGGCTGGGCGCCGTACATCGCCCACCGGCTGGACGAGAAGTACGAGATGTTCGGCTACGCGGAGAAGACGAAGGAGGAGCCGAGCGTCTACATGAAGCGGAACGTGTGGTATGTGGTGGAGCCACGGGAGCCGTATGTGGACATGTTGATGGACCAGATGGGTGAGGACCACTTCATCTGGGGCTCGGATTACCCGCATGTCGACTCGAGCGACTCGGCGCTGGACCAGGTGCTGGAGAACGCGAGCAAGCTGAGTGAACGGCGCCGACGGCTGTTGCTGGGGGAGAACGCGCGAGCGTTGTACGGGCTCGCGTAATCCGGGATTCACGATTCGGGATTCACGATTGGTGCCGCTCCGGCGAACTCGACGACGGCACCCGTCGCCGACGGTCCGGGCTCCATGGCGGCGGCGAACCGCGACACCTCGCTTACGCTTCGGGCTCCATAGCGGCCGAACTCGACGACGGCACCTGTCGCTGACGCTCCGGGCCCCCCATGGCGGCGGCGAACCGCGACGCCTCGCTTACGCTTCGGGCTCCCTACGAATTTCACCCCCCACCCTCACCCCCCAGCCCCGTCTCCCGGTTCGGCGGGCGAGGTGGCGTCGGGGGCGGGTGTTGGGCCGGGGTCCTCAGGCGCGGGTGAGGAGGCTGGCGTTGGCGCGGCGGGAGTAGGAGTTGGTGTAGCGGCGGGGCCGGCGGGTGCGGCGGCGGCGATGGGTTCGGGTTGGAGTGGTGGGAGGGGTCCTTCGCTCACGTCAGGAGGAAGGGCCGCGACGGCGAGGGAGGCGCCGAGTTGAGAATAGAGGTAAGCGGCCCGGTGGGTGTATTCGATGGCGTGACGGGTGTGGCAGCCGTCGCCTGAGACCCAGATGCACAGGAGCGTCGCAGAGCTGTATGCGCCGTAGGAGGAGAGCGTCGAGGCAACGATGGGGATGCCCTCTTCGAACGAGGCGAAGTGAACCTGACATTTGGCAAAGCCCCAGGCATTGCCGCTACAAGCGGTGAGTCCGGCCTCGGACTCGAGGATGGAGATGACGGGAAGAAGGCGCCAGTCGATGCCGTGGTGGTCAGCGCTGGCGACCATGGCGGCGGCGTAGGGTTCCAGGGGCTTGCCACGGAGGAGCGCCTGGACGGCGAGCACGCGGTCGTCTGGTGGGTGCGCGGAGCTCTCAGAGCTGGCGCCGGACGAGGTGATAGGGGCGAAGGCGGAGCGATCGAAGTCGCCTTCCAGGTTGAGGTGGGAGGCGGAAGAGGGTTTGGAGATGTGGTCTCCGCCGAGGGTGCCAACGTCGGCGACGCCGAGCATGGAGGCGACAAGGGCCGCGGCTGCGATGGTAGCAGCGACTGTGACCCGGCCAACGGCGGAACGAGCGCTGGATGCCGGCCTTCCCCGAAGGGTTCGGCGGGCACGGCTAAGCAGAACTAAGGTCGCGACCGTAGGTGTGCATGGAGAGTCCCCAAAGCCATTGAATTCGGCCTCGCATCAGGGTAAAGACGCGAGATTGGGAAGTTGTGTTACGGGCGCCGGTGGGGATTGCGTCGATATGACGAATCAAAGCTTCGGGCACGGAATGCAAGGCGGGAAGGGGCCGCGTATGCTTCGGCGCACGAAATGGAGGAGTGTTCGAGATGGGAAAACTCGATGGCAAGACGGCGATTGTGACGGGCGCGGGGCGAGGGATTGGACGCGAGATCGCGCTGCTGTATGCGCGCGAAGGGGCGCGCGTGCTGGTGAACGACCTGGGGGTGTCGGTGAGCGGCGAGGGGCACGATGACACCCCGGCAGGGCAGGTAGTGAGCGAGATCAAGGCGGCGGGCGGCGAGGCAATCGCCAACGGGGCCGACGTGGCGGACATGGACCAGGCGGAGGACATGGTGCGGACGGTGCTGAACGAGTGGGGACAGCTCGACATCCTCGTGAACGTTGCGGGCATCCTCCGGGACCGGATGGTGTTCAACATGACGGAGGAGGAGTGGGACGCGGTGGTGCGAGTACACATGAAGGGGACGTTCGCGACGACGCGGTTCGCATCGCTCTACTGGCGGCAGGCGCGCAACGGCGGGCGGCTGATCAACTTCACGTCGGGGTCGGGGCTCTTTGGGGCGCCGGGACAGCCGAACTACGCGGCGGCGAAGATGGGGATCTGGGGCTTCACGCTGAGCTGTGCGCGGGCGCTGGGGCGATACGGCGTGACGGCGAACTCGATCGCGCCTGGGGCGAGCACGCGGATGACGGACAGCGTGCCGACGGAGCGTTCGGCCCAGGGCGCGAACCGGGTGATGTCGGAGGGGGCGACGGGGACGGAGCGAGGGCCGGAGAACGTGGCGCCGACCTGCCTGTACCTGGCGAGCGACGAGGGCGGGTGGATCACGGGGCGATGCTTCGGGGTGAGCGGGTACCGGGTGACGCTGTACAACCAGATCGAGCCGCAGGTGGTGCTGCAGGGGACGCAACCGTGGGAGACAGACGTGCTGTTTGGGCGGTTCAAGCAGGCGTTCGGGCAAGCGATCCCGGAATTCAAGCGGCCGGATTGAATTCACGATTCACGATTTCCGATTCACGATTCGAGTCGGTGCGCATGGATGGCTTAGGATGCGCAGGCAACTTCATGGAGGGCAGTGAGACTCATGGCAGTACGACTTGATGGGAACGTGGCGCTGGTGACGGGGGCAGGGCGCGGGCTGGGGCGGGCGTATGCGATCGACCTGGCGAAGCATGGCGCGAAGGTGATCGTAAACGACTTCGGGGGGAGCGTTTCGGGCGAAGGGAACGACGATACACCCGCGCAGCAGGTGGTGAACGAGATCAAGGAGATGGGCGGCGAGGCGGCGGCGAACGCGGGCGACGTGGGCGACTATGACGCCTGCTACGAGATGGTGAAGCAGGCGATGGACACGTGGGGGCGGCTCGACGTGGTGGTCGCGAACGCGGGCATCCTTCGGGACCTGGCGCTGCACAACATGGCCGAGCAGGACTGGGACCTGGTGCTGCGGGTGCACCTGAAGCAGTGCTACAACCTGCTGCACCACGCGTGGCCAGTCTTCCGGCAACAGGCGTACGGGCGCGTGGTGATGGCGACATCAGGGTCCGGGCTGCTGGGGAACTTCGGGCAGGCGAACTATGGGGCGGCGAAGGCCGGCATGTACGGCTTGATGAACGTCGCCAAGATCGAGGGCGAGAAGTACAACATCATGGTGAACCTGATCTCGCCGGGCGCGCAGACGCGGATGACGGGCACGATCCCGGGCCGCGAGGTGGACGAGGAGCGGGCACAGGTGATGGCGCCGGACCACGTGGCGCCGGCTGTGACGTACATGTCGTCGCCGCAGTGCCAGGAGAGCGGAATCTGCATCGACGCCTCAGGCGGGCGGTATGGGCGGACGGCGATCGTGCGGAACAAGGGCGTGAGCTACGACCCACATGAGTTCCGGGATGCAGACTGGTTCGAGGGCCAGTGGAAGTCGATCACGGACATCAGCGCGGCGGTGGCGCCGTGGTCGTTCCGGGAGACGCGGGAGGAGCACTACGCGGCGAAGGCAGCGCAATAACCTCACCCCCCGGCCCCCTCTCCACTGGCGTGGAGAGGGGGAGTGGATGAATCGCCAAGGCCGAGAACGGAAGGGCCGGCACAGCCGGCCCCTACTATCGATGAGATCCTTGGGGGGCGGGCCGTGCAGGCGGGGCGCTGCCGGGCGGGAGACTAGCTTTGTCAGATTCCGGGAGGCCAGGTCCACAAGAGCAGCTCACGTCGATCGCAGCGACGCTTGGGTTGGGCGCGCTTCGTGGGGCGCCCGTTGCGTTGAAGCGTGGGACGGTATCGTCGTGGCGTGTCGGAACGGACCGCGGCGAGCTCCATGTGAAGGTCTGGGCGGAGGCGGAGTGGGAGTGGCACCTCTCGGCACTGCGGGGGGCGGCGGAGGTGGAGGCGGCTGCGTACGGGCTGGGCGTCGAGATGGCGGCACCGGTGGCGATCAACCAGCGGGTCGGGCGGGACGTCGTGACGGTGCACCGCTGGGTGGAGGGGCGGACTCTTGCCGGCTCGGACGACGTCGCCTCGTGGGTTGGCCGCACGCTGGCCGCGCTGCACACGATTCCGCGGCCCACGTTGTCTCCGGAGGATTCGCTGACGGCGTTCTACGGCACCCATTCGTCTGACGAGTGGGCTCGATGGATTGATGAGGGCGCGGAGAAGCGACTGCCGTGGGTGGACGCGGCGCGTGGGGCGCTGCCGGCGGTCATGGCGTCGACTGAGATTGCGCAGGAGGGCCTGTCCGCGGGCCTGGCGGTGGTTGGCACGCATCGCGATCTGCACGCGGACAACGTGCTCGTCGATGGTGGGCAGTTGGCGCTGGTGGACTGGGACTACGCGGGCCCGGACGTTGCGTGGTTCGAGACGGTCCGCGCCGCGGTCGAATTCGGCCGGGTGGCGGCCAGCGTGGACGGAGCGAAGGCGGATTTGCCGGACGATGGCGTGGTGAGGGCGGTCATCCGTGAGTACCTCCGCAGTGGCGGCGAGGAAGGGCCGAGGGGAGCGATCGCGCTCGCGGGAGTGTTCGCGATGGCGCTCTCGCGGCTTGCGTGGCAGGTCTGGGTGTCGTTGGGCGATCGGCCGGCGACGGAGGGCGAGCGAGCGTCGGCGCACGAGAATGTGGGCCGGGTGCTGGCCAAGATGGGACCACGAGTGGCGGCGATCGAGCGGCTGCGGACGGGGGTGAGATGAGGCCCTCACCCCCTGTGCCCGATTCTTGCGAATCGGGTCCTCTCCCGACTTCGCGGGAGAGGGGAGTTGGAGTATTGGCGCTACGCGGGACGCGAGAGGCTGCCCGATTCGGCGTTGGGCGCGCTCGGGGGCGCTTCCCGCGGCCACTGTGGGCCGCAGCTACCCGATTCGGTGGGTGAGGTGGATTGGTGGCGCTTCCCGCGGCCACTGTGGGCCGTAGCTACCCGATTCGGTGGGTGGGCTGGATTGGTGGCGCTTCCCGCGGCCACTGTGGGCCGCAGCTACCCGATTCGGTGG
>JBBDMZ010000048.1:0-6436 GCA_040877955.1 Dehalococcoidia bacterium | reverse complement strand
CCCGATTCGGTGGGTGAGGTGGATTGGTGGCGCTTCCCGCGGCCACTGTGGGCCGCAGCTACCCGGGCGTTCCGGTGGGCGGGCGAACGAGGGAGTTGCACGAACCGCTCCCTGCCGGTCGCGGCGCTGACTGCGATAGAGGAGTTTTATAATGAAAAAGTCGAAAAAGGTGGGAATGGGGCGTACACTGGATGGGCGATGCATGGAACACGGGAACGAGTGCTTGCCTTTGTGGTTGAACGGCACGCTGTGCGGGTGGAGGAGCTGGCGGCGGAGCTAGGCGTGACGGCCGCGGCAGTACGGCGCCATCTCGACAACCTGCGGGCGGACGGGCTGGTGGAGGTTAGGGCGGTGAAGCAGGCGACCGGGCGGCCGTACTACGAGTACCACCCGACGGAAGCGGGAGTCGGGGTTATGCCGGTGCACTACGCCGATCTGATGGAGCGAATGCTGCGAAGCGTGGCGGCGAAGGACGAGGTCGTGTCGGCGGTGGCGGCGAGCGTGGCGGAAGCGATGGCGGAACGGCACCGGCGCGACCTGCGCCCTGACGGGGATGCCTCACCGGAGGCACGCGTGGGGCAGGTGACTGAGAGCCTGAAGGGCGAAGGCATCCTGAGGGAGTGGCACTCGGAGGCGGACGGCTTCCACCTCGTGAACGACTCGTGCCCGTACCTGCGAGCGGCGGAGATTTCGAAGCTACCGTGTGAATCGGACCGGCAGGCGATCGAGCTGCTGCTGGGGCTGGATGTCGAGCAACTCAACCGGATCGTGGACGGATCGCCGATCTGTGAGTACCTGGTGCGCCACGAGAGCGCAAAGAACGGCCTCATCGAGGCGCAAGGAGTTTCATGAGCAAGACACCGCTGCTGGAGATCCGGGATCTCCATGCGACCATCGACGGCAAGGAAATCCTGACGGGGCTCTCGCTGAGCATCAACGCGGGCGAGGTTCACGCCATCATGGGCCCGAACGGTTCGGGTAAGAGCACGCTCGCGAACGTCCTGATGGGCAGCCCCCGCTACCAGGTCACGAAGGGCGACGTCCTCTTCCGGGGCGAGTCGCTGCTGGGGATGAAGCCGGACGTGCGGGCACAGAAGGGCCTGTTCCTGGCGTTCCAGTACCCGGTGGCAATCCCGGGCGTCACGATGGTCAACTTCCTGCGGCAGGCGATGAACGCCAAGCGCGGCGAGGACCTGCCCATCCGCGAGTTCCGCGAGACGCTGTTCGCGAAGATGGACCTGCTGAAGATGGACCAGGAGTTCGCGCGGCGGTACGTGAACGATGGCTTCAGCGGTGGCGAAAAGAAGCGGGCGGAGATGCTGCAGATGGCGATGCTGCAACCGGCGATGGCCGTGCTGGACGAGACGGACTCCGGCCTGGACATCGACGCGCTGCGGACAGTGGCGGAGGGCGTGAACGCGCTCATGAACCCGGAGATGGGGCTGCTGCTGATTACGCACTACCAGCGGCTGCTGAACTACGTGAAGCCACAGTTCGTGCACGTGCTCATCGATGGGCGCATCGCGCGGAGCGGCGGGGCCGAGCTGGCGGAAGAGCTCGAACTGACCGGATACGACGAGATGGAGGAAGCGTTGGCCGTAGCGGCCAACGCATAAGGAGACGCCATGACTACACCAACGGCACCGGCGCAGATCAACACCGACAGCTACGAGGCCAAGTTCGGGTTTCACGACAAGGACGAGGCCCTCTTCAAGTCGAACAAGGGGCTGACGCCGGAGATCGTGGCGATGATTTCCGAGATGAAGGACGAACCGCAGTGGATGCGGGACTTCCGTCAGCGCTCGCTCGAGATCTTCCGGCAGAAGGAGAACCCGCCGTGGGCGGGGAACCAGCTGGATAACATCGACTTCGACAACATCCACTACTTCGTCCGGGCCACGGACCGGGACGAGCGCTCCTGGGATGACGTGCCGGAGTACATCCGCAAGACCTTCGACAAGCTGGGCATCCCCGAGGCGGAGAAGAAATTCCTCGCCGGCGTGGGCGCGCAGTACGACTCGGAGGTCGTGTACCACAACATCCGGGAGGACCTGGAGAAGCTGGGAGTGATCTTCGTCGGCACCGACCAGGCGCTGAAGGAGCACCCCGAGATGTTCAAGGAGTACTTCGGGACGGTGGTGCCGCCGGCGGACAACCGCTTCGCGGCGCTGAACAGCTCCGTGTGGAGTGGCGGTTCGTTCATCTACGTGCCGCCGGGCGTGAAGGTGGACGTGCCACTGCAGGCCTACTTCCGCATCAACACCCAGAACATGGGCCAGTTCGAGCGGACGCTGATCATCGCAGACGAGGGCAGCCAGGTTCACTACGTGGAAGGCTGCACGGCCCCCACGTACAGCTCCGACTCGTTGCACAGCGCGGTCGTCGAGATCATCGTGAAGAAGGGCGCGCGCGTCCGCTACACGACGATCCAGAACTGGTCGAACAACGTCTACAACCTCGTGACGAAGCGCGCCGTGGCGTACCAGGACGCGGTCATGGAGTGGGTGGACGGCAACCTCGGCTCGAAGCTGACGATGAAGTACCCGAGCGTGTACCTGATGGAGCCGGGCGCCCACGGCGAGATCCTCTCGCTGGCGTTTGCTGGCGAAGGCCAGCACCAGGACGCGGGCGGCAAGATCGTGCACGCCGCTTCGAACACTACCTCGACGATTATCTCGAAGTCGCTGAGCAAGGACGGCGGGCGAACGAGCTATCGCGGCTTGCTGAAGGTGTACGACGACTGTGAGAACGTGAAGGCGAACGTGCGCTGCGACGCGCTGCTGCTGGACGAGCAGTCGCGGAGCGACACCTATCCGACGATGGAAATCGATGCGCCGGACGTGAGCATCCAGCACGAGGCGTATGTCTCGAAGCTGGGTGAGGACCAGCTCTTCTACCTGCAGAGCCGCGGCCTGAGCGAAGAGCAGGCGGCGAAGATGATCGTGAACGGGTTCGTGGAGCCGATCGTGAAGGAGCTCCCGATGGAGTACGCGGTCGAGCTGAACCGGCTCATCGAGCTGCAGATGGAAGGGGCTGTGGGCTAGGCGCCCACAGCAGGGGCTAGAGGCTGGGGGCTAGAGGCTAGTCCCCGCGGCACCTCCCCGCGGATGAAAGTGAGAGAACGATGAGCTCTGCTGTTGAACAGAAGCCGGGAGCGAGCCGGCTGGATGCTGGCGCCAGCGAAGCGTTGGGTGCGAGACTGGGCGACTTCGAGGCGATGGCGACGCTGCGGGCGGAGGCGGCGAAGCTGGCCGCGTCGATGGAGATGCCGCGGCAGGTGGAGCGGCCGTGGAAGTACCTGGACGTGAGCACGCTCAGCCTCGACTCCTACGCGCCGGGCATTGGCGCGCAGGGCGACGAGGCGACGCTCGGAAGCAGCCCGGCAGCGGCTTCGCTGAGCCAGGTGAACAGCGAGACGCTGAGCGCCGTGACGCGTGACCCGGGCATCGCCGTGGTCGACTTCGCGGATGCCGACGACCGGCAGAAGGGCGTCATCGCCAAGCACGTGGGCAAGCTGGTGGCTGCGAACAAAAGCAAGTTCACGGCGCTGCACTACGCGTTCCTGCGCGGTGGCGTGCTTGTCGAGCTTGCCCATGACGTGGAGGCGAAGGAGCCGGTGCGCATCGTGCGGGAGTACCGCGCGGACGGGCAGCTTGCGACGCCGCACACGCTCATCGTGGCGGGAGCGAACAGCCGGGTGCACGTTATCGAGGACTACCGGTCGGGCGAGGGCGACATCGTCGCGCTGCCCGTGGTGGAGATCGTCCCCGGGCCGGGCGCGGAGGTCCGGTATACCGTGCTGCACCGGTGGGGCTCGAAGACAAAGGTCTTCGCCGAGCAGCGCACGATCACCGAGCGCGACTCGGCGGTCATCAGCCTGAGCCTGGCAACTGGTGGGCAGGTGGTGAAGAGCCACATCACCTCGTCACTGGAGGGGCAAGGCTCCTCGAGCGAGCTGTTTGGGCTGATCGTGGGCGACGGGCGGGAGCACATCGACTTCTACACCCTCCAGGACCACATCGGGCCGGACACACGCAGCGACCTGCTGTTCAAGTCGGCGCTGAACGGTGAGTCACGGAGCGTGTACTACGGGATGACGCGCATCGGGCTGGGGGCGAGAAACGCGGACGCCAACCAGGAGGACCGGAACCTGCTGCTGAGCAAGCTGGCGAAGGCGGACAGTGACCCGGTGCTCGAAATCCTGACGAACAACATCATCCGGGCGGCGCACGGCGCGACGGCGGGCCCTGTGGACGAGGACCAGCTCTTCTACCTGGAGTCGCGGGGGATCCCGCACGAGAAGGCCGAGGACATGCTGGTACACGCGTTCTTGGGGCAGGTGCTGGACCGGCTGCCGGACGAGGCGCTGCGGGACGAGCTGGCGGCGGCGCTGGACGCGAAGCTGGCCTGAGGCCCTCACCCCCAGCCCCTCTCCCGACTGCGCGGGAGAGGGGAGCGCATTATTAGCGCGCGAGCCGGGAGGTTCGGTTTGAACGATAGAGATCCCCTCAGCCGCCGGAGTGGCGCAACACGTGACGAGGGTTCGAGCAGCTCGCTCTCCTCACCCCACTCCCCTCTTCCAGAGGGAGAGGGGAGTCGCCGTGCTCGTGGTGACGGCTGGGTGGGGGTGCTTGCGGTCGAAGATGTCGGGCCGGGCAAGGTCGCGGTCGTCGAGGTGGATGGGAAGCAGCTGGCGGTGTGCCGGACGGCGGAGCCGTGTGGTGACGGGGAATTCTTCGTGATCGCGGACGTGTGCACACATGACGGGGGCGCGTTGGACCAGGGCGAGCTGATTGGCTGCGAGATCGAATGCCCCCGGCACGGTGCGCGGTTCGACGTGACGACGGGGAAGGTGAAGCGTCTGCCGGCGGTGCGCCCGGTGAAGACGTATCCCGTGCGGGTGGTGGACGGCCGGGTCGAAGTCGAGGTGACGTGATGGATGCTCCGCGGAGGCGCGCCCTCACCCCCGGCCCCTCTCCCAGAGGGAGAGGGGAGCCAAGTCCGTGGCAGGCGGAGGCGATTGGGAGGAAGCGACAATCCTTGTGTGCGACAGCCCGAGGCGCCAGCGGGATCCCTCCCTCACCCCCAGCCCCTCTCCCAGAGGGAGAGGGGGGCTCACCGATCGGGGCGGCGGTGCGGACATGACGTACGACGTGAAGAAGGTGCGGGAGGACTTCCCGATTCTGGGGGAGCAGGTGAACGGGCGCCCGCTGGTGTACCTCGACAACGCGGCGACTAGCCAGAAGCCGCGTGCGGTGATCGACGCGCTGGTGCGCTACTACGAGACTTCGAACGCGAATATCCACCGGGGGATCCACACGCTGGCGGTGCGGGCGACGGAGCAGTACGAGGGCGTGCGGGAAAAGGCGGCGCGGCACATCGGCGCTTCGAACGCCGGGGACATCGTGTTCACGCGGAACACGACGGAGAGCATCAACCTGATTGCGCGCGCCTGGGGGGAGGCGAACCTGCGTGAGGGCGACGAGATCGTGCTCTCGGTAATGGAGCACCACTCGAACATCGTCCCCTGGCACATGCTGGCGCCCCGGACGGGGGCGGTGCTGCGGTTCGCGGAGATAACTGACAACGGGTACCTGGACCTGGATTCGATGAGGGCTCTGATCGGGCCGCGCACGAAGCTCGTGAGCATCGTCCACATGTCGAACGTGCTGGGGACCATCAACCCGATCGCGGATGTCGCCGAGATGGCGCACGCGGTTGGCGCGAAGGTGCTGGTGGATGGGGCGCAGAGCGCGCCGCAGATGGTTGTGGACGTTGAAGCGCTGGGGTGCGACTTCTTCGCCTACTCATCGCACAAGGCTTACGGGCCGACGGGCGTGGGCGTGCTCTGGGCGAAGCCGGGCGAGCTCGAGGCGATGGAGCCGTTTATGGGCGGCGGCGAGATGATCTCGATCGTGAAGCCGGAGGGATCGACGTGGGCGGACGTGCCGCACAAATTCGAAGCAGGGACGCCGAACATTGCGGATGTGATCGCGTTCGGGGCTGCGCTGGACTACCTGGGCGAGCTCGGGATGGGGGACGTGAGGGAGCACGAGAAGCTGCTGACGGCCTACGCGATGGAGTCACTGCTGAGCATCGAGGGGGTGCAGGTACACGGGCCGGCGAACGCGGAGGACCGCGGCGGGGCTGTGAGCTTCACGGTGCCGGGCATCCACCCCCACGACGTGAGCACCATCCTCGACGGCCACGGCATCGCGATCCGGGCGGGTCACCACTGCGCCCAACTGTTGATGCGGCGGCTCGGGGTGCCGGCGACGAACCGGGCAAGCTTCGGGTTGTACAACACGAAGGATGAGGTGGATGCGTTGGTGGAGGGCGTGGAGCGAGTGATTGAGGTGATGAGGTGAGGCTGGGAGATTGGAAGGTTGGGGCGGTGTTCCTCCGAGACCCCTCGCTGACGCTCGGGGCTCCATCG
>JBBDMZ010000047.1:0-73123 GCA_040877955.1 Dehalococcoidia bacterium | reverse complement strand
TGCCTGCGGCATGCCAGGTCATCCGGATGAAGAGCGGCCCGTAGTGGCCGTAGTCCGCCGGCCACCAGTCCTGCGACGTCGTCATCATGTCGAAGATGTCCTGCTTCAGCGCGTCCAGGTCGAGGGTCTTGAACTCTTCTGCATAGTTGAAGTGCTCGCCCATCGGATTGGACAGGGGCGAGTGCTCGTGGAGAACCTTCAGGTCCAACTGATTCGGCCACCAGTCCTTGTTCGTCCTCGGCCGAGTCTGTTTGGGAGTGGGGGACGGGATTACTGGGTTCTCGCTCTCACTGGCGCTCGTAGTCATCTCTTTATCAGGCACGTTGGTCCTTCTCCTCTCTGGGTGTTTCCTTCTGAAGGCTCATTGCTCTCGTCGCTTGGGCTGAGTAAGAGCGCACCCAGGTCAAACGGGACGCCGCGACCCGGCAGGCAACATCCCTCTTCGTGCGAGTGTAGTTACCGCACGCGAACTCGACTCCTAGAGCTGTGCCCCCGGTGCCTGCATAGACGTGCTGTCAGCTGTTTCGGTCTCCGGCGGAACTACTGGAGCCTTGTCCAGCCCGGGCCGTGAAGGCATGCGCGCATCCGTAGCGCATGCCTCCCACCTTGTGCTGGTCAGCCGCTAACTTGTGCTCCACGCACAGGCCGATTCCACAGACGGGGCAGATCGCCGTCACCGGCGTCGTGGTCCCCACCTGAGAGCATTCGAAGCAATTCACCTTTAGGCCTCCGACTCGCTTGCTCTTGCGATGGTAAACTGCCAACCCCTTCCCGCGCTATCGGAAGCGACGGACGGGGTAATGCGGGGTCAAACGGCCTAGCATCAAGATTGATGCAACGGGGACATCCCCACACTCGCCCCTGATCTCGGGGAGGATCGATATGGAAACCCGCGCGCAGAAGCTGCTATCGCTCTCACCATGGGTAGTCTCCGTCGGCGTCGCTGTGTTGCTGGCTGGCCTTGCGTGGGACGCAGTCCTGCATGGCCTCGACCCAGACCTGGCCGCCCGCGAGGGCATCTTCACGCTCACGAACCCCGGGCACGTGCTGTTCGGCGGAGGGATCGCGATCATCGTCGCGGGGGCGCTCATGTTCTTCGCCGGGAAGGGGCTGACTTCGCCCCGCCCTCGCGTCTACCTGCTGCCCGCTACGGCGATGACGACGCTTGCGATCGCATCGTTCGCGCTCGCGGCCTCGACCGGGACGCTGGGCGGCCCGGGGCACGAGCACGAGGATGGGATCGTCCACGAGCACGACGATGGGACGCTCCACACCCACGACGAGCACCAGGAGTTCCTGGCCCAGCAGGCCGAGATTGTGGGCGAGTCCACAGACGGCACTGTTGTCCAGGCGAACGGCACGGACCATATGCACGACGAGAACCAGGAGCCCGACGCGCAGGTGGGGTCTACGGACACGGCCGCGCGAGACGGTGTCCTGCACGACCACGGCCCGACTGTCGCGGTCACCACCGCCGAACTCGAGGCAGCGGCGCGCCTGGTAACGGACACGAAGGCGGCAGCAGAGCGCTTCGAGGACTTAGAAGATGCCCTCTCGGAGGGCTACTACCAGGTGGCCCCGCCACGGGGCGGACTCACCCACTACATGAACACCAGCTATAACAGGGACGGCCGTATCCTGGACCCGGAACGTCCCGAGTCCCTGATATACCTGAGCATGACTGACGGAAGCTCGAAGCTCGTCGGCATCATGTACCGGATGCCGAGCCGGGACGAGCCCGGCCCGCGCGTCGGGGGCGCTCTGACCGCCTGGCACGCGCACGACAATCTCTGCATCGAAAACGGCAAGGTGGTCGCCATCGCCAGCAACGGCGCCTGCGCGAAGGGCACGTTGACCAGGACGCCCGAGATGCTGCACGTCTGGCTGGTCGAAAACCCGGACGGCGTGTTCTCGGACGACATGGAGCCGAAGGCGCTGGTCGAACTGGTGCAGTCGCAGGCGAACCCGTAAGGCTCCCATGATCGCAGGGGTGTGGGTCGACCTCGGCTGCGGTCAACGCAAGCGACCTGGAAGCCTCGGCCTGGACATCGCGCGTATCCCGGGGTCGGTCGACGTAATGGGCGACATGACGCGCACGCCGTTCCGCGACTCGTCTGTGAGCGGCGTCTTCGCGTGGCATGTGGCGGAGCACATCGATGACCTGCCTGCGCTGATGGCGGAGGTGTGGCGCATCTGCCGCCCGGGAGCGCTGGTCTATTTCCGCTTCCCACACGCAAGTTCGACTCATTCGGCATGGAGCGACCCTACCCACCGGCGGGGAATGACCCTCGAGACCTTCGACTACTTCGACGAACAGACGCTCTCCGGAACGCTGTTCGGCTATTACCACACGGCGCCATTCCGCGTGATGAGACGCCGGCTCACGTTGAGCGCCAACTCGGACGACCCAATGAACGCCATTCCGCCACATCGCCGCTTACGCCGAGTCGCAGGGCGGGTGCTGGACGCGCTGGCGAACCGGGACAGGCGGCAGCAGTACCTCTGCGAACGGTTCTGGGGTCCCGTGATCGGCATGGAAGAGGGCCACGTCTGGTTGCGGGCGGTGAAAGCCTAGCCACCGCGGGCCGGTCGCCTGGTAGCGGGCCTGCCCCGCGGAGGTCGCTGGATCCCCGGGTCGGCGATGTCGGTCACCGGCGGATTATGAGGGGACGCGGACTAATGACGTCACGAGCGACGGACGGGGTAATTCAGGCCCCTGCGCTCCTAGAATCGGCTCGATGGAAGGTAGACGGGGCCGCCCGCCTCATCCCGGAGACGTCACGCCAGCTGAGGCGCGCGTTCTTGAGCTGGTCCAGCAGGGTATGCCGAACGCCGAGATCGCGGTTCGGCTCGGGATCAGCATCAACACCGTCCGATATCACGTCTCGAACCTGCTCGCCAAGAGCGGCGCCTCGGAGCGAGGAGAGCTGCGTGAGTGGCGACCGCCTCGCCGGAGCGGCGTATGGGGCCCGCTCGGATACCTCATCTCGCTCGCCAAACCGGCCGTCGTCGCTGCGGCTGTTGCGTCGATCGCGGTCGTGGCAATTGCCGGACTCGCCGTTCGGCCAGAGGCCGATACCGTGATCGACACAGGGGAGGCGGAACCGGGGGGAACACCCGTAGCGGTCGTAGGCGAGATGCGCCGTGGCGCTCCCGGGTTGACGCTCATCGAAAACGGAACGGGCCGAGCCTACCAGGTCCGCGACGAGCTCGACATGGGCCGAAATGCCGGGCAGGTCGTGTTCCTCCTGGGTGTGTTCGAAGACGGCGAGATCCGGCCAACGGCGGGGTCGGTCGTCGGCCCGCGATCGCAGTGCTCCGGCGTGCTGTTGGGATCGGCGGACCGCTACTTCATCAAGGGCGGTAGTTGCGATGGCGTCGAAATCGTCGATGTCAGCCTCACTCGACTCCTTGCGCTCCAGGCGGAGTCAGTCACGGTCACGGTGCTCCCTTGCACCCTCACGAGGGATGGGCGGCTGGTTAATCCCCACATGACGCTGGCCGGAGAGGGTGGCCAGCCCTCGTGCTGACGGGGCTCACCAGGCGTTGGAGCGGAACAGCGGAGGCGAAGACCCGGCCGATCGTACGCACGGTCGCCGCGCGGTACTGGCCGGTCGCCGTCGCTGTCGTGGCAGCCACCTGGATGTACGGCCCTGCGCTCAACTCAGCTTTTCTCGGAGATGACTACCTGCTCCTGCTGGCCTCCCGGCAGATGCCCCTCGGCGAGTTTCTGCGGGCCACCTGGGACCCGTCAGCCGACGCAGGAATCCTCCAGCTGAGCGAAAACTACTGGCGGCCGCTCTCGTTCCTCACGTTCCGCGGTATGTACTGGATCTTCGGCGGCGACCCTCTGCCCTATCACCTCTTCAACCTCGGCGTTCACCTCGCGTCGGTCGTCCTCGTGTTCGAGCTGACCCGGCGCCTGGTCGACGGCCGGCTCGCGCCCGCCGTGGCCGCCTTTGTCATGGCGTTGCACCCGGCGGGCCGCGAGTCGATCACCTGGATCGCGTCGTTGAACAGCGCGGGGCTGCCGCTGGCGCTGGCGGCCTGGCTGGCGTTCTTGCCCGCCACCGACGCTGCCCGCTCGCGTTCTAGCAGGCTGACCTGGTGCGGCGCATCGGTTGTACTGACGATGGCGGCGCTCCTCTTCCGCGAGACCGCGGCGGCGGTCACAGTTGCCATGGTGCTCTGGTACGTGCTTGTCCCGGGACGTGGGCGCTGGGCCGAACGCAACACGTGGCTGTTGGCCGCGTTGCCGCTCGTCCCAGTAGCGCTCGCTGCGGCCCTTTCGTTCTTTGGGGTTTCATCCGGCTCGAGGGATGCCCTGGTGGGCGCGGAAGCCAACGCGCTGGACCGGTGGTGGTTCTACGTGAAGCTCGCTCTCGTCCCCCAGGCTGCCGATCCGGGTGAGGGAGCCTTCGTCCTCTGGCCTCAACGGGCGCTCGCGTTCGTGATGATCGCGGTCCCGATCGGGGCGCTGCTTCGTCGCGACTGGTTGCTTGCCGCCCTGGGGCTCGGGTTCCTGGTGTCACTCGTGCCCTATGCGCTGTTCGGCCTCGGGTTCGGCATCCGGTACTTCTACTACCCGAGCGCGCTGCTGGCGCTGGTCGCCGGTACGGTCGCGCAGCGCCTTTGGGACGGGCGTTCACTTCCGTCGCCTCTGCGCGCCCCGGCGGCTGCTGCGCTTCTTGTGGTGGTGGCGGTCGCCGCCCTTGTCGGTTGCGACGCGGTGACTGACTGGAGACGAGAAAACCCGGATGTCCATCAGCACTGGGTGGACGGTTTGCGGCGGGAACACCCGACGCTCCCGGCGGGCGGAGCCGTCTGGGCCATCGACACCCCATATCCACTCTCGCTACTGGATGCCTACATCCTCTCGCCGACGGTTGCCTACTATTACGGGGACCCTGGCCGGGCGGTCTACAGCACCGGTTCGGGCAACCTCTGGTACGTGGAGGCGATCGTCGGGCCGGACGACCGCATCTACCGCTTCCAGCCGAAGGACTGAGCGCCGTGCCTCATTCGATGACCACCATGGCGCCATGACTCGCTGCCGGATGCGGGGTCGCCCCTTGCCGCCAGCACGCTGTCCTATGCCGGGCAAGTCAGTCCCATGGTCGGGAAGCTCAGACTCAGCGAATCGATCGGTCGAAGTTGCCCGGCCGAAATCTGGCGAGACTAGTCTGGCTGCCGAGCAGGGATTCGAACCCCGACCAAAGGCTCCAAAGACCCGTGTGCTACCGTTACACCACTCGGCAGAGCATAGCGGAGAGCGGCTAGACGTTAGCGGCTAGAGCCTCCACCAGATTCAGCGTAGGTTGCCTCGAATCAAGCGTCGAGGAGAACCATCATGGCGGAGATCCAATCGCATCGCGACCTGATCGTATGGCAGAAGGCGATGGACCTGACGGTCGAGGTCTATCGCCTCGCCGAACGTCTTCCCAGCCGGGAGACGTTTGGCATCTACAGCCAGGCGACACGCGCGGCGGCGTCCGTCCTCGCGGACATCGCGGAGGGCCACGGACGACAAGGATCGCGGGAATTCGCCAACTTCCTGTCCATCGCGCGGGGGTCGCTGTCCGAACTGGACACGTTCCTTGAGCTCGGTCGACGGCTCGGCTACTTCACCACAGAGGATCTCACCGTCACCACCGGGCTATCCCAAGAGGTCGGTAAGATGACCACCACCCTGAGGCGCAACTTAGCTAGCCGCTAGCCTCCATCGCCCGTCCGCTACGGTGGTGCCGAAGGTGGGAGTCGAACCCACACGAGCGTGAGCTCAACGGTTTTTGAGACCGTCGCGTCTGCCATTCCGCCACTCCGGCTTGCGTCCATCGTACCGCACCGGTCGCTAACGCTTCCGGCTCCGTTCTGTCGGCCTGCAACGGGAAAGCCCGCCTCTCGGCGGGCTTCGGTGTGTCTGGAGCGGAAGACGAGGGTCGAACTCGCGACCTCCTCCTTGGCAAGGAGGCGCTCTACCACTGAGCTACTTCCGCGGTCCTTCGATTATAGCATGAGGCCTTGTGGGGCCAAGTTGGATCGGTCGCTTACGCTTCCCGCTTCATTTGGGGCGGGGGCGGTTAGTCGCCGAGGAGCGTGGTGTAACCGAGGGTGATGACCTCTTCGGCGTACTGGCTGCGCCAGCCGGGATCGGGCACGGGGAAGCGGCGCTCGCGGAACCAGCGGTGGATCTGGAGGTACTCCTCCTCCAACCGCATGCGCCAGCTGTCCTCTTCCTTGAAGAGGTCCGGGTCGACTTCGTCGAGGCGTTTGTCCATGTCCTCGAACTCGATCTCGGCGTCCTCTTTCCAGTAGCCGGCGAGGTAGTCGATCGACTCTTCGAGGTTGTGGCGGCACTCGTCCATCATGATGGTCATCATGCCCGCTTCGTCCACGCGATCGCCGTTCACGCGGTACGTGCGCGCGCAGTTGTCGCAAACGACGACGAGCTTGCGGGCATCGCAGTCGGTCTTATCCGTGCAGTCCTTGCAGCGCATGGCGAACTCGGCCGCCGCGGAGCTCCGCGTATAGCCGACCACCATCTCATCGCCGAGAGCACCACAGCCCTGGCAGGACATCTTGGCAGCAAGAATCTCGTTGATCGTCTTGTCCCAGTCCAACTGCATTCCCGCCTCCCGCGTTCCTGCCGGGCCGAGGCCGCGACATTACAGATCCACAGTATACCAGCCCGCCTGACCGGGCATCTCCTCAATTCCAATCGTAAGGCGCCGCAACGACGACGCCCCCGACTCCCGCAGATACGCCAGCAGGCGCCCCGCCACCCACTCAGCGATACGCTCCGCCGTCGAGTTGTCGATGGGGAGCACGGCCACGTCGCCCGCAGGAAAGACATAACGGCGACCTTGAAACCCCACCACCCATGAGCCGTTCTGCTCCTCGATTTCGAGCACGCCACTGTCCCGCTGGAGCAGGAACTTATGGTCGAGCTCGTCGATGATCGCCTTCGTTGAGCGCTTCAGGTCACCGAAGTCCCACACCCACGAGTCCTCCGTCAGATCACCCTCGACCTCGACGAATACGTCGTAGTTGTGGCCGTGCAGCGGCTCGCACCCGCCCCCAAAGGTGGCCATGTGCGCCGCGGCGAAGCGGAGCCGGTTACGTTCGACGGTGACTTTGCGGGTGACAGAGGCAGCCATGGAGGAAGCGTACGGGAGATTGGGAGATGAGGGGACCACTCCCAACCTTGCCACCTTCCAACCCCCTCCGTTGCTCCCAATCGTGAACGTCGGCACAATCGGGCGCGGAGGTTCCTGTGCCGGTCATCGTCGTAACATCCACCACTCCTGGCGCCGGCAAGACCGGCGTGGCGGCAGCCATCGCGCGGCGCATGGCCTACCAGGGCACGCCTGTCCGTCTTGTCCGTATCGGCGACAACGAAGGCGGAAACGCAGCCGCCGACGCCGAGTGGTTCGGCTCGCTCGACTTTGCCCCAGGCTCCGCACCCACCCCCGCGGCTCCCGGCTCCGTGACCGAACCTCGTGGTGACATAACCCTGATCGTTGAGGCGGCCGGCGAGTCCTGCCAGCTTCCCGGAGCGCGCCACGTCGTTGTGGCGCGGCACGGAAACCCGGGGGAGATGCCTACGGGCATCGCGCCAGCCGCGATCGTCGTGACCGACGTCCCCGCCGGCCATCCGGAGCCCACACCCGGCGAGGGCATCCCCACCGTGAACCTGCGGGAGGACCGGACGCTCGCGGGTTTCTCGCTGTCGGAAGCGCGGTCGGCCCTCAACGCCGAGGTACTCGTGCAGGGCGATCCCGGTGACCCCACGTCGGACTACCTCGTCATCTCCCCCATCTCGTCCGACGCCGGGCAGCCCTACCTCCGGCGCTTCGAGAGCAAGGCCGTCGTCGCCCGCTTCGACCGCACGGACATGCATCTCGCCGCCATCAAGGCGCAGCCGAACGTACTCATCCTCACGGGCGGACGTAAGCCCTCGGATTACCTTTACGACGTGGCGAGCGCGCAGGGGATCCCCGTGCTCCTTTCCCGCACCGATACCGAGAACACGGTCATCGCGCTCGAGGGCATCTTCGACCGCACCCGCTTCCAGGGCGAACGCAAGCTCGACCGCATGGCCGAGCTGCTTGAAGGCTCGGTGCTCTACGAGGCGCTCGGAATCTGACTCCCTTCGAGTTTGACTGCGTTCAGGGCGATACCTAGGCTCGCGACATGCTCGAGATCAGCTGCGCCTTCGCCACATCGTTCGACACTCCCGAACACGTCCGCATCGCGGAGGAGCTGGGCTACCGGCGGGCGTGGCTGTATGACTCGCCCGCGCTCTACCCCGACGTTTGGGTGACGCTCGCGCTCGCGGCGGAGCGCACGTCGCGCATCGGGCTGGGGCCGGGCGTGCTGGTGCCCAGCCTCCGGCATCCGATGACCAACGCGGCCGCCATCGCCCAGCTCTGCCACCTTGCCCCCGGGCGAGTCGAGGTCGCAATCGGCTCAGGCTTCACCGGACGCATGACGTTCGGCCAGCGCCCGCTCACGTGGCAGTACGTCCGGTCGTACGTGGAGACGTTGCGCGCGTTGCTTCGCGGCGAGAAGGCGGACTGGGAGGGAAAGGCGATCCAAATGATGCAGCCCACCGGGTTCGCGCCAGATCCGCCCATCGAGGTCCCCTTCATCATCGGCGCCGGTGGGCCGAAGGGGCTGGCGGCAGGCGAGGACCTCGCAGACGGCGTGTTTGTGACGTCCGTCCCCGCTGGTCAGCGGGACCACGCTGGCCGTCGCTGCATCGTCCTCAGCTTCGGCACCGTCCTGGGTGAGGGCGAGGAGCCGGGCAGCGACCGTGTCCTCGCGGCTGCGGGGCACGGGGCGGCGGTTGCGCTCCACGCGATGTACGAGCGGGGCATGGACTTCGCGCCCGTCCCCGGAGGCGCCGGGTGGAAGGCAGCCATGGACACTTTCCCCGAGAACGAACGCCATCTTCGCCTGCACGACCTCCACCTCATCGGCGTGAGCGAACATGACCGCCCGCTCGTAACGGGTGACTTCATCCGCCAAACAGGCGCCGCCCGGACCGTGGAGGAGTGGGAAGTGCGTCTGAGAGAGCTGGAGGAGGCAGGGGCAACGGAGATCGCGTACCAGCCTGCCGGACCGGACATCCCGGGCGAGCTCCGGCGGTTCGCAGAGGTCGCGGGCATCGTGCGTGCCATCGCGCGCTGACCGGGCGAGCGGAGGCCAGATATCAGGCTACTCGCCGATGACGGGGCCGCTCTCGTCCACCATGCGGCGGGCGAAGGGGTCGCGGGGAGGAGTCGTGGCGGACGGAGCGGGTTTCGGCAATGGGGCCGGTGTGCGCTTGACGAATTGGCCGGGGCCGGAGGCCGTCGTGGCGGCGGTGCGCGGGGCGTCGGCGAGCCGCGGACCTTCGGGCGCCACCCGAGGCGCTTCCACGGGGCGGGCGGGTACGCGCGCCGGACGTGCACCAAGGTGCTCGCGCGGCGCCTTCTCCGTGCCGCAATACGGGCAGGCGATCCAGGCGTAGCTGAGCGGCTTCTGGCAGGAGCGGCACGGCTCCTTCAGACTGGTCTTGCAAGAGGGGCAGATGAGGTACTCGTCCCGGACGCGCCGCTTGCAGGCCGGGCAGGACTTCTGGTCCTCGAGCTCCTGCAAGAGGGCTTCCTCTTCGAGCGAGCGTTCGTACAACTCGACGAGCGTGTGTCGGGGGCGCAGGATCAGGTAGACCCAGTGGCCCGGCAGGAAGAACGCGAGGACCAGCAGCACAGCGGCCGACTGAACGAACGGATCGCGTGACCGCTGGCGGATGTCGCGGTAGGTCCAGAACCCGATCGTGAGCCAGAGCACGCCCAGGTAGAAGATGAACACGTAAGCAACGAGGCGCACCGCCCCCTCGTAATCGCTCCATTCAGGAGTCATCCGATTCCCCCTCCGGTGGCGCAATGGCGAGTATAGCAGCGGCTTGATTACGCGCTTCGGGCGAAGCCCCCGCAATCAGATTGAAATGGTTAACCAGACTTAACAGATGATAGACTTGCAACAGTGACCTCCGTCGATACCCTCCCCGAGATCCTCGAAGGGCTGAACGAGCCCCAGCGCGCGGCCGTGACCCACACGGAGGGCCCGGTGCTCATCCTCGCGGGCCCCGGGAGCGGCAAGACACGCGTCATCACTCACCGCGTCGCGTACCTCGTCCGGGAGAAGCGCATCGCCCCGTGGCGCATCCTCGCCGTTACGTTCACCAACAAGGCAGCCCGCGAGATGCGCGAGCGCGCCATCGCCCTCATGGGCGAGGACGGCCGCAGCGTCGCCATGGGCACCTTCCACGCCATGTGCGCACGCTGGCTGAGGATTGACGGCAGCGCCATCGGCATCGACCCCGACTTCGTGATTTACGACGACGACGACCAGCTGCGCCTGATGAAGCGCATCCTCGAAGAACTGCGCGTCGACCCCCGCAAGTTCACGCCTCGTTCGGTCCTCTCTGCTATCTCGAACGCCAAGAGCGAGATGATTGTTCCCGAGGAGCTCAGCCGCCGCGCCCGGGACTACTTCGACGAGGTGGTCGCGAGGGCATATCCCGCCTACCAGGCGGCCCTCAAACAGTCGTCCGCGCTCGACTTCGACGACCTGTTGCTGGAAGCGGTGCGGCTGCTCCAGGAGTCCGAGGAGACGCTCGAGAAGTACTCCGGGCGATTCCTGCACGTGATGGTCGACGAGTTCCAGGACACGAACCCGGTGCAGTACCAACTCGCCCGCCTGCTCGCCTCGAGGCACCGCAACATCGCCGTGGTCGGCGACCCCGACCAGAGCATCTATTCCTGGCGGTCCGCGGACGTGCGCAATGTGGGCTACTTCGAGCGCGACTTCCCGGACTGCGCGGTCTACCTGCTCGAACAGAACTACCGCTCGACGAAGCCGATCCTGGCGGCGGCGGATGCCCTCATCGGAAAGAACCGCAACCGCAAGGAGCGCACCCTCTGGACCGAGCGCGATGGGGGCGAGCTGATCACCACCTACGAGGCGTACAGCGACGACGAAGAGGGCGAATTCGTCGCCCGCGAGATCGGACGACTGCAGGCGGGCGGGAGGCGGGCGAGCGGGATCTCGGTCATGTACCGCATGAACTCCCAGTCCCGAGCGGTGGAGGAGGCGCTCGTCCGGCACCGCATGCCATACCGGCTGATCGGCGGGGTGCGCTTCTACCAGCGGCGCGAGATCCGGGACCTCGTCGCCTACCTGCGCCTCATCCACAACCGGCTCGACGAAGCGAGCCTGCTGCGGGTCATCAACGTCCCCGCGCGTGGCATCGGGCAGACCACCATTCAGCGCCTGCGCGAGCATGCCGAGCGCATGGGCCTGACGACGTGGGACGCCGCCGAGGAGGTAACAAAGGGCGGCCAGGCGCCGGGCGTGACCGGCCGCTCCGCCACGTCGGTGCGCGAGTTCGTGCTCATGATGGAGGGCCTGCGTGGCCGCCGCGCCGAGATGCCACTTCCGGAGCTGCTCGACCGCCTGCTCACTGACACGAAGTACGCCCAGTATCTCCGCGACAGCGGCCCCGACGCGGAGGAGCGTCTCGAGAACGTCCTCCAGCTCCGCAACGTCATGAGCCAGTACGAGGAGATGTCCGGGCAGGATAGCGACCTCGCGACGTTCCTGCAGGACGTCGCGCTCGTGAGCGACGTGGATGAGATGGGCGAGGGCGTCGAGGCGATCACCCTCATCACTCTGCACGCCGCCAAGGGGCTCGAGTTCCCGGTGGTGTTCATCATCGGCATGGAGGAGGGCGTGCTCCCCCACATGCGCTCCTTCGACGACCCGCGCTCGATGGAGGAGGAGCGCCGACTGGCCTATGTGGGCATGACGCGCGCTAAAGATAGGCTCTACCTGCTGCGCGCCTACCGCCGCATGTCGTTCGGGATGACCCAGCAGCACCCGGAGTCGCGCTTCCTGCGCGAAATCCCGAGCAACCTCACCGCGCCCTGGAGCTCCGGTGGCTCGCGCAGTTACGAGGAGGCAGCCGCCGCGCCGTCCATGTTCGAGGAGCCGCCGGCCGAAGACGCGGAGTTCGAGCCCGGCGACGCCGTCACCCACGTGAAGTTCGGGAGCGGCCACGTGGTCAGCGCTTCGATGAACGGTGGCGATGTGGAGTACGTGGTCGATTTCGAAGGTGTGGGCACAAAACGACTCCTGCAGACCTACGCCCGCCTGGTGCGCGCCTCATGATCCCGTTCCTCTTCGACTACACGAGTTGGGACGACTGGCAGGCGTGGCTCGACGACCACGCGCTGCAGATCGTGCTCAGCATCGGCTTCCTCCTGGTGCTGCACTGGCTCCTGCGGCGGGTCATCAGCAGGGTGTTCCGGCACGCCATCGCGCGCGCCAACTCCGTTCGTTACGTCGATCCTGTGCTCGTGAAACGGCGGGCCGACACGTTCACCGCGGTGCTCACCTGGGCGCTCGGCGTGGTCCTCTTCTTCATCGGCGCAGGCATCGTGTTGGCGGAGTTCGGCCTCAACATCTCCACGCTCATCGCCGCCGCCGGCATCGTCGGTGTCGCGCTCGGACTCGGCGCGCAGCTCGTCGTGCGCGACGTCATCAACGGAATGTTCATCCTCATCGAGGACCAGTACGCCGTGGGCGACACGATTACGGTGGCGGGCGTGACAGGCGAAGTCATCGAGATCAATCCTCGCCGCACGGTGCTGCAGGACAACGAGGGCAACGTCCACGTCGTGCCGAACAGCTCGATCACGGTTGCGACGAACCGCACCGCGGGCCTCAATCGCATCGTCGTGGACGTCGAGGTGCCGTTCCGGGAGGCGGATGAGGCACGCACCCTCGTGAACGAGGTCGCGGGCGAGCTCATGACCGAGCGCACCCGCGACTACGCCTCCGCGCCCCGTGTCGCGGATGTCCGTGCCATGGACGGCGGCGACGTCCTCCTCCGCGTGGTCGCGGACGCGGCGAACGGCTCGAAGTGGGAGGCCGAGGCAGAGCTTCGCCGCCGCCTCAAGCGCCGCTTCGAAACCGAACGGATCGAGATGCGCTTCGGCGGCGCGGCGTCCGAGCCAGAAGGCGCGAAGGCATAACAGCTACTTCCTGGCCTGTCGGAGGAACTCATCTACCGATAGGTCCATCGTTCGAATCAAACGGCGGGTGACGGCCTCGCTGATCGAGTCGTACGCGGGCACGGTCAGAACGTCGCGAACGCCGTCCTTCCCGAAGGTGAAATAATCGCCACGCACTCGTAGGAGCCGCCACCCGTTTCGCTCTGCCACCTTAATAATCTCTCGGCTGCTGAATCCTCCGAGGCGGCTCACGCGGCAGTAATCGGATGGACCGGCTGCACGCTGACGAGCTCGACGTGCCGATCCCACCCTGCCTCGTCTCGGTCCGCGAGCACACTCTCAACTTCGGCGGCAATGACGTGTGGCGTCTCGTCGAGTGGACGCTCTCCTCGTTCGGCGGCGACCTCTAACCAGAGTGCCATCACCGCGGCAGCATTGCTCAGCGCCTTCTGGAGACTCTCGCCCTGAGTCAGCGCTCCCGGCATGGCCGGTACCACGACCGCATAGCCACCGATGTCAGGGTCCGGCGAGAGAATGACGGTGTACTCCTGCATCGTGAGAAGTGTACTCTCCGGCGCCGCCTGGGCGGAACTCTGAGCAGCAAGTCACAGACCCGCCGCCCTCCGCCTGACACGCTCGATCCGACGGTGCCGCCCCTGTGTACCGATCCTCCCAGTGCCGCGGCACCCGCCGTGCACGGAAGCAGGACACAATGGCGGACCACGACGGCGCCACGCGCCAGCTCGAGCTCATCGAATCATCCTTCGCGCTCCTCGCGCCCCGCGGTGACGAGCTGGTCGAGAGCTTCTACGCGCGCCTCTTCGAGGTCGCGCCGGCGGTGCGCAGCATGTTCCCGGACTACATGGCGGGCCAGAAGCGGGCCCTGCTCGGGGCGCTCGGCATGATCGTCGGCTCACTGCGCGCCCCCGAGAAGCTCGGTGTCTACCTGGGCAGTCTCGGTGAGCGGCACGTGGGCTACGGCGCGCTCGCGCCCCACTACGACGTGGTCGGCGGCGTGCTGCTCGAGACGCTCGCGGAGATGGCTGGCGACGCCTGGACGGACGAGATGCAGGATGCCTGGGCCAGCGCCTACGGCGCCATCAAGGGCCTCATGCTCGCCGGGGCCGCTCGGACGGGTCATCAGGCGGCCTGACCTTCAAGGAAGCCGGCTCACGGCATGCGCTCGCGGGTTCGGGGACTGGTGTACGAAGAGGCCGCGCGGACGCTGTCCGACGCGGCCCCTGTGTGGTGGTGAGTTCGCTTAGCTACCCAGTGCCGCGGCCCACTCGGCGGCGAGGTCCTCGTCGTAGGGTCGCGTGAAGCCGCAGCCCCAGGCGAACTCGTCGTCGCCGCTGACGAGGTACTCGTCGCCTTCCGCGAACGTGAAGTCGTTGTACATCTCGCTCTGCAGCGAGGAATCGAGTTCGAGCGTGACCTCGGAGCCGCGGTCGCCCACGTACCACTCCGACACCTCGAAAATAACCGTCGAGCCGTCAACGCTGGCCGCTTCTCCGTGGAACGCAAACTGGCGGAGTGCTAGCTCCTCGGTTGAGTAGGCAAGGCACGTGCCCGCAAAGCCCCCGGCGGGATCCAATGTTGGATCGCCGTCGGTCTGGTCGGCGGGCACCTGCCCGCCGTTGCCGCCGGTGTCATCGCCGCCGAGCACCGCGAAAGAGCCGACCGCTACCGCGGCGAGGGCGGCGAATCCGCCCACGGCCAGCGCGGCACGCTTCTGCCATCCGACAGATTTCGCAGGAGCTTCAGTGGTGATGCGCTGCAATAGAGCATCTGCCTTCGGGTCGTGATCATCTGGAGTGACCGGGTTTGCCTTGGCCAACTGGTCCATCGCCTCCTGTTCAAGCCGTTCATCGTTGTTGGTGTGAGTCATCGCTGTCTCCTATCCAACAAGGTGTCCGGCGCTGGCCTCATTCTTTCGAGGGGCCAGGCCGAGCGCCGTGAGCTCCGCGGCGAGTTGCTTGCGTGCACGGTGGAGCCTGATTGAGGCGGCGTTGGCTGAAATGCCCAGGGTTGCTGCGATCTCAGAGGGGCCGAGATCCTCCCAGGCGGCCAGCCGAAGCAGTTCCTGGTCGGCCGGCTTTAGGCGCGACAGCGCGACCCGCACTGGCTCGCCGGTGTCGTGCGGGGTCGCCACGTCCATGGGTTCGCGCCGCAGCCGGTCTAAGAGGCCAGCCCACCTGCGCTGACCGCGCCGCTGATTCGCGAGCACTCTCCGCGCGACGCCGTAGAGCCACGGCAGCGGCTCGGCGGGGATGTCCTGGAAGCGCCGCCAGGCGACGGTGAATGTCTCAGCGACGACATCGTCCGCGTCGGCCGAGCGCGCGCAGCGCCGGCGGGCGTACGCCTCCACCTGGGGATAGTGCAGCTCGAACAGCGAGCGGAACTCACGATCCTTCGTTGCGTCGTTCAATCGAGTGTCCTCACCGCGGGCGCTCGCAACCTGATGGCGCGGCGCTCCCGTCACACTGTTCGTGTCCGGCATCGCCGGGGCTCTTTCACCACTCCGGCCAACTCTCCGTGTCGGCCTCGAGATCGAACTCGCCCGGCTCAACGGGGAATTTCTCGTAACCTTCCCGGTAGCGCCGGTCCAGGTCTTTGATTTCCTGACGCCGAAGTTCCCGGCCCACCGCATCCCGAACGAAGGCGGAGCATGAGAGGCCTAGAGCCTCCGTATGGCGGTCCAGTGCCGCGAATCGCTGTCGATCGAGAACGCGATGACTCTCACGCTGCGACTGTACCGGTTCACGCGAGTTCGCCTCAATCAAGCAGGCCCCTTCGGGACCATAACCTTGCGGCGGAAGTAGCAGACTTCCTCGCCGCGCTGGTTCACGCCGCGGGTCTCGACGGTCACCACGCCCCGGTCGGGCCGGGACTTCGACTCGACTTTGTCGAGGACGGTCGTCTCGGCGCGGATCGTGTCGCCATGGAAGGTGGGCATCTTGTGCTGGAGTGTCTCGATCTCCAGGTTCGCGATCGCCTTGCCCGAGACGTCCGGCACGCTCATCCCCAGCACGAGCGAGTACACGAAGTTGCCGACGACCACGTTCTTGCCGAACTGCGTTTCCTCCGTGGCGTACCAGTTGTCCGAGTGCAGCGGGTGCAAATTCATGGTAAGCGCGCAGAAGAGGTGGTCCTCGGCCTCGGTGATGGTGTGCCCGGGCCAGTGCTTGTACACATCACCGACCTCGAACTCCTCGTAGTACCGCCCGAACTTGTCCCGACCATCATGCTCCACCATCTGTGCCTCCAAAACGCGTTTCCAAGCCACAGAGGCACAGAGAGCACAGAGCCGGGACTAAGGAAACGTCTCTGTGTCCTCTGTGTCTCTGTGTCCAACTAAACCGGGTAGTCCTTGACGATATTGCGGGCGATCACGAGCTTCTGGATGTCGCTCGTGCCCTCGGCGATGATCATGAGCGGCGCGTCGCGGTAGTAGCGCTCCAGCGGGAGCTCTTTCGAGTAGGCGACGCCGCCGTGGATGCGCATTGCGTCCAGGACGACCTCCTGCGCGATCTCTGTCGCGAACAGCTTGGCGATGCCCGCGTCCAGGTCGCTGCGCTCGCCGGCGTCCTTCTTGCGGGCGGCGTCGAAGGTGAGCAGCCGGGCGGCGCGGATCTTCGTGATCATCTCCGCGAGGCGGATCTGTTGCGCCTGGTGCTGGAAGATGGGCACGCCGAAGGCTTCGCGTTTCTGCGCATACCGGATGGAGTCGTCGAACGCAGCCTGGGCCACGCCCACGCCGCGCGCGGCCACGTTGATTCGCCCCACCTCGAGGGCCGACATGATGTGTTGGAAGCCGCTGCCCTCCTGGCCACCAAGCACGGCGCTCGCGGGCACGCGGGCGTCCTCGAAGGCGAGCTCGGTCGTCTCCACGCCCTTGTAGCCCAGCTTTTCGAACTTCTTGCCTTTGATGAACCCCGGTATGTCGTGCGGGACGAGGAAGGCGGTGATGCCGCGGTGCCGAGGCTGTGCGGCGGGATCGGTCTTCGTCATCACCAGGTAGACGCCGGCGCGGTGGCCGTTGGTGACCCACATCTTCTGACCGTTGATGACATAATCGTCGCCGTCGCGCCGGGCAGTGGTCTTGATCGCCTGGGCATCGGAGCCGGCATCGGGCTCCGTGATGCTAAGCGCGCAGCGGATCTCCGGCTCGACGAGCTTCGGGAGGTAGTGGTCCTTCTGTTCCGCGGTCCCGTACTCGTTGATCGCGTAGCCGACGAGCACGTGCGTGTTGATGATGCCCGCGAGGCTCATCCACCCTCGCGCCAACTCGATGCAGACACCCGCGTAGCACTCGAAGCTCAGGTCCAGCCCCCCGTACGCCTCCGGGATCTTGATGCCGAAGAGGCCCATGTCGGACATCCCCTTCAGCAGGGGCTCGGGGAACTCGTCCGCGTGCTCGAACTCGCTGGCGTTGGGCTTCACCTCGCGGTCCACCCACGTGCCGACGTTGGCGACGATCTCCTTCGCTATGGGGTCGTTGATGTCGGCGGCGAAATCACGGGCCATGTGGGGCTCCTGGCGTTGTGTGGAACCGCGGTGACGCAGAGGGCGCGGCGGATTGGCCCCTGGCGCTTCGCGGCCAGATCAGTGTGGTGGTGGCATTATGAGGCGCGTCCCCTTGAGAGGCATCCGCGAGGGAGTACGAGGCCGAACCCGATGACGCCACGGAAGACCTACACCCTCGTTGATGGGCACGGGCGTCCATACCGGAGCGACCATCCCGGCACCTTCGGAGGCCACAGCCGTAGCCGGATATACGGCCGACTCGACTGCCCCTCTGCTCTCCGCGCAATTGGGCGGGGCGGCTACGTGAAGCACCGGGTGTTCTTCGCCGACGAAGCGACCGCCATTGCCGCTGGCTACCGGCCATGCGGCGTCTGCATGCGGGAGAAGTACGCGGACTGGAAGGCCGGCCGGCCTGCCGCTCGCTGAGGCCTACCCCTGGAGCGTGGTCATGCCTTCGCGGGGCGCGCCGACGAGGATCGCCATGTTCCCGTAGACCGTGCGGTTCTCGTACATGACCTGGTGGCAGTCGCCGGTACCGTCGAAAGGGAAGACCTGCGAGAGGCAGGGGTCGATCTTGCCAGCGAGTGCGAGGTCGTTGAATGCCTTCGCCTGCACGTCGTTGGCGAAGTGCGAGCCCTGGAGGCGCTTCTGGCGCATCCACAGGTAGCGGAGGTCGACGTCTGCGTTATACCCGGTCGTGCCGGCGCAGATTACGACCATGCCCCCGGTGTCGGCCACGAAGATCGATGTGGGCACGGTGTCCTGGCCGGGGTGCTCGAACACGATCCGGGGGTTCCGGCGCTCGCCGAGCGCGTCCCAGATCGCCTTGCCGAACGCGCGCGCTCCCGCGTTGAACTCGTTCATCTCCTCGGTCTGCTCCCAGTTTGGGAGACGGCGCCAGTGGTTGAAGTCCCGCCGGTTGATGCACCCGACGGCACCGAGGTTCTTGCAGTAGTCGTACTTTGACTCGTTCGAGACCACTGCCACTGGCCGCGCGCCCGCTAGCTTGCACAGCTGCAGGGCCATCGAACCGAGGCCACCGGCCGCGCCCCAGACGAGGACGACGTCGTCTTCCTTGACCGTGTGTGGCTCCCAGGAGTGGAGCATGCGGTAAGCCGTCGCGCCGACGAGGAGGTACGCGGCGGACGCTTCCCAGGTCATGTGCTTCGGCCTCGGCAGCAGCTGATGCGCCTGCACCTTCGTGAACTGCGCGAAACTGCCCCAGTTCGTCTCGTAGCCCCAGATGCGGAAGCTCGGGCTGTACATCGGGTCCTCGCCGCTGAGCACCTCGGGTGCGTGGACGTCCCAGGTGCCGCAATGTGCGACCACCTCGTCGCCCACCTTCAAGTTGGTCACGTTCTCGCCCACGGCGTAAACGATGCCGGACATGTCGGAGCCGCCAATGTGAAAGTCCTCCGCCTCGCCCGCCCTGTTGCGAGCGCTGATGACGTTCACAGGTGAGCCGAGGCCCGCCCAGACGTTGTTGAAGTTCACGCCAGCCGCCATGACGTACACGAGGCAGTCGTCTGGGCCGATCTCTGGCGTGGGGACCACCTCGTGCTGGAATGCCTTGCGCGGCTCACCGAAGCGGGACGCGCGGATGACCTGGGCGTGCATTTGAGCCGGGACGTGGCCCAGCGGGGGCGTCTCGCCCAGTTCGTAGAGGTCCTTCAGGGTTTCGGTCGTCAATCGGGCTCCTCGGGCGCTCGGGGGCGTCCCTTCGCGGCTGTGTGCAGGCATGGTACCGCGCCCGCTATCGACGACTCAACACGGGTGATCCGAAACCGATAGGCGAAGCCTATGGCTCTAGAGGCTCTTAGCTCCCGCGGGCTCACGGACCCGCTGGCCGGTGGTGAGCTGTGCCTCAAACGGCAAGGTTACCGCCCCGTCGCGCACGTAAACCTGGAGGGCAGGTTCCATCTCCTCCCGCAGCTCGGCTGTTATCGCCGCTCGTTCGCCCTCCGAAATCCGCTGCATCGAAGGCACGGCCGCCACATCGATGTCGATCTCCATCGCGAGGAACGCAGCGGCGTCGGGAAACGTGGAGGTGATCGACATCGGCCGCACCGCGGCGCCCTCGATGCCCGCGCTGGAAAGAAGCGACCGCAGCCTGTCCGCGTCGCCGAGGGAGAAGATCTGGCCCACTCCCGAGATGCCGAACCGCCGCGTCATCGCTGCGTGGAGCCGCTCGTAAAACGGGTGTTGGTCGAGCCCCTGCCAGGTGGCGATCGCTACGCGTCCGCCCGGCGCCAGCACCCGGGTGATCTCGCGCGCCACTGCGAGCTGGTCGGGGAAGAACTGGAAGGCGTGCTGGCACGTCACGAGCTCGAACGCCCCGTCGTCGAAGGGCAGCTGCTCGGCGTTTCCTTCGTGGAATTCGATTGCAGCGCCTTCGCTCTGTGCGGCCGCTCTGGCGACCTCGAGCATGAGAGGGTTGATGTCGAGCGCACTGACGGTACCGCCCGGGGTCACTCGCGGGACGACCTGCCTGGCCACGATGCCGGTGCCGCACGCGAGGTCGAGCACCCGGTCGCCTGGCCGGGGTTGCACAAGCTCCACAAGCCGGGCCGCGCAGGGCGCGAACAGTGCGGGGACGAAATAACGCTCGTAGCTTTCTGCGGGGTTGGTTGCCATGGGGACACCTCCTTGGACCGTGCGCCGGGCACGTCCTGGTGTCGATCTTGCGCGGCCGGGGCGGTTCGGCTAGTACAGCTTTTGAACTGGTTCCAGTGCGGACGACGCGTATCTTGAGCGAGGAGGTGGCCGCTATGTCCCTTCGCCTTTACGGGCAGTACTGCCCCATCGCCCGGACATCCGAAATCCTGGGCGACCGTTGGACGCCGCTCATCCTGCGGGAGCTCTCGCTCGGCGTGACTGGATTCAACGCAATCGCGCGAGGTCTCCCCGGAATATCGCGTGCAATCCTGGCCGACCGGCTGAAGGCGCTCGAGCGCGCGGGCCTCAGTCGGCGCGAAGAAGGGCCGCGCCTGCAGGACGTGAGCTACACCCTCACTCCCGCGGGGAGTGACTTTACCTCCGTTCTTGATGCGATGGCCGCGTGGGGCTTCCGCTGGGCCTTCGGCGAGCCGCGAGCGGAAGAGCTCGACCCCTGGCTGCTGCTCTGGTGGCTGCGGCGTTGTTCGAGGCCTGAACGCGTGCCCAGGGATGGGGTGTCGCTCCAGTTCGACTTCACGGGCGACTGCCCGGTGAGCTACTGGCTCCTCATGGAGGCGATAGAAGTCACGGCCTGCCTCCGGCCTCCGCGGCCAGAGAGCGACCTCGTGATTCGTGCCGACGTCGCTGCCCTCTACAAGTTGCTCATGGGCCAGCTTTCGATGCGCCGGGCACTGGAGGAAGGACTACTGGCCGCGGAAGGGTCGCGTCGCCTCGTGAAAGGGTTCCTCGAGGACTGGTTCCAGTGGGACTACTACTACACCTACCTTCCGCCGACCCCGGGCCTGACCTTCCCCGCCCTCGAAGCAGCTACGACCGAATGACCGCGACCTCCAGCCCTTCCCGCGCGCTCCGGTAGCACGCGTCCACCACCTCGTGTGCCCGCAAGGCTGTGCGGAAGTCCGGGAAGGCCGGGCGCTCTTCGAGCACGCAGCGGAGGAATGCGTAGTCCTCGAGCATGCCCCGTCGAGCGAGGTCGAGCTCCGTGTCGTCGAGGCCGGCGATCTCACGGTAGCGCTCGAGCACCTCATCGGCGGTCATCTGCTGTTCGTAGCCGGAACGTCCCTGGTAGCGGATGGGGCCGAGGAAGTCGTGGTCGGTGGCGAAGTATCCGCCTTCGAAGAATACTTCCAGGTGGCGCGTACTGGGGCGGTCGTCGAGCGCGTGCCAGACGGAGCCGAGGCTCGTCTGGTGGCCGTCGGCGTGCTGAAAGGTGACGAGCGCGACGTCCTCGACACCTTCGTGTCCCGTCGTCTCCCGGGTGTGGCAGCGGACCGCGCTGATGTCCCCGAAGAGCCAGCGAAACAGGTCGATGTCGTGGATCGAGTGCTCGATGAGCGTCCCACCCCCGGCCCGCTCGAAGCTCCCGCGCCAGGACGATCCGTAATGTCCGCGCACGGGGAAGAACTGGTCGTCGCGCAGGTGGGCCGTCAGTAACGGACCGAGGTCCTCGGCCGACATTAGGTCCTTGAGGACGGTGAAGACGGGCGAGTAGCGGAGCACGAGCCCGACCTGGTTCACGACGCCCGCGCGCTCAACCGCCTCCACCATGCCGCGAACCTCCGCGAGGGTCTTGGCGAGCGGCTTCTCGCAGAAGATGTTGAGCCCGCGGGCAGCGGCCGCCTCGACGATGGCCGGGTGCTCCGCTGTCTCCGTGCATACGTACACCGTGTTCAGTCGTGGTTGGTTGAGCACCGCGGCGGAGTCGCCTGTCACGGACCGGGCGCCGACGATGCCGGCGAACTCCTCCGCCCGCTCGAGGCGGCGGTCGCAGGTCGCGAGGTACTCCGCGGGGACGCGCTCGGAGCGGATGACGCTGCGGAGGTTGCGCGAGTGAAAGCGGCCAATGTGGCCGCAGCCGATAAGCCCGAGGACAGGAGTGGGCATGATGCCCCTTTCCCAGATTTTGCCTGCATTTTACGAGCACGTTGCCGTGGGTTGCCTATTCGGGCCACCCAGCTGTCGATACTGCCAGTGTGGGCCCGCCCCACCGCTCCTGGCTCTGGTGTTGGAGCGTACGAGGCCGCTTACGGAAGAAATCACCTGGGGGCGCAAGTGGATCTTCCGTGAGCGGCTTTGCAATTCCCCCTCGAAAACGGGCGCCGCCGTCAGCGGTAGATGGGCTGCGCGGCGTCCGTGGCCGAGCCCCGTGCTTGTTTCAGGTCGGCCGACGCTTGCTGGGTCATCGCACCCAGGTCTCCCGATACCGTGATCATTCGATAGCCGGCAGCCGCGTGTTTCTCCGCGAGCTGGGCGTTCGCGTGGATGCCCGGCGTGATTCCGCGCGAATTGCAGGCAGCCGCGATCTTCACCCGCGCCTCCTCGAAGGCGCCCTCGTTCGCCATCCCCGGCGGCAGGCCGAGCGTGATGCTCAGGTCGGCGGGACCCACGTAGACGGCGTCGATTCCCGGCACGTCCAGGATGACGTCGAGCTGTGCGACGGCCTGCTTCGTCTCGATCATCGGGATGCAGGCGACCTGTTGGTTGGCGTTCGCGTAGTAGTCGGTGCCGTAGGCGTACCCGAGGCGGGTCGGGCCGAAGCTCCGCGCTCCGTCGGGGAAGTACCGGCAGGCGGCGACGGCGGCCCGCGCCTCCTCCGGCGAGTTCACCATGGGGATGATGACGCCCAGGGCGCCTGCGTCCAGCATCTTGCCGATGATGCCCGGCTCGTTCCAGGGCACCCGCACAAATGGCGGCGTCTGTGTCGAGTTGATGGCCTGGAGCATCGTGAGCGCCGCCGGGTAGTCGATCAGGCCGTGCTGCATGTCGATGCAGAGCCAGTCGAACCCCTGGTGGGCCATCACCTCCGCGGTGACGGAGGATGGCACGGACAGCCAGGCGCCGTGCGTCACGCGGCCTTCCTTCCATGCGGTCTTGGCGGTGTTCTCTCGCATCGGCTTCCTCAGACAGGTGTATGGCGCCGCGGCTGGAGGGCCATCGGCAGGACCTCGGGGTTCACGCAAGCTGGCGGCTCGCGCCCGCTTAGCGCTTCGATCAGGTTCGTCACGGCCAGGTCGAGCATCGCCGCCCGCGTCTCGTGCGTCGCCGACCCGACGTGTGGCAGCGCGATCACGTTCGGCAGACCCAGTAGGGGATCAGACGGATCCGGAGGCTCCACCTCCAGCACATCGAGTGCAGCGCCCGCGATTTGTCCGGTCCGGAGGGCCGCCGCCAGCGCGGCCTGGTCGACCACCGGTCCCCGGGACGTGTTGACGAGCACGGCGGACGGCTTCATGACCTCCAGCTCACGGGCGGAGATGAGGTGGTGTGTTTCGGGCGTGAGGTTCGCGTGGATGGAGACGATGTCGGAGTGGCGCAGCAGGTCGTCGAGCGAGCAGTAGGTGCAGTCCTCGAATCCCGGGCGCGCCCCGTCCAGCACGTCGTGGAAGATCACCTGGAGCCCGAACGGGCGCGCACGTTGCGCCACCGCGATCCCGATTCGCCCGAACCCGATGATGCCGAGCGTCTTCCCGCGGAGGTCGAAACCAAACGGCGGTAGAGCGGCGACGCCCCACCGGCGCGCGTGGACGAACGCGCTGTTCTCCGGGATGCGCCGGGCGAACGCGAGGATCAGGCCCATCGTGAGGTCGGCCACGGCGTCGTTGAGCACGCCCGGCGTGTTGCAGATGAGGATGCCGCGCCGGTTCGCCGCGTCGAGGTCGACGTTGTTGTAGCCCACGCCGAACCCGGACACCACGCGCAGATGCGGCGCCCTCTCGAATAGCGCCTCCCCGACGGGAACCGCGTTGCTGATGAGCAGTCCTTCGGCCAGCGGCAGTGCGGCGCTGAGGTCGCGCTCACTCACCAGCTCGATCGAGCAGGCTGCGCCGAGCCGGGCCTCCACGTCGAGTGGGACGGGCAGGGCGATGCACGCGCGCGGCCGCATCTCAGTCACCAGCCGAAGATACGCGGTTGCCGCGCGCGCCCACAACCGGCATCATCCGCCATCGTGCGCCTCTTCCACTTCAGCGACGACCCGGACATCGGCCTCTTCGAACCGCGGACGCCGCCGCATCGCCCGGAGATCGAGCCGCTCGTGTGGGCAGTGGACGAGCACCACACGGGGACGTACCTCTTCCCGCGCGAGTGTCCCCGCGTGCTCCTCTGGCTGACCCCGGAGACGACGGCGCGCGACCGCGAGCTGTGGTGGGGCAACCGGCCGGATACGCCGCTCATCGCACACGTCGAGTGGGACTGGTACGAAACCCTCCGCACGCACACGCTCTACCGCTACGAACTTCCGCCGCAGACCTTCGAGGCCCTCGAAGACGACGCCTGGATGTGGGTCAGCCGCGCCACCATCGAGCCGACTCGCGTCGATGCCATCACCGACATCCCGGCGGCGATGGCCGAGGCGGGCATCGAGCTGAGGCTCTTGGCCTCGCTTGCTCCTCTCTGGGGAGCGTGGGAGAGCACGGTCCACTTCTCCGGCATCCGCCTGCGCAACTCGAAGACGTGGCCCACCGAAGCGCCCACACCGGTTGAATTTGGGTCACAGAACGCGAACTGATCCGCATGGACATCCCGGGAGGGGTCCGCTGCCTGGGGCTAGTGGGGCGCGCCTTCCCTTTCGGCGATTGAGTGCGACGAAATCTTGACGTTTCGGGGGTTCACACCCGCGCTGCGAGAGGCGTGCATTTCCCTCGCTGCGGCCCTTCGCTCTGCCAACGATCCCCTCGACACAGAGGCCCGGCGAACACAGAGAGCTGTGCCTATCGTGGCGCCCCCGGAACCGGACGCGTGCAAGCTGAGACCATGCCTTTGAGGGGAGTTGGAGGCGCCGGCCGGATTCGAACCGGCGGTCAAGCTTTTGCAGAGCTCTGCCTTGCCACTTGGCCACGGCGCCGGCAATCAACGATTAGTGGTGCCCAGGGTGAGATTTGAACTCACACGCCCAAAAGGACACTGCCCCCTCAAGACAGCGTGTCTGCCATTCCACCACCTGGGCACGTCCGCTAATCGTACGGACTGGCCACGTTCCCGAGCAAGCCGAACTGGGTAGCCGCGGCCGTCGCGAAGAGTCGATTGGCAGGGGTGGCAGGGTTCGAACCCGCGACACTCGGATTTGGAGGCCGATGCTCTACCAACTGAGCTACACCCCTGTGCGGAGATCGATCATAGCAAAGTCCGGGCTAAGAAGAATGTTCAAGCGGCGTCCGGATGGGCGCCCATGTCGCCGCACAGCGGACACCGCGGGAACCGGGTCACCCGCGGGCTGTCGGTGAAGTGAAATCGCGTCCCGCAACGGTCACAGGCGAAGCGCTGGAACATCTTCCCTTCGCGGAGCTTGACCTCCCAGGCCGGAGCCGTTCCCGTCGCGTGCATCACTTTCCTCGCAGTACAAGTAACGGCAGGCCGCGGTCGGAAGTTAACCTCCGTGTGTCCCTATGTCTGGTTGCCCCGGCGCGAGCCTTAGTTCCTCGCCTGCGTATACTCTCCGGATGAAGCCGAACGTCCGACACCTGCTTTCGTCTGCCGACCTGTCGCCCACGGAGATCGAGCAGCTTCTCAGCCTCGCTGCCTCCCTCAAGGCGCGTCCGCGGCGTCTGCTGGAGGGCCGGCAGCTCGCGTTGCTCTTCGAGAAGCCGTCGTTACGAACGCGCGTCAGCTTCCAGGTCGCGATGCGCCACCTCGGGGGCGAGACCATCTACCTCGCACCTCAGGAGGTCGGGCTCGGCGAGCGGGAGGCTATCAAGGACGTGAGCCGTGTGCTCAGCCGCTACGTGGACATCGTCGCCGTGCGCACCTACGGCCAGAGCATCGTGGAGGAGTACGCCGGCTTCTCCGGCATCCCCGTGATCAACGCCCTCACCAACGAGGAACACCCATGCCAGGCGCTCGCCGACCTGCTCACGCTGCAGGAGAAGTGGGGCTCGCTGAAGGGTCGCTCGCTCGCCTTCATCGGTGATGGGAACAACGTGGCCGCGAGCCTCGTGCTCACGGCGGCGTCGCTGGGTATGGACGTGCGCATGGCCGCGCCCCGGGGATACATGCTGCCGGAGCACACGATCAGCGAGGCCAGCGGCCGCGCGGCCAGCACGGGCGGCAAGCTCACGCTCGTCAACGACCCGGCCGAGGCCGTGGCGGGCGCCGAGGCCCTGTATACGGACGTCTGGACCTCGATGGGCCAGGAGCGTGAGGCGGAACGCCGCCGCATCGACTTCGATGGCTACCAACTGAACCGGAAGCTGCTTTCCCAGGCAGCGGCCGGCGCCTTTGTCATGCACGACCTGCCGGCGCACAGGGGTGAAGAGATCACCGACGAGGCGATCGAAAGCGACCAGTCGATCGTCTTCGACCAGGCCGAAAACCGCGTCTGGGCACAGGCGGCAGCCGTGGCATTCCTCCTCGGTGCGCCTGGCTAGACCAGATCATTGATACGCCCGCGCTATGATGAGCGCAGACTGCCGCGGGCAGCGCGGCTGCGGTGCCATGCCTAACTTCGACCACGTCCAGGAAGTCCTGCGCCAGTTTCGGCCAGAAAGCATCATCGAGGTGCTATTCATCTCGGTGGTGGTCTTCTTGATGCTCCGCGTGATGAGCGGCACGCGGGCGATGACGCAGCTTCGCGGGGCGATCGTCCTCCTGCTTGCCGCCGTGGTGCTAGGGCGCATCTTCGACCTCGACGTCATCAACTTTCTCGTCGAGAACTCCTTCACGGCGCTGCTCATCGCCGCGCTCGTCACCTTCCAGCCGGAGATTCGGCGGGGCCTCGACCGGTTGGGCCGGACGAACATGCGCGAGTGGCTGGACCGCCCCCGCTACGAGCAGGTGATTGACTCGGTCGTGCAGGCGGCCGCGCGCATGTCGGTCGAGAAACACGGCGCACTCTTTGTCGTCGAACGCGACACCGGCCTGCAGGACGTGATCGAGACCGGGGTGACCGTCGATGCGCGAGTCTCGCCGGAGTTGCTCGCGGGCATCTTCTATCCGAACTCGCCGCTGCACGACATGGCCGTGGTCCTCCGCGACGACCGCGTGGTGGCCGCGAGCTGCCAACTGCCCCTTGCAAACGATGTCACGCTCGAGAACCGGAAGCTGGGCACGCGCCACCGTGCTGCCATCGGCATCACCGAACACACGGACGCGATCTCGATCGTCGTTTCCGAAGAGACGGGCGAGATTAGCGTCGCACTGGCCGGGCGGCTGACGCAGGTAGACGACGAGCGCCGGCTGCGCGCCGTTATGGAGCGGCTGCTCGAGCCGGGCGCGGCGGCCCGCCGCAACGGCCACGGCGGGAGGCGAGAACCATGAGCCGCGCCATCGATGGGATCCTCTCGTGGTTCTGGATTGCGATCGGGGTTGGGCGCGCGGCCGCGGGTGACGTTGGCCGCCACTGGGTGATGGCGTCCTTCAGCCTCGTGGCGGGTTTCGGCGTTTGGTTCGCCATCCAGGACGTCGAGAACCCACGTGTGTCGGACGTGGTGAACCTGGAAGCTGGCGAGGGCATTCCCATCGAGGCACGGAACGTGCCCGAGGGATACCTGTTCGAGGGCGAATCGGTCACCCGCCTCACGGTCGAGGCCCGGGACCGGGACCTCGAGGACCTCACCGCTGATGACTTCGAGGCCTGGGTGGACCTCAGCCGGATCGACCCGGAGGTCCCGACGGACGTGGAAGTGAACGTGAGGTCTCGTCGCAATGGTGTGCGTGCCATAGAGGCAGACCCGCCGGTGCTGCGCGTCGAGCTCGTGCGGGCCGAGGTGCGAGACAACATCCAGGTACAGGTGAACCGGACTGGCGCACTTCCCGATGGGTACGAGCTGGACGAGAACGACATCGCCTCCGAGCCGGGGTTTGTGAAGGTGACGGGCACTCCCGCGCAGATCGCCAATCTCGATCGGGTTGAGATCGATGTCGACCTGAGCGGCAGGCGCGACGATCCGAGCACCTACGAAGGCGACCTGGTCGCGCGCACGGCAAGCGGAAGTCCGCTCACGGTGCGGATCGATCCTCCCCGAGCGAAGGTCACGATGGAGATCAAGCAGACCTTCAGCCAGCAGACGCTTCCCGTTGAGGCCCCGATCACAGGGCATCCCGCCGCTGGCTACGAGATCGTGCGGATCGTGTACGAGCCGCGGTCGGTCGTCGTCTCCGGGAGCAAAGCCGACGTCGACGCCCTCACCAAGATCCTCGTGGACCCCGTGGACATCGGCGGCGCGACGACGGACGTTTCGCAGACACGGCAGGTGCGCATCCCCAACATTGCCGCCCAACCGACGACGGTCCTCGTTCGAATTGAGATCCGGCGCGATGAGTGCGATTTGGCCGACTCCGACTCGGGGTGCGCAACGGCCACGTTCACGGTGGGCGTGACCTTGCAGCCGCCTCCCGCGGGACTTACCTACGAGGTGAACAAACTCTACATAACGCAGGTCCGTGTTTCCGGATCACTCACCAGGCTCCAGGAATTGTCCGCCGCCGATTTCGTCGCGAGCGCCTCACTGGCAACCGGCACCGCGGGGACGGCGAGCTACACCGTGGCGGTGGTCCCACCTGCGGATGTCCGCGTGGACTCCGTAGACCCGATCAGTGTCACACTCGTTGCCAGTCAATGACCGCTCCACTGTCCTCAGCGCTCCCTCGCGTCGTCATCGTTGGCCGCCCGAATGTGGGCAAGTCGTCGTTGTTCAACCGCGTCCTCGGCGAACGCCGGGCCATCGTCGAAGACGAACCTGGCACCACGCGCGACCGCGTGGAGGCCGACGTCGAGTGGCTCGACCGTCGCTTCCGGCTGATCGATACAGGCGGCTACGAGACCAACGCCGAGAACGTTTACGCGCCGCTCATCATGGACCAGGTCCGCGCGGCCCTGCGGAGCGCCGCGGTCGTCCTCTTCTGCATCGACTCCCGCGATGGGCTGACGGCGAGCGACTGGGACATGGCAGACGAGGTCCGTCGCGCCGCCCGTCCCACCATCCTCGTCGCCACCAAGGCGGACAACGAGCGCCGCGAGGCCGCCGGCATCGCCGAGGCGGCGAGCCTCGGCCTTGGTGAGGCGATGCCAATCAGCGCGCTTCATGACGTAAACGTGGGGCTCATGCTCGACGAGGTCGTGCGGATGCTGCCGGACACGGAGGCTCTCGAGGAGAGCGACCGTGTTCGCGTGGCCATCATCGGCCGCCCGAACGTGGGCAAGTCGATGCTGGTCAACGCCATCCTCGGCGAGGATCGGGTCATCGTCTCCGAAGTCGCCGGCACCACCCGGGACGCCGTCGACACCGAGATCGACACGCCCGAGGGTTTGTTCACGCTCATCGACACGGCCGGAGTGCGGCGGCCAGGCAAGCTCGGGAAGGGCGTGGAGCGGCACTCCGTGATGCGCACCACGGCCGCCGTCGAGCGCTGCGACGTCGCTATCCTCGTGATCGACGGCACTGACGGCGTGACTTCGCAGGACACGCACATCGCCGGCATCCCGATCGAGAACTTCAAGGGCCTCGTGGTGGCGGTGAACAAGATCGACCTTTGGAAGGCGCCCGACGAAGTGGAGCAACTGCTGGAGGCGGAAGACGAGCTCCTGGGCCGCGAAGAGGCGCCCCAGCCGGTGCGGACCGAAGAGTGGGCGATGCGCCAGATGCGTAGCCGGTTCTTGTTTGTCCCGTGGGCGCTCACGGCGTTCATCTCCGCCAAAGAGGCCAAGGGGTTGGACACGCTCCTCGCACTGTGCACCGATGCCCGCGAGGCACGGCGGCGGCGAATGGGCACGCCCGAGCTCAACGCCCTCCTCACCCGGGCGCTTCGTGAGCACGTGCCGCCGCTCGTCCACAACAAGCGCTTCAAGCTCTTCTATGCAACGCAGGCGAACACCGACCCGCCCACGTTCATCCTGTTCGTAAACGACCCCAAGTTGGTCCACTTCAGCTATCGGCGCTACCTCGAGCGGTCGATCCGTGAGGCTTTTGACTTCGAGGGTACGGCGATCAAGCTGGTTTTCAGGGCGCGAACCGAGGAAGATGCGCGGTCATGATCGAGTACGCGGCGAACGTCGCCTTCGGGTACTTGCTGGGGTCGATTCCGTTCGGGCTGGTGGTCGGGTACCTGTGGCTCGGCAAGGACATCCGTGCGTCCGGGAGCGGCAAGACTGGCACCACCAACGTCCTCCGCACGGCGGGCAAGCTGCCGGCCGGGCTGGTGATGGTTTGTGACATCGGCAAGGGCGCCGTCCCCGCCCTGGTGGGTCGATTTGTGTTCGACGAGCCGGGGGTGGCGGCCGCGGGAGCAGCAGCCGCGGTGGTCGGGCACGTCTGGCCCCTTTTTGCGGGATTTCGTGGGGGCCGTGGTGTTGCCACCGCCTTCGGCGGCATCTTCGGGCTCTCCCCGCTACTTGCGCTGCTCTTCCCGGTCATCGGCCTCGCGCTCGTCGTGCCGACGCGGTACGTGTCGCTGATGTCGGTGGTGGGCACGCCTGTCTCGGCGCTGGTGATCGTCATAGCGGCGGTGGCCGGCTGGCAGCCCGTGGCGTACGCGTTCTACGCCGTCTTCGCCGTGGCGATGATCGAATACACCCATCTCCCGAACATCCGGCGGCTCCTGGCCGGGACCGAGCCTCGCCTCGGCCAGGGCGGCGACCGCGCCGCGACAGGCTAGCATGCCCCGCTACGCCGTCCTCGGGGCGACTTCCTGGGGCCTCACGCTGGCGCATCTTCTCTGCCGCGGCGGCGCCGAGGTGACCCTGCTCGTCCGGGACCGCGACGAGGCCAACCGGCTTCAGACCGAACGAGGCATACCCAGGCTGCCCGAGCTTGTCCTCCCTGATTCCGTCCACGTAGCGGTTCAAGCGGAGTGGTCTGGTGGCGACGGGCTCGTGGCGGCGGTGCCCGCTCAGAGCCTCCGCACTGCCCTTGGCGGCGTGGCCCTTCCGCGTGACATCCCCCTGCTCTCCGCCGCGAAGGGGATCGAGCACGGGACGCTCCTGCGGATGAGCGAGGTAGCCATCGAACTCGGCTGGCCCTCGGAGTTGGTGGGCGTCATCTCCGGTCCGAACCTGGCGCACGAAGTAGCCCGGGGCCTGCCCGCGGCCTCCGTCATCGCCGCCGCATCGGAAGACACTGCCGCCGCCTGGCAGAGCGCGCTCTCGACGGGCGCGTTTCGCTGCTACCGTTCCCGGGATGTGGTGGGGACAGAGCTCGGCGGCGCGCTCAAGAATATCATCGCCATCGCCGCGGGCGCGGCGGCGGGGCTCGACCTCGGGGCCAACGCCATCGCCGCGATCATGACACGCGGGCTCGCGGAGATGACACGGCTGGGCGTGGCGCTCGGCGCGGATCCGGCGACGTTCCTGGGACTCGCAGGCATTGGCGACCTCGCCGCAACCTGCTATTCGCCGCTGAGCCGCAACCACCGTCTCGGCGAGCTTCTCGCGCGCGGGGCCACTCCGGCGGAGGCACTGGCGCAGATCGCCGAGACGGTGGAGGGCGCCGCAACGACGCCCGTTGCGCTCCAGCTCGGCCACCGTGTGGGCGTGGAGCTCCCCATCGCAGAGCAGGTCGGGGCCGTCCTCGACGGCACCTCGACGGTTGGCCAGGCCATGGTGAGCCTGCTTTCTCGCGCGCTCCGGAGCGAGGTCGAGCCGTTGAGCGGGTGGTAAGATTGGGTTATGCCGCAAGCAACCGCACGCGAGATCGAAGCCCTGGTGGACCACCTCGCGTCCGGCACACGCCTGACGGTGGCACAGATTGCCCTCCTCTCGGACCTTTCCCCGGATGAGGCGAAGCCCCTCTCTGCAGGCTGGCAGCGGATTCCAGCGGACGCGAAAGAGGCGCTCCTCGACGAGGCCATCGTCCTCGCGGAAGGGGATGTCGGCCTGAACTTCCGGCGGCTGGCCGAGATCGGGCTGGAGGACCCGGAATCCACCGTGCGGATCAGCGCCATCGCTGGACTGTGGGAGTCACGCGAGCGGGACACGGCGCGGCGCCTGGTACTCATGCTCGGGACGGATCCGGAGGAGGCCGTGCGTGCAGCGGCCGCCGGCTCGCTCCGTGAGTTCGTCCTGGCGCGGGAGCTCGGTCAGTTCGACACCGAGGTGGGAGATGACGTTGTAGAAGCCCTGCGCACGGCGTTCGAGGACCGAACCGAAGCCTTAAACGTGCGGGCTGCAGCCATCGAGGCGCTCGGCTCGCGCTCCCTCCCCTGGGTGGCCACAGCCATCAGCGACGCGTACTACGACGATGACCGCACCCTCCGAATCTCCGCTCTCCGCGCCATGGGGGATTCCGCCGACACTCGCTGGTTCGAGCTGCTCGAGGACGACCTGGAGTCGAGCGAGCCCGATGTCCGTTTCGAAGCGGCCGCGGCCGTGGGAGAGATTGGCAACGAAGGCGGCGCGGTGCTTCTCGCCCCGCTGCTCGAAGATGTCGACCAGACAGTGCTGGTCGCGGCCATCCGCGCACTCGGAGCCATCGGCGGCGATGCATCGATCGAGCTCCTGGAGGAGTTTTTGGCGGCCAGGGAAGACGACGACGGGGACGAGGCCGAACTGAAACACGAGGCTGAGCGCGCTATCGAGCGCGCTCGGTCCGGTGACGAGGAGGACATCGCCTCATGGGACGGCTGAGCGGAAGCCGCTGCCGCCCGATCGAGGACGCCGTCTCCGCGGGCGGCGTGGTCTGGCGGCGCAACGGCGTGGGCGTGGAAGTGGTGCTCTGCGGGCGAAATGATGGCCTGCGGGTGCTCCCCAAGGGCACGCCGGACGCCGGCGAGGGCCTCGAGGAGACGGCCTTGCGCGAAGTGCGCGAAGAGACGGGCCTCGAAGTTGCCCTCGGCGATTCCTTGGGGACGATCGAATACTGGTTCACGAGCGGCGGCACGCGTTACCACAAGCTCGTCCACCACTGGCTGATGGAGCCCATCGGCGGCGACGTCGCTGACCACGACCACGAGTTCGACTTCGTGGAGTGGCTCTCCTTCGACCAGGCGCTGGCCGACCTGAGCTACGAGAACGAGCGCAAGGTATTGCGGCGCGCGTCAGAGAAACTGGGCATGGGTGCGGCATGAGCACCGACGTTCCGCGCCTCGACCACCTCGTGGTCGCCCGTGGAGAGCGGCTCGTGATCCGCGCCAAGCAGATCGAGGACGCTGAACGCGATTACAAGTGGCGCCGCGATGCCGAACTGGCGAGATACGACGGTCGTGATCCGCTCGGTGAGTCCTTTGCTGAATTCAGATCCCGCCTTTCCTACGACCTCCGGTTCCAGAATCCCCGGGAGCGCCTGTTCGCCATCGACACCCTCGAGGGAGAGCACATCGGGAACGCGATGTATTACAACGCCAGGTCAACGCACGAGGAAGCGGAATACGGCATCACCCTCGGACGCAAGGACGTTCACGGCCTTGGCTACGGCACCGAGGCGACGGTCCTCTTCCTCCGGCATCTCTGGGAGACCACCGCCTTCCGCTCGATGGTGCTCCACACATTCGAGTGGAACGAGCGCGCCGTCCGCTGCTTCCGCCGTGCCGGCTTCGAGGATGCAGGCATCGTGCAGCGGCAGGCGGGGCGGCTTGTGCGCATGGAAGCGCGGCGCGAGTGGTGGCTCCTCTACGACTCGCTCGGCCGCTTCGACTTCGGCGCATCCGAAGGTTCTCCACGCGGATGAAACCGCGATGAGGCTGAGGCGTTCACCCGTCCACCGTTTGTACGCCCGCGGTTCGCGGAGCGGCCACGCTCCTGTTACACGAAGCCCGGCCGCATTTCCTCGCCTGATCTGAGGCGACGGGTGCGAGTAGCCGACATTCTCGGTAGAGCCAGAGCATCGCTGCCCCTCGGGCCGCGAGACCAAGGAAAGGTGTTATGGAGCAGGGATACCCCACTGCGGGCAATCTCGCTATGACCCCGAGCTACAGCGACGAGGAGCAGGCCCCCTCCCTCCCGCCGCGAACCGGGTCATTGCGCGCGCTTCCGGCGTTGCCTCCGGCCCCAGACCACCTGGATGATCTCGGTCTCCCGGAACGCTTCATCGAGGACCTTGCGCTCAAGACCCTCTATCGCATCACCAATCCCACGCCTGTGGGTGTGGCCAACGCCATGCGCGTTACCCCGGGCATCGCGCGCGAGGCCCTGGAGGGGCTCAAGCGCCAGCGGCTCGTCGAGACAACCTCTGCCTCCGGCCGCCTGGAGTCGGAGTGGCAGTACCGGCTCACCGAACAGGGCATGCACGAGGCTGAGAACGCCTTCGAGCGGAGCCGGTATGTCGGTCCGGTGCCCGTGCCGATCCAGGACTACTTCCGCCTGCTCGAGCACGACAACGAGATTGGCGCACCCGATCCGGTACGCCTCGCTCGGGCCCTCCAGCAACTGGTGTTGGCCCGCGATGTCGTTGCCAAGGTCTGCCTTGCCCTCACGGCCGGCCGCCCCGCCATGCTGTGGGGCGCCCCAGGCAACGGCAAGACGACGATTCTGGAGCTCTGCAGCGAAGCCATCCAGGGCGTGGCGCTGCTGCCTGTCTCCGTGTTCGTCAGTGGCCACATCATTCGACTCTATGACGACCTGGTGCATGTCGCCGTGGAGAACGACGAGCAGCCCGACAACGCCGTGCTGCACGATCGCCGCTGGCTGCGCATCCGCCGGCCGTTCGTATTCGTTGGCGGCGAGCTCCGCCACGAGGACCTCGACCTCGCTTATGACCCGGCGCTTGGGTACCACCAGGCGCCCCCGCACGTGAAGGCCCACGGCGGCTTGCTGGCCATCGACGACTTCGGCCGCCAGCAGGTCTCACCGCACGCGCTCCTCAACCGCTGGATCGCGGCCCTCGAGCGCGGCGAGGACACCATGGCACTCGTCACGGGCGAGCGCATCACGTTCCCCTTCCGCTCGACAATCTGCTTCAGCACGAACCTGGAGCCGCGGACGATGCTGGAAGAGGCGCACCTGCGCCGCATCCCCTACAAGATCCGCATCCCCGAGCCGACGCCGGCGCAGATGAGCGAGATCTTCCGGCGTTTCGCGGAGGCGATGGGGGTGGAGGTCACGCCGGACGCCATCGAAACCGCGGTCGAGATGGTGGGCCGGGCCAGCCAGGGAAACTTCCGGAGCTGCCATCCTCGCGATGTCCTCCAGCTCATCATCGAAGAGGCGCGGTTCGTGAAGCGCCCGCCGATCCTTGAGCCGGCGGCCACCCGCCGCGCTTGCGAGGTCTACTTCGCCGTGGATCCGGGGCCACCAGGCGCCGGCGACTCGGGCAAATAACCCGCCTAGCTAGCGACCTCGACGTACTCCGCTGTGGTGGTGGGCTCGGGAATTGGCAGTCCGTCCTCCCGCAGGCCCTCGAGGTGAAACTCGATTGCTTCCCTTATCTCTCGTTCGGTCTCATCCATGGTGGCTCCCGTGGCGATGCACCCAGGGACATCGGGTGCATAGGCCGAGAAGTTGCTTCCCGCTCGCTCGATGATGACGAGGTACTTCAGGGTCATCTATTCGTCCTCTCGAGGCCAGCTTGCTTCAAGATGTTCAGCAATGTCCCGGGCGCGTCGTCGTCGCTGGGCTTACCAGGAATTGTAACGCGGCCCGGCTTCGTTGCGTGCTTGTACTGCCTATGACTTCCCCGGGTTCGGACATGGTACCAACCGTCGTCCTCTACGCGCCGAAGTAGGTCGCGAACCTTCATCCCTCGGGCGAAATCTCGTCGATCTCGAACGAGTACGTCTCGATCACGGGGTTTGCGAGCAAGCGCGCGCACATCTGGTCGACCTGGCCCTTGGCGGCCTTACGGTCCGCCGCCTGGAGGGTGATCTGAAAGTAGCGGCCGGCGCGCACGCCTTCCACCCCGCCGAACCCGAGCGAGCCGAGGGCGCTGCCGATCGTGATGCCCTCGGGGTCGTTCACCGTGGGCTTCAGGGACACATAAACGCGCCCGAGAAACCGGGCATCCGCATGCCTGGCGTGCTTCTTGCCGTCGTCCTTCTTCCCCTTGCTCATGCGGGCAGCTCCTCGCCCGTGAGCATACGGTAGGCCTGCATGTAACGCGCCGTGGTGGCCAGCGCGACGTCCTCCGGGAGCGTGGGCGGCGTCTCGCCGTCCTTCCAGCCACTAGCCGCCATCCAATCCCGGATGGGCTGCTTGTCAAAGCTGGGCTGGCTTCCGCCGGCGCGGTAGCCCTCGACCGGCCAGAAGCGGCTGCTGTCGGGCGTGAGCACCTCGTCGATGAGGATGACCTCGTCGTTCCACACCCCGAATTCGAACTTGGTGTCAGCGATGATGATGCCCCGTTCGAGCGCGACCGTGTGCGCGTAGTTGTAGAGCGCCAGCGTCCGGAGCTTCATCGCGTTGGCTGCATCCTCGCCCACGCTCTCGGCCAGCTCTTCGTAGGTGACAGGCTCGTCGTGCCCGACCTCCGCCTTCGTCGTGGGCGTGAAGATTGGCTCGATCAGCCGCTCCGACTCCTGCAGACCCTCCGGTAGGCTGAGGCCGCACACGCTCCCGGTCCGCTGGTAGTCCTTCCAGCCTGAGCCGGTGATGTAGCCCCGTGCGATGCACTCCGCATCAAGCCGCTTCGCCTTGCGGACGTACATGGACCGCCCGAAGTACTTCGCCGGGAGGTCGAACGGAATCAGGCTCTTGTTCGCTTCCGTGATGAGCGCGACGTAGTGGTTGGGGACGACCTCCTTGATGCGGTCGAACCACCACGCCGAGAGACGCGTGAGGATCTCGCCCTTGCGCGGTACGCCACCGCCGAGGACCACATCGAACGCCGAGACCCTGTCGGTCGCCACGATGAGCAAGTGGTCCCCGAGGTCGTACGTGTCGCGCACCTTGCCGCGATGAGCGCGATCGGGGAGGTCGGATTCAATCAGAACGTCGGACATGACGCGAGTGTAGCGAACGAGCGCATTAGAGGCCGAGCCGGTCGAAGGTCGCGCCGATGTTCTTGAGGTAGAACCCGTAGTCGAAGAGTCCCCTCAGCTCGTCCTCGGGGAGGCGAGCCGTGACAGCCGGATCCTCGAGCAGCAGTTCCAGGTAGTGACGCCGGGTGCGCCACGACTCCATGGCGTGGGCCTGGACGATCTTGTAGGCGTCCTGCCTGGCCATCCCGGTGGCAACCAGCGCAAGCAGCACCCGCTGCGAGAAAACCAGGCCGTAGGACCGCTCAAGGTTCTCACGCATGTGCTCGGGGTAGACGACGAGCCGGTCCATGATGTCCGTGAACAGCGCCAGCATGTAGTCGAGGACGAGACACCCATCCGGGAAGATCACTCGCTCAGTGGATGAGTGGCTGATGTCCCGCTCGTGCCAGAGCGCGATGTTTTCCATCGAAGTGACGGCGTAACCCCGCAGCAGCCGCGCCAGCCCCGTAACGCGCTCGCACTTCTCCGGGTTGCGCTTATGGGGCATGGAGCTGGATCCGGTTTGCGTGCCCTCGTCGAACGGCTCCTCGGCCTCCCGCACCTCGGTCTTCTGGAGTGCCCGGATCTCTGTCGCGAACTTCTCGAGCGAGGCGCCGATGAGGGCGAGCGTGGTGACGAATTGCGCGTGACGGTCGCGCTGGATGATCTGCGTGGAGGCGAGCTCGATACCCAGGCCGAGCTTGCGGCAGACGATTTCCTCGAGCTCCGGCGGGACGGACGCGTGTGTGCCCACTGTCCCGCTGATGGCGCCCACTGCGATGGCGTCGCGCGCCTGTTCCAGCCGCACGCGCCCTCGCCGCAGCTCGTCGACCCAGACGGCCAGCTTCAGCCCGAAGGTTGTCGGCTCGGCGTGTACTCCGTGGGTTCGGCCCGTGCAGAGCGTGTCGCGGTGCGCCTTCGACTGCCGTTCGACTACCCGGGAGAGGTCGTCGAGGCCTTCGAGGAGGAGGTCGCATGCGTCGCGTAGCTGGAGCGCCGTGGCCGTGTCCCACACGTCGGAGCTGGTCAGGCCGAAGTGAACATAACGTCCTTCGTCGCCCAGGGACTCCTGGACCGACTTCAGGAAGGCGGTGACGTCGTGGTGCGTGATTGCGATGTACTCGTGCACCTTCACGAGGTCGAATGAAGCATCTCGCCTGATCTTCTCCGCTGCCGCCTGCGGGATCTGACCGAGCTCAGCCCAGGCGTCCGTCGCAGCGACCTCCACGTCGAGCCAGCGCTGGAACTTGTTCTCTTCGCTCCACACAGCGCTCATCTCGGGCCGGGAGTAACGGGGTATCACTCGGAGAGGATAAAGGAAGCGCGCCTTAGTTTCGACGGGCGGCCCGACCTCGGCCGGTCGCGGAGGTGCGGCTCGGCGCAAGGTCTCGTTTTAAGCCGAGCCTCCGCCGACCTTCCTTCGTAGGCAGCTCTCAACATAGGGATGGACGATGTTGTTGAGTGTACCGCCCAAGGACGCCACCTCCTTTATCAGTGTCGAACTTACGTAGAAATAGTCGTTCGCCATAATGAAGACGGTGACAATGTCAGGCGCAAGCTGACGATTCATAGTAGCCATCTGAAGCTCGGTGTCGAAGTCACCGACAGCCCTCAGGCCTTTGAGAATCACATTTGTCCCCCCTTGCGGCGCGCGTAATCCACCAGAAGTCCCTGCTCGAAACTTTCGATGTCCACTCTGGGATCGTTGTCGAGCACTTTGTGGATCATGTCTTTGCGTTCTTCAAGCGAAAACAGCGGCGACTTCGATGGGTTCCGTACTACGGCTACGGTAAGGCGCTCGAAGGCTATCAGCCCTGCCCGAATGATGGCACCATGGCCGTTGGTGATAGGATCGAAACTGCCTGCGTAGATAGCCGAAGTCAAAGGTGCAGCCTCCGGAGATGAGGACTTAAAGCGTGTGCCTGCTGGGGGCCGGGAGCCGCCATTGTAGTCCGGTCACACCCCGTGCATCGGGTCGCGGTACTCCTCGCGCGGTGGGGAGAAGACGTCGATCGCGATCGTGTCTTCGATCACGATGACTTCGTGCTCCACGCCCCCGGGGACACACCACGAGTCGCCGGGACCCATCTCCAGCCACCTCTCGCCCAGGCGGAAGCGGAAGCGGCCGCTCGCGAGGTAGCCCGTCTGCTCGTGGGGATGGGTGTGCGCCGGGACGGTGCTCCCGGCGGCCATGTGCAACTCGCAGAGCATCGTGTGCGCGCCTTCATTCAGGGTGCGCCGGAAGATGCCGGGGAGCATCTCCACCGGCGTGGCTTCATCATTCTTGGTCAGTCCGTTTGTCATCACGTCGCTCCTTTCGCTCAGGCGGTCATGCCGCCGTCAATCACAAATTCGCCGCCAGTCGAGTAGCTGCTGTCGTCCGACGCGAGGAAGAGGGCGAGCTTCGCGACCTCGCTCGCCTCGGCCACCCGCCGCATGGGCACCCTCCGCAGGGCCTGGTCGAGCCCGCCCGCGTCGATGCCGGGAATGGAGTGCAGCATCGGCGTCTCGATAAGCCCCGGGTGGATCGAATTCACGCGGATCCCATATCGCGCCAGCTGCACGGCCGCCGACTTCGTCATGCCGCGGACGGCCCACTTGCTGGCAGTGTAGGCGAAGCCGCCGGCGCCACCCCGCAGGCCCGCGACTGACGAAATGTTCACGATGGCACCCGAGTTCCGCTCCATCATCGCGGCCGCGACCGCCTGCATCCCCAGGAACACGCCAACCTGGTTTATTTCGATCACCTGCCGGTAAGTGTCGACGCTGGCATCGAGCAGTGACTCACTGCGGTAGATGCCGGCGTTGTTGACCAGAATGTCCAGGCGGCCGTGGTCCTGGACGATGTCATCAACGACCGCCCGCCAGCGCGCCTCGTCGGTTACGTCCTGGTGCAGGTACTTTCCACCCACTCGCGCCGCTGTCTTCTTGCCGTCGTCGTCCAGGACATCGGTGACTACTACCGTGGCCCCCTCGGACGCGAAAAGCTCGGCCTCGGCCGCGCCCTGGCCGCGCGCCCCGCCCGTAATCAATGCCACTCGCCCGTCCAACTTGCCCATCTGTCCCACCGTGAGCGCGAGAGTCGTGGATGCGCCCGTGGGTCGCTACTATACCCGCGGCGGAGCCAACCTACTGGACCCGGGGAGAGACGACGATGGACAAGCTGCTCGCCCTCGTGAAGCGACCGCCCGGCGCTGACCGGCTGGCGTTCTGTGAGCAGCTCCTGGACGGCGCTCGCCGAGCGATCGCACAACAGCCGCAGGTCTCGGGGCTGGTTCTCGACCTCGTGGATGTCCCGGCGGAGGAGGCGGGGCTCCGGGCAGGTGGGCAGCCATCGTATGACGCCGTCGTGGAGATCTGGGCTGATGGGACCGCGCCCTCGGCGACGATGCCGCTCGACCTGCCCGGGACGGCGCACGTCTACCGCGTGAACGAGACGATCGAGCGCGACTATGAACGCGCCTGGCCCCTCGGCGAGCGGTCGCCCGGAGTGAAATCGATCTACCTGGCGCGACGCCGGCGGGACATGACCCAGGACCAGTACGCTGCCTACTGGGGGCAGAAGCACGCGCCGTTGGCCCTGAGTGTGCATGTCGGCATGTGGCGGTACACACGGAACGTCGTGACCACGAGCGCACCCGGCTCGGACAAGTGGGACGGCTTCGCGGTGCTCCACTTCCGCACGGCCGAGGACCTGCGCGAGCGGTTCTACGACTCCGAGGAAGGACGCGCGGCGATTGCGGCCGACGTGGCGGAGTTCACCTCCGGCGGACGCGCGCTCCATACGAGTGAGTACGTCCTGAAGGGGTGAGTTGTCCGGAGATTGGGGCCGGATTCACGCAAACCGGTGGCAACCGGCCGACACGGCACCATCGCACGCTCCTCATGGTCGCGCTCGGACTCCGTCGGATGATTATCCCTGGGACTGCTTGTCCCGGAACGCTTTGTAGGCCTGGCGGATGTCGTCGTGCTTAAGGGAAAGAATTGCGGCGGCAAGGTAAGCCGCGTTGCGCGCCCCCCAGGCCCCGACCGCCACGGCCGCGACCGGCACGCCCGGCGGCATCTGCAGCACGCCGTAGATCGCGTCCAGAGCGCCCGGTACCTCGCTCGATGTCAGCGGGATACCGATGACCGGCAGCGTCGTGTGGGCGGCCACCGCTCCTGGCAGAGCCGCGGCACCCCCCGCCGCGCAGATGAACACCTCGAAACCGTCACTCTCGGCTCGTTTGGCGAACTCGCGCACTTTGTCGGGCGTTCGGTGGGCGGACATGGCGCGTGTGACGTAGGGGATCCCGAGCTCGTCGAGCACCTTCGTTGTCGGCTCGAGCAGCGGTTCGTCGCTCTTTGAGCCCATGAGCACGGCAACGAGGGGATTGGTCACTGCACGGCCTCCGCGGCGATGTCCTGGCGGTACTGCATATCGGTAAAGCTTATGCGCTTGACGTTCTCGTAGGCCTTCTGTCGTGCCTCGGCCACGGTGTCCCCGGTTGCTACCACGGTGAGTACGCGTCCGCCGTTCGTGACAAGCCCTCGGGCGTCATCCTTCGCACCAGCGAGGAACACCTGGACATCCTGATCCACGTCATCCACGCCCTCAATCACCTGGCCGATGCGGTACGTGGCCGGGTACCCACCGGCCGCACAGACCACACCCACTGCCGGCTTCGTCGACCAGTGCACTTCCACCTCGTGCAAGCGCCCCTGCGCTGCCGCCTTGCACACCTCGAAGAGATCGCTTTCGAGCCGAACCATGTGGACCTGTGCCTCCGGGTCGCCGAAACGGGCGTTGTACTCGATCACGTATTCACCAGCGTCGGTGACCATCAGCCCCGGGAATAGCGTGCCCACGAACGGCGCGCCGCGCTCGGCCATGCCCGCGAGCGTGGGCTCGACTACGTCTCGTCGAATGCGTTCGGCCATCGCGGCGCCCACCTGGGCGCTCGGGGCATACGCGCCCATGCCCCCCGTGTTCAGGCCGGTGTCGCCGTCCTGTGCGCGCTTGTAGTCGGTGGCGAAGGGGAACATGAGCGCCGTCTTGCCGTCGCAGAAGGCGTGCGCGCTCGTCTCCCACCCGTGCAGCCGCTCCTCGATGAGTACGGTGTCGCCGGCGGAGCCGAAGTCGCGGCGCACCATGGCGATGTCGAGCGCTTCGAGCGCCTCTGCGTTGGAGTTGCACAGCAGCACGCCCTTACCCGCCGCCAGCCCGCTCGCCTTGATGACCACACCGCGGTCGGGAAGGTTCTCTACGTAGGCACAGGCGTCCCGATAGGAGGCGAACACCTGCGCGCGCGCCGTGCGAATCCCGTGCCCTACCATGAACTCTTTGGAGAACGCCTTGCTTGCCTCAAGCTGGGCAGCCGCCTGCGTAGGCCCGTAGCAAAGGATGCCTTCCGCACTCAGGCGGTCGACGAGTCCAAGCGGCTGTGGGTCGTCCATGCTGGCGAGGTAGAAGTCGACGCGGTGGTCGCGTGCGGCCCTGACGATGCCGTCGATGTCCTTTGGCTGGAATGGCAGGTTGTCGGCGACCAGCGCCGTTCCCGCGTTCCCCGGTGCGACGAATATCTCATCGACGAGCGGACTCTGGCGGAGCTTCCACGCGATAGCGTGCTCGCGCGCCCCCATGCCGACTAAGAGCACCCGCGATCCCACTAGAGCAACATTGGGAGTTCGCGAAGCTCCCGCCTCAAAGGATCGAGCGCCAAACCAAGCGACTCCAACGTCAACGCGCCGAGCAGATTCGAGTCGCCGGGCTCTCCGAAGACCACATCCGCGCCGCCAATGCGCTCCCCGAGACGGAAGGCCGCGATTCCCTTCCTTCTCACTATCCGATCGCCGTGAGCCAGGCGGAACACCTGCTCGGCGATCGGCTTGATACCGAGCCGCTCGAGAACCGCCGCGGGCACCACTGAGTAGACGGCGCCGGAATCCACGAGAAACTCCAATGATTCCCAACGATCTCCGTCATTCGGAAGGCCGATCTCTACTTCAACAGTGGTCAGTCCCATGTCGTCTCGATCCTAATGCGAGCTACTCCCACTCGATAGTGCCCGGAGGTTTGCTTGTGATGTCGTAGACCACGCGGTTCACGCCGTGAACTTCGTTCACGATGCGGTTCGAGATCCGTCCCAACAGCTCGTGCGGGAGGCGCGCCCAGTCCGCCGTCATGGCATCGTCCGCGACGACTGCGCGCAGTGCCACCGCATACCCATAGGTGCGGAAGTCGCCCATGACGCCGACCGTCTTGGTGTCCGTCAGCACCGCAAATGACTGCCAGAGCTTTCGGTAGAGGCCGGCGTGCCGGACCTCGTCCATCACGATCTTGTCAGCGAGCCGCAGGATGTCGAGCTTCTCCCTGGTGACCTCGCCGATGACGCGGATGCCGAGGCCAGGGCCGGGGAAGGGATGCCGCCAGACCATCGCCTCCGGCAGGCCCAGCGCCTCGCCGATGCGCCGCACTTCGTCCTTGAACAGGTAGCGCAGCGGCTCCACGAGGTCGAGCTTCATGTCCGCTGGAAGGCCGCCGACGTTGTGGTGCGTCTTGATCTTCGCTGCGCCCTTGCCGTGGGAGGCGCTTTCGATGACGTCCGGGTAGAGCGTTCCCTGGGCGAGGAAGGTCGCGTTCTCCACCTTGCGGGCCTCGCGCTCGAAGATGCGCACGAAGGTGTTGCCGATGCGCACGCGCTTGGTCTCGGGGTTCGTGACCTCCGCGAGTTGCGCGAGGAACTCGTCTTCCGCGTTGACGTGGACCAGGTTCAACGGCATCTCGCGCGTGAACGTGCTCACCACCTCCTCGGCCTCGCCCGCTCGCAGCAGGCCATTGTCCACGAAGATGCACGTCAGGCGGTCACCGATGGCGCGGTCGATCAAGGCCGCCGCGACGGCGCTGTCCACGCCCCCGGAGAGCCCGCAGATGACGTGCCCCGTCGGCCCGACTTGCCGCCGGATGTTCTCGACCGTCTCCTCGATGAAGTTGCCCGGCGTCCACGTCCCGGGCGCGCCGCAAACGTCGTGCACGAAGTTGCTCAGGATGTTTTTCCCGCAGGGCGTGTGCACGACCTCCGGGTGAAACTGGAGCCCGTAGTAACCGCGGTCGACGTCGGCCATGACAGCGAACGGGGAGTTGCCGGACCTCGCGAACGATGTGAAGCCCGGCGGCACGACTTCCAGCCGGTCGCCGTGGCTCATCCACACATCGAACTCATCCGGGAGCCCTCCGAGGAGGGGTGCGTCCTGCTCGCGCTGCACTTTGGCGGGCCCGTACTCGCGCTCGGTGCCGGGGACCACCTTGCCGCCGAGCTGGTGCGCCATGAGCTGCATGCCGTAGCAGATGCCGAGCACAGGGAGACCGGAGTCCCAGACCCACTGGGGAGCGTGGGGCGCATCGGCCTCGTAGACGCTGTTTGGTCCGCCGGAGAGGATGATGCCGCGCAGATCCATCTCCTGGAGGCGCTCCGGCGGCGTGTCCCACGGGAGGAACTCGCAGTACGTGTTCAGCTCGCGCACGCGCCGCGCAATGAGCATCGCGAATTGGGAGCCGAAGTCGAGCACGACGATCGTTTCATGGCCGCGCGCCGGGTCGGCGGCAGCCTCGCGGGACTTCTGTTCGAGGTCGGACATGGAAGGCGCGGTACCCATACGAGACGGTAACAAAATTGTACACTTTGGTCTACGAATTCGAGGTTCGATTCACCGCGGAGGCGCGGAGAGCGCGGAGTGTTGATTGAACCGCAGAGACGCAGAGAACGAGAAGGACGTCGCCGAGGCCGTCCGTCTTCTGAGAGCAGGCAAGCTCGCGATCCTCCCGACGGATACCGTCTACGGCATCTGCGCCGATATTCGGGCCGATGCTGCCGTTCGGGCTCTCTACACCGCGAAGGGCAAGGGCTCGGAGGCTCCGCTACAACTCCTGTTCGGCTCCAACGGCGCTCACATGAGGTCGTACGCAGTGCTGAACACCCACGCGAAGCGGCTAGCGGGTGACCTCGGGCCTGGACCGTGGACCATCATCGTGCGGGCGCAGGATGGTTGGGACTCGCCCGCGCTCGCTGGAGGGCGCACGGTCGGCTTCCGGATGCCGGACTCCGGCGTCATCCGGCATGTGGTTGATGCGCTGGGCGCGCCACTCGCCGCATCCAGCGCGAACCGGCACGGTCAGCCGAGCCCAACCACCTGCCCCGATGCTATCGCCCAGGTGGGCGACTTCGCCGCGATCGCCATCGACGCCGGACCCACTCCCCAGGGCATCGACTCCACCGTCATCGACTGTTCCACCGGCGACGTCCGCATCCTCCGCGAGGGCGCAATCGACCGGCAGACCATCGCCCGTATACTGGGGTTGAGCGATATCCCCGTCCTCAGGAGCGTCCGCCAGTGAGATTGGCCTTCGGCGCCGACCACGCCGGCTACGACCTCAAACAGCACCTGATCGAAACGGCAAAAGGCCTCGGCCACGAGGTCCACGACCTCGGCACAGACGGCCCGGAGAGCGTCGATTACCCCGACTTCGCCGAAGCGGTCGCCCGGGAGGTGGTCGCTGAGCGGGCGGACCTGGGCGTCGTGCTCTGCTCGAATGGTGTGGGCATCAGCATTACGGCAAACAAGGTGCCCGGCATTCGCTGCGCGCTCTGCCACACGTCCTGGGGTGCAACCCGCGCCCGCCAGCACACGAACGCGAACATGCTCGCGCTCGGCGCCTGGGAGGTCGGTCGCGGCGTCGCGGACGATATCCTCGCGGCCTTCCTGACTAATACCTTCGAGGGCGGCCGCCACTCTCGCCGCCTTGGCAAGATGATGGACGTGGAAGCGCGCAGCATCGGGGCAGAGGCTCGCTCGTGACCGGCATCGGCAAGAAGACCGTTCGGGACGTCGATGTCGCCGGCAAGACTGTGCTCGTCCGCGCCGACCTGAACGTCCCGCTGGATCGCGGCACGGTCGCCGACGACACGCGTATCCGCGAATCGCTGCCTACCATCCAGTATCTACTCGACCACGGGGCGAAGGTCATCGTCTGCTCCCACCTGGGCCGTCCGAACGGGCGCGACGAAGCGCTCTCACTCGCCCCGGTGGCGGGGCGCATGGGCAACCTCATGAATCGCGAAGTGCTCTTCGTCGAAGACTGCGTCGGCGATGAGGTAGAGCAGGCGGTCGACGAGATGGCCCCGAACCAGGTGCTGCTGCTCGAGAACCTGCGCTTTCACCGCGGGGAGGAGGCGAACGACCCCGAATTCGCGCGGCAACTCGCGGCCCCGGCCGAACTGTTCGTGAACGACGCCTTTGGAACGGCGCACCGCGCCCACGCCTCGACCGAGGGGGTCACGCACTACTTGCCCGCGGTCGCGGGATTCCTGCTGGAGAAGGAGGTGCATTACCTCAAGGCGCTGGTCGAAGCTCCGCCGAAGCCGTTCGCGGCCGTGATCGGCGGGGCGAAGGTGAGCACCAAGATCCCCGCGATCGAGCACCTGCTTCCGCGGCTAGACATGCTGCTGCTCGGAGGCGGGATGGCGAACACGTTCCTCAAGGCCGAGGGCGTCGATGTTGCGATGTCCATGGTCGAAGACGAGCAGGTGGAGGCCGCGAAACGCATCCTCACGACCGCTCGCGAACGCGGCCTCGAGGTGCACCTGCCCCGTGATGTGGTCGCTGCCGAGCGCTTCGAGGAAGGCTCGGCCTCCCGCACGGTCCCGGTCGCGCACGTTCCCCGCGGCTACATGGTGCTGGACATCGGCCCGGAGACCGTCAAGGAGTACTCCACAGCCCTCCGCCGTGCGAAGGCTGTCGTCTGGAACGGGCCCATGGGGGTGTTCGAGTGGCCGAAGTTCGCCCATGGCTCGCACGGAGTCGCGAAAGCGATCGCCGCGCTCGATGCCACGACGGTGGTCGGCGGCGGCGAGACAGCCGCCGTGGTAGCGCAACTCGGCCTCCAGGATCAATTCACACACGTCTCAACCGGCGGTGGGGCCTCGCTCGAGATGATCGAGGGCCGCGAACTCCCCGGCGTGGCCGCGCTGGACGATGCCTGACGTGCTGTTCGTATTTCGTGGCATTCGTCTGTTCCAGGTCTTCCTCGCACTGGTGTGCCTCGCCATGGGCATCGGCGCCGTGCTCTCCATTCTCCTCGTCAGCGAGGGCGTGATCATCGCCATCGTGCCGGCGGTCGTCCTCGGATTCGCATTCCTCTGGTGCTTCGCCGCCGCCTTGCGCGCCCCAACGTCATTCGTCGCGATTGCGGAGGAACGCACCCGCATCCGTTTCGCCGGCTTCGTCGATACCGTGGTTGCGAACGCGGATATCGCGGCGGCGCGCCGCGTGAGCTGGCCGCTGTGGGGCGGCATCGGCATCCGCAGCAACTTCCGGGGCCACGTGGCGCTCACCTCGGCCTGGGGCGAGGCCGTCGAGCTGGACCTGCGAAACCCCGTGCGCATCTGGATCATCCCCCGCCTCTGGAAGGTGAAGGCCGACCGCCTCACGCTCAGCATCAGGAACGGCCAGAAGCTCGTGGATCACTTTGGAGAACGGCCCCGGGAGTCATCGCCACGACCGGCCTCCGCCCGTAAGATGAAACGTCGTGGATCTCGCACTAGCTAAGCGGCTGGCAAGGCCGAACACGACCAAAATTATCCTCTGTGTGCTCGATGGCCTGGGTGGGCTGCCGCGCAGCGAAACGCAGCGCAGCGAGCTCGAACAGGCGAGGTGTCCTAACCTCGACCGCCTGGCCACGCGCTCGGAGGTGGGGCTGACCACGCCTGTCGGACTCGGCATCACCCCGGGCTCCGGTCCCGGCCACCTCGCGCTCTTCGGGTATGACCCGTACGTCTACGACATCGGTCGCGGCGTCCTCGAAGCGGTGGGTATCGACTTCGAGCTGAGCCCGACCGACGTCGCCGCCCGCGGCAACTTCTGCACCCTCGATGCGGACCGGAAGATCACGGATCGCCGCGCCGGTCGTGTCGCGACTGAGACGTCCTCGAAGCTCATCGAGCGGCTGCGCGCCATCGAGCTCCCGGGAGTCGAGCTGTTCCTGGAGCCCGTCCGCGAGCACCGTTTCGTTCTCGTGCTTCGGGGCGAGGGCCTGGGCGACCAGGTCACGACCACGGACCCCCAGGTCACGGGAGTGACGCCCCTGACGGCACAGGGCGCCGACGACGCCTCGCAGAACACCGCCGCGCTCGTGAACGAGTTCGTCCTCCGCGCTGAGGACTTGCTGCGAGACCAGCCACAGGCCAACGGGCTCATGCTGCGTGGCTTCGCGAAGTACCCCTCGCTCCCGGACTTCGGTGAGACATGGGGCCTCCGCGCGGCCGCCCTCGCGGTGTACCCGATGTACCGCGGGCTGGCGAAGCTCGCGGGTATGGATGCCCTGGCATGCCCCGGGGGCCTCGAGGAGCAGCTAGCCGTGGTCAAACAGCGCTGGGACGACTACGACTTCTTCTTCATCCACTACAAGAAGACCGACGCCGCCGGCGAAGACGGCGACTTCGAGCGAAAGACGCACGCGGTGGAGGAGTTCGATTCGTGGCTGCCGGGGCTGCTGGATCTCGATCCGGACGTGCTCATGATCGCGGGCGACCACTCCACTCCCGCCCTGATGGCCGCCCACTCCTGGCATCCGGTGCCGTTTCTCCTCTCCTCGCGCTACTGCCGCCAGGGCGGGGCCGAGAATTTCAACGAAGCCGAGTGTCTGAAGGGGAGCCTCGGGATCTTCCCCGCGGTGGAGTCCCTCCCGCTCGCGATGGCGCACGCCATGCGCCTCGAGAAGTACGGAGCCTGACGTGCGCCGCCCATTCGTCGCCGGGAACTGGAAGATGAACACCACGCGCCACGAGGCGGCCGAGCTCGCTGATGCGGTTGTGCAGTCGACACGGGAGGCCACCTGCGATGTCGCCTTATGCGTGCCGTTCCCGCATCTGCAGGTGGTCCAAGACATAACGTCCCGCACCCACGTCGCGCTCGGAGCCCAGGACGTCCACTGGGAGCCGAAGGGGGCGTTCACCGGCGAGGTGAGCGTGGCCATGCTCGAGGACTACTGCCGCTACGTGATCATCGGCCACAGCGAGCGCAGGCAGCTCTTCGCGGAGACGGATGGGACGGTCCAGAAGAAGGTCGCGGCGGTGCTTGCGTCACGGCTCGACCCCATCGTCTGCGTAGGCGAGACCCTCGAGCAGCGGCGAGCGGGCGAGACGGAGGCGGTGCTCTCGCGGCAAATCGAGCGGGGACTTTCAGGCCTTGCCATCGACGGGCGGGTCACCGTCGCTTACGAGCCGATCTGGGCTATTGGGACGGGCGAGACCGCCACCCCGGATATCGCCCAGGCGGCCTGTGCGTTCATCCGCGGCCAGCTTCGCGCGCTCGCCGGCGACCTCGCCGCCGACCGCATCCGCGTCCAATACGGTGGCAGCGTGAACGCTGAGAACGCGGCCGAGTTGCTCGCTCAGCCCGACATCGACGGCGCACTCGTGGGCGGTGCTTCACTGAAGGCCGACCAGTTCGCAACCATCGTCGCGGCGGCGCGGGGATGACGCTGCGGCGCGTGGTTGCGATCGTCGGGCCGACCGGCTCGGGCAAGTCGGCCATCGCCCTGGAGCTCGCCCAGCGGCTGGGCGGCGAGATCGTGAACGCCGACAGCCGCCAGGTGTACCGCGGCATGGACATCGGGACGGCGAAGCCAGCGGTCGCCGAGCGAAAGCTGGTGCGACACCACCTCTACGACATCTGTGGCCCAACCGAGAGCTACAGCCTCGCCCTCTACCGGGAGCAGGCGCTTGCGACCTTCGATGCCCTCTGGGCAAAGGGTACGTTCCCATGGCTCGTGGGTGGGACCGGGCAATACGTCTGGGCCTTGCTCGAGAACTGGAGCGTGCCGGAGGTCCCCCCGGATGAGGAGCTTCGCGCGCAGCTCGCGGCCGAGGCGGAGGAATACGGGGCGGACTCCCTGCACGGTCGCCTGGCGGGTGTGGACCCCCTCGCCGCCGACCGGATCGATGCCCGCAACGTGCGCCGCGTGATCCGCGCGCTCGAGGTCTACGAGCACACCGGCACGCCTATCAGCGACTGGCAGACCAAACGCGCTCCCGACTTCGAGCACCTGCTCTTCGGCATCGATGTGCCTCGCGACACCCTCGATGAACGCATCGAACGCCGCGCGGACGCGATGTTTGAGGGAGGATTTGTCGATGAGGTTAGGAGCCTGCTGGGTGCGGGAGTGCTCCCGGATGCCTCCGCGATGTCGTCCATCGGCTACGCCGAGGTAGCGAAGCACCTCGCGGGCGAGCTCTCGCTGGATGAAGCGATCGAGCTGACGAAACGCGCCACCCGCCGCCTCGCTCGCCGCCAGGCCCAGTGGTTCCGCCGCGATGACCCGCGCATCACCTGGGTCCAGGACGCCGATGACATCGACCTCCAGGCCAACATTTTCACGGGTGCCTGCACGAACGTCATCCGCGGCGCGAACCGGGGATGACCGGCGTATGGCGCGAGGCGGGCGATTCGTGCCCCTGCTGCGAACGCCCGTTCCAGGGAATCATGCACTATCCGCGGGTCCGAATACTCACGGCGGACCGGCTGCCGCTGCCTGAGGTCCTCGATGAGTACTCGGACGAAGCACTCGCCCGGCGAGCGGTACCGGGCCGGACGGACCCCTTGAATCGCACCGAAGAACTTGCCCGGGCTGTCGCGCGTTGGGATGTCTCCGCGTGGCTGGAATCGGTCGAAGCGACGGCTGGCCAGGATCTCAGGCCCGCCGAACTCCTCGCCGATTGGCCCGAGGGGCGATTCGAGTGGACCCGCGCCCTCGCGGGCACCCCCTTCTCGGTTGGCTTCATTGAAGGCGAGCCATCGGGCAAGGATCGACGGTGCACCTTCGATGTGCTCCTCCCCGGGCCGAGCCTCGGGTCCGCGGGGGGTCCGACGCTTGTCCACGTTGGTAGCCTCGCGCGTCTCACGTACCGCGGTCTGGTCGCCGTCGAGAACGTCTGAGAGTCGTCGCGCTTTCTTCGATGTGGTTCAATCTCCTCATGCGCGTCACGAAGATGCACGGCAACGGCAACGACTACATCTATTACCGGCCCGCGCCCGACGAGGATCGCGACTGGTCCGAGCTCTCGCGGCGCGTCAGCGACCGGCACTTCGGCATCGGCTCCGACGGCCTCATCCTCGCGCTCCCGTCCGCCCGTGCGGACCTGCTCATGCGCATGTTCAACGCGGATGGCTCCGAGGCGGAGATGTGCGGCAATGGCATTCGCTGCCTGGCGAAGTACGCGGTGGAAGAGGGGATGGTCGCGGCGGACACCACGCAGGTGACCATCGACACGCTCGCCGGCATCAAGACCCTCCAGCTCTTCCGCGAGAGCGGCGTCGTAGTCGCCGCGAGGGTGGACATGGGCCTGCCCAACTTCGACCCCGCATCCCTGCCCGCGAACGTGGAGGGCCACGGGCCGGTCGTCGACTTGCCCCTCACCGTCGACGGCATCGACCTGAAGCTCACGCTCGTGAGCATGGGCAACCCCCACGCCATCCATTACATCGACTCCGACCCGGACGAGTTTCCACTGGAGCGCATCGGCCCGCTGGTCGAACGCCACCCGATGTTCCCGCGACGTACCAACTTCCAGGTGGTACAGGTGATCGACAAGGGCCACGTGAAGCATCGCATCTGGGAGCGCGGCTCTGGCATCACGCTGGCGTCCGGGACGAGCGCCGCAGCCGTGGCCGCTGCCTCGCGCATGCGCTTCCTCACGGGCGACCGCATCGTCGATTCGCAGCCGGGCGGCGACCTCATCCTTGAATGGCCGGGCTCCGGCTCGGTCTTCATGACAGGCCCCGCCGTGCGCGTGTATGACGGCGAATGGCTGGAGGGCTAGCCCCAAACTTGCCCTGCGGCGGATGATCACGCACCCTCAGTGGTGTGGCTGACCTGACCAAGGATCAACTCGCGGATCTGGAGTCTGCGCGCAACAACCTCTACGCCCTCCGAGACTGGCCCCAGACGCGACTCAAGTGGATCGCGGCCATTCGCGCACGCCAGGAAGTGCTTGGCATGTCCCCTCGCGCTGCCTACGAGAAGCTGCTTGCCCGCGACCGCATCTACGAACGAGCGCGGGAAACGGTCACCACGCTCATGCTGAAAATCACGGGACCCAGGTCGCCGTAGCCGCCTTAGCGAACGCGACCGGGCTTGAACGACGCCGTCAGGCTGTTGCGGGGACGGCTGTGGCGCTCGTCGGGCGCAGCAACACGATCCCTGTCACAACCGCCCAGAGAACCAACGCGATCATGGGGAGGAAGATGACCCCGGCCAGCAACACCACAGCGCACGCGAAGCCCAGCCAGCACAGCCACCGGGGCATCGCACCGCTTCGCAGCCAGTCCGCCGAGATCGCAGCGATCATCGCCGAGGCCGCCAGCCCGCCGACAATCAGCATCGTGCCGAAGCCCATGCTCGGGAGGAACCGCGCCACCCCCGGGTCGACTTCTGCGTCGTTGATCAGGATCTCCGCGCCGACGGTGGCGAGGGCCACCGACCCGATCGCGAATGCCGTGGCCGCGACCACTGCCATTGCCCGGGCGAGCGAGGCCAGCGCACTCCCCGAACGGAACTGCAGCGTGGCGAAAGCTACGAGCGCGAGCGAGCTCAACGTGATCACGTACACGCTCGCGATGAGAAGGCGCTGGTTCCCACTGTCCTCGTAGTAGTCAACGTACTCACTGTCTGCCTCATCACTCGTCGGCGCGTCGCCGGGCAGAACCATACCCACGACCAGGAGCACGGCGAAAACGATTGCCGCAAGGCCAGCCCACCTGGAGTCAGTCATGATGTCCCCCGAACTGAATTGGGGCGGATTCTTCCGGATCGCGAGAGACAGCGCAAGATGGCGCGCACAACAAAGCGCCCTTCCGAGGAAGAGCGCTTCTCATGTGTGTTGGTGGAGACGCGGGGGAGTTGAACCCCCGGTCCAGAAAGGTGCGGCTCCGAGTTATCCTACAGGCTTTCCCACCGATTTGGATCTCGCCAGGCGCTACAGTGGTGGTCCCCACGCAACCTGACCAGCCGATGATCTTAAGCGGTAGGTATCGGCGTTATACCGCAGCACCCTGGCATTGCAACGTCTCAAGTGGCCCCACCAGGGCGAGGGCTACGAGAGACGTCTCGGGCTAATTAAGCCGCGAGAGCGAGTTGTTGACGATTGCCAACTATTGTTTGGTCGCGTTTTAACGAGGCACATCGTGACCAACCTCGGCCTGCTACCCGGCTACCTTTCCTCCTGTCGAATCCTTTCGTCCCCACATGGAGCGACTCTCAGTATAGCACATGCGTTCGCGGGCTAGCAGCCTCAGATCGCTCGTGCTTCCTGAAGTTGTTGCCGGGCACGCACCCGTACGCCAGCGGCCTCGACGATCTGCTCGGCCACGTGGCTCCATTGGAGGCTCTCGGCGGCCCGGCGACCGTTTGCCGCCAGCCCCGCTGCGAAGGCCGGGTCACTCACGATCGAGTGCAACGCCGCCCTGGCCTCCTCGCCGTCAGTGGGGTCTTGAAGCAACACAAGGTCTACGCCGTCCTTCAACCACTCGGCTGCGCCCGCGCATGCGCTCACGATCGTTGGGAGCCCACACGCCATCGCCTCCAGGATCACGAGTCCGAAGGGCTCGTAGAGTGTCGGCAGAATAAAGACATCGGCGGCGGCATAGAACCGCTCGACCTCGTGGCTCTGTGCGCCGGCGAAGATGATGCGATCCACAACGTCCGCGGGGAGGCCATCGAGGAACGGCGCCGCGATCCCGTCACCGACGACCACCAGTCTCACGTTTGCGTGTTCAGGACCGCGGATCGCCTCGATAGCTGTGCGCAACCCCTTCCTACCCCAGGAGTTCCCGACGAAGAGCACGGCCGTGTGTTCGCGCCCAAGGCCCAGTTTCGCGCGGGTTGAGGCGCGATGCCGCTCGCGGTTGTCCGGGTGAAACCGCTCGACGTCTACGCCATTGGGCACGACCACCATTGCCGCCGAGGGCGCCCCCTCCAGCAACGCAAGATCGTCCTTCACAGACTTCGAGATGGTGACGATAAGCGCGTCGGTCTGCTTGTAGAAGCGTCGCCCGATCCAGCTCATGGCGTGGCTGTAGAGTGCGTAGTCGAGGCTCGCCAGCCCGGTCCGCGTCCGCTCCTTCGGGAATAGCTTGCGCCGCTCCAGGTCCTGCTCTCGCGCCTGCACGAAATGGACCGTGGCCACATCGGCGAAGGGCGTCAACGCGCCGATGCCGAGCACCAGATCGAATGGACGGCGCCTCAGGACGCGAGCCAAGGCGAAGCGCGCGTTCGCCGCGGCGTAGAACGCCGCGTGCGTGAGGAACCACCCGGCCTTCAGGGCCGGGAGCCGGTGCACGTGGACTCCCGGGAGTGGCACGCCTTCGTGGTTGCCGGCGAACAGATGCACCTCATGTTGCCTCGAGAGGACGCCAGCGAGCGCGCGCCAGTAGTGAGGGACGCCGGCACCAGGCCCCGCTTCAGGGGTCACAATGGCGATTCGGAGCCGGGCCGGCCCGCGCGCTGTCCGGACCGCGGGGGTGGTCGGCGCCAGGCGCAGGCTCCTCCGCAAGTTGAGAGCGGGCGCCGTGGACACGGCGGCGCTGGCAATTGGAGCTGGTAACGCTCCGGAGGCAACGATGGGCAAGGTGGGTACGACGCTGACGGCCATCGGCCACGGCCGGACACGGTCCTTGGTTGATTGCAAGCAGCCTCCAGCATCGCGAAGTCACAGATGCCGGAGGGCGGTCGCCGGCTGGCGCGCTAGTTCCGAGATATGTCCCTTCCCAGAATCAGGGAAAGGCCCGGGTCGCCGTCGATGCGCGCACCCGGATGCGCTCACCATAACACGCCCACGACGCTGAAATGCGCCGGCACTTCGAATCGTCGCACGCCATGGGCCACGGAACATAGCGGACTCCCTAGTACCGCCTGAACTGGCTCGGGCCGAAGTCCGCCTCGTAGTAGGGCGCGACATAATCGCCGGGCCGAATGATGCGGTCGATCTCCTTCAGCTCCTCGTCGGTGAACGTGATGTCCCAGGACTGCAGGTTGTCCTCGAGTTGCTCCATCGTGCGCGGGCCGATGATCGAGCTCGTGACGCCTGGACGCTGGGTGACCCAGGCGAGGGCCATCTGCGAGAGCGCGACTCCCTTGCGGCCTGCCAGCTCCTGCAGGGGCTCGATGACGTCGTAGATGCGCTCCGTCATGCGCCGGCGGTAGATGGGGTTGGACTGGTCGGCGAAGCGTGCGCCCTCGGGTGGCTCCTGGCCTCGGATGTACTTCCCCGTGAGCAGGCCGCCCGCGATGGGGCTCCAGGGGATGAGCGCGATGCCATACGTCTGCGCCACCGGGATCATCTCTCGCTCGATTCGCCGGTCCAGGAGGTTGTACGGCGGCTGCTCGCAGACGAAGCGATTTGTGCCCAGCTCTTTGGCCACGTAGACCGCCTCGACCATCTGCCAGGCGGCGAAGGTGCTCGTGCCGATGTAGCGGACCTTGCCGGCCCGGATCAGGTCGTCGAGGGCGCGCAGCGTCTCGTCGATGGGCGTGTCGGAGCGGGGCCGGTGAATCTGGTATAGGTCGATCCAGTCCGTCTTCAGCCGCCGCAGCGAGTCCTCGCACTGCTTGATGATGTGGCGACGGGATGAGCCCATGTCGTTGGGCCCGTCGCCCATCTGGCCATGGAACTTGGTCGCGAGGACGACGTCGTCGCGCTTGCCGTTTCGCTTCAGTGCGTCGCCCACGGCCTCCTCGCTCTTGCCGCGACCGCTGTACACGTTGGCTGTGTCGATGAAGTTGATGCCGGCATCGAGCGCGCGGTCGATGATCGCGGCGGAGTCTTCGGGGTTGGTCTTGCTGCCGAACATCATGGCGCCGAGGCAGAGGTCCGAGACCTTCATGCCGGTCCGGCCGAAGAGGCGGTATTCCATTGGGTGGGGTTGCTCCGAGAAGGGATGCTGCCAACTCTACCGCACGCGTGAGGGTTTTGTGCTCTAGGGCGAGGCCGGGGAGCGGAGCGCCCGGCCGCTGGTTGCCGCCCCCCAACTGAGAAGGCCCGTGAGGGTCAGGAAGGCGACGCTCCAGGCGACAGAGACCATCACGACGGGGACAGTCCCCTGGGGTGTGCCTCCGAATGCCGCGACGAGCCACCACGTAAAGGGAATCCAGCCGCCAACGGCGGCGCAAAGAGCGACGTCGAAGACTCGCTCTGCCCGAAAGCCAGCCGCTGCGACGGCTGCTACGACGGGCGGGACGACGAAGCTCAGCAGCGCAGACGGCGATTCTCCGAAGGCGAGGACCAATGCTCCTACTCCAGCCTAACAGCACCGGGCCCGGGGCCGTTCTATGCTCGCTGGCGGACGGCCTGCTGGATGTCCCGCTGTTGGTCGCGTTCCTTCATGCGCTCGCGCTTGTCATAACGCTTGAGACCGCGTGCGATGCCAAGCTCCACCTTCGCCTTGCCCCGTTTGAAGTACATCGCGAGGGGGATGAGCGTGAGCCCGCGCTCGTTCAGCGCCTCGGCGATCTTCGCAATCTCCTTCTTGTGCAGGAGAAGCTTGCGGTCGCGCATGGGGTCGTGGGGTGTGTACCCGGCATTCGCGTAGGGAGCGATGTGCGCGTCCTGCAGCCACATCTCGCCGCCCTTGAGACGCGCGTAGGACCCCTGGAGCTGCACCTTGTGCTCCCGCACCGACTTGATTTCCGAACCGGTCAGCGCGATGCCCGCCTCGTATCGCTCGAGGATCTCGAAGTCATGCCGCGCCCGGCGGTTCTGCGCGATCGTGGATTCGCCCATTGCTCAATGACTGTATCGCGACGAACCCCCACAGTCCCAGCGCGAGCATCAGCGAGCGTGCGATGTTGCCTGCGCGGCACAGTCCCGCGGCCCCCACGAAGCCGCCTGCGCCTCCGCAACGCCCTCTCGCACGACAGGTCGAGACTGCCCCCGAGTGAGGGCCGGGCTACTGGCCCCGCAGGAGCTCGATCGCCTTGAACAGCTGGATGTCGCCCTGGGCGATGTAGTCGTCGGCCGTCATCGGGACCTCGAGGTCGGGCGTAATACCGAGTCCCTCGATCTGGTCGCCGTCCGGGGTCAACCAGCGGCCGATGGAGACGTAGAGCGCGCCGCATCCCTTGGGGTCGCCGCATTCCTTCAGCTCGATGAGCTGGTTTACGGTGCCCTTGCCGAAGCTCCGGGTCCCGACGATCTGGGCGCGTCCGTTGTCCCGCAGCGTGGCCGCCAGGACCTCCGCCCCGCTGGCGCTGCCGCCGTCCTGGATCAGGACTATCGGGATGTCCGTCAGGATCCCACCGCTCCGTGCCTCGGTCGACTCGCGCTCTCCGTCGCCATCCTCTTCGATGATGATCACACCACTGTCGAGGAACTCATCCGCGACGTTCACCGTGGCGCTCAGCAGGCCGCCACCATTGGCGCGGACATCCAGGATAAGTCCGGTGCAGCCGCTCGACTGAATGTCGCCGGCTTTGTCCCGCAGCTCATTCACGGTGCGGTCGTGGAACTGGGCGATGTGGACGTAGCAGAGATCCGTGACCTCGTTTCCTTCGCGGTCAACGAGGCCCTCGCCGCTCTCGCCGGGAATGGCCTCAAGGTAAGGTTCCCGGTAGACGCTCTCGATGTCGATCTCCCCCCGGACAACGGTGACGTCCTCAATGGTGCCGTCCGAGTGGCGGACCTTGAGTGTGACTTCCGTGCCCTTGGGCCCGCGAATACGCTCCACCGCTAGCTGCTGTGTCCAGCCGTCCGTCGGCTCGCCGTCGACTTCGAGGATCGCGTCGCCCGACTGGATCCCAGCTTGCTCGGCGGGCGAGTCACGGAAGGGCGCGATGATGCGCACTTCCCCGCTCGCGTCCGAGACGCTCGCACCGATCCCCTGGTAGGTGGAGCCTAGATCGAGCGCGCCGGCGCTCAGGTCCGCGGCGGGGATGTACTGGGTCTCCCGGTCATTGAGGGCTGTGATTGCGCCAGCGATGGCCGAGTCGCGCAGCAGGTTCGGGTCGAGGTCGTCCCTGTCGACGTACTGCGTGCTGAGGATCGAGTAGATCTCATTGAGGATCGCGGAGCCGATGGGGTCTTCGTCGTTGTTATTGGCCGCGTTCTGGACCGTCGAGCTGGACGGATCGTCATCCATTAGCTCTTGGACCCCCCAGCCGAGGCCAAAGGCGAGGGTGACGATGGCCAGCAACAGAAACACCAGCACACCGGTTCGTGCCGCCTGCTCACCGAAACTGGGCTGCGACGGAGGGTTGAGATCGCGAGCGTCTTGCATAAGAGGGGAAGGCTCCTGGGGGTTCGTCGAGTGTACTATCGGCGCGGATCGCGCGTAAATTTCGGGAATTACCCGCCATTTACTGCGATTCGTCCTCCGGGCGACTCTTTGGAGGAAATGATGCGAGGGAACCGGGCACGACCTGCTCGAACGGCTCTCCCCTTGCCGGCTGCCAGGTCATGACATAATCACCGACCGGGTCGCCAAATGAGGCTGATGTGCCGTCGGCGCGTACTCGTCCGCACACCACGAGTCGGCCTCCGTCGGGGGACCAGGGAGAGTGCGACAGGCTGTACTGGTCGAAGAAGGTCATGGCCACGCGGAGATCGTCGGAGGCCAGGAACGGCTCAGTGACTCCGGCGAGCTCGCCCGCTGGCGTGCACGCATTCAGGGCGACCATTCCGTCGCCCGACTGCGCGGGGACGACGGTCACCAGGATCGCTCCGGCCGGCGAGACCCAGAACCCAGCCAGAGGTCCCCTGGCCACCGGTTCGCGTCCCGCGCCATCCAGCGCCACTCGCCAAAGCGAGTGGAACGTGCTGGCGTCGGCCCGGTGCGTGACCGCCACGAATACCTCGCCGCCCATGATGGAGAAGGCAAGGCCTCCGTCGAACCGCCCGAGCTCATGCGAGGAACCGTCCGGGTCGTGTCGAAAGAGGGCGATGCCGCCTGCGAGGGCGGGCGCCGCGTAGATCAGGCCGCCGTCCGGAGCGAACTGTGGCGTCCGGAAGCCGACTGCATTCTGGTGTATCTCCTGCACGTCGAGGGTGGCCCGGTCGAACTGGAGGAGGCGGCTGCCTTCGTGCACAGCGATGCGGCCGCCGTCTGACGACCAGGAATGGAACAGCGGCACACCCGTCGCGACGTGATGGTTGGTCAGCGTCCCGTCCAGTGTGCTGAGCTCCAACGACAGCCCTCGCTCCGTGGCCGCGACATAACTCACGGCATCACCAGCCGGCGACCACAGCGCGTAGTGCGGGACGTTGGGGGCGATGAAGGTGGCCTGACCCGGCGGCCCTTCGTAGATGGAGACCGCCGTCCCATCGAGCTCCTCCGCCACGATGCTCGAGCGGGCAGCATCGCCGGCGCCGATCACTGAGGAACGGACTGCGCCGCGGCCTTCCGGGCGCCAGGCCGGCCAGCGGCTCTCCGTGGCGATCTCGGTAGGCGTCCAACCGCCCTCTTCGGTTTTCGCCACGAGCAGCACCCGGCCGGACCGTTGGTTGACGAGCAGCGGGGCAGAAGAGGTGGCCATGTGTTGGATGTCAGCATGGGCCTTCGGGGCCGTTGATGCCCCCAGGCGCCAGATCGGTGACAGGCCGCCTCATACCACGAACTTCGCACTATATCAGTTATGCAGTGCAAAGAGGCGTCTGGCGTCCACTTATGTCTTTGCCTGTTACCCAACCACCACCTATGCGTCACGTAAGTGACGTTGTCCTGTCACCAAGCCCGCCTGAACAATCGTGCCACCAGATCGACAACCATGACAGCACGGTTGCCGATGGGGTGTCTGTTCGGGGGAAAGCAAAATGGAATGGCCGTCTACTCAAGTTGAGCCTGTGCTGGAGGAGTCTCGGGAGACTACTCCGGGACGTCTGACCCTGGAGGAGCAACAGCAGCTCGTGATGCAGTACGCACCCCTGGTGCGCCGCGTCGCTCGCTCGCTGCCGCTGGAGATCCCGGGACTGCTCGAGTTCGAGGATGCCGTGGGATACGGCACCTGTGGGCTCGTGGAGGCGGTCCGCCGCTACGACCCGTCGAAGGGCACGAACTTCCACGCCTACGCCGTGCGCCGTATCCGCGGCTCCATGATCGACGCCTTCCGGCGTATGGATCGCCTGAGCCGCACTATGCGCCAGAAAGCGCGTGACATACAACGCGCCCAAAGCGAGCTGGAGGTGCTCCTCGGGCGGTCGCCCAACGAGGCAGAGGCGGCAAACCACCTCGGCATCACTATCGAAGCCTACCGCGAGGCTTCATCCAACGCCCGTTGGGTCACCGTCTCGCTGGACCGCATGCTCGAAAGAGACGACGACGGCGACTCGTTCCCTGCAGCCGAGATGCCGACCGCCGAAGAAGACATCGACTTCACCCGAAACCTGGACGAGCGCGAGCTCCACGAGGAGCTGGCCCGGGCCGTGCAAGGCCTGCCGGAGCGCGAGCGGCTCGTCGTCGCCCTCTATTATGTTGAGCACCTCACCATGAAGGACATCGCCAATGTCCTCTCGGTCTCTGAGACGCGCGTGAGCCAGCTCCACGCCCAGGCGGTGAAGCGCCTGCGACGCAGCCTCCTCCGCGAGGCCGCCTGACAACCCTCCCGTTCTTTTCCGTTACCAGCGCAAGCAGATGGACGCCCCGGCGATTTTCGCCGAGGGCGTCCCCGCGTTTGTCGGAGCGCTGGCAGGCGGCGGGTGTATGCCGGGGAGCGGCGAGGGAACACCCTACTCAATGGCTACTTTTTGGTAACAAATGCGCGCCACCCTATTAGGCCACCGTTGGCTGCCGAAGATAGTAGGTGACAGGACCGCGAACGTAAGGCGTATGCCGCGAGGCACACGTCCATGCGCCAACGGTCCAGGGAAGTTTCGGCTCGCGTACGTCTGCAAACGACGGGCCGTGTGACGGGGGATTATATGGCAGAGCGTTACGACGACTTCCGGAACCAGGTGGCGTTCGTGACTCACACGCGCGACTACCGGTCGAGCGACCTGCTGCCCGCACTCGCGCGGCACGGGTACACCACCACGGAGCGGCCGCATGACCGCGAGACTGAGCGGCTGCTCACGCAGTTCGACCCGGACCTCGTTGTGCTCGCCATCGACCCGCGGCAGGAGAACGATGTCCAGCTCATCCGCGCGGTGAACCGGGTCTGCCAGGCGGCCGTCATGGTACTGGCCCCCGGGCCTCATTCGCAGGGATTGGGCGCCGCCCTCGAGGCTGGCGCTGATGTCTGCGTGCGGGATACGGACGGCGTGGAGCTGATGTCCGCGCAACTGGGCGCGCTGGCGCGCCGCAGGGCCCCTGCCCAGCAGCCAGAGGACGACGGACCCAGCACGATTACTGTGCGCGACCTCGTGCTCGACTTCGACCGCTGCCAGGCCATCCGCGACCAGGACACGATTCCCCTCACGCCCACCGAGTTCAAGATCCTCGCGTACCTCGCCCGGAATGCCGGGAAGGTCGTCAGCCCCGTCGAGATTCTCCGCGCGGTGCAGGACTACACCTATTCAGAGCGCGAAGCGCAGGAGATTGTGAAGGTCTACATCCGGCGCATTCGCCGCAAGGTGGAACTCGACCCGGCGGAGCCGAGCTACATCATCAACGTGCGCGGGTTCGGCTACATGCTCGAGCGGCGCGGGAAGACTCGCGCCGACAGCGTGGTCAAGGCTGCCTGAGCCGACGGCTTACGGAACCATCGAGAATGGCCCGGCGAATGTTCGCCGGGCCATTCTGTTCTCGCGACGGTGGTAAGCTTCGCGCATGAACGCCACGCTCGCCGATCTCCTCTCCACCTCTGGCGGCCGCCCTTCGCTGAAGGATGCGAACGCTGTACGTCAGCGTATCGACGAGGTCGTGCGCGTGGCCGTCTTCGGTAGCCCTGAGGACCGCGAGTTCGCGCGTTATGTCATTCACGAGGCCGCCCCAGAGTTGGGCGCGGTGCCCGCCTCCATCCAGGGCCTCTACACGGCCCGCGGGCGTGGCGAAGTCTCCGGCTTCACCGTCCCCGCCGTGAACATCCGCGGGATGGCGTACGACATGGCCCGAGCGCTCTTCCGTGCCATGCAGGCGACGAACGGTGGCGCGACCGTCTTCGAGCTGGCTCGATCGGAAATGGGCTATACCCACCAGGACCCGGCGGAGCTCGCCGCCGTCGTCCTGGCGGGGGCCATTGCCGAGGGGTACCAGGGGCCTGTGTTCATCCAGGGCGACCACTTCCAGGCCAATGCCAAGAAGTTCGCCACCGACCCCGACGGCGAAACCCGGGCGCTGGAGGACCTCATTCGGCAGGCCGTCGCCGCGCAGTTCTACAACATCGACATCGACGCCTCGACCCTCGTCGATCTGAGCTTCGAGAAGGTCGCCGAGCAGCAGGCCCCGAACTCAAGGCTCACCGCCCGCCTCGCGGCACTGGTCCGCGAGCTGGAGCCACCGGGCGTGACCATCTCCGTGGGCGGGGAGATCGGTGAGGTGGGCAAGAACAACAGCACCGTGGAGGAGCTTACGGCGTATGTGGACGGGGTCCGCGAAATCGTAGGGCCGGAGTTCGTTGGCGTCTCCAAGGTGAGTGTGCAGACGGGCACCAGCCACGGTGGCATTCCGCTGCCGGACGGCACGATCGCGAAGGTTGCCATCGACTTCGACACCCTGCAGGCCATGTCCCGGACGGCCCGCGAGCGATACGGGATGGCGGGCGCGGTCCAGCACGGGGCCAGCACGCTGCCCGATGAGCTGTTCCACCGCTTCCCAGAAGTGGAAACGGCCGAGATACACCTGGCCACCGGCTTCCAGAACCTCGTGATGGACCATGGCCAGTTCCCGCCGGAGCTCCTCTCCGAGATGCGCGCCTACTGTGAGTCGGAACTGGCGAACGAACGGTCGGAAGGCGAGACCGACCTCCAGTTCTTCTACAAGACCCGCAAGAAGACCTGGGGACCGTTCAAGCAGCGGGCGTGGGACATCCCATCCGACATCCGTCACGCGCTCTTCGGCGAGATGCAGGCGAAGTTCGAGTTCCTCATCGGACAACTCAAGGCGACTGACACACGCGACATCACCTTCCGTTACGTCGAGCAGAAACGGGTCGCGCTCGAGCCGCCGGCGGTGGCTGAGCGCGTCTAGGGTCGGCCGGACGGCGCGCGTGAGCGCGCCCGCCGTTCTTTACCTTTGTTTCGACCCGCGCGTTCTACGGTGGAAGGAAGCTGGAGGCTGCACACATGCGAGTCCTCGTTGTCGAAGACGAAGAACCTATCGCCAGCGCCATTGAGCGCGGGCTCACCAAGCTGGGCTATGCCGTGGACGTCGCCCTCGACGGCGCGGAAGCCCTGGACAAGGCGAGCGTCAACAACTACGACGTGGTCTGCCTGGACCTCAACCTGCCCAAGCTCGACGGAGTGGAGGTCTGCCGCAGGCTGAGAGAAGACCGCTTCGGCGGGGGCATCATCATGCTCACCGCCCGCAGCGCCATCCGGGACCGGATCGAGGGCCTGGACCAGGGCGCGGACGACTACCTCGTCAAGCCGTTCGCGTTCAGCGAGCTGGCTGCCCGCATCCGCGCGATCACGCGTCGCGAGGGGGGCCTGCGTGAGCCGCTCATCAACACCCGCGGCCTGGAGCTTGACCCGAACACCAACCGCGTCAAGCGTGACGGCAAGGAAATCCACCTGACGCCCAAGGAGTTCGCGCTCGTGTACTACCTGGCGCGAAATGAGGGCCGCGCAGTGCCGCAGGAGGAGTTGCTCGAGCACATCTGGGACGAGCACGCGAACCCCTTCACCCAGACCGTGAAGGTGCACATGAACAACCTTCGCCGCAAGCTCAACGAGGGCTTCGACGAACAGCTCATCGAGACCATTCGGGGGAAGGGCTACGTCCTCTAGCGTTCGCCTGCCGGCATTTGCGCGCACTGTGCGCTTCAAGCTGACGATCTGGTATTCGAGCCTCCTGCTCGTGTTCGGCATCGCCTTCGTGGTGGCGTTGAATATTGCCGTGCGGCTGGATCAGCCCGACTTCTTCGAAGGTGCATCGCCTGACGAGCAATACCAGATCGTGCGCATTGGGCCCGGCAACGCCGTCAACGGCATCTCGCCCGCTCTCTCTGCCCAGGACCTCGAGAACGAGCTCTACTCTGAGAACCTCGACCGACTTCGAGCATGGTCGTTGCTCTCAGTAGTGGGCCTCGCACTCGCATCCGGGATCGGTGGCTATGTGCTCTCCGGCATGATGCTGCGGCCAGTGCGGGAGATCACCCGTGTCGCCTCCCAGATAAGCGCCACTGACCTGAGCTACCGCATCAACCACCAGGGGCCGGACGACGAGCTGCGCGAGCTTGCAGACACCTTCGACTCGATGATCGACCGGCTCCAGCAGTCGTTCGACCAGCAACGGCAGTTCCTCCAGGACGCATCTCACGAGCTGCGCACGCCACTGGCGGCCATTCGCACGAACATCGAGGTCGCGGAGATGGACCAGCAGCTCGACGAGGAGGAGGTACGTGCGCTCCTGGAAACAGTCCGCGCCCAGACGGACCGCCTTACCCGGCTCACCGATGACCTGCTGCTGCTCTCGGGACGAGAACGGGAGGCGCCACCCGCGGAGCCGATCAGCCTGCACGACCTGGCGGCAGACATCGCCCGCCAGCTCGCGCCTCTCGCCGGCGTGCGGCACGTCACGCTCCGCACCGAGGGCGACGATCGCATAGAAGCCCTCGCCAGCGGCGACCACCTCTATCGTTCCGTCTTTAACCTGGTGGATAACGCCATCAAATACGCCGGGGAAGGCTCCGCCGTGACAGTCCGCTACGGCACGTCCGATGACGGTCAGGCGAAGATCACAGTGGCCGATACGGGCGTGGGGATCCCGCTTGACTCCCAAGACAAGATCTTCGACCGGTTTTATCGCGTGGAGAAGAGCCGGAGCAGGCGCGAGGGTGGCGTTGGCCTCGGGCTCGCCATTGTCAGGGAACTCGTGGAGGCAATGGGCGGGCGCGTGAGTGTGGTTTCCGCGCCCGGCGAAGGGTCCGCCTTCACGGTCACGGTGCCGCTGGCGCCGGCCGGCGAACCGATGGAGCTCGCCGCCCGTGGCGCGTCGTAGGGACCTGCCTCTCAGTTTCATGACGCACCGTGCCGGCCTCAGCCACGAGGGACTACCATGGCTGGAGTGGAAGCACTCGACATCATTCAACGCCCCGGACTGCGGCGCCTGACACAGGTGGCGATCGCTCCGGCAGACCCGGGATTTGACATTCTCGTGGATGGTGAACGCGTGCTCACCATCGAAGATGAGCTCGACGCTCACCATTGGGCCAAGCATGTGACGGAATGCGTGAATTCGGGCGTCACGACTCCGCTCTGGATTCGTGAATGCCTGCCAAAACTGTGCGAGACAGCGACGCGGGCGAATCTACACACGGGCTTTCCGGCCGCTTCTTGACCCTCAGGTAACGCGTCCCGTACGTTCCGATATGGCCGCTGAGCGTTGCGCAAGCAGCCACCACGGCCCGCGAACGGCCGCGTCGACATCGTTCGGCAAGGGCGACAAGGAGTTCTGTTTGGCCCGTCTGCTCGACCGGATCAACTCACCCGGCGACCTCCATGACCTTTCGCTTGAAGAGCTCGAGCAGCTCGCTAGCGAAGTGCGCGAGTTCCTCGTCGACTGTGTCCAGGGCATTGGCGGGGGCGGTCATTTGGCCTCGAACCTTGGCGTCGTCGAACTCTCGATCGTCCTCCATCGGCTTTTCGATTCGCCGCACGACAAGATCCTCTGGGACGTCAGCCATCAGATTTATGTCCACAAGATCCTGACGGGCCGAAAAGACCGGATGGCGACGATCCGGCAATTCCAGGGCCTGTCCGGGTTCGCCGATCGCCGCGAGAGCCCGCACGACCAATTCGGAGCCGGCCACGCGGGCACGTCGATCTCCGCCGCCCTTGGCATGGCCGTGGCGCGTGACCTGAAGGGCGACGACTACCACGTGGTCGCGGTCGTCGGAGATGGCGCGATGACGGCGGGCATGGCCCTCGAAGCGATGAACCATGCCGGCCACCTGCGCGAGGACATGATAGTCATCCTCAACGACAACGCCATGTCCATCTCGCCTAACGTCGGCGCGCTCTCCCGAAACGTGAACAAGCTCCGTGTGGACCCGCTCTACCGGAACGCGAAGCGTGAGATCGGGAGCATCATGGGCCACCTGCCCATGGGCAAAGAGGTCTGGGAGGCTACCAAGCGGGTGAAGGCCGGGATGCGTGACCTCGTCGTCCCCGCGAGCTTCTGGGAGCAGTTCGGCTTCGAATACTACGGCCCCATCGACGGGCACGACATCCACGAGCTCGAGTCGACCGTCGCGCAGATCAAGAAGGTGCGCGGCAAGCCGGTCCTGCTCCACATCCTCACCGAAAAGGGGCATGGCATCCCCGAGGCCGCCGCTGACCCGATCAAGAGCCACAGCGGCACCTACTGGCTCAAGAAGCCCTCCGAGCCCGGCGCACCGCCGCCTCTTCCGACTTACAGCCAGGTGTTCGCACAGGCCACGCAAGAGCTCATCGAGAGCGATCCACGTGTCGTGGCGATCACGGCGGCGATGCTCGAGGGCACGGGCTTGGCGTCTGTCTACAGGAAGCACCCGGACCGCGTCTTCGATGTGGCCATCGCCGAACAGCACGCCGTCACGTTCGCCGCCGGCCTCGCCACCCAGGGCATCAAGCCCATCGTGAGCATCTACTCCACCTTCCTCCAGCGTGGCTACGACTCCGTCGTACACGATGTCGTCGTCCAGAACCTGCCCGTGGTGTTCGCGATGGACCGCGCCGGCTTCGTGGGGGACGACGGGAAGACCCACCAGGGGTTCATCGACGTGAGCTACCTTCGCTGCCTGCCGAACATGGTTGTGGCCGCTCCGAAGGACGAGAAGGAGCTGCGTGACCTGCTCTACACGGGTGTGATGCACGATGGCCCCTTTGCAGTGCGTTACCCACGCGGGGCGGGTCCGGGCGCGGCGACGAACCTTCCCATGGAGCTGATCGCGATCGGCGAAGCTGAGGTCCTACGCGAGGGGACGGACATCACCCTCGTGGGCTTCGGCAGCTCCGTAATCGAGTGTCAGCGCGCGGCCGCAATCCTCGAAGAGGACGGTATCGACGCGTGTGTGGTGAACGCCCGGTTCGCGAAGCCCCTCGACGATGCCCTCCTCCTGAGGCTCGCCACAGAGACGCAAGGCATCATGACCGTGGAGGAGAATGTCCGCGCTGGCGGCTTCGGTGAGGCGGTGCTGGACCTCCTTGCCGACAACGGCCTTGCCGACCGCTACCTGGGTTGCCTCAGCATGCCCGACGCGATCGTTGACCACGGCCCTCAGCCGACCATGCGTCAACTGCATAAGGTAGATGGCCCGGGCATCGCCGCGAGGGCGCAGCAGGTCCTCCGCGAGCGTTCCCAGCTGCCATTCGACCGCGATGCCGCCCTCGCGCCGGCGTAAGATTCGTGCGAATGACGAGCTCGACCGCGGCCCCTGTCGCTCTTACCAGGCATCGCGACGCCATCGAGGCTGCTCTCCAGGTGGCCGTTGGCCCTGGCGACTCAGCGATTGAGCGCGTAGCTCGTTATGTCATGGGCTGGGAGGACGAGCACGGCCAGCCGTCCTCATCCGGCGGAAAGCGAATCCGGCCGGCGCTGGCGCTCGTCGCGGCGGAGGCCGTAGGTGGCAACTCCTCGGACGCGATGCCGGGCGCGCTTGCCGTGGAACTTGTCCACAACTTCTCCCTCGTCCACGACGAGATCCAGGATCACGACGCCGAACGGCACCATCGGCCAACGGTGTACGCGCTCATCGGCGAGGCGCAGGCGATCAATGTCGGCGACTTCCTGTACACGCGGGCCCTCCATGCCCTCACGGACGGCGCCGGTGATGTCGCGCGCCGGATGGATGCCCTCCGCGTCCTGAACCGCGCCATCCACCGCATGCTCGAAGGCCAGTGGCAGGACCTCGACTTCGAAGCTCGCGACGACGTGACCGTCGACGACTACCTGGCGATGGTGGCGGGAAAGACGGGCGCGTTGCTCGGCGCTCCGATGGAGATCGGAGCTCTACTCGCCGGAGCGTCAGCGGAGCTGGCGGCCGGGCTGGGCCGCTGGGGCGAGCAGGTTGGTCTCGCCTTCCAGGCCCAGGATGACTACCTGGGAACGTGGGGCGACCCTAACGAGACCGGCAAGTCGAACACTAACGACATCCTGCGCCGCAAGAAGACCCTTCCCATCATCCATGGCCTGAACGATCCGGATGCGGGAGCCGTCATCCGCCGCGTCTTTGCGGAGATGGAGCGAACGCCCGATGTCGCTGAGGTCCTCCGCGCACTCGAGCTGTGTGGCGCTGATGACCGCTGCAGGCAACAGGCGCGCCAACACGCTTACGCGGCCGATGCCCTACTGGCCGACTTCGAGCTCAGCTCGGAGGCCCGTACCGAGTTGCGAGACACCGCGGTCTACCTCGTAGAGCGCTCGGGTTAATCGGTTAGCAGCATCAGAGCGGGCTCGGCAAGACCGTCTCGCCCATGAGGTACTGGTCGATGCCGCGGGCAGCGGCGCGCCCCTCGGCGATCGCCCAGACGATGAGCGACTGGCCGCGGGTCATGTCGCCAGCGGTGAATACCCCGGGCACCGACGTCATCTTGTTCTCGTCGGCCTTCACATTCCCCCGCGCATCGAGCTCGACTCCGAGTTGCTCGAGCATCCCGGGCCTCTCCGGGCCGAGGAAGCCCATCGCCAGGAGGAGCAGGTCGACCTCTTCCTCGAACTCGCTGCCCGGCACTTCCCGCATCGCCTGCCGTCCGTTCTCGTTCACCCACTCAAGCCGCACGCCGTGGAGCTTCTTGAGCATGCCATTCTCTCCGCTCAGGCTCTTCGTGAGAATGGAGTAGTCGCGGACGCCACCCTCTTCGTGGGCGGCCGACACACGGTAGATCATCGGATAGGTCGGCCAGGGGGCCGTTTCGGGGCGGTCGGCGGGCGGACGCGGCAGAAGCTCGTACTGAAGCACCTCGCTCGCGCCCTGGCGATGCGCCGTCCCCAGGCAGTCCGCGCCAGTGTCGCCGCCGCCGAGGATGATGACGCGCTTGTCCCTCGCACTGATGAAACCCTCGTCCGGGATCTCGTCGCCTGCGTTCCGCTTGTTTTGGAGAGGGAGATACTCCATCGCGTAGAACACACCCTGCAGGTCGCGGCCGGGCACCTCGAGGTCGCGCGCCGACGTGGCGCCTCCGGTCAGGCAAACTGCATCGAACTGAGTGCTGAGCTCCCGCGCGTCGATATCCACGCCCACGTTCACGCTCGTTTTGAAGACGACGCCCTCCGCCTCCATCTGCGCCAGGCGCCGGTCGAGGAAGCGCTTCTCCATCTTGAAGTCAGGGATGCCGTAGCGGAGCAACCCCCCGATGCGGTCGTCCCGCTCGAACAAGGTCACGGAGTGCCCCGACCGCGCCAGTTGCTGTGCCGCTGCCAGGCCGGCAGGCCCTGACCCGACCACTGCCACCGCCTTGCCGGTGAGGTGTTCCGCAGGCTCGGGCCTCACCCAGCCCTCGTCCCACGCGCGGTCGATGATCGTCGCCTCGACCTGCTTGATCGTCACCGGGTCGCTGTTGATGCCGAGCACGCAGGCGGCCTCGCACGGCGCCGGGCAGAGCTTGCCCGTGAACTCCGGGAAGTTGTTCGTCGCGTGCAGCCGGTGGATCGCGTCGCGCCAGTTGTCGCGGTACACGAGGTCGTTCCAGTCCGGGATGATATTCCCGAGGGGGCATCCCTGGTGACAGAAGGGGATGCCACAGTCCATGCAGCGCGCCGCCTGTTCCTTCAGCCGCTCGACCGGGAAGTCCTCGTAAACCTCGAGCCAGTCATGGACGCGCTCGGTCACAGGCCGGCGGGTGGGTAACTTGCGGCCAAACTCCATGAAGCCGGTCGCTTTAGCCATGCGCGGCGACCTTCACAGGCTCGGCCATCCCGGGCGCCTTGCCATTAAGCGGGGCGCCAGCCCGCTTGCTCTCCTCGAGGACGCGCTTGAAGTCCCACGGCATCACCTTGACGAACCGATTCGCTTCCGTTTTCCACGCATCGAGGATCGAACGAGCGACGGAGCTCTCTGTGTACTCAACGTGTCGCAGCAGCAGGCCGTGCACCAATTCCAGGTCCTCCTCCTCGTCCAGTCCCTCCAGCCCCACCATTTCCTGGTTGCAGCGTGTAGCGAAGTCGTGGTTCGGATCCCAGACGAAGGCCACGCCGCCACTCATGCCGGCGGCGAAGTTCCGTCCCGTCGGGCCGATGACGACCACGCGGCCGCCGGTCATGTATTCGCAGCAGTGATCCCCTGTGCCTTCGACGACGGCGACCGCACCGGAGTTGCGAACGGCGAAACGCTCCCCCGCCACTCCCCGGAAGAACGCGGCGCCGCTCGTCGCCCCGTAAAGCGCCACGTTGCCGATGACGATGTTCTCCTCCGGCACAAAGGTCGCGGCCAGGGGCGGCCGCACGATGATCTTGCCGCCGGAGAGGCCCTTGCCGATGTAGTCGTTGGCATCGCCCTCGATCCGCAAGGTCATGCCCGAAGGCACGAACGCCCCGAAGCTCTGCCCCGCGGACCCGTGGAACTGGATGTCGATTGTGTCATCCGGCAGCCCGGTGTTTCCGTAGCGGCGCGTCAGCTCGCTGCCAATGATCGTCCCCACCGTCCGGTTCACGTTTCGGATGGGAAGGTTGAGCCGAACCGGCCCCTTGCCCTCTAGCGCTGATTGCACTTGGGGGAGGATCTGGTAGTCCAGCGCCCGGGCGAGGCCATGGTCCTGCTCGCACACGCGGCGCGTGGCCACGCTCTCATCCACGTCAGGCCGGTAGAGCACGGCCGAGAAGTCGAGGCCCTGGGCCTTCCAGTGATCAACAGCACGGCGAACATCCACCAGGTCGCTGCGGCCGATGACCTCTTCGAGCGAGCGGTAGCCCATCTGCGCAAGGTAGCCCCGGACCTCTTCGGCGATGAAGGTGAAGAAGTTCACGACATGATCCGCGCGGCCTTCGAACTTCTCCCGCAGCTTCGGATTCTGGGTGGCAATCCCCACCGGGCAGGTGTCGAGGTGGCAGACGCGCATCATGATGCAGCCGAGCACGACCAGCGGCGCCGTCGCAAAGCCGAACTCCTCGGCTCCCAGGAGCGCCCCAATCATCACATCGCGGCCCGTCTTCATCTGGCCGTCCACCTGCACGACGATGCGGTCGCGGAGGTTGTTGAGGACCAGCGTCTGCTGCGTCTCTGACAGCCCGAGCTCCCAGGGAATGCCTGCGTGCTTCAGCGAGGTCAGCGGGCTCGCGCCGGTGCCACCGTCGTGTCCGCTGATGAGCACGACGTCCGACTTCGCCTTCGCCACGCCGGCGGCAACGGTGCCGACACCGACTTCCGCCACCAGCTTCACGCTGATGCGGGCACGCGGGTTCGAGTTCTTGAGGTCGTGGATGAGCTGCGCCAGGTCCTCAATCGAGTAGATGTCATGGTGCGGAGGTGGGCTGATTAGGCCAACGCCGGGCGTTGCGTGCCGCACCTCGGCGATCCACGGATAGACCTTGAAGCCCGGTAGCTGGCCGCCTTCACCTGGCTTTGCGCCCTGGGCCATCTTGATCTGCAGCTCATCCGCGTTCACCAGGTACTCGCTCGTGACCCCGAAACGGCCGGAGGCGACCTGCTTGATTGCGCTGCGCCGCAGGTCCCCGTTCGCATCCGCGGTGAACCGGCGCCGGTCTTCGCCGCCCTCGCCCGTGTTGCTCTTGCCGCCGATGCGGTTCATCGCGATGGCGAGCGTCTCGTGCGCCTCCGCGCTGATGGAGCCATAGGACATCGCCCCCGTGGCGAACCGCTTGAAGAGCGCCTCCGCAGGCTCCACCTCCTCCACCGGGATCGGGTCGCGGTCCGACTTCAACTCAAACAGCCCGCGCAACGTGGCCATGCGCTGCGCCTGGTCGTCCACCAGCTTTGTGTACTCACGGAAGATCTCCTCACGGCCTGAGCGTGTCGCATGCTGGAGCTTGAACACGGTGTCAGGGTTGAAGAGGTGGAACTCGCCGTCGCGTCGCCACTGGTACTGACCGCCCCACTCAAGCTCCCGCACACCGCCTTCACGGGACGGATACGCGCGCTGATGGTGCGACATCGCCTCGACAGCTATCTCCTCGATGCCGACGCCGCCAATGCGCGACACGGTCTTGGAGAAGTAGTGGTCGACGAGGGAATCGTTCAGGCCGATCGCCTCGAAGATCTGCGCCCCGCGATAGCTCTGGATCGTGGAGATGCCCATCTTCGACATCACCTTCACGACGCCCTTCTTGATCGCCTTGAGGTAGTGCTTATGCGCCTCCTCCTGGCTCATCGAAGCGTCAACAACGCCCTCGGCTCGCATCTGGTCGATGGTCTCGAGCGAGAGCCACGGGTTGATGGCGCCCGCCCCATAGCCGATGAGCAGCGCGAAGTGGTGCACCTCGCGCGCGTCACCCGTCTCCACGATCAGTCCCACCTGGGTCCGCTTTTTCTCCCGCACGAGGTGGTTGTGGAGCCCGGCAACGGCCAGCAGCGAGGGCATCGGTGCGTTCTCCGCATCCACCTGGCGGTCAGATAGGATGAGCACCTTGGCGCCCTTCGCAAGCGCCCGGTCAGCGGCACGGAACAGCTCGTCCAGGGCAGGCTCCAGGCCGGCGGGCCCCGCCTTCGCCGGGAACGTCATCGACAGCACCGTTGCCCGCAGCGCCGAGTCCTTGAGCGCCTTGAACTTCGCCAGTTGTGCGTTGTCGAGGAACGGGCTCTCGAGGCTGACCAAATGGCAGCTCTCGGGCTCGGGGTCGAGGAGATTCCCTTCCGGGCCGATCACGGTCTTGACGGAGGTCACGAGCTCCTCGCGGATGGCGTCGAGCGGAGGGTTGGTGACCTGCGCGAAGAGCTGCTGGAAGTAGTTGTAGATCGGCTGCGCCCGGTCGCTCAGCACGGCGAGCGGCGTGTC
>JBBDMZ010000046.1:0-73250 GCA_040877955.1 Dehalococcoidia bacterium | reverse complement strand
CGGCGCGCCCTTCGAAGTACCAGGAGCTGAGCGACCGCGCTGCTGACGACCGACTGTTTTTGAAACTGACGAGGAGGTCAAGGGATGGCCGATAAGAAGTCACGAGATCGAGATCCCTACGAACGGAGCCGGGAGGCGTATACCGCTGAGCACTCGCTGGCCTGGCTGACGGCGCTAGTCGCCCTGGTGATGGGCGTTATTGGCGTGTTGGCAGCATTCGGAGTAATCGGAGGCGATGAGGACGCGGGCGTGACTAACGCCGATGAAGTTGGGGGCGCGGACAGCTCGAACTGGGAAGACGGGGCGCTATGGCTGCTGCCGGCTATCTCTCTCGGACTCGTCTCGCGAGCCCTTCACAACAACGAGCACCACACGCGGCCGCGCGAGTGCCACCAACAGGGACGACACCAACGAGGCCATGTTTAACGGGGAGCACACCGCTGCCTATGTGACGGGTGCAATGACCGTGGGCTCTGCCGCGGCTGCTTTGTTGGTTGGCTTCGATGTCTTCGACAACGGCAACAGCGCCGAGGACGGCATCACCTGGGGCCTTCTCGCTATCCTCCTGGGCGTTGCCACCGACACATTCCACTCGGTCCGGCACCACCAACTCGAGCTGGACGAGGACATCTTCGCGCAGATGCTGGAGGAACGGGACAGCGGGAGTCGGCCGACCGCCACGTCGCCGTCCCAAGTGCGCGATCGTCGCTAAACCGCGCCGACCGGCCCTGCTGGCTCAGGGTCACCACAAACCGGTAGGTCGAGCCCGCATCCTGGCCCGCCTCGACCACATCCACAATCTCCCACTTCCCGTTCAGGTCGGCCCCCACCTGTGGCCGCGGTTGCGCGGGGGTGTCGATAGCGGGCGGCTCGGTCGGTCCGACGCCGTGGTCGGGGGTGATGCAGTCGGCGGAGGGTGTGGCGGTTGGAGGTTCCGGCGTGGGTGGAGTCGGCGAGGGTGTCGCGGCTGGAGGCTCCGGCGTGGGGGTCGCCGTCGGAACCGAGCTCGCCGGCGCGGAAGGAGTCTCCGCGGGGACGGCGGCCTCGGTCGGCGGAGTAGTTGCGCCCTGCCCCTCGTCGTTAGCTCGGAGGATGAAGAGCACCAGCGCACTGGTGCCCACGCCAAGTGCGAGCCCCACCACGGCCACCGCCCAGGCGGACTCTCGTCGCTCGCCTTCGTACACTCCCGCTCGTCTTTGACTCGCCCCGGCAATCGGCCAGATCGGCTCGGTCTCGGTGTGGGCGTCACCCTCGGGCCTTCGCCGGGCGACAATGAGCCCCAGCGCCGCGCCCGCCGTGAGCACCAGGCCGCTGACCACCGCCGCGGAGGCTACCGACCCTCCGGCCCACCGCGCGATCCCGCCGGCCACCACGGCGCCCGCCGCCATCAGCAGCAACCCGGGCCACCAATACCGCGCCGTCGGGCAGCTTTACAGTTTGCGCTAGAGTATCCCGACTCCTCATCTCGGTGAGTACTGGACGATAGCGCGTCAGGACAAGGGTGGGACCTCGGGGCCGAGCCCGGAGCACCCCAGTTCGAGCCGATCACGGCCGATCCCGATGGAGACCCGAGTTCTTGCGAGTCTGTTGGTTGGGAATTTGTTAGAGATTTGTAACGTCTGGTCACCGATCTGACACCAATGTGATACGGTGACCGGCGGCTAAAACCATTTAGGAGCAAGGTATTGCGCCAGACAAACGGGGTTGTCCGGCCGCTGCGCATTGCCGCGGCAGTCGTTGCGACCGCAATCATCGCAAGCGTCGTCCTCTTTGAGGGCAGCCAGGCCACAAGTGCCTATTCGTCGCCCTTCCCGGACGAAGGCGTCCTCCATCTGCACATCGATGGCACCTCGAACTACTTCGAGTGGCAAAAGGATGGCCAAATCCCCCAACGAAGCGGCCTCGGCGGGACGCGCTGCGCGCCCACCCTCTCAGCGCCGCCACTGGTGGCGCTTTCCGGCGGAAAATCGGCGGGGTTCGGAGACCTGGGCTTCGGCATCTGCACTCGTGCCAACGACGGTAGCTCGGCTGCGGGCCGTATCGATCCCGGCGAAAGCCTCACACTCACCCTTGCCGGCGGGCTCGCTGCGAAGGAAGTCACCTACGCCGAACTCGACATCGAGGCGAAGTTCGGCGGGGTTCTCGCTGTGAAGATGTACCACAACACCACTCAGGTCGGGTCCGACTCGATCGACACCAGCGAAGCGCCAGACTCGAGCCCAGACAACGGCGCGACCGACAACATCCGCCTCGTACTGCAGCCGGACATGCCCTTCAACAAGCTCGTCCTAACCGCCGTCAGCGGCGCCTTCTCGCTCGATGGCGGCGGAGACGGGACCGAGCCGGGCCCGCTGGGGGACGACTTGCTTACGAATGACTCCGTCTTCCAACTCACCGACATCGACTTCCTGAGCTGTGGCGAGACGGCTCCCCTGACCGAGGGGAGCTACCAGATCAGCTACACCCGCGGCAACAATGTCTCCACGACCCCCTGCACGGACAAAGTCTTCGTCCTCGACGTGACCACCGTTGGTGGCAACCAGGGAGTTCAGTTCGGGCTCTGGGGCGGCGACCCCGATGCGACGTTCACCGGCTCCATCACCTGGCCGCCCGAGCCGGCCGCGATCCCGCTCCGGTGGACGCAGATCGACTTCGGCGACGGGCCCCAGGACATTGAGTGGTGCGGTGGCACGCTGGCTGCGCCGTCGCTGCCGTTGGGCGAGCAGTGGTGCCTGGTGACTCACCACGCGGAAATCGTGGGAGGTGGGCAGGTCCGGGTCACCGAGACCTACTACGGCCAGGGCGACCCGTTCACCTGGCATTAGCGAATAGCAGGGAGTTCTCGGGGCTGCCGGACCGGTTGTTCGCCAGCCCCAGGTCCTCCACCAGCTTCTGACGCCGGGAGGCAGTCTCCTCACTTGATTCTCGTCCGAAGGCACGGTCAACGCACATACGCAGGGTGAGCAGCTCCACTTCGTCGTAGAGCAGCCCCGCCCCTTCGGCCAGCACCAGGCTCGACTCCACGGCTTCGCTCGCGCCCTCGAGGTCGCCGCTGCCCAGCAGCATCTCCGCTCCTACCCGCCCGACGAGCACCTCGAGAGGCCCTCCTTCAGCCGCCCCCACCTCCAACGACCGGAGCGCCTCGAACGCCTGCTCCCCCTCCGTTGCCCGGTGCAGGGCCTGCGCCAGGTACACTCGAGCCTCTGCCGAGTTCGCACGAGCCTGCAGGCTGTCGAAGCGCTCGATGGCTTGCTTGAGCATGCCCACTGCCAGGTGATGCTCGCCGCGTTCGCAGTGAACCCGTCCCAGGCACTGTTCCGCGAAGCCGGCAGCGTCCAGGACCCCGGTCGCCAGGTGGGTGCGCCGCGCCTCGGAGAGCGCTACCTCGGCAGCCTGCAATTCACTCCGGCCGAGAAGGAGCTCACCCTCGTTCATGCTTGCCATGCCGGCGCCCACATCGTCGCCTGCACGCAAGAACAGCTCCCGGGCCCGGCGGTAGCTCACCAGTGCCTCGTCCCACCTCCCGGTCCAATACGCCTGGACACCAAGGTTCAGGTGCCCGCCAGCCACCATCGAAAGCTGTCCCTCTTCGTCGAGGATATCGAGTGCCCGGGGGGTATAGATGGCGCGGTCGAACTGGCCGAGTTGCTGGTATGCCCAGTCCATCATCATGTACGCGCGCGCCATGCCTTCTCGCTCGTCCACCTTGGCCGCCTCGCTCGCCGCCAGTTGCGCAATCTCGAGCGTCTCGCGCACCTGCCCCTGCGCCTGGCGCACGGCAGCACGACGCGCCATGAGCCGCGCCCATGCGGCCGCCTCGTCGCGGTTGCGTGGTTCCTTCACCAGCTGGCAGCCCCGTGAGGTGGCGCTCAGAGCCGCCTTGAACCGTCCGCGCCGTTCGTGCATCCGCGCTCGCCGCGACCACAGTTCCGCCCGTTCGGCGTTGTCCGAAGCAAGCCGCATCGCCCCCTGGAGCGCATCGGCAGCCTGGTCGAAGAGGCCGGAGGCCTCCCTCACTTCCGCCAGTTGCATGCGCAAGGCCATTAGTTCCGAGGAAGGAATCGAGTCCAGGTGCGTGGCTGCCTCAAGAGCGCGCTCGAAGTGCGCGGCGGCCTCGACGTTCGCATACGCAGCCCGGGCCTGCTCCCCCGCCACCCGCGCATACCGCCAGCATCGCTCGTAGTCGCCCGCGAGAAAGCAGTGGATCGAGAGCTGCGACACCGCGAACACGTCATGGTCCCCGGTGTGCTCGATCGCCTCCGCGGCGCGACCATGGAGCTCCTTCCGGCGACGGTACGGGAGGCTCTCGTACGCGGCATCCCGCAGCATCGACTGCCGGAACGTGATCCTTGACCCGGCGCTCCGCACCAGGAAGGCCCCCAACTCGCTTCGCATGCGGCGGTCCAGGGCCGTGTATTCGCCCGGCAGGACCTCGGCCGAAAGCGGCTCTGGAAAGCTCTGTCCCAGGACCGACACCGACCGCAAGAAACGGCGCGCCAACGGAGGCAGAACGTCTATCTCTGCGTTGAGCACCTCGTCGACTGAAGCGCTGTGCCCCGCCGAGCCGCGCGCGAGCAAACCGTGGATGAGCAACTCCAGGAACATGGGGCTGCCCGCGGCACGTTGGGTGAGCTCCTGTACCTCATGGGGCCGGAGCGGGGCGCTCTCGGTCGCGCCGAAAATGAGCCTTCGTGCCTGATCGTCCGAGAGACGCCCCAGTTGCATCTGGTGGTCCACCCATCCCTTCGGCTCCGGCGCACCACGATCGAGAACGAGCACCAGCCACGGGCGGCTCTTCGCCTCCGCGCTAATGCGCTCGATCACGTCCATGCTCACCTGGTCCACCCAGTGACCGTCCTCCGCGATGAGCACCGTAGGCCCCGTGTAGGCGGCAGCGACAATCTGGACGATGCCGCGGTGCAGCCGCTCGCGTCGGAACTGGGGCTCCATCGCCTCCGTCACGCCCGTCTCCGGAACAGGTAACCCGATGGCATGCCCGAGCAGCGGCTCCAGCCCGCGCATCTCCGGAGCCGTGCGCTCGACTCCCACGCGAAGCTGCTCGACTGCCTCGTCTACGTCGTCCGCTACCACGCCGAGCATCGCACGCAGGGCGTCGCGAAGCGTGTGATAAGGGACCTCGACACCATACGATTCCCCCGAGACGCGAAGCGTCGGCCGTGGATCAATCGACGCCAGGAACTCCTCCACCAGCCGGCTCTTCCCGACGCCCGCTTCTCCATGAATGGCCACCACCCGGCCGCTCCCAAGGTCCGCCTGCTGAAGGCTCTCCTTGAGAAGAGCAATCTCCGCGTCCCTTCCCACGCAAGGCAGCCGGTGCGCGGCAGCCACGTCTTGGCGTCCTTGCTCGCGGCCCACGCTGTAGGCCTGGATGGGCTCCGCCTTCCCTTTGACCCTGAATGGCTCGAGCGGGACCGTGGCGAAGCCAGTCCGTGAGCGGTCGAGGGCCGCCGCAGTCGTGTAAATCGTCCCGGGACTTGCCGCCGCCATCAGCCGGGCCGCGAGGTTCACGGTGTCGCCCATCACGGTGTACGTGCGCCTGAAGTCGGTCCCGACGTTCCCAGCGAATACGTGGCCATGATTGATGCCCGCACGCAAAGGAAGCGGGAGCTGAGTGTCCATGACCCTCCGAACGGCTCGAAGCGCTCGTCCGGCTTCGTCTTCGGTGGCATCCGGGACGCCGCTCGCGAGGATGATCTTCATGCCGTCCTTGTCGATGTCGGTAGCAAGGATGGTTACACCCTCGCGCCGTGTCGCGGCCTGGACGGCAGTCATCACCGAGTTCAACCGCGAGGCGAGGACTTCAGGACCTTCGCTGGCGAGGATCGTGTCCGTTCCCTCTGCCCGGAGGAATGCGATCGTGGCGAAACGGTGCTCGGACTCGCTGGAACCTGAGAGCAGCTGCCGCCGCAGTCCCTCCGGGATCCAGCTGAGAATCTGCTCGTACGCGGCTTTAGGGGCCGCGACTGGTCCCGGGCCCGCCGGGCGGACCCACTTGTTCGTGAGCAGAATCCCCGGCCCCTTCGATGCCCCCAACGCTGCGCCCGGGAGGGCCGCTGCGGTTGCCGGGCTGACGAGGATGTCGTCCGCCTCGGCTGTTTGCTCCATCAGCACGGTTGTCGTGGAACCGGGGCCGCACAGCACCATCTCCTGGTGTTCCGTGCCTATCCGCAGAGCAACGAACTCTCCCGAGTGAATTCCCACCGACATTTTCAGGTTCAATCTGCCGATGGAACCCCGGCGGGTGTTGGCCTGGCGGAGCGCAGCTCGCATCTCAATCGCTCCCGCACACGCCTGGCGCGGGTGGTCATCGCCCGTGAAAAGCAACAGCAGCGCATCTCCGCCAAACTTGAGCAACATGCCGTTGCGCGCGTAAGCGAGGTTCAGCATGTCTGCGAAAACGCCGTTGAGAACATCCGTGAGCTGTTCGGCGCCGATGCGCCCCCGCGCGGCCAGCCTCTCGGAGAGCGCCGTGAAACCGGAGATGTCAACGAAGACGAGAGTCCCCTGGATCTGCGTCCAGCGCGGTGCACCCGCGCCATCAGCCCATTGAAGGGCAAGGCGAGGGACGTATGGTGCGAGTAGCAGCCTGCCATGCTGACGCAATGAGGTCCCGGCCATCCGCCGACAAGCGTAGACCAGGCGGGTGTTACGAACTCGCGCAGTCGGTCCATGGCTTCGCCATCCACGATGGAGCTACCCATGGGCGCAGCTCACACGACACCTGCATAGTCCTGACGCACGTCGTCTAGCGGCTCGCCGCCGCAGCCGCACGCGGTAGGGACAAGGGCCTGGCCGAGGTCAGCGCCTGCGCTCTCGACGACGCCCAGCCGGTAGTGCTCACACTCGACGGTCAATCCCTCGGCACGTTGGGACACTTCTCAGGCGACCGCTTCCGCTTACTACGGCCAGATGGCACCAGCGACTGGACATCGAACCGCGCCATTTACCTCGAACACCCCCGCTATCTGGAGCTGATGTGCCTCGAGGAAGGGCTGTCGCGATACGTCCTTTGAGCGCCCAACGACGGTATAGAGTCCGCCCCGAAGGTCGCGACCCTTAGGCTGGGCCCCGCTGCGGCTCCTGAGCCCGCCGGGGCTTCTCTATCCCCTCGCTCGTGTGTGTAGAATCCCGCGGTGACTCACGACGAGCTCGTTGCCGAACTCCGGCCCATGCAACTCCTTGCGATCTCGGGCAGCCTCCGTGCCGGCTCGTCGAACACTGCCGTGCTGGAAGCCGCAAGACTGGTCGCCCCGGCCGCCGTCGAGGTGTTCCTCTACCAGGGCCTTGCTGCATTGCCGGCATTCAATCCCGATCAGGACACCCTGGAGCGTGGCTCGCTGCCTCCGGAAGCGGTCGACCTGCGCACCCGTGTGGGCCGGGCTGATGGAATCCTCGTCTGCAGCCCCGAGTACGCCCATGGCATTCCCGGCTCGCTGAAGAACCTCCTCGACTGGCTGGTGGGGAGCGTGGAGTTTCCCGGTAAGCCCGTCGCGCTGATCAGTGCCTCATCCCGGTCAGTGCATGTCCAGGCGCAACTCCTCGAAGTGTTGACGACCATGAGCGCGAGGCTCGTCGCCCAGGCTTCAGTCGTATTGGCTATACCACCGGGCACGACAGGTGCCGAGGCGATCGCGGCCGACGCGGACCTGGCCGCCGTATTGCAGGGGGCACTCGCCGCGATGGCCACAGCGATCAACGCAGGCGAGTAAGGAGTTTGCCGGGGGTCGTCGGCCGAGCCCTCAATGGCGCGCGGCTTCCGCACCGGTGACCCGACACCAGGGTCATCTCTTCTTTCCCTTCAACAATTCTCCAAGGTCTTTTCCAGGGACCGCCAACGGCGTCCCGATACGGTTTCTTCGATGGCCATCAAGCTTGTCCCTAGGGGCGAGCGCACCTCACTACAACCTTGGAGAAACACAACATGCGAAATCCACTTTGGCTCGCCCTGGCAGCCGTGCCGGCCGTGGCCCTGTTCGGAGCGTCGGCGGGACTGGCCGCCGGTTCTGGCGGCGTCGGCGGTCCTGCCTTTTACGTTGATGGCGAGCTCTACCGAACCGTCGGTACGCCCACCGACCTCACGGGCACCGGCGCGCCCGCAGACAGCTTCGATACGCTCTACCAATTCAACGGCGCCCAGCTCCTCAACGTGGTGACAGCCGCTCCCGGGGATCCTGGATTCAACGGCGGGCGCTGGCGCGTCGAGGTCCTCAGCTTCACGACCAGCTACGCGGACGCCCTTGCCGACCACGACAGCAACAGCAGCGGCGACTTCGATTCTAATGAGGAGGTCGAAGCAGCGATCGCTGTCGGCGACGTTACCACGAGTGAAGGGCCGTCATTCGAGTGCCCCGTCATCCCGATGCACATGGGCGCGAACTCCTAGCTCCGATCTCGAGCGCTGCGGTGGCGCTTCCGTCTCTCACCAGCCGATGTCGCGATTTCAGGCGGGCTCCGACCCACCCCAGCGCACACCTAAGGCAGGAAGCCTGGCTAGAGCCAGGCTTCTTGCGTTTCTCCGCCCGGAGGTTCAGGCCTCTTGCGCCGAGCGGCGGGCGGCCCTTTCAACAATTCTGCAAAGTGGATTCAACAGAGCGCCAAGCGTCGCATCGCACATTGGGTGAGTCAGCCCGCGACAGTCGTCTGCGCTGAACAAATCCAATTCAGGAGCCAGTCCAGTGTCAATGATTCTCGAATGCATCGTCCCCGGTTGCGCCATCCATTTGGTTGGTGAGTCGGAAGCAGAGGTAATGCGCCACGCCGCGGAACACGGCGCCAAGGACCACGGTCTAAAGGAGATCGATCCCCCAACTGTCGAGAAGATCCGCGCTGCGATACAAAAGCGCTAAGAGCGCCCACGCCTCCGGGCGGTCCGCACTCCCGGAGGCGGCCGCCTGGTCTCCAAGCAGGTATCAATATGGAACACGCACCAACACTCCTCTCGCTTAACACCGGACGGCCCGCCGCCCTCAACCTTCCTCACGGGCTTACCCGGAGCGCTATCGTGAAGGCTCCCGTAGTGGGACCGCGCGAGCTGACCCCGACCGGACTGGTGGGCGATGAACAGGCCGACCTGCGTGTACACGGAGGCCCGGACAAGGCCGTCTGTGTCTACCCCTTCGACCACTACCTGTATTGGCGTGGTCGCCTGGGCCACGAACTCGCGCCCGGAGCGTTCGGCGAGAACTTCACGACGAGCGGTCTGCTTGAGACCGAGGTCTGCATCGGCGACACCTACGGCGTTGGTAACGTCGTTGTGCAAGTCAGCCAGCCGCGCTCTCCCTGTTATCGGCTCGCGGCCCTTCACAGCCGCCCCGACATGGTGAAGTTGGTGGTCTCCACTGGATACACCGGCTTCTACCTTCGCACGCTTCGACCGGGAACCGTGGAGCCGGGAGCTCGCATCACTCTGCTCTCTCGCTGCAGCCCGGGAGTGACGGTCGCGAGGACGAATGGCGTTACCTACGCGTCGCGCCCTTCGGAAGCCGACGTGACCGCTGTGATAGAGTCCCCGGGCCTCGCATCCACCTGGCGCGAGGCGCTCGAGGATCGGCTTCGGCGTCTGTCGCCCGGTTCACAGTGAATGGTCCTCGATGAGACTACGGTGGAGTCGGCCCAGGCATCGCCAGTCACGCGCCGCGCCCCTCTCGTGGACGCGAATCAGCCAGCGAAAGCGCGAAGTGGTATCCAGTCTCCGCATTTTCCTAGTTGGCCCAGTGGCCATCTCCGCGCCCTCCGGGAGCATTGTCCTGGAGGGCGACTTCCCGTCCCGGCAGGCGCGCCGCGCTTTCGCGTACCTTGTTTGCTCTCGATTGGCCGGGGCAACGAGCGAACAGCTCGCCTCGGCAGTCTGGCCAACTGATCCTCCTCCAGCCTGGCGACCAGCAGTCGCTGCGCTGATCAGCAAGCTTCGTCAGCTCTTCGCCACCCGCCTCGCGGGCACCCTTTCCATCAGCTCGGATTACGGCGTGTATCGAATGCACGTTCCAAGCGACGCCTGGATTGATCTCGATGCTGCGGTCGTGGCGGCTGAGCGCGGTGTTGCCGCTCGGAGAAGCGACCACCTGGAGGACAGCTGGGCCAACGCCACGATTGCGGCCTCCATCTCGCAACGCACCTTCCTCCCCGGAGACCAAGGTGCATGGATTGAGTCGACGCGTGAGAAACTCCGCCAGACCCGGATTGCAGCACTTGATTGCCTCCAGCACGTTCAGTTGCAGGCCGGCATGCCGGAGGATGCTGTGCGCTCCGGAGAGGACCTGGTTGAGCTCGACCCCTATCGCGACCGGGCGTACATCGGCCTCATGCGTGCACTCGCCGCCGTTGGTAACCCCTCCCGGGCCGTCGCTGTCTACCACCAGATGCGCCATCTGCTGGCCGAAGAACTTGGTATCGATCCGTCCCAGGACGCTGAGGCGCTCTACCTCGACATTCTTCGCCGCAACGAAGACTCGGCGAGCGGCTTGTCCCCGGCATTGCGATGAAGTTCCTCATCTACTGCCCATGTGGCGTGCCCGTTGCTCAGGACCTGATTGAGTCGGCCATCGATGAGTGTTGCGCCCACGCGATCAAAGCCCACGGCATGAAGCTCACTCGTGAGCAGGCCCTGGAGATGGTGGCCATCGTCGGCAAAGGCTCAGGTCTGCCGAGAGCAAGAATTGCGGACAGCGACGCCCCGGCCGGCCGGCCGTGAGACCGGAGACCTTCGGAATACAGCGCCCTTTCGGCATCCGGGAGTGAGCGGTCTACATGTCGATTGCGTGGACTTTCTACTGCGCCACTGTGCGTAGGAGCTAAGCGCGGGCTGGCTCCGGCAGAGCGGGACGCTGGCCATACGCATCCGTTGCCGTGGCCCTCGTGCCTGCCGAGGCGGACGGCACTATCGGGTCATAGTGCGCACGGGTCCGGTTCTTCGAGGTGGCGGACTTTCACCTGCTTGTTCCGCTGGACTTTGTCGAGGACCAGCACACGATGGAGCGGCTGCCCAACGGCTACCTTGAGCCGCAGCCCGTACTCTTCGCCCACCTCGACATCGATGAAACGCACCGCGACTCTGCTCCGCGCATCCATTCTGATACCGGGCGCGCTGGCATGCACGTTGTTCGCGATAGGTTCCCAGCCGAATGGCGTTCTAGTTCCTCCACCGGTACCCAAGCCGCCGTAAGAGTCGTATGCCACCACGTGCCGGAGTCGGGACTCCACCAAGCCCGTCGTTCCCTCCACTCTCAGCCGCACCTCGTAGACCTACGGCTGAGAGTACGCGCGCGAGCCACTGTTCATGCCGTCGTGTCGTCTGCGAGTCCGGACGACTGAGTCCCGTCGCCCCAATCCCAAGTCGCGGACTCACCCGAACTCGAACCGCCGGCGAGGCCACGGTCGCGCTAATCTCGGTTCCTACCCTGATCGGGAGGTCCGGGCCGTCGATAACGCCGAGTTCGAAGCTACGAAGAAAAACGTACCAGAAAGTTCAGCCATCGTCGTCGACGTGGGAATTGAATCGTCCACCGACACGGCGACGCAGTCAGACCACCGGGAGTGGGGTCCTGGTCTATCGGCCCGTTGAGGGCGGCGACCCGGACACCGCGCCCGTGCAGGCCGGGGGTCGCCGCGACGGTGTTCTACGTGGCGCTGCGCGAGCGCGCCCCAGTCCTGTCGACGTTCGCAGCCTTCGCGGTGAGTGCCTCGAGCCCTGCATCACCAGTGCAGCACGTGCAGGGCTGGAGACTGGCCCGCCCACCCCACTCAGAGCTGCCCCAACTCCACGATCCGCGCCACGGCGCGCTCGCCGTCCAACTCCAGGATTGCCACTGTGCCCAGCTTCACCTGCTGTCCCACGAGGCTCGGGCTTCCCGGGTTGACCAGCAAGACTCCCGAGTGCGTCTCCACCATCGCCTCGTGCGTGTAGCCAAACACGACCACGTCCACGGGCTTCCCGAATATTTCCGCCAGCGCCTCCGGCAGCGACTCGTCTGTGGGGAAATACCGCTCAATCGAACCTGGGAGCACATCGTCTGCGAGGCTTCGCAGGATGAGCTCATGCACCATCCCGACGGTGTGACCCGCGAGCTCCATGACTTCGACCTGGACGTTACGGGTCCAGCTTTCCCCCGAGCCCTCCACCCAGGACTCGGTAGACTTTACTGGCGCGATCCGCTCCAACCACGCGATACACGAGGCCACGTTCACATGCCCCGCGTGCAGGATCAGGTCGACTCCCGCGAACGCCGTCACGACTTCGATCGGTGGCTCCGGGCCGGCCGAGGGGATGTGTGTGTCCGAGATGACGCCGATCTTCACGGGAGAGCCGCTCCAGCCGCGGACTCAGTCCGCATGCTCGTCCAGCCAGGCGAGCCACGGCTCCGCCACACCCTCGTGGTCCCAGAAGAACTCAAATCCCGCCTGCTCGGCCAGTTGTTGGTCCAGGTCCCTATCGCCGATGTGCAGGTACTTGGTCGCCTCGAAACGCGAGCGGATGTCCGGAAGCATGTGCTTCGCCGCCACGAAATCTACCTTGATCTCCCGCGCTTCCCACAGCGCACGCTGCGCCGAAGGAAAACGGTCGGAGCAGCTCCCGATCAGGAACCCCCGCTGCTGCGCCCGCCGGACCATTTCGACGGTGATCCCGCCCGGAGGGTCTCCGAACTCCAGCGTCCCGTCGATGTCGAAGCTGATCAGAAATGCCAAGTCTTCCTCCCGTACCAGCGATCCCGGCTGGGGCTAGTCGGCGGACGCAGCCCAGACCAGCGCGTCGCAATAGTTCGGCACGTGCGCGCCGGAAATCCCGATCTCAGCTTTCCGGCTGATCTGAGAGGGTGACCTCCCCTGGATCTGCAGGATGCAGTCCCGGTGGTTCCACCAGCGGGTGCGGCCGTTTCCATTGTTCCCGCCACTCGGTGAAACCGGGTTCGGCCCTTCGATGCTGATGTCGGTCTGGTAGAGGTCCAGCGCATAGCCGCGCTTCTCGCCCCGCGATGCGAATCGCAGCCCCTCCAGGTGGAACTGGTGGAAGAGCGTGAAGCCGTCGTACATGTTCTCGAACGAGACATCCTCCGGGCCAATCCCGGCGCCCTCGTAGAGCATCCGGCCCATCCTGTCGCTCGCCCGCTCCCATTCGTTCAACGCCGGCACCGCGCCCTGCAGTTCCGGCCGTGTTTGCGCGTGGTTCAGTATGTAGACCGGCTTCTGCTTGTGATGCGCGGCCAGCTCGGGCGTAGTGAAGATGACGGCCAGCGCGGCCTGGATGGGCAAATCGTTGTCGTAAATGTTCGCGGGCTTCGCAATCCATCGCCCGGACAGGTAGTCGTCCACGGTGATCATCTCCGGTCGATGCTGGGTGTAGTACCCGTCCGGGTTCATCAGCCCGTTGCGCCGCTCCTCCACGATGAAGGGCGCCATCATCTCGTGGCTCTTCCCGTACTTGTTGCAGTACTCCTCGAAGACCATCGCCGTGGTCGCACACGCGGGCATCCCCCAGATGCTGCCGTACTTCCCAGGACCTGCGGCGGTATCCCGGGCGGCCGCGCCCTGCCCCACGTAATACCGGCCCGCGAGGTTGTGCCAGCCCCGGACCACCAGGCAGGTCTTGGTGAGCCCACGACTGACGGCCTCGGCAGCGGTCGTGAACGCCACGGACATGCACACCGGGCCGTTCATTTTGAACTCAACGTTCTTCAGTTCCGGCATGTTGAGCAGGATCCAGTCGATGTCCCCACGCGTGATGCCGGCCTGCGGATAGTCCACCATCTTGAAGACCGAGTCCCAGCCCACGGGCGCGGGAGCGTTCGGGTCGTTCGACACACCGGTCGTTGATTCCGGCGTCAACACGATTCCGTCAATCTCATCCGGGGTGATCCCGGCGTCCTCGATCGCCCGGCGGATCGCCGCGATCGTCAGCGCGCCCATGCTGGTGTCGGGCTTCTCGTCCCAGCGCCGCGCCGTCGGCGAGGTGCCGACGCCAGTCGCCACAACCCGTCCTCGCCCCTCCCATATGCCGAGCCCCTCGCGATTTCGGTGCCAGGCGTAAGGAGCAATGGGAATCGCCATGAGTAAGTCCTGCCTTGGTTTCTCTTTGGACGTCCGTGAGCGAGTCAGCTCACCAGTCTCCATTCCGGGACCTTCTGCCCGGTCGCCGGCGTACTTTCGAAAAACACTTCCACACTCGCCCCGATGGGCACCTTGTCCACGGGTACTCCAGGCAGATGTGAAAGCATTGTCAGCTCCGGTTCCACTTCCAGTGAAATCGTTGCCACGTTGAAGGGCTGATCGGGGATCAGCGTCGACACCGGGCTGTCGTACACGACCACGCGGCTCTGAATGCGGCCGCGGCCGGTCACGTCCCGCCAGGCCAGGCCCGGGTTGCCACATCGCGGACACATGGCGCGGGGAGGAAATTGGAAACGGTTGCAGGCCGCGCAATGCTGCAGCACCAGGCGGTCTTCGTTGCACGCGTCATAGAACGGCCGATCAAGGTCGTTTGGCACGGGCGATTGTTTTCGCAACTGCATACCTCTGCGTAGTTGGGGTTCGCTCGGCTGTGCTGGCCCCGCTCAGTAGGGCGCAGTCTACGGTGATCCGCGGAAAAACACTCGGGGCTCGTCGTCGCCGCGGCCGATCATGCGAGCCGAACGGAGAGCGGTTGAATCGGGTATCGAAGCCGCATATGCTCGCCCCCTCGCGGACTCCGTACCGACCGAGCCGCTGTCGAGGTGTGCTGTGTCCAACATGATTGTCGACCGCATCAAGGTCGTTGACGCCGACAGCCACGTCTCCGAACCGGAAGACCTCTGGACCAGCCGGGTGTCGAGCACGTGGGGCGACCTCGTGCCCCACGTGGTGTTCGACCCGGAGAGGAGCGAGGACCGCTGGTGGATCGCCGGCCAAAAGTTCATGGCCACGGCGGGCGCTGCGATGGCGGGTTGGAAGGAGCCCCCACCGGATCACCCGCCCACGCTGCAGGAGGCCGATCACGGGTCGTGGGACACGATGGAGCGGCTCAAGCGCCTGGACGAGTATGGCATCTGGTCCCAGGTGGTGTACCCGAACGTCGGCGGGTTCGGGAATGGAAACTTCCTGAAGATTGAGGACCCCCAACTCCAGATCGAATGCGTCCGCGCCTACAACGACTTCCTGACCGAGTGGTGCGCGCCGGCGGGAGACCGGCTGATCCCGATCATGGCGATGCCATTCTGGGACGTCGACCTCTGCCTGCGGGAGATGGAACGCTGCGCGAAGATGGGGCACAAAGGCGTGCTGATGACGAACCAGCCGCACGTGTTCGGCCTGCCGCGGATCACCGATACACACTGGGACCCGCTCTGGGCGGCGGCGCAAGACATGGACCTGCCGATGAACTTCCACATCGGCTCTGGCGACCTAACCCAGTTGGGCGCAAATGCGGGCGTCAACAACGGGCGCCAGGCGGCATACGCGAAGATGACCGTTCAGCTGTTCCTGGACAACTCGAACGCGGTAATGGATATCATCCTCGGCGGCATCTGCCACCGCTTCCCGCGGCTCAACTTCGTGTCGGTGGAGAGCGGCGTCGGCTGGGTGCCCTTCCTGCTCGAGGCGATGGATTGGCAGTGGCTCAACAGCGGCTGCCGCGAGGAGCATCCGGAGATGGACCTCCTGCCGAGCGAGTACTTCCGCCGGCAGGTCTATGCCTGCTTCTGGTTCGAGCAACAGAGCGCACTCAAGGCGATCGAGGCGATCGGGCCAGACAACATCCTGTATGAGACCGACTTTCCGCATCCGACGAGCATGTCGCCAGGGCCGAACTCGGTGGCGGTCTACCCGAAGGACTTCATCGAGCAGCACCTGGGCGTGCTCCCCGAGCAGTCCCTTCGCAAGATCCTCCAGACGAACTCCGCGAGGCTGTACAAGCTGGCGGTCTAGCTTTCACACGCAAGGGGCGTTCAGCGAGTTGGGCGGCGCGCCACTTGTGGATACTGCGTTGGCGCCCTCGCGCGTAACGTCTCATCGAGACCGAGCTCATTCCGGGCGAGAAAAGGTGTGGGGTAGGACTACGCCTTGCGTACCGGGTAGCGCAGGTGTGTAACACCGACGCCCGGGATCACCGTCGGGTTGCCAAGCACCGCTGGGGTGCTGGCGAGGTGGTCGAAGAGTCGAACTCCGGAGCCAAGAAGAACCGCCGCCATGTCGACGTGGATTTCGTCAAGGAGCCCAGCATTCAGGAGCTGCTGGATGGTGTCAGCGCCGTGGACCCCAACGGACTTTCCGGCGGCGGCGGCTTTGGCCCGGTTCACGGCGCTTTCGATGCCGTCGGTCACGAATTGGACAGTCGAGTTGGGTCGCGGCCAGCCGGCGGGGATGTGGTGGGTAAGCACGAATGCTGGTCCCCAAGCGTGATTTCCGCCCCAGCCTTGGGCGACGTCGAAAGTGCGTCGACCGGTGAGCACGGCACCAAGTCCGGACCAGAGATCGCGAAGGTGCTCGGCGCTCGGCCCGGAGACCTTGAACGTCATAGGGTCCGACCCTCCGGTGTGGAATTCGACGTGCCCCGAGGTGAAGTACCAGTCGAACACTTCGGCCACGCCATCGTTGAGGTCGGCGACGTAGCCGTCGAGCGACATGGACATGATTGCGACAACCTTCGACATTGCGATGTTCCTCTCGAGGGGATGGACACGGCGTTCAGGGGATCGCGCGCTGTCCTCCCGGATCGTCCGCCCCAACTCCTACTCACCGCCAAGGATAGCCGAGTGCGCAACCACCATGGTCAGGCGCGATAAGGTGCGAGCACTTCCTCGGTGTGCTCACCGAGCAATGGCGCTCGGCGCCGAATTGCCCACTTTGACTTCTCGAATGCGTACGGCGCTCCAGGGTAGAGGAAGCTACGTTCGAGCTCTGGGTAGTGCACCTCAACAGGAAATCCGCGCGCCTGGAAGTGAGGGTCCTGAAACACTTCCTCGGGCGAGTAAATCACCCCAACCTGGAAGCCGTGCTGCTGCCCTTCCGAGAAGAAGCGGTATGCCGGGAGCTGCGAGGCGATGAAGTTCACGCAATCCCGGCCGGCGCCAAAGATGGCAGCCGTCTCGGGGTCTTCCTGCAACTTCGCCAGGTCGATGCGCCCGCGGGCGATGCCGAGCTCCAGTAGAGGCGATTGCTCGAACGCCTCCTTGATGCCGAGGTCATCGAGCCAGCCCAGGAGCCGCGCGAAATCCTCGCCCCGACGGGGCGGCAGTCCGGTCGTCGCGTAACGGCCGTCGGCGCAGAGGATCTGAGTCGGCGTAGACGGGTGCACGCTCGCGTGCCGGCCGGTCTGACGCTGAACGGTCTGCCGGTTGACCAGCCAGGTGTAACTGGCAGCCTCGGTCGTAACGTTGTTGGCGGCGTGAGCGTTGACGTCGATCAGCTGTCCCCGCCCCGACACATCCCGCTCGAGCAGGGCCACGAGCAGCGACATCACGGCGTAGTGGCATGCCGTGTGGTAGCCCTGGTTGCCACCGCCGCGCACCGGTGGCAGTGAGTGGTCGTCGTAGCCGCAGCTCCACGCCGGGCCGCCCCCGGCCAGCAGCGTGAGGTCGGTGAACGCCTCCGCGTTACGCGTTGAATCGCGCCCGAACGGCGTCATCGAGACGTAGATCAGCTTCGGATTGCGGAGCTCGAGGTCCGACCAGTCGAGGCCCAGTTTGGCCATGCGGCCCGGCGGCGCGTCTTCCAGGAGGACGTCAGCATCCGCCAGGAGGGCTACGAGCATCGCCCGGTCCGCGCTGTCGTCGAGATCCAGGACGACGCTCTGCTTGTTGGTGTTGTAGTGCCAGAACCAGAGGCTGCGTTCCGGCCCCGGCACATCCTCGAGGAACGGCTCGTAGCCGCGGGTGCGGGAGCCGCCCGGCGGCTCGACCTTCACCACGGTCGCGCCCATGTCGGCCAGCAGCTTCCCCGCCCATTCGCCAAGTTCGTCGCAAAGCTCAACCACCGTGAGCCCGGTCAGCGGCCCGCTCATATGACGCCCTCCGACCGAAATGCGGCGATCTCCTCGGCCGAGTAGCCCAGCACTTCGCCGAGCACGAAGTCGTTATGCTCGCCCAGGCAGGGCCCGCCGCGCCGCATCTGCCAGTCGGTCCGGCTCAGGTGGACCGGGAGGCCATCGACCCGGACTTCGCCCATGGCGCTGTGCTCAACGGTTGGCCAGAGCCCCCACTCGCGGGTGTTCGGGTCGCGCTCGATCCGGTTTTCAGGCCGCTGCACGGGCGCGGCGGGGACGCCCTGCGCTTGGAGGAGCGCCGCTGTCTCGCCCGCAGCGCGCTGGCAGCTCCACGCCGACACCAGCCGGTCGAGCTCGTCCTCGTGCTCCACCCGGCTGTCCACCGTCGCGAAGCGTGGATTGTCGGACCACGGCTCAGCCACGATCGCAGCCAGCGCGCCCCAGTCCCGGTCATCGCGGCAGGCGATCGCCAGCCAGCAGTCTTCCCCCTCGGCCGGGTAGATGCCGTGGGGAGCCATGCGCGGGTACTGGCTGCGGTTCGAGTTGGGCGAGCCTGGCCGCCGCAATGCGCGGCCGTTCACCGTGTAATCCAACAGCGCCGGCCCGTTGAGCACCGCCCCGGCCTCGGTGGTAGCCAGGTCGACCCACTGCCCCTCACCCGTCCGGTTGCGGTGGTAGAGCGCCATGAGGATCGCCATCGCCATGTAATAGGCGCCCGTGTGGTCCATGTAGGAATAGCCCCAGCCCGCCGGCGGTTCGTCACGAAGGCCGGAGCTGAAGGTCAGGCCCGATACCGCCTGCACGATCGGTCCCCAGGTCTTGTACGACCGGTACGGGCCACGGTGTCCAAATCCACAGTTCGACACGTAGATGATGTCCGGGCGTAGCCGCTTCAGTTCCTCGTAGCCAAAGCCCAGGCGCTCGAGTACGCCGGCGGCGAAGTTCTCCGTGACACAGTCCGAGACCGCAACAAGCCGGCGGAGCACCTCCCGCGCTTTCGCGGTACGAAGGTTGAGAGTGATGCCGAGCTTCTCGACATTGTGGTTGTTGAACGCGCCCCCAGCGTCGAGCCCGGACTGTCCCGGGCGGAAGGGCGGGATCCCCCGAAGGATGTCCCAGCGACCCTCGGCCACCGGGTCTTCGATGCGGATGACCTGGGCTCCGAACGCGGCGAGAAATTTCGTCGCGCCAGCGCCGGCGAGCTGGCCGGTGAAGTCGCAAACACGGACGTGCGAGAGTGGTCCCATTCGGCGGTTGCTCCTCCCGCCTCATACGTGACCCGGACGCGCAAAGCAACCCAGGTTCCACCGGCGAGCCAGTGTGGGTCTTGGCCTCCCAACCCCCTGGTGGTGCGGTGGTCGCGGGAGAGAGTTGCCGACAAACCCCCGCGCCATCTCGCGGACGGGCCATCGTCCCACCCGGTCCCGGACTGCGGACTCTAGAACAAGCCGGCTGGCTCATCGAATCTGAGGTGAGCTGCGCCAACACCAGCCGGGAATCCTTGTGCGGGTGTCGGCAGTTCGAGTCTGCCCCTCAGCACCACTTTTTCGAATCTGAAAGTCGAGAACGCGCGGCACCTTGGCTTTATGTCCTGCAAGAAGCGCCATCAGACGAGGGGCGTCCTTTCCCGACCGCGAGTGGCATTCCATTCGGGCCGACGGAGGGCTCAACAGCGGACCACCGAGACGTAAGCTGGCACTGAACGTCGTCTCCGCACGAACGCGCAAGTGCCGCCCGGCGTGCGAGCGGCCTCGGCGGAGAGGCGGCTGGCGTCACTCGGTGACGACGATTGCGGTCACGAGTCCGAAGAACCCCGAAGGGTTCTCCGCGTGGGACAAGACGTGGCAGTGGAAGGCCCAGACGCCTGGCTCAGTCGCTTCGATGATGCAGTCGTAGCGAGTACCGGGCGGGACATCGAGGTTGTCGCACTTGAATGGTGGGTTGACGGGGTAGCCGTCGCGGGCGAAGACCTCCATGGCGAGTCCGTGGAGGTGCATCGGGTGGTACATCATCCCTTCGTTCAGCCACCGGACCAGCACACGCTCGCCTCTCTTCGCGACGAGAGCGTCCGTGGCAGGGAAGCCCTTCCCGTTGATCGTGAATCCGAGCAGCGTGTCGTTCATGATCAGCACGTATTCCTTGTCGTACGCGGGATACGTGGCGCGGTCTTTCGGATCAATGATAAAGGCGCCCAACAGCCCTCGGTTGACCTGGTCCGCGGAGTTGTGGTGCGAGTGGTACATGTGGGTGCCACTGTTCCGGAGCGTGAACTCATAGGTCCACGTCTCGCCCGGCTTGATGGGTTCCTGGGTCACGTAGGGAACGCCGTCCATGGCGTTCGGGACATAGATGCCGTGCCAGTGGACGGCCGTGCTCTCGGTCAGGTTGTTCTTGACGTTGATGCGGACTGTGTCGCCCTCCGTAGCACGAAGGAGCGGCCCGGGAATGCTGTTGTTGTAGCCGCGTGCCTTCTCGAAATTCCCAGGGGTGGTCTCCCACTCCACTTCGTCGATCGTCAGGTCCCATGTCTTCGCGCCGTTCTCGACCCGGGGCGCGAGGGCCTGGTTGCCCTTCCCCTTCGTGAGGGGCTCCGACTGGTTCTTCAGGAACTCCTCGATGCCCTTCTTATGGTCGGTGTCGATTTGTTGGTGTTCGACTCCATTCTCAGAGCTTCCATTGTCGCTCGCTGGCTTCGGCGTCGTCGTAGCCGTGGCCACGGAAGCGGCTTTCCTACCGGTTGGGTCGTCATAGCACGCCGCTGAGACAAAGCCTGCTGCGAGTGGCACCGCGGCCCCTACGACACCGGCTTTCTTCAGGAACCCGCGCCGATTCAATCGGCTTACAGTACGCGGTGATGTCACTCTCGCCTCGCTTTCGTCAGGGGGTGCATCTCAGAGCATCGCGCGCCCGGCGGCTGCGCGGACGGTCAACCAGTACCCAAATCGGGGGCGCACGGTCGTAATGTGGAGTGGGACGCGAGACTACACTTCAAGCAAGCACCGCGGGGCCAGGCCCCGGCGGCATTTGCACACGTACGCGCCCACGCGCAGAACCGAGGAGTTCGATGACCGAAGAGACAGTCCACGTTCTGATTGCCGACGACCACGAGCTGGTCCGCAACGGCCTGAAGGCGGCGCTTCGAAGCCGGCCCGAGTTCAATGTCGTCGGAGAGGCACGCGACGGCGTCGAGGCGGTCAAGGAGTCGATCCGACTACACCCCGACCTGGTGGTCATGGACATCCGGATGCCAAAACAAAACGGCATTGAGGCTTGCCGGGACATCCGATCGGCGCTCCCCGGCACCTACGTTTTGATGTTGACCTCATTCGCCGACGACAAGGCGGTGATGGGCGCCATCCTCGCCGGGGCGAGCGGCTTCATGTTGAAGGAAGTCCAGACGCAGGAACTCGTGCAGGCGATGATCACGGTCGCGCGGGGCGGTTCGACGCTGGACCCGACGAGCGCCGCGAGCATCATCGAGCAGATCCGACGCGGGCAGGTGCAGACCCACGAGGAGAAACTCGCCCAGCAACTCACGGATCGGGAGCGCAAGGTTCTCGAGTTGGTGGCGGAGGGGCTGACGAACCGTGAGATCGGCGAACACCTCTACCTCTCTGAGAAGACCGTGAAACACCATGTGAGCGACATCCTCGGCAAGCTCGGCCTGGCGAGGCGTGCGCAGGCGGCCACGTTCGCCGTACGTCTGGAAGCAGAGAGGCTTGGCGGCTGACGCTGGCCCCTAGCAGCCGGCGCCATGAAGGACCGGCGCCGCGGACGCGGCGGAGCGCAAGGCATCGATCAGAGCCGGAACGTCAGCCGTCATCTCGAGGTATGCGGAGACCCCGGCCTGAGTGTACGTGAAGGATTCCGTGTCGGTGCAGAGTGGCGTGAGAATCAGCATGAGCGCCCCGGTCCCGGAGAGTGCTCGACAGTCGTCAGGAGAGGCATCCATCGTCGTTGCGATGAGTACATCGCCGGACGCCACGGGTCCGCCGTCCTCAACCTCTCTGCCCAGGTGGGACTGCAGAGTGATGCGCAGCGCCGATGCTAGCGGCCGGTGCTTTATCATCAGGCGGATCATGCTTGAATCATCGACCTTCCACGTGCCGTCTCGAACGGACCAACGGTCATGATTCGCGGTACCGTATGCACAGCGATGCGCGAGCAGAAGCCAAAGACCGGAGACAGCAGGCGATGACGCCTCCCGCAGGATCGGGGCGGCTCGACGTTGGGCAACGCCTTGCGGAGATGGCTGTCACGAGCGAGCTGCTCGCGGCAACGGACGACCTCGCCGAAGTGCTGCGCCGGCTGGCAAGCCGAGCACGGGAGGTGACCCGGGCGGACTACGCGGCGATTTCGACCTTCGACGAGGAAGGCAAGCTCAACAGGTTCGTCTACGTCGGGTTCGATGAGCAGCTTGCCCGGCGCCTTGGATCCCCGCCGAGCGGCCGTGGGCTCCTGGGCGAGCTCGCTCGCCACGAGCAGCCCATCCGGCTCGAGGATCTGCAGAGCCATCCGAGTTACACCGGTTGGCCTGACGGGCATCCAGACATGGGCCCCTTCCTTGGCGTGCCCATCCGCGCGAGTGGTCGGGCGATTGGCTCGCTCTACATGACCCGGGAGCGACCAAGAGCGCCGTTCTCGGAGGCCGATGAGCTGGCGGCTTTGGTTCTGGCGCTCCAGGCCGCCGTGAGCCTTGCGAACGCCCTCGCCCGGGAACGGTACGGGCGTATCGCTTTGCTGGAGGAGCGTGTTCGGATCGCACAGGATCTGCACGACTGGACGATCCAGTCGCTCTACGCGCTGGGGCTTGAAGCGGACGCCCTCGCCAACGATCCTGAGCTACCCCAGAACCTTCGCGAAACGTTCGCCTCGCGTGTAGGTCACATCAATGACCTGATCCGCGGCGTTCGCCAGTACATCACCTCCCTCGAGGCACAGGCGCCAGCCACGCATCCCGAGCTTTCACGGGATCTCGCCTTCGTCCTGCGCGACCTGGTCCCAGCGGGCATCGATATCGTCTTCAACATCTCCGCGCCGGCGCTCCAAGAGCTCTCTTCCCGGGAGACGGAAGACCTCATCTCGATCGCCCGAGAAGCCATCAGCAATGCCGTGCGCCACGGGCAACCCACAAAGATAGCCGTCGACTTGCGGCAGTCGGAGTCTGACACGGCGTTGACTGTGCAGGACAACGGCGTCGGGTTCGAGGTGCATACCGTGGGCCGCGGGCTCGGGACAGTAACGATGCAGACTCGTGCCCAACGACTGGGCGCGGAGATCTCAGTGCAGAGTATTCCCGGGATGGGCACCACAGTGAGGACGACGCTCCCGCGAAACATCGAGGGATAACTGCGCGCTGCCGAGCCGACCCACTGGCCAGTGACCGCGCCTGGCTCAGCGTCCTCTCCTCGACCTCGACGCGGTGGATGATGGCGTCAGCGGGGTCCCGGCCGCCGCTTCGCTGGAGGGCACGCTCGCCTGGACCGGCCGTCCAGTCCGTCGCCACTCGCACCCGATGTCGAAGCACAACAACCTGTCGCCAGGAGCCGGCGCGGCGACTCAACGGAAGCTAAGCGATCTCCAAACCAACGAGACTCCCCTCGTCTCGCCAGTCACTCAGGATCCGGAAGAACTCGACCGGCCCGCCACCGTACTGGCCGCCCGTGAACCCGCCGCCGGGGCGCGGTTGGCCCTCGTTGTTGTAGTACCCCGGCGTGCACTCGGCCTGGAACTGCTGGTTGTTGATCGCGAGCCGGTGGATCGTGTCCACCCACTGCTCCTCCGCCTCCGCCGAGACCTCGACCGTCCTTGCTTCCATCTCCCTGGCACGGCCGATGATGTAGGCGATGTGGTTGGCCTGCTCCGTGAGCATGTGCGTGAAGTTCACGGTCAGAGCACCCTGCGTGAGCCCCATGAAGAAGCAGTTCGGGAAGCCGTTGCTCTGGAACCCGTGCAACGTCTTCAGCTCGTCCGCCCACTTATCCGAGAGCGCGACGCCGTTGCGTCCGATGACCTCGTATCCCGACCGCCGGGTGTAGCCCGTCCCCACTTCGAAACCCGTCGCGAAGATCAGGCAGTCGACTTCGAACTCTTCGCCGTCCACGACAACGGCGTTCTCCGTCACCAGGTCGACCCCGCGACCCCTGGTATCGACGAGCGTCACATTCGGCCGGTTGAACGTCTGGAGGTATTCGTCGTTGAAGGTCGGGCGCTTGCAGAACTGCCGGTAATACGGCTTCAGCGCCTCGGCCGTGTTGGGATCATCCACGAGGGCCTGGGCCCTCGCCCTCACCTGCTCCATCTTCTGGAAGTCCGCGAGCTCCATGGCCGTCGCGAACTCTTCGGGGGACCGCTGCCCTTCCCCCAGAAGCGGCCGGACGTTGCGCAGGTTGCGGAAGATGTCGGTCCAACCGTCCGCGACCAGGTCCTCATCCTGGTGGCCGCCGTTCACGAGGATGTTGAAGTTGTCCATCCGCTGCCTTTGCCAGCCGGGTTCGAGCGACGCCGCCCAGTCAGGGTCAGTCGGCCGGTTGCCGCGCACGTCGACCGACGACGGCGTGCGCTGGAAGACGTAGAGCTGTTGGGCCATCTCCCCCAGGAACGGGACGCACTGCACAGCCGTCGCCCCAGTGCCGATAACGCCAACGCGCTTGTCGCGCAGGCCCGTCAGGTTCCCGTAGGCGTCCCCGCCCGTGTATTCGTAGTCCCAGCGGCTCGTGTGGAACGTGTGGCCCTTGAACGTCTCGATTCCCTCGATCGCAGGCAGCTTCGGGCGGTTCAGCGGGCCGTTCGACATCGCGACAAAACGCGCCCCAATCCGATCTCCGCGGTTCGTGGAGACGATCCACTTGAGCGCGTCCTCGTCCCAGCGGAGGTCTGTTACCTCTGTCTGAAGGCAGGCGTTGTCATAGAGCTCGAACTTCCGGGCGATGGCGCGGCTGTACTCCATGATCTCGGGCGCGCGGGCGTACCGCTCGGTCGGGATGTACTCGAGTTCTTCGAGGAGCGGCAGGTAGATATACGCCTCGACATCGCACTGGGCGCCCGGGTACCTGTTCCAATACCAGGTTCCGCCGAAGTCCCCACCCTTCTCGATGATGCGGACTTTCTGTATCCCGGCCTGGCATAGGCGCGCACCCGCGAGAAGCCCACCGAAGCCGCCGCCGATGATGACCACGTCCACGTCGTCGAAGAGGGGCTCCCGGGAATCCGGCGTCGTGTACGGGTCATCGACGAAGCGGGTGAAGTCGCCCACTACTTCGCGGTACTGCTCGTTTCCGTCTGAGCGCAGACGCCTCTCTCGTTCCTGGCGGTACTTTTCGCGAAGCGCATCGGGGTCGAACCCAAGATTCGGAACGACGGTGGCGCCATGGTCCTGCGTCATGGTGAGGCTCTCCCCTGCTTGATTGCCGTGAGCTCGAACGGCCAGCCGCGAGGCTCCACGCGAGATTAAATCTAGCGGTGAGTGGAGGCGCTTACAAGGCGACCCCAGGATTGGATGTCACAGGGCGGCACGTGGCTGTCAGCTTTCCTCGGCGGCGGTTCCGCTCGAACGTCGCGGCGCGCGTAATGGCAGTCTGCGCCGGCCCGCAGGGGACCTCGGGGGCGCCCGCGCGTCAGCGGGGATGCCAGAGCCGGGGCGCGATCAGGGTGGTCGCTGCATCGGGCCCCCAGGTGCCGGCCTCGTACGGCAGTGCCGGCGGCTCGTGGTCAAGGACCGCCTCAATCACCTGCCAGGCGTTGTGGACACTGTCCGCGCGAAGGAACAGCATCGGCTCGCCGCACATCGCGTCGTGGAGGAGGCGTTCGTACGCCTCAGCGGGCTGCGTCTTGAAGGACTCCTCGTAGCTGAAGTGCATGTCGACTGGCTCCACCTCCACCTCCGCGCCCGGCACTTTCGCGATGAACTGGAAGCGGATCTGCTCGTTCGGCTGGATGAGGATGTTCAGCATGTTCGGCTTGAGCCGCTCGACGGGCGTCTCCTTGAAGAACATCACCGGCGCCTCCCGGAAGACGACCGCCACCTCCGTGGTGCGACGTGGCATGCGCTTGCCGGTGCGCAGATAGAACGGCACGCCGGCCCAGCGCCAGTTATCGATGAAGAGGCGCAGGGCCGCGAACGTCTCCGTGCTGGAATCCGGGGCGACGCCCTCTTCCTCGCGATACCCGGGTACTCTCCGCCCGTCGACTGCGCCGGCGGTGTACTGCCCGCGGACCACGTCCTCCGGCTGCACGGGCCGGATGGAGGTGAGCAGTTGCGCCTTCTCATCGCGGATCGCCTGGCCGTTGAAGGCGACGGGCGGCTCCATGGCGATGAGTGAGAGCACCTGCAAGACGTGGCTCTGGAGAATGTCGCGCAGGGCGCCTGTCTCCTCATAGAAGTTGCCGCGCCCTTCGATCCCGAGTGATTCAGCGACCGTGAGTTGAATGTGGTCGATAGAGTCGCGGTTCCAGACTCGCTCGAAGACCGAGTTCCCGAACCGAAAGACGAGGATGTTCTGCACGGTCTCCTTGCCGAGGTAGTGGTCGATCCGAAAGACCTGGGATTCATCGAAGACGCCGTGGATGACATCGTCGAGCCGGCGCGAGCTCTCGAGGTCGTGGCCGAAGGGCTTCTCAACAAGGAGCCTGCTGCCATCGGCGAGTCCGGCCTCGCCGATCTCTTTCACGGTCGCGGCGAACGCGGAGGGAGGGATAGCCAGGTAGATGAGCCGTGTGCCTTCGCAGCAGCGGTGCTTGAGGCTGGCGAACCCATCTTTGGCCCTGATGTATGTGAGGCGCGAGGCGAACCCCTCCCACGCCTGCTCGTCCAGCGGCCTCCGGGAAAACTCCCGCACGGCGGCAGCGGCGAGTGCCCGAAACTGCTCGTCGTCAAGATCGCTGCGGGCGTAGCCCGCGATCGCTCCTACCGCGGGGAGCGCATCCTCGAGGTAGAGGTTGTAGAGGGCGGGCAGCAGCTTCCGCCGGGACAAGTCGCCGGTGGCCCCGACGACGATGATGTCCTGCCTCTCGGGGCCGCAGAGGTCGTTCATCGGCGGCTCACGGGGTGCCCGCCGAATTCGTTGCGCAGGGCGGCGATCACTCGCATCGCAAAGGGGTTCTCCTCGCGCGAAGTGAACCGCGCGAAGAGCGATTGGGCCAACACGCCGACGTCGACCCCACGTTCGACGCCCTCGATCACGGTCCAGCGTCCTTCGCCGGAGTCGTCGACGTAGCCCTGGAGTTGCGCGAGCTCTGGGTCTTTCGCGAAGGCCAGTTCCGCTAACTCGAGCAGCCACGACCGGACCACGCTGCCGCGGTTCCAGAGAGAGGCCAGTTGCCTGAGGTCGTAGCCGTACTCCGTCGCCGCCTGGAGGAGGGCGAAGCCCTCCGCGTAGGCCTGGAGCATGCCGTACTCGATGCCGTTGTGGACCATCTTGGAGTAGTGGCCGGCGCCTGACGCGCCGACATGGGAGTAGCCCCCTTCGGGCGCGAGCGCCGCCAGGATCGGCTCGACGTGATCGAACGCAGCCTTCGGCCCGCCTGCCATGAGACAGAACCCCTTTTCGAGTCCCCAGATCCCGCCCGAGGTGCCCACGTCGAGGAAGTGAACGCCCTTCTTCGCAACCTCCTCCCCCCGGCGCAGGGAGTCTTTGTAGTAGCTGTTGCCACCGTCGATGACGATATCGCCCGGCGTCAGGAGGGCGACCACGTCGTGAAGGGCGGACTCTGTAACGTCACCTGCGGGCACCATCAGCCAGACCACTCGGGGCGACGGCAGCCGCTCGACCATCTGGGCCAGGGAGCTTGCGTCCGAGACGGCGGGGTTCTGATCGTAGCCCACCACCTGGTGTCCCATTTTACGCAGGCGATCCGTGAGGCCCTGGCCCATGCGGCCCAGGCCCACCATCCCGATCGACATCCCGGTCATTGGGCCATCGTGTCGATCTCGGCCGGAGTGAGACGGGCAACCCGGCGTTTGTGCGCCCTCAGTGATGCGAGGTCTCCGGCCGCCTGCGCTTCCTTCAGCGCCCCGAAGCTGAACGGCCTGCCAGGGATGGCCATGTCGGCCTCAGGCTGACTGACAACCTGGAGGAAGATTCCCTCGTTCGGCCCTCCCTTGTGCATCTGGCCGGTGGAGTGCAGGAAGCGCGGCCCGAAACCGACGGTGGTGGCCACATGGTAGCGGTCGCGGAGGGAGACGCGCAGACGTTGCAGGCGGGCTTGCCAGCCAGCATCGCGAGGGACATAGGCCGTAATGGCGATGTAGTCACCGGGCTTCAAGGACGAGAGCACATCCCCAGCCCCCGGCGTGCGCGTGTCCACGGGATCGCCAGCAAGCACGCGATTGGTTGCATCCTTGGCTTCCTGGACGTTCGGCTGATCGAAGGGGTTGAGGCGCAGGACGTGGCCCGCGACAGCGGTGGCGAACTCCCAGCGGAAGAATTCGGCTCCCAGCTGGTAAGAATCCAGGTATGGCAGGCGGACGACGGGATGGCCGGCCGCCTCGAGCGCGTCGAGTGCCGGCTCTGCTCCGATCGCCACGAATAGCCGGTCGCTCCCGTACACGTCTGGCGGCCCGAGCGGCTCGCCTTCAACCGGGAGGATCCCCCGTCCCTCCTTCCCCGTGGATTCGGCGATGAGTTGTTCGATCCAGTACCCGAGCGTGGCGAGCGGCCGGGGCATGACGAGCGTCAGCTTGTCCCGCCCCGCACGTGCAGCCTCGCCGATGATGGTACCCAGCCACGCACCGGGGTTGTCCTCGGGCGCGACGTCCTGGTCGCAAGCGGCCATCATCTCCCGCGCTCTTCCCAGGAGTTGGCCGAGGTCGACGCCGATGAGCGCCGCCGGTACCAGGCCAAAGTAGGAGAGGGCCGAGTACCGGCCGCCGATGTCCGGGGGGTTGGAGAACACGCGTCGGAATCCATGCTCGACGGCAACTCCCTGAAGCGAGCTGCCCGGATCGGTAATCGCGATGAAGTGGCGGCCGTCCGGGATCTTCGACCAGAAGTGGGCAAACTGCGAGAGCGTCTCGATTGTCCCACCCGACTTGCTCGAGACGATGAAGAGCGTCTTCCGGAGGTCGAGCGCTGACTCGACCGACGCGATCTGGTCCGGGTCGGTGGTATCGAGCACCTTCAGGTCGAGATAGCCGGACGCCGAGCCGAAGGTCGCGTGGAGGACCTCGGGCGCGAGGCTCGATCCACCCATGCCGAGCAACACCGTCGTCGTATAGCCGTCGCCGCGGACCTCAGTGGCAAACGCGACGAGCTCGTCGACATGCTCCGCCATCTCGTCCGCAACGGTCAGCCAGTCCAGCCGATCGCGGAGCTCCGCGGGATCGGGCTTCCAGACGGTGTGGTCGCGCTGCCAGATGCGATCGAGGATGTGATCGCGGGTCATTGCGTCGAGGCGGGCTTCGACGGCCTCTTCCACGTGAGGAAGCGACGCGCGCTCATCCCGCCGGCCGACGCACGCGAGGGCAAGTACCGATCCAACGCGATCGAGCAGGGTGGCAAAGTCCTTCGCGAACGATGCCAGGCCGTCGACGAGCAGGCGATCGGTGACCGCGTCGAGGTCGATGCCCGCATCTGCCAGGGCCTTGAGTCGCTTGTCGGCGTCGTCCAGGTTCGGCGCGAGGGTGGGCCGGACATCGAGATGGTCGAGCACGGCCTTCAGCGTGGCATCCGGCATTGTGTTGACGGTGTCCGGCCCTATCAGTTCCTGGACGTAGAGGATGTCCGAGTAATCCGGGTTCTTCGTGCTGGTGGAGGCCCAGAGGGGACGTTGGAGGTGAGCGCCCGCGGCCTGGAGCCGCTGCCACCGCTCGCCGGAGAAGATTTCACGGAACCTTCGGTATGCGAGCCGCGCGTTCGCGATGGCGGCCTTGCCCCGCAGTGGCGACGAGGCGGGCAAGAGCGCATCCACGGCTGCATCCACACGTGACACGAAGAACGAAGCCACGCTCGCGACGTCGTCGAGCGACCTTCCGGCCGCGAGCCGTCGCTCCAGGCCGTCCTGATACGCCTCGGCGGAATCCTCGTAGAGGGCAACGTCGAACAGGAGCGTGATGTTCGTGTTCACGCCGGCGAAGATCATGTCCGAAACCGCCGCGATGCCCTCGGGCGTGCCCGGCACCTTGATCATCACGTTCGGCCGGTCAGCCAGCTTGAACAGGCGCTTCGCCTCCGCCACGCAGGCGGCGGTGTCCCGCTCCAATCCGGGTGGCAATTCCAGGGAGATGAAGCCGTCCTGCTTGTTGGTCCGGTCATACACCGGGCGCAGTGCGTCGGCCGCACCCTGGATGTCCTCGACTGCTATCGAGATGAACGCGTCGTACGGTGTCACGCGCCCGCTTCTGGCGATTGCCCTCAGGGCCTCGTCGTAGTCTGAGGAGTTGGCGATCGCCCTCTCGAAGATCGTCGGGTTCGAGGTCATGCCGGTTATCCAGCCGTCCCGGACCATCCGCTGCATGGTTCCGGAGGTGAGCATCGAGCGTTGGATGTTATCCAGCCAGACACTCTGTCCGAGCGCGTTGAGCTGTTGAGTCGTGAGTTGGTGCGTTGCCGGGCTAGCCATGGTGAACCTCCGTAGGTCGGCTGTAATGCTGTTCGAGGGCGTGGACCTTGCCCAGGCGCCGCTCGTGCCGCTCCGCGTGGCTGAACTCAGCCCCGGCGAAGGTCCGCACAAGTTCGAGGGCGAGCTCTGGGCCTACGGCGCGGGCGCCCAGGCAGAGCACGTTCATGTCGTCGTCTTCGACACCCTGGCGCGCGGACCAGGTGTCGTGGCATATCGCTGCGCGCACGCCGGGAATCTTCGTGGCCGCGACGGAGGCGCCGACGCCACTCCCACAGATGAGGACGGCGCGATCGACGACCCCGCCCGACACCGCCTCGCCGACCGCTTGCGAGAAATCCGGGTAATCATCACCCGGGGTGCCATCCCCGCCGAGGTCCAGCGCTTCGTGGCCAAGCTCCTGGAGCTGCGCGATCGCTGGCGCTTTCAGCGGGAAACCGGCGTGGTCGGCCGCGACCCCGAAGCGCATTTGTCATGCCTCCTGTCGGCGAGTGCGTTCAACCACCGCCCGTGCGCGGGTCGCGACAACCTCGGGAGTGAACCCGAACTTCTCGAAAAGGACGCTCGCGGGGGCCGAGGAGCCGAAGTGGTCGAGCGAGACGATGTCGCCGTCCTCGCCGACCCACTGGCGCCACCCCAGCGAGGCGCCGGCCTCCACAGAGACGCGCGCCCGCACGGAGGGTGGCAGCACCTGGTCGCGATACTCGCGCGGTTGGGCCTCGAAAAGGCCCCACCCCGGCATGCTGACAACGCGTGCCTCGATGCCCTCGGCCTGGAGGATTTTGCGCGCGCCAAGGGCCACGGCCACCTCTGACCCTGTTGCGATGAGGATGACGTCGGGCGCGCCGGACGCGGCCTCGGCCAGCACGTACGCGCCGTGCGGCGTGCCCTCGCGAATGCGTTCGGGCTCATCGATGACCGGCACATTCTGCCGGGTGAGGGCCAGCGCAGTGGGGCCAGGGTGTTCGATTGCCAGCTTCCAGGCAGCAACCGTCTCGTTGCCGTCGGCCGGTCGGAGGAGCTGCAACCCCGGCATCGCCCGTAGGGATGCGAGGTGCTCCACCGGCTGGTGCGTGGGCCCATCTTCGCCGACGCCGATGCTGTCGTGCGTGAACACAAAGACGCCGCGCGACTGCTGGAGTGCCGCCAACCGCAAGGCGGGGCGGAGGTAGTCCGAGAAAACGAAATAGGTTGCCACGAACGGGAGCAATCCCCCGTGGCGCGCAATGCCGTTAAGCACCGACGCCATCCCAAACTCCCGGACGCCGAAGTGGATGTTTCGGCCCAGTGGTTCTTCCGCGGAGAAGTCTGGATAGGCTTCGAGGTACGTCTTTGTCGAGCCCGCGAGGTCAGCGGAGCCTCCGATGAGGCCCTCGATCACGGGCGCGATGGCGTTCAAAACCTTCCCCGACGCCGTCCGCGTGGCCATTGGCCCGTCACTGGCCGCGAAGGAGGGGAGCACTCGCTCCCAGCCCTGCGTCAGCTCGCCGGCGAGCATCCGGCGAAAGAGCGCGGCGTCATCGGGGCGGGTGCGAGCAAACGCTTCGACCTTCGCGTGCCAGTCGTCCTCCGAGCGCTGCCCTCGTGGCAGAGCCTTCCGGAACTCGGCAGCTACCTCATCGGGGACGTAGAACTCCGGAGTGAGCGGCCAGTCGAGGGCCTCCTTGGTCAGACGGACCTCGTCCGCGCCCAGGGGTTCGCCGTGGGCAGCAGCAGTGCCAGCCTTGTTCGGGCTGCCATACCCAATTGCCGTGCGAGCGACGATGAGCGACGGCCGGCCGGTTTCAGCCTGGGCCGCCTCAATCGCACGCCCTACCGCCGCCAAGTCCTCTCCGTCAATGTGCTGAACGTGCCAGCCGTAAGCCGTGAAGCGCTCGCCGACATCCTCTGTGAAAGTCAGGCTGGTGTTCCCGTCGATCGTGACGTGGTTATCGTCGTAAAGGTAGACCAGCCTTCCGAGCTTGAGGTGACCCGCGAGGGAGGCGGCCTCCGATGCCACTCCCTCCATGAGGTCACCGTCGCTGCAGAGTACGTAGACATAGTGGTCGACGGGCGTGTGGCCGTGCCCGTTGAACCGTGCGGCCAGGTGGTGCGCCGCGATCCCCATGCCCACGCCCATCGCGAAGCCCTGGCCCAGCGGGCCAGTCGTGACTTCGACCCCGCGTGTGAGCTCGGACTCGGGGTGGCCGGGAGTCTTGCTGTCCCACTGACGGAACTGTCGCAATTCCTGGAGCGGGAGAGCGTAGCCGGTGAGGTGGAGGAGGCTGTACAGCAGCATGGACCCGTGGCCCGCGGAGAGGACGAAGCGGTCCCGGTCAGGCCAGTCCGGGTTCGAGGGGTTGTGCTTGAGGTAGCGGGTCCAGAGCGCGTAGGCCATCGTCGCGGCGCCCATTGGCAGCCCTGGATGCCCGGACTTCGCGTTTTCCACTGCGTCGATTGAGAGGGTGCGGATGGTGTTGATACAGAGTTCGTCGAGCGCCGAGGGTGCGCTCGCCGCGGCGGGTTTCATTCCCGCGGTTGCCTTCATGATCACTCCTCTATTTATCGACCGTACTCCTTTTGAGGGCCGCTTGCCGCCCCGCCGGGCCTGGCAAACGTTGCTTTCACGGAACAAGGTGTCCGTAGCGTCTGCTCTTGTCGACATGGCGCCGCGGGCCGTTGAGCATTGGCGAACTCGCCAGATGGGGTCATGCCGATGGCGCGCCCCCTCGCGGCTAGGCGGGAAGCGGGCGGGTCGCCGGACGCCCGATGAGCGTGTCGACCTCTTCAAGCTTCGAACCCTCGCGGCGGAGCAGGACGGCGTTCGTGGCGACGATGATGGACGAGACGGACATCAGGAGCGCCGCGATCTCCGGGCGGATCTGGAATCCCGTACTGCTGTAGAGGATGCCGGCCGCGAGGGGGATCGCTAGCACATTGTAGATCGAGGCCCAGAACAGGTTCTGCTTCATCTTGCGCATGGTCGCCTTACTCAGCTCGATGGCCTTGACGATGTCGACAGGGTCGCTGCGCATGAGCACGACGGACGCCGTCTCGATGGCTACGTCCGTGCCGGCGCCGATGGCGATGCCCACGTCGGCGGCCGCGAGGGCGGGGGCGTCGTTGACGCCGTCACCGACCATCGCGACGACCTTGCCCTCCCGCTGAAGCTGGCGAATGTAGTCGGCCTTCTGCTCTGGTTTGACCTCGGCGAAGATACGGTCGACGCCGACAACCTTGCCCACGGCCTCGGCGGTGGCGCGGTTGTCCCCGGTGAGCAGCGCCACTTCGATGCCGTCGTGCTTGAGGGCGGCGATTGTGCGGGCGGAGGAGGGCCTCACCACGTCGGCCAGCGCGATCATCCCCGCCAGCTCGCCGCCGATGGCGATCGTCACCACGGTCCGTCCGCCGGTGGCCAACGCCGCAACTCGGTCCTCAAAGTCCGGCGCCAGGGGGATGCCTTCCCGCGCCAGCAGAGCAGGGTTACCGGCGAGGATCGTTCGACCGCCGACGAGGCCCTTCGTGCCGTACCCGGGCACGTTCTCGGCATCGGTAAACAGGGGGAGCTCGTGGAGCCCCCGGGCGTGAGCGGCACGGACAATGGCCACCGCGAGCGGATGCGTGGAAGCAGCCTCGAGGGCGGCGGCGTTCTCCAGTAGCACAGACTCCGCGACGCCCGCGCCGGGCACGATCGCCACGACCTCGGGCTTGCCTTCCGTGATAGTGCCGGTCTTGTCGAGCACGATCGCGTTCACTGCCGACACGCGCTCGAGGGTGGCCGCGTCCTTGATGAGGATCTTGTGGCGGGCGCCGAGGCCAGTGCCCACCGCCACTGCCGTGGGTGTCGCGAGCCCGAGGGCATCGGGGCAGGCGATCACCACAGCCGAAATCGCGAACGTCATCGCCGTGATCGCCTCCGCGTCGGAGAGGAATGTCCAGGCGAGGAAGGTGATGATCCCCGAGCCCACAGCCACGACCACGAGAATCGCGGCCGCGCGGTCCGCAATTCGCTGAGCCGGCGCCTTCGACGCCTGCGCGTTCTGGACGAGGTCGATGATGCGGCCGAGGACGGTGTCGCTGCCCGTCCCAACTGCGCGCACGAGCAGCGAGCCATCTCCATTCACGCTGCCAGCCACGACGGCGTCGCCCGCAGCGCGCTCAACAGGCAGCGACTCACCGGTCACGAGGGATTCATCTAGCGCGGACTGGCCCTCGACTATCTCGCCATCCACCGGCACTCGCTGGCCGGCGCGCACCCTGATGCGGTCCCCGGGAACTACCTCACTGGTGGGGACCGCTACCTCCTGACCGTCGCGGACCACCACGGCCATCTCCGGGACGAGCGTGAGGAGGGCGCGGAGAGCGTCGGTGGTGCCGCGCCGGCTCTTCATCTCCATCCAATGCCCGAAAAGCACAAACGTGATGAGCATGGCCGCCGCTTCGTAGAAGACCTCGCCACCGCCCGTGAACGTGACGCCCACGGAGAAGAGGTACGCGGCCGCAACGCCTGTCGTGATAAGGACGGACATGTCCAGGCGGCGATTCTTCAGGGCGTTCCACGTCCCCACGATGAAGACCCAGCCCCCGTACACCACGACCGGCGTGCAGAGGATGAATCCCATCCACTCCATGCTCAGTCCGAACGGGGCCGGTGGCATGCTCCCGAAAATCGCCTCGCCGATATCGGAGTACAGAATGACCGGGATGGTGAGCAGGAAGGAGACCAGGAACCGGTTCCGCATGTCCCGTTCCATCTGTGCCGCCATGCGCGGGTCCGCCATCATCGACGCGTGATCGTGGGCTCCTCCCGGAGCTTCGCGTTCCGGGGCGTGCATGTCATGGCCACCGCGATCCTGCCCGGCCGAGGGCCGGTTGTGGCGGGAATGGTCCATCGCGGCGGGCGGGTCGTGTTGGTGCTCCCCGTGGTCTGGCGACGTGTCGGTGTTCATGTCGGACTCTCCAGTCTCTCCAGTCACCCATCATAACGAACGGGTCCGGCCCTTCCTGTGCTCGCCCATCGCACCTTCATGGCGATGCCGAGCGGCACGAGGTCAGGGCGCGCGAGTCGGACGGGGACTGACACCAAGCGCCTCGCGCAAGCGTGCGTCCAGGTCCCCGGCGAGCCGATCGGGGTCGAAATCGGTGAGCGCGGCGGCGCGGCCGGCTTCGTTGAGTTCCAGCTCACCGCGTTGGTGGCGTTCCCACAGCTCACGCAGCGTCGCTGAGACTGCTTCGAAGCCGCGCGCCTGGATGGCGCCAGAGAGCGGGAAGGTCCAGATGACGTAGCGCCCACGCGAGAGCGACTCGACGGCCATGAACGACGTCCCATCATGCGCCGTGAGCCGGACGTAGACGGTGGTGTCGCGATATAGAGCGTCCACATCCCGCACCCAACCGCGCGCCGTCAGGTTCGGAGGCAGCGGCCCGGGAAGAGTCTCGGGGGGCGAGGGCACAAGCTGGAACTGCACGTCGGGGAACGCCGTCGCCAGGCCAAGCATCGCGTCCCAGTCGAACACTTCACGGTCTATGGGGTCGACCGGGTAGTAGAGCAGCACCCGAAATGTGGCCGGCAATGGCGGAGGGTCGCCCGTGTGCAAGGACGGCACGGGGAGCGGCACGTACTCCGCCTCTATCCCGAGCTCCGCGAGCTCATCGACCAGCCACGGGGCATCCGCCAGGTGGGTTGCCTGTCGCTTCAGGCGCTCGGAACTGCGCCCGGCGAGGTGCTCGTCGCGCGCGAACAGCACATCTGTCCCGACCCAGTGGATGATCATCGGCCGTCTGCGAAGGGCCGCGAGCACAGCCTGGGGCGACCGCCGCTCAATGCGGCTGCTGATCAAATAGATGAGGTCCGCCCGGGCCACGAGCGGGGCCAGGCGCGCCCAGCGGCGGACGTCCCTTCCCGGGTGCTCGTGGTAGCGCGCCTCCCAGCCGCGGGCGTTGAGCACCTCGCCCAGCAGCTTGCCGAAGTAGGGCAGCCCGAGGATCAGGATTCGGCGGCGCAATGCGGTGCCTGCAACTGCTGGTGGAGAACGTCGAACGCCGCCTGCTCGACGCGGCCGGTGACGGCGTCGAGATCGTGGTTGCGCCGGATCCACTCACGGCTCTGCTCGCCGATCTGTTCCCGGAGCTTGGGATCATCCACGAGCCGGATGACTGCCCGGGCGATCTCTTCGCCAGTCCTGGCGGCCACCAGGGGAGGCTCCTCGGGATACGCGCTCCCATGCTCGAAGTGGCCGATGACGGGGCGGGCACAGGACATCGCCTCGAACTCAGCCATCCCCGCCGCACCTAATAACACCTGCCCGATGACGACCCCGTGCGCGCTGATCACGGCCGGCAAGTCGGCCCGCGGCTGGTGGGGCACGACCGTCACGTTGGGCAGCGCGGCCGCCTCGTCCGTGTACTTGCCGCCGGCGTGCGCCGTAATACGGATGTCCGGACGCTCGGTGGCGAGGAGCCGGCAGGCGGCGAGGATCTCTGGCGCTCCCTTCACGTCATCCAGCGCGCAGGCGATGTAGACGCCGGGACGCTCGGCGGAGGGGGCTTGAGGGCTAAACACATGCGTATCGATCGGGTTGGGGAGAAATTCTGCGTCAGGCCGCGTCTTGCGTACGCCCGGCCCGAGGTCCGGAGTGGCGAAGAACACGCGGCCCGCGTTCTTGAGGGCGCGATTCGTGATCGACCGGGTGAAGGGGGTGATGTCGCGGATGTCGCCGCCGTGACAGTGGAGGATGTAGGGGAACTTCCCGAGCACCCCGACCATGCCGAGGTAGGCGTAGTGGATGTGGATGACGTCGTACTGTTCCGCACGCAAGCGGCGCACCAGGCGAGTCCATTCGACGGCGCGGATGGGGCTGACAACCGGCTTAAGCGCCCAGTGCAGCCGCGCCCCGAAGAGCCGCGGTTCGATAAGAGTGACCTCGTGGCCGCGCGCGCGCAGGCCCTTCGCCAGCTCGCTCGCGACGGAGGCGATGTCGTTAACCTCGGCGATTCGCATCGTGCGGCGAACGTACCAGCCGGGGGACCAACAGGCACGAGGCGAGACGCACGCGGGCGCGGGCATTCACCAATTGCCGCGTAGCTCCTAGCCTCCCGGCCTCCTACCATGCCGAGGCTTGGACTGACCTATGAAAGCTCGTCTCGCCGACCTCCTCGTCTGCCCCATCGATCGTGGGCCGCTAGAGCTCGTGGAGTGGGCGACGAAGCCCGTGGCGCTAACGGACGGCGACCGCGCACGCATCGAACGGATGGGACTCGCCGTGGGCTTGTTCGAATGCTCGGTGACGAGCGGGGTACTCCTGAACCCCCGGCTGAAGGTCTACTACCCCATCGTGCGGGGGGTGCCGCGCATGCTCGTATTCCACTCAGCCGCAGTGCGGCAGTTCTCCAACCACTTCCGGCAACGGCTCGACAACGAGCTCCCGGGCTACTCTCCCCCGTCCGAGGAGGGTGAGCCGGGCGAGGGGGCTGTGCTCCGCAGCTTCTCGCGCGAGTGGCTGAACTACGACTGGGACGAGCGCGCCTACTGGGGCCAGTCAGCCGAGGACCTCTACCGCAGCATGGCCTTCGCGCTGGACCTCGAGGGCAAGGACCTGCGTGACCAGCTCGTCCTCGAAGTGGGAATCGGCATCGGCGGCATCGCCAACAACCTCTCGCGTTCGCTGGAGTGCGAGCTTGTCGGCATCGACCTTAGTTACGCGGTGGACGCCGCCCACCGGAATTTCAAGGAGAACCCGTTCTTCCACATCGTCCAGGCATCCGCCTTCGCTCCCCCGTTTCCCGAGGGCTCGTTCGACTACGTCTTCTCGCAGGGAGTGCTGCACCACACCCATTCGACGGAGGCGGCATTCCAGGGAATCACGAACCTGCCGCGCGACGGAGGGCGGCTCTACGTCTGGCTCTATAGCCACCAGGACGAGCAGCGCACGCCCCTGCGGCGCGTCCTCTTCGCCGTCGAGGGCGTCCTCCGTCCGATCTACTCACGCCTCCCTGAGCCTGTGCAGACGATCGCCCTCGCGCCGTGGGCGCCCCTCTACATCCTCCACCAGTGGCTCGCCGCCCGCGGCAACGACCAGTACACGACCTACAGCTGGCGTGAGGCCATGCACGCCGCCCGCGACCGCTGGACCCCCCGCTTCGTCCACCGCCACTCGGACGAAGAAGTCGCCGCGTGGTTCAGTGCGGCGGGGTACGGCAGTCTCACGTATATCAGCCGCCGCACGGCCCCGGACTACGTGCCCGAGAGCTTCACGGCGGCCGTCGGGATCGAGGGCCAGCGCAGTACGACGACCTCCGTGCCCGAACCTGTAACCCACTGAGCGGGCGGCTAGCTCAGCACCGTTGAGCGGCGGCTGACGCCACGGCGCGAGCGGGCTCCGCAGCAGACCTCGCCCGAGCGCGTGAACCGCCGCGCGCACTTCGTGCGATGGTTTTGTTATCTCCATGCGAGTCGCTCGACGTACTTTGCATCGGTTCTGAGAGATGCTGTGCCTTCCTTCCGCACATCCCATTCGTACTGCCTTTGAGAGCGGTTCGCTCGACACACCCAGGAGGATTCATGAAGTACATCACCGATACATGGCGATGGAGCTCCCGCTTCGCCATGGTCACCGTCCTTGCCGCGGCGTTTGTCGCGTGTGGCGACGATGATGACGATGACGACGACGCCACCAACACCCCCGGCGACGGCGGCCAGGTGCAACTCGGGGAAGTCGATGTCCTCGGCATCTGGGGGGCGGAGGAGCTCACCAGCTTCGAGGCCATGGTCGAGCCGTGGGGCGGCACAGTGAACTTCACCGGTACGCGCGATATCACCTCACAGCTCACGCTCCAGGTGGAGGGCGGCAACCCACCGGATGTCGCGGCCCCGGCTGAGGTTGGCCTCTTCCAGGAGTTCGCGCGGAACGGCCGCCTGACGCCCTTGAGCGCGTGCGAGGGCCTCGAAGACCTGATCCGGGACAAGTACCCGGAGAGCTTCGTGGAGCTCGGGGAGGTCGACGGCGAGCTCTACGGGTTCTTCATGAAGGCGGACTCGAAGGCAACCATCTTCTACAACCCCGGCCTGTTCGAGGAGAACGACTGGGACGTCCCGGATGGCGATAGCAGCTTCGACGACCTGGTCTCTCTGTCCGAGGAGATCAGGGACAGCGGCACCGTCCCACCGTGGTCTATGGGCATGGAGGAGGGAGCTGGAACAGGCTTCCCCGGGACAGACTGGATTCAGCAGATCCTCCTGAACGAGTCCGGCGGCGATGTCTACGACGACATCGTCACTGGTGAGAAGGGCTTCGACTCTGACGAGATGAAGGACGCCTGGGAGAAGTTCGGGGAGATAGCGCTGGGCGAGGGCTTCGTCTTGCAAGACGGCGCCAGCGCCATCAACGCGACGAACTTCAGGGACGCCATCTACACGGTGTTCGAAGACCCGCCGGAAGCGGCGATGGTCTACATCGGGGCATTTGGCTCCGGGTTCATCACGACGCAGTTCCCGGGCATCGAGGCAGGCACCGGCTTTGACTTCACCACTTTCCCAGGCGGCGACGTGACGGGAGGCGCGAACATCGTCTACGCCTTTAATGATGATCCGACGACCTGCGACTTCCTGACGTACATCGCCGGTGCGGAGGCGCAGCAGATCTGGGTGGAGCTGGGCGGGTTCACCTCGGTCAACGAAGACGTGGATCTCGAAGCGTATCCGAACGACGTGGCGCGCAGGCTGGCAGAGCAGCTCCTCGACGCGGAGACCTTCCGCTTCGACCTGGATGACGCCATCGGCGGCGGCCTCCAGCAAGCCTACTTCCAGGGCGTGACCCAATTCCTCACCAACCCTGACCAGCTCGACCAGATCCTTCAACAGATCGAGGCGGCGAGAGAGTAACGTGCACGCGTGGGCGTCGTTCCAGGGAATGACGCCCGCGCCGAGCACATCGAGGCGTGCCGTGGCCGGCGAGGGGGGACCCGACCGACATGATTGGACGCAAACCGTGGGTGCCGTGGATTTGGCTCTCGCCGTCGTTGCTCCTGCTCGGTGTCTTCCTTGTCTACCCGGTCATCGACACGGTCCGGCGCAGCTTCCTGGACCGCCGCTCTGACGAGTGGGTGGGCCTGGACAACTACCAGTTCATCATCGACAACCCGCAGAGCCTGGTCGCCGACACCCACGGCGCGATTTTCAATAACCTGCTCTGGCTGGTGCTCTTCCCGCTGATCGTGGTACCGCTCGGACTGGTGCTCGCCGTCCTCACCTCCCGCGTGAAGTACGAGGCCGTGGCCAAGTCCGCGATCTTCATCCCGATGGCGATCTCATTCGTGGCGGCGGCCGTCATCTGGCGCTTCATGTTCGTGTTCGATTCAGACATCGGGACGATGAACGCGCTGATGGTGGAGATCAACGAGGACCCGGTCGCGTGGTTGCAGGACCAGCGCAGCGCCCAGCGGGCGGCCTTCGACATTGGCCCCGAGGAAGCGTGGGGCCCCATTCAGATCAATAACTTCGCTCTGATCACAATCGGTGTATGGATGTGGACCGGCTTCGCGCTAGTCGTACTCTCTGCCGGCCTCAAGAGCATCTCCACCGAGATCCTGGAGGCTGCCCGTGTCGATGGCGCGAACGAGTGGCAACTCTTCCGGCGAATCATCCTCCCCATCCTGTCGCCCACCATCGCGGTCGTGACCACGACGCTCGTCATCCTCGCGCTCAAGGTCTTCGACCTCGTCTGGGTCACAACCGGCGGGCGGTTCGGCACGGATGTCGTCGCCACCCTGTTCTTCAAAGAGGCGTTCGTGGTCCGGGACTTCGGTGTTGGCGCCGCGCTGGCGGTCGTGTTGCTCGTGGCCGTCGTGCCGATCATGGTACTCAGTCTGCGACGCTTCCAATTTCAGGAGGAGATCCGCTGATGGAACGTTCCGAGGCAGTCCAGGTACCTGCTCCCGCGACCGCCGAGGTCAGCGTCGCGCAGGGACTCCGCGGGCTGCTGCCGCGGCTGCCGCTTCACCTCGTGCTTCTGGGGTTCATCGTGATTTGGAGCATCCCCACCCTCGCGCTGCTTATCAGCTCCTTCCGCGAGCCCCAGGCGATCGCCGCCGACGGCTGGTGGAACGCGATCTGGCCCCCGTGGGAATTCACCTGGGACAACTACGATGCCGTGCTGAATCAACAGGGCATGGGGCGCGCCTTCGTCAACAGCCTCCTGATCACGATTCCAGCGACAATCCTCGTCCTTCTGTTCGCGTCGATGGCGGCGTACGCGTTCTCGTGGATGGAGTTCCCGCTTCGCAACTCTCTCTTCCTGATCATGGTGGCGCTGCTGGTTGTACCCCTGCAGATGACGCTCATCCCGGTGCTCCGGCTCTACACGCAGCTCGAAGTCGACGTCGAGGTGCCCATCGTGGGAGGGCGGGTGTTCGGCACAAGCTCCTACCTCGGCATCTGGCTGGCACACGCGGGCTACGGGTTGCCTTTCGCGATCTTTCTGCTGCGAAACTTCTTCGGCTCGCTCCCGCGCGAGCTCATGGAATCGGCCCGCCTTGATGGTGCGTCCGATACGCGCGTGTTCTTCCGCATCATCCTGCCGCTCTCCGTACCGGCACTGGCAGCGCTCGCAATCTTCCAGTTCCTCTGGGTGTGGAACGACCTGCTTGTCGCCCTGATCTTGCTGGGCGACCCGAACATGGCGCCCATGACTCTGCGCATCACGAACCTGGTGAGCTCCTTCGGGAGCGCCTACCAGCTCCTCACCGCGGCGGCCTTCGTCTCGATGGCCGTGCCGCTCATCATCTTCTTCGCTCTCCAGCGCTACTTCGTCCAGGGCATCCTGGCCGGGGCGGTCAAGGGCTAGGCCAGGGGAGACAGCATGGCCGGCGTCACCTTCGAGCACATCTCCAAGCAATTCGACGAGACCATCGCCGTCCATGACCTGAACCTGGAGATAGCCGACCGCGAGTTCCTCGTACTTGTTGGCCCATCCGGTTGCGGCAAGTCGACGATCCTGCGGATGCTCGCGGGCCTCGAGACCATCACGTCCGGGACCATCCACATCGGCGACCGAATGGTCAACGACATCGCCGCCAAGGACCGCGATATCGCCATGGTGTTCCAGTCGTATGCGCTCTATCCGCACATGTCCGTGTACGACAACATGGCCTTCGCCCTCAGCCTGCGGAAGACTTCGAAGGACGAGATCAGGCAGCGCGTGACGGAGGCCGCCGGCCTGCTCGGCATCGAAACACTACTCAGGCGGAAGCCGGGCCAGCTTTCGGGCGGCCAGCGGCAACGCGTGGCGTTGGGCCGTGCAATCGTCCGCCACCCCGCGGTCTTCCTCTTCGACGAGCCGCTCTCCAACCTCGATGCGAAGCTGCGGGTGCAAACCCGGGCGGAGATTAGCAAGTTGCACGAGCGCCTCGGCACCACTTTCGTTTATGTCACCCACGACCAGGTGGAGGCGATGACGATGGCTACTCGCATCGCGATCCTCAACGCGGGCGTTCTCCAGCAAGTGGGCTCACCACAGGACGTGTACGAGGAGCCCGTCAACGTCTTCGTGGCTGGATTCATCGGGAGCCCGGCAACGAACTTCTTCAAGGGCGTGGTGAAGACCGAAGCCGAGACGATGCACGTCGACGTCGGCCCCTTCCAGCTCCCGGTCACACCCGGCCGCCAGCAGGTGCTGAGGCCTTTCGTCGACAAGGAGATCACAATCGGGGTGCGGCCCGAGCACGTCCACGATGCCGACTTCATGCCCCCGGGGACTGAGTCGGCGCCGGTGACAGCTGAGGTCGCGGTCACCGAATTCCTGGGGAACGAGAACCTCTTGCACCTGACAGCCGGCGGCCATGAGTTCCTCGCGCGCGTCGATCCGCGCACGCGCGCACGGCCCGGCCAGCAGATCAGGGTGGCGGTCGACGCCACGCAACTGATGGCATTCGACACGGAGACGGGCACCGCGATCCGCTGAGCGAGAGTACGATCGCAGTGAGCCCGCCCGCCCGCCGAACCGGTGACACGGGCTGTCCCAGCACTCAGACGCCCCGTCGGGAGGAACCTTGCTGAAGCTCCGTAAAGCCGAAGACATCTTTCATACCCAGGGCGGCTGGTTCTCCGCGAACTGGCACTTCTCGTTCGACCATTATCGCGACCCTGAGTACATGGGCTTCGGCCCACTGCGCGTCTTCAACGACGACCGGCTCATCCCCGGTGCGGTCTGGCCGATGCACCCACACCGGGACATCGAGGGCATCACGTACGTCGTGGAAGGGCTCTTCGAGCACGCGGATAGCCTGGGCAACGGCGGAGTCCTGGAGCCAGGCGCGATCCAGCGCGCCACGCTGGGCTCGGGCATGCAGCACTCCGAGCGCAACGGCTCACAGGAGAAGCCGATGCGCTTCCTCCAGTTCTGGATCCTCCCACACACGGCCGGCTTGACGCCGGCGATGGAGCAGCGGCAATACACCAAAGAAGACCGCATCGGGCGTCTTTTGGAGGTCGTGAATCCGACGGGCGAGAACGCCGTGAAGGTGCACCAGGACGCCCGTGTGTACATCTCGGCACTCCCGGAGGACGGGAGCGTGGTCCACGAGCTGGGTGGAGGCCGGGGGGCTTACGTGTATGTGATCGAAGGAGAGGGGACCTTCGACGACATTCCGTTCCGGACCGGCGATGCCGCGATGGTCCAGGACCAGGCGTCGCTGACCATTAGCGCTTCGCAGCCGGCGGAGCTCATCCTGATCGATATCCCCCTGCAGTGGGAGCCAGTCGGCGTGTGGCGCCGGTAGACCTTGGCGCGGGAAGGAAAGGCGGTGGCTGTCGATGGAGATCGACACCGACGAGCTCACGGTTCACGACAACGAGGACGAAGGCCAGTACGAGATCGAGTACGACGGGCGGCTCGCGTTGCTAGCGTACTTCCGCACGGGCGACCGCGTCGTCCTCGTGCACACCGAGGTGCCGGAGGCCCTTGAGGGGCACGGGATCGCCGGGCGGCTGGCCCAGCACGCGCTCGAGGACGCCCGCGCGAAGGGCCTGCGCGTGGTACCCCGCTGCCCATATGTACAGTCGTATCTCGAGAAGCACCCGGAGTACGCTGACCTGGTTGATGCCAGTATCTGAGTGACACCGGGCCTGGCGAAGAGGAGCTGTCCATGACGCCTGACGAGAAGACCGAGGACCGATACAAGCCCGAGATCTTGCGCCAGTACGAAGGCGACGGCGTCGTTGTGCATTGGGAGCCCGCGCTGTGCATCCACGTCGCGGCCTGCATCCGCAACCAGCCGGGCGTGTTCGATCCCAACGCCCGGCCGTGGGTGAACGCGACGGCTGCGACCGCCAACGACATCGCCGCCGCCATCGAGGCCTGCCCCACGGGCGCGCTCCGCTACGAGCGGACCGATGGCGGCCCGCAGGAGCAGCCGCCCGTGCCCGCGAGCATCCAGCCGCGCCTGAATGGCCCACTCTTCGTGCAGGGGGACGTCGACGTGGTGGACACCCAGGGAAACACCGTGCGCAGGGCCACGCGCATCGCCCTCTGCCGCTGCGGCCAGTCACAGAACAAGCCGTACTGCGACCTAAGTCACCGGGCCACGGGTTTCAAGAGTTAGTGCCTGCTGCCGTGCGGACATGCGCGTGAGGCATCCGTGGGGTCTGATCCCCACGTACTACGGTCGTGAGCAACCTGGCAGGCCACGCGTGAGGATCGCCAGGTTGACGCGTGGCTGGCTGCCGGTGACCGTGCTCGCGCTGTTCGCGGTGGGCTGCTCCGGTGGCGGCGACGCGGAGACTGTACCGTCCGCGACTCCCGCATCCTCCACTCCTGCCGCGACAGGCACGGCGGCCGCGAGCAGGTCCGCTACTGCGACCGCTACCGGTGCGCCCGCGACTCCAACCTCGGCGGGTGCCGAGACGGCCGTGGTAACGGCAGCCGCGACGCAAACGGCTGCGAACCCTACCCCCCCGGCGGGGACGCCGGCGCCCACGCTGCAACCGACCGCGGCGGCGACCGCGCGGCCCTCGCGGGTGAGCGTGACGGTGAGCGCCTTCGACCTCTCGTTCGACACGCAGACGATCCGTGTGCCCGCGAACGCAACGGTCGTCGCAACGCTGCAGAACGACGACGCGGACGTGGAGCACAACCTGAGCTTCAGCCTGCCGGGACTGCCGCACGGGGACACCTGCAAAGGCCCCTGCACCCGCAGTCAGACGTTCACGGCGCCTGCCGCGGGCTCGTATTTCTTCCTCTGCACGCTGCACGACATGTCCGGGAACTTCATCGTCGACCCGTGAGTGGAAGTCGGGAAGCGAAGCTCTCGCGGAGTGGGGTAGATTCGTCGGTGCCGGCAGCGTCGGACGCTCGCTCATGCTCGCGCTGGGACTGCCCGTGTCACATCTCCATGGGGAGAGAGGGGTCGGCCGCCCACTCCGAGAGGGAGGCGTCGTAGACGGCCACATCCGCGAAGCCCGCCATGGTGGCCGCGAAGGCGGCGCTGCTGGCGGCAATCCCCCCGCCGCAGTACGTGATCATCCTCGCCCCGGGCAGGGCACCGGCGTCTTCGAACCGGCGGCGGATTTCGGCCACGGGCAGGTATCGCTGCGTCTCTGGATCGACGAGCCCGTCGCGGCCCATGGCGGGGACGTTCACGCTGCCGGAGATGTGCCCGGGCCGGCCGTAGGGCGCGACCTCGCCGCGGTGTTGCGCTCCGTTGAGGGCGTTCACGATGCACGACTGGCCGGCCTCGAGGGCCGAGACGACATCCTTCTTGCTGGCAATGAGCTCCGGGCGAGGGTGAGCCGTGAACGTGGCGGGAGTGGCGGGCGAGACATCGGTCGCCACGGCGCGGCCCTCGGCCAGCCATTGCTGCCAGCCGCCGTCGAGCACACGGGCGTTGTCGAAGCCGAAGGCCCGGAGCATCCACCAGACGCGAGCGGCCCACATGTTCCCGGCGCGATCGTAGACGACCACCGCTGAGCCATCGCCGACGCCGTACCGGCCCATAGCGTCGGCGAACTGCTCGGCCGAAGGCATCATGAAGCGGAGGGAGTGGTCGCGGTCGCTCAGGTCACCGGGGATGTCCGCGAACCCCGAGCCGGGAATGTGGCCCGCTGCCCACTCGTCCCGCCCGGACACCACCTCGTAGCCTGGTCCTCCATCCGCGCGCGGCCGCAGGGAGACGGTGCATTCGAGGACCCGCAGGCGAGGGTCGGTGAGTCGAGCGGCGAGCTCGCCAGTTGTCGCGAGATAGCGATCGTGGTCGGTCATGATGACCTCCTTTCAGGTACCCGGGGACTTAGTCGGCTGCGGTGAGAGTGGTGATGGCGTACGCCGGAACCGGGCGCGCGAATCCCTTGAGGGTCAGCTCTCCGATAGGCTCCGCGTTCACGCGGCCATCGACCAGGGCGACGACGCGGCCGCTGACGAGGACCTGCCCGCCCGCCGCCTCCGCGCAGAGACGCGAGGCGAGGTTCGTGACGGTGCCGATTGCGGTGTATTCGTAGCGGCCCTGGAACCCGATCTGGCCACAGGTGGCGTAGCCGACGGCGATGCCCACGCCCAGCCTGAGCTCGTGGCCGTGCCGCCGCCAGGACTCGGACAATCCCTCAGCGCGGTCGCGCATCGCCATCGCGAGCTGGACCGCGCGCCAGGCGGGCTCATCACAGGGCACGGGGTCGTTGAAAAAGACCATCATGCCGTCACCGGTGAACTGCGCGAGCGTGCCACCCAGCTCGAAGATCGAGGGCCCGACTGCCTCGTGGAGCTCGGCGAGCACGGACATGACGTCCTCCGGCTCCGCCGTCTCGGAGAAGGGCGTGAATCCGCGGAGGTCGCAAAAGAGAACGGTGATCTCACGGCGGTGGCTCTTGAGCAGCTCGGCGCCACCCGATTCGATGACCTCAGCGAGTTGCGGCGGAACGAACCGCTGCATGAGGCTGAGCTTCTCCACTTCGCGCACCTTCTCCGCGACGCGACGCTCGAGCTGGAGGTTCCAGGCGCGCAGCTCCTCCGACTGCCTGGTGACCGTCTCGAGCAGCTGCTTCTCCTGGTCGCGGAGGCGCTTTTTCTCGATGCATGCCCCGACTCGCGCCTGGAGGAGTACGGGGTCGAAGGGTTTCGGCAGGTAATCCTCGGCGCCGTGCTCGATGCAGCGGATGGCGACCTCCGGCTCGTCGAGGGCGGAGATCATGATCACGGGGATGTCCCTGAGTGCGGGCGAGGCGCGTCGTCGTTCGAGGACTTCGTGGCCGTCCATTTCCGGCATCATCACGTCCAGGAGCATGAGGTCGATGGCGGAGTTGGCGAGCACGTCCAGGGCCTCGCGCCCGTTGGAGGCTTCAACGACGGAATAGCCTAGCCGGAAAAGCCTTCGGCTCAGGACGTTGCGGTTAGCCTCGTCGTCGTCCACCACCAGCACCGTGGGGGCCGTTTCGTGGCCGGGCGCCGGGCCTTCCGCAGCCCTGTCCTCACCGACGGACACCGCACGCGGCTCGCGCTCCCGTTGCAGCGCGGCCACGAGCTCGCCCAGGCGTTCGGACGCGGTACGGATGCGGTCGAGGTCGGCAGCGTGCGCACCTTCGGGCGGGAGCGCGCGTGCCTGGTGCATGAGCTGTGTGACCACCGTGTCGAGTGCCACGACCGTCGCCTGGGACACATCCTCGTCCGCGTCCAGGAGGCCGGTAATCATGGGCAGCACGCGTTGCGCGCTCTCGCGCACGCCGCCCAGGGCGGCGCGCAGGCCGGCCCCGATCTCGTCCTCTTCGAGGAGGAGATCGGCATAGCCCAGCACGTGGTTGACGGGAGTACGGAGCTCGTGCCGCAGAGATTTTGCGTCCAGTGTCATTGCGCCCTCAGCCGTCTCCGCATCATACGCGCGGCGCCCCGGGAGTCGCGGTCCCGCTCAACTGGCGTCGACACCGAGCGCCGCCATCTTCTCGAGCAGCCGTGCCAGGTCGACGGGTTTCACATCGTAGTCGTTGCAGCCCGCGGCAATGGCCTTCTCGCGGTCGCCGTCCATGGCGTGCGCGGTAAGGGCAATCATCGGAATCGAGGCTGTTTCGGGGTCATCGCGGATGCGGCGCGCGGCCTCCCAGCCGTCGATCACAGGGAGGCTCATGTCCATGAGCACGAGGGCGGGCCGCTCGCTCTTGGCCATGGCCACGCCCTCGGCGCCGTCGACGGCCATGATCACCTCGAATCCGCGACGTTCCAGGCGGCGGGAGAGCATGTCGCGGTTCATCTCGTTGTCTTCGACGAGGAGGATCCTGCTCATGATGGGCTCCGTGGCGTGGGATTTACCTGCGTGGCGCGCGCCACAAGGCCGCGCAATTCGGCGAGGAGCACCTCACGGGAGAGGGACCCCTTCTGGATGATGCGCCGCACCCCGCCGTTCAGCGCGTCGCGGTCCGCGGGCGTCATGTCTTTGCCCGTGACCACGACGACGGGGATGTCACGCCACTCGGCGCGCGCCTGCAGCTCAGAGACGACCCCGAAGCCGTCGAGCACGGGCATCATGAGGTCGAGGAGGATGACCGACGGCCGCCGCGCGGCGACCATCTCCAGCGCAATGCGGCCGTTCTCAGCCTCCTCGACGGTCCAACCGGCCGCTTCCAGTTGGCGGCGAGCGACCTCGCGCGCGGCGGGGTCATCGTCAACGACGAGCACGGGGGCGCCCGCCGCGCCGACCTGCGCGCGAAGGAGCGCCCCGAGGCGTTCGCGGTCGACGGGCTTGGTCATGAACGCGCTCGCGCCGAGGGTGAAGCCCAGGTTCGTGTTGTCGAGCATGGTGAGCACGATCACCGGTATAGCGGCCGTGGCGGCGTCGTTCTTGAGGGCCGTGAGCACCTGCCAGCCGTCCATCCCCGGCATGATCACGTCCAGTGTGATGGCCGCTGGAGGCGGGTCGGAGCGGGCGAGACGCAGGCCCTCTTCGCCACTCGCCGCGAGTATGACGCCGTAGCCTTCCCGTTCGAGCGTGCGTCGAAGGAGGTCGCGGGCAGCCTGGTCATCGTCGATAACGAGGATACTGGCGCGCTCCTGCGCGGAGTCGGGCGGGGCCGGCACCGGCAACGCCAGTTCGCTGACGAGCTCTGGCAGCGTGATGGTGAACGTGGAGCCGCGACCGGGCTCGCTCTCGACCTGGATGTCGCCGCCCATGAGGCGGCAGAACTGGCGGCTGATGGCGAGGCCGAGGCCGGTGCCGCCGTACTTCCGGGTGGTGGAGGCGTCGGCCTGGGAGAACGCCTGGAAGAGCCGGCCCATCTGCTCGTCGGTGATACCGATGCCGGTATCGGAGACCACGAATCTGAGCATCGGCGGGCGGCTATCGCCAAGCGACTCTTGCTCGCGGGCGATGCGAAGGTGAACCGTGCCGCCCTCGGTGAACTTGGCGGCGTTCGAGAGGAGGTTGAAGAGGGCCTGGCGGAGCTTTGTCACGTCCCCATGCATGACGCTGACATCCGGCGCACACTCGACGACGAGGCTGTTCGCGTTGCGCTCCATCAGCGGCGAGACGATCGACTGCACCTCCGCGACCAGCTTCGGGACTTCGAAGTCCTCCAGGTAGAGCGTCATGCGGCCCGCCTCGACTCGAGAGAGGTCGAGGATGTCGTTGATCAGCGTGAGGAGATGACGGGCGGCCGAGTGGATCTTGAGGAGGTCCGGTACGTACTCCTCGTTGCCGAGGTCGGCGCACTCCTCCTGGAGGAGCTCGGCGTAGCCGATGATGGCGTTGAGCGGCGTGCGCAGCTCGTGGCTCATGTTCGCCATGAACTCGGACTTGTGTTTGCTGGCGATTTCGAGCTGCTCGCTCTTCTCCTGGATCTCGTTGAAGAGCCGGGCATTTTCGATGGCGATGACCGCCTGGTCCGCGAAGGCTTCGAGGAGGGCGATGTGATTGTCCGCGAAGGGAACGGGATCCGGCTTAGACACCTGGAGGCACCCGATGACGGTGTCGTCCCGGAAGAGCGGCACGCTCAGCCAGCACATGGCGTCAGCGTCGGGAAAAAGCGCGGCGAAGGCCGGGAAGTCCTGGAAGTCCTCCATTCTCCCCCAGACGTGCACTCTCGCTCGTCGCTCGACCGTGACCCCAACGATGCGTCCCGCGATCGGAGCCGTGTACCCCTGCTCGAGGATGAGCTGGGCTGAGGACGCGGTAACGTACCGCGCCGCGATGGTGGACATGTCCCCATCAACAAGGTGGATGTGTGCCCCCTCGGCCGCGCAAAGCCGCGCCGCTCTCTCCGCCAGCGCGTCGAGCACTGGCTGCGCGTCAGTCGCGGACCTGCTGATGATCTCAAGCACCTCCGCCATCGCCGTCTGCTGGTCGAGCGCCTCCGTGACCTCGCGGTTGCGGTCCTCCAGCTCGTTAAAGAGGCGGGCGTTCTCCATAGCGATGACGGCCTGGTCCGCGAACGCCTCGAGGAGCGCGACGTGGTTGGGCGCGAAGGGTTCGGCGACCGGCTTCGCCACCTGCAAGCATCCGAGCACGGCCTCTTTCCGAAGGAGCGGGACGCTGAGCCATGACATCGCGTCCACGCCACGGTAGAGCCCTGCGCTCACCGGGAAGTAGTCCGCGAAGTCCGCGGCCGACCCCCAGCGGTGCACCGTGGCGCGCGCCTCGACCGTCCCCCCAACGACCCGCCCGGCGATGGACGCCGTGTACCCCTGGTCCAGGATGAGTCTCGCCGAGGCGGCGGTCACGAAGCGGGCGACAATCGTGGACTCGTCGCCATCGACGAGGTGGATCTGCGCGCCCTCAGCCTGGCACAGCCGAGCGGCGCGTTCGGCCAACGCGTCAAGCACCGGCTGAGCATCGGTGGCCGACTTGCTGATGATCTCGAGCACCTCGGCCATCGCCGTCTGCTGGTCCAGCGCCTCGGTGACGTCGCGGTTGCTGTCCCTCAGCTCCCGAAGCAGGCGGGCATTCTCGATGGCGATCGCCGCCTGTCCCGCCAGCGTTTCGAGCAGCGAGATGGTCTCAGGCGTGATTGGCGCCCCGGTGGCGTTGGCGATCGCAAGCAGCCCAACGGCAGTGTTGTCGTTCGCAATCGGCGCGAGGGCCAGGGTGCGGATCTGGAGCTCTTGAAGCCGGCTGCGGGCCTCGCTCTCCACTTCGTCCGCGCTCACGACCGCGGATCGGCGGGTGCGTATGACCGAACCCATGAAGCTCTCCAGGGGTGGGCGCGAGCCAAACGCGGCGATGACGGTGCTACCGGGCTCATTCACAGCTCCACGGCAGGCGAGATCGGCGCCATCAACGAGGAAGAGGGCGCTGCTGTGCCGGGTCAGGCGGGTTGCGGCCTCGCAGATGGCCTGGAGGGTGGCGTCCAGGTCCTCTGGCGTGCGGCTGATGAGGCCGAGGATGTCGTTGGTCGCCTCCTCCCGGCCCAGCGCCTCCGTGACCTCGCGGTTGCGGTCCTGGAGCTCGTTGAAGAGGCGCGCGTTCTCGATGGCGATGACGGCCTGGTCGGCGAACGCCTGCATCAGCGCGATGTGTCCATCACTAAAGGGGGCAGAGTCGAACCGGCCGACAGTCAGGACGCCGACCACGGAACCCTGCCGAACCAGCGGCAGGTGGAAGATCGTTGCCGAGCGCCCGGCCCAGCTATCGACGCTTGACGCGGAGCCGGGGAATCGGCGGAGGGCCTCTTCCGGAGCGAGCACTTCGTGGAAGGGAACACCCGCGCGGACCACCTGTGCCGACATGCGGCCCTCGAGCGGCTTCACAACCCCCAGCGGCTCCTCTGGCCCGCCCTGCTGCGCGTACGACGCCACAATCCGCGTCGTCTCGTCCTCCACCAGCACGAGCCGCGCGATGTGCGCCGAGCTTAGAACTGCTGCTCGCTCAGTGATCGAGGCAAACACCGGTTGTGGGTCCGTGGGCGAGTTGCTGATGATGCTGAGGACCTCCGCCATCGCCGTCTGCTGGTCGAGCGCCTCGGTGACTTCGCGGTTGCGCTCCTGGAGCTCCGTGAAGAGGCGGGCGTTCTCCATCGCGATGGCGGCCTGGTCGGCGAACGTTTGAATCAGCGCAAGCTCCCGATCGTTGAACGGGCTCTGCCGCTCCCTGCCGACACCAAGCACTCCGACCACTACCTCGGCCCGGAGCAAGGGCACGAACGCCACCGTGCGAAGGCCCGACGCGCGCGTTGTGCGTCCGCGACGCGTGTTACGTGGGAGGCTGGCAATGTCCGGGATGTGGACCAGCGCCCGGCTAGAGATCACGTCATCGATGGTGCTGCCGTCGCCGCGACGCCACGTGGTCGTCTCGTAGATCTCACGAGCCTCGGGACTTGCCAGGAAAGAGGCCCGCACGTTGAAAGTCGCGTCGTCGTCCGACATGACGACGAGGACGGCCGTCTCGGCCCGGCCGAGACGGGCGACGTTCTCGGTGAGGGTGTCAAGCACTGACTGCAAGTCGAAGGCCGTCCGGCTGATGGCCTGGAGGACGCCGGCGGTCGCAGTTTGCTGTTCCAACGCCTCCGTGACCTCGCGGTTGCTCTCCTGCAGCTCGTTGAAGAGGCGCGCGTTTTCGATGGCGATCACCGCCTGGGCGGCGAACGCTTCCAGGAGAGCAATGAGCGGGGGCGCGAACGGCTGGGCGACGGCCCGGAGCACCTGGAGGCCCCCGATGAGCGTGCCCGATCGCGTGAGGGGAACGCTGACGATAGCGACTTCCCCCATGCCTTTCTCTTCCATGACCTTCCCAAGACCGGGCAGGAGTTTGCGCGCATCTTCCAGAGATCCGCAGAAGTGATGGGTTTCGCCGGTCTTCGCCATCTCGCCGTAGACCCGGCCGGACGATGGCCCCACGTAGCCGAGGGGGAGCAGGGACACACCCTCAGGTCCCGGGGCATACATTGCAACCACCCGCGAGTCCTCGCCTTCGGCGAGCTGCAGGTCGCAGGCCTGTGCCTCGGCCAGGCGCGCTGCCCGGCCAGCAATGGCGTCGAGCACTGGCTGGGCATCGGTGGCGGAGCGGCTGATGATGTCGAGCACCTCGGCCATCGCCGTCTGCTGATCGAGCGCCTCCGTGACCTCGCGGTTTCGGTCCTCCAGCTCGTTGAAGAGGCGCGCGTTCTCGATGGCGATCACCGCCTGGTCCGCGAAGGTCTGCACGAGCGAGAGTTCGTTGTCGGCGAAGGGAGCGGCATCGAAGCGGTGCATCTGCAGCGCGCCGATGACCGACCCCTCCCGCAGCAGCGGGAGCGTCATGGAGACGATCTCGCCCTTGCCGGTGACATCGATGTTCGCCGCGGCTTCCGGGAAGCGCTCGTGGAACTCGGCGATGCCCATCTGGAAGCGGAAGGTCTCCTTGCTTCGCACCGCAACCTCGAGCACGCGGCCGGGGAGAGCGCGCACCGTGCCGACCGGCGCGTACCGCTGCTCTTCGCCTTCCCGGGCGAATTGCGCGGCGACCGTGCTCATCTCGCCCTCGACCTCGTAGAGCACGCACTGCTCCGCGTCACACAGCCTCGCCGCCCGCTCGACGATCGCGTCGAACACCGGCCGGATCTGGGCCGGAGAGCTGCTGATAACGGACAACACCTCCGCCATCGCGGTCTGCTGATCGAGCGCCTCCGTGACTTCGCGGTTGCGGTCCTGGAGCTCGTTAAACAAGCGGGCGTTCTCGATGGCGATCACGGCCTGGTCCGCGAAGGTTTCAATCAGTGTGACTTCCTCGGGCGTGAACGGACGGAAGACCGTCCTCCGGACCGTGATGACCCCGATCCCCTCGCGGGCTCGCAACAGCGGCACCGCGACCATCGTCCGGTACTCGTGCTCCTGAGCCGTGGCCGCCCCTTCCGGGTATTCATCGGCGACGGCCAGAAAGTCTGGGATGTGGATGGTCCGTCGTTCGAGGAGGGAGCGGCCAGCTGCCCAACGGCTGCTGATGGCCCGCGTCCAGCCGTCGGGTGGCCGGGCCGGGCCAACATGAGCAGCGATGCGGAGCACCTCGGCGTCGGCAAGAAGAATGGTGATCGCATCGTAGTCCTCGAAGAGGCGAGCGGCGCTCTCGGCCATCGCGTCGAACACTGGTTGAGGGTCGGTGGGCGTACGGCTGATGACTGAGAGGACATCGCGTGTGGCCCGCTCGCGTTCGAGCGCCTCGGTGACCTCGCGGTTGCGGTCCTGGAGCTCGTTGAACAACCGTGCGTTCTCGATGGCGATGACGGCCTGGTCGGCGAAGGTGCGCCCCAGCGTGACCTCAGCCTCGGAGAACGGGGCAACGACTTCGGTGCGTACCACGGAAATAACGCCGATGCTTTCTTCCTCGCGAAGCAGAGGCAACGCGAGGACTGACCGACCACCCTTGTCGAATACAAGCTGCGCGTGGGGAAACTCCTCCAGTGCGAGAGCGAGATCCGGCACATGAATTGCGGTTTTGGTCAGCGCTGCGCGACCGCCGATGCTTGCTTGCGTAAGAGATGGGTGACCACCGATAGCAGGCGATGAACCGGAGACAGAGACTCCGATTAAGTCTCCGTTCACGACTCTGAAGATGCCGGTTGAGCCAGCCCGGAGAAGGCGCGCGATCGTATCCCCCAGTGACTGCAGCACTGACCGAAGCTCGGTTGGCGAAGACGCAATAATGCGAAGGACTTCCGCCATCGACGTCTGTGTGTCGAGCGCCTCGGTGACCTCGCGGTTGCGGTCCTGGAGCTCGTTGAACAACCGTGCGTTCTCGATGGCGATGACGGCCTGATCGGCGAAGGTTTGGGACAGCGCAACCTCGCGGTCGGTGAAGGGCGTAACCCCGAGGCGCATCAGACGCAGGTTGCCGACGGCAACGCCCTCGCGGACCAGCGGTACGAGGAGACGGACCTGGTCTTCGGTCGCGGGGTCCGACATCCTCGGCCAGGCATCGGCCCATTCCGCCACGGTGCCAGCGAACTGCACCGGCTGGAGCGTGCGTCGTGCCTCTGCCGCGGGAGTGCCCTCGCGGGGAAGAGGTACGGCGTTGTAGCGCGTGCCCGCCCCCTCCGCGGACGGGTTCAGCCTGGACGCCACGGCGAAGGTGGAGTGGGGCTCGTCCTGGTCGTCGAGGGCATAGCGCACCACGCGCGCGTCGTCGGCAGGGATGATCGTTACCAGGCGATGGACGAGGGCATCGAGGGTGCGTTCGAGCTCGGTCGGCTCGCGGCTGATGACCTCCAGCACCTCGGCCACAGCACGCTGATCCTCCAGCGCCTCGGTGACCTCGCGGTTGCGGTCCTGGAGCTCGTTGAAGAGGCGCGCGTTCTCGATGGCGATGACTGCCTGGCGGCCGAAGGCTTCGGCAAGTCGCACGTCGGCATCCCGAAAGGGCTGTTGAGACCTGCCCGTGCGGACGAAAAGCAAGACGCCGACGACGCGCGCCTGAGCGAACAGCGGGACTGCGAGCCAGACCCAGTCGGCGGTCGCGGTTTCCCGGAGAGGATCGAGGAGACCGAGAGCCAGCGCCGCCGACTCGGGAAACTCCGCTTCGAAGTCTTCCAATGGCCCGGCAAAGTTGATGGCACGCTGCTCCAGAACGGCCCGCGCCACGAATCGTCCGGGTGTGATGGGCACTCGGGCTCCTATGACGGTCCGGCCGACCGCATGTAGGCCCGCGACGTTCACGAGCTCGCCGCCATCTACGAGCCAAACGTCGCCATTCGACGCGCCGGCGAGCCGCGCGACCGAGCGCACGATGCTGTCGAAGGCCGCCAATAAGTCGCCGGGCGCCCGGCTGATGACCTCGAGCACCTCGGCTGTGGCCGCCTGCTGCTCAAGCGCCTCGGTGAGCTCGCGGTTGCGCTCTTCGAGCTGCTGAGCCGCGCGGGCGTTGCCGATGGCGAGGCCCATCTGCTCGGCATAGGCCGAGATTTCAGCCAGTTCGGCGTCCGAGTGAGGCGGTTTTTCGTAGCGTAGCAGTGTCCAGGCGCCCACCACCTCGCCGCCGAAGTTGAGGGGCATGGTCATCCGAGAACTCATCGTCACGCCCAGCTCAGCCTCGACCGCAGCCGCGTAGTCGCGATCGCGGGGAAACGGATCCAGCTCGGAGACCGTCGGGTGGGAAAGCCTGAGGGGGACGCCGTCGAGCACCACACAGCCGGAGATGCTCCCCCGGTCGATCGGCCACGGCTTGTGGTGCTGCTCCAAGAACTCCCGCGTCCGGTCGACGTCGGCTCCGGCTCGGGTATCCGCCGCCCCCAGGGGCACCAGCTCTCCCTCTTCGACCAGCCGAACGTCCCCTCGATCCTCGAGCCCGGCAATGTAGGCCTGGTGAATGATCCCGAGGATGATTTTGTCCCGCGGGGAATCGGCCTTGATAACCTGGGCGAGACTGTTGTCGCGCTGGGCCAGTTGCGCCTGCAGTTCTTCCACGCGCGACTCCAGCTCCGCGATGCGGGCGGCGAGCTGGTCGGGTGCGGGCTGGACGTCGGTCACGAGTCACCCCCCAACGGACGCGATGACGGCCAGCCGTATGTTACATCGAGCGTGGGCCCCCGCTGTGGAACGCGTCACACAGACTCGAATGGGCCTCGTTCGAAGGCGTGGGCTAACAATTCGCGCGAAGCAAACAGGGGGTGTCGCAAGGCGGGGCGCTCCTGTGTATCCTTCGCCGCGGGAGGGTGCATGGTGACAGCGGCAACAACCCATATCGAACGCACGATAGATATCGCGGGGCTCACGATTCGAGCCTTGGAGGGCGGCTCGGGATCGCCACTCGTGGTGCTCCACCACTCGAACGGGAACCCGGGCTGGCTCCCCATCCACGAGCTGCTGGCGAACGGGCACGCGGTGCTCGCGCCGGACCTGCCGGGGTACGGACAGTCGACGCGCCCGGAGTGGGCGCGCGAGCCGCGGGACATCGCCATCCTGATGAACCAGGCGCTGGATAGGCTGGAGCTGACCTCGGGCGTCTCGCTCGTCGGGCTCGGGTTTGGCGGGTTCATCGCGGCGGAGATGGCGAGCATGGACCAGCGGCGGCTGCAGTCGCTGACGCTCGTGGGCGCGGCGGGCATTCAGCCGAGCGAGGGTGAGATCCTCGACCAGATGCTGGTCGACTTCGAGGATTATGTGAAGGCGGGTTTCAGCAACGATGCCGCCTACGAGCACGTCTTCGGCACCGAGGTGGACCCCGCCGTCAAGCAACTCTGGGACTTCAGCCGGGAAATGACCGCGCGCCTGGCATGGAAGCCATACATGTTTAACCGGCGGCTCCCGGAGCTGCTGCGCGAGGTGCAAACGCCCACGCTGCTCATCTGGGGGAGCCGGGACGTGATCGTGCCACTGAGCGCAGCGCACCGGTACAAGGCGAGCTTGCCCAACGCGCGGCTTGAGGTTGTCGAGGGCGCGGGCCACCTTGTGGAGTTGGAGCAACCCGAACGAGTCGCGGAGCTGGTGGCGGCACACGTCGCGAGCCGCTAAGGACGAAGGAGACACGCATGTTCATCGGCTATTTCACGGAACGCCCCTACCAGGACCCGAGTTCGGGCTACTTCGGCGCGACCGGCGCGGACATCACCGACCTCACGCTCAGCAACCGCGCTTACGACCCGAAAATCGGCGCCGAACTCTACAACCGCTACCTCGACGAGAAGGTCTACGCGGAGGAGATGGGCTTCGACGGGCTGATGCTGAACGAGCACCACAGCACGCCCTTCTGCATGGGTGGCGTGATGAACGTGGAAGCTGCCATCCTCGCGCGCATCACGAAGCGCGCGAAGATCGTCCTGCTCGGGAACGTGCTGCCCATCTGGGACGACCCTCTCTGGCTGGCGGAGGAGCTCGCGGAAATCGACATGATCTCGCGCGGGCGGCTGGTCACGGGCTGGGTGCGCGGCACGGGACGCGAAAGCGTCGCCCACAACGCGCAGTCGCCGTTCAACTGGGAGCGCTTCCAGGAGGCGCACGACTTCGTGGTGAAGGCATGGACGGAGCCGGGTCCCTGGCGATGGGAGGGCGAGCACTACAACTACCGCTACGTGAACCCCTGGTCTCGGCCCTACCAGCAGCCGCACCCGCCCATCTGGATCCCGGGCGTGCTCAGCCGGAACACGGTCCAATGGGCGGCCAAGCACCGGTACCCGTACGTCATGCTCGCGACCGAGCTGGAGCCGACGAAGAAGTCATACGAGTACTACGCGGAGGTCGCAAAGGAGGAAGGGTACGAAGCCGGCACGCAGCACACCGGCTATCTCTTCAAGGTGCACGTGGACGAGACTGAGGAGCTCGCAGAGGCTGCCGCGCGCAAGTACATCCAGGGGCCGAGCAACCCGTTCCTCGAAGGGAACCAGGGCAACGTGCGGCCGTTCATCCAGAACCTGCCGGGGATGACCTCGCGCACGAACCTGCTGCCGACGGTCTCCAGCTTCGCGCTGGCAGCCTCACGTGGGCGCCAGCAAGCGCACAGCGAGGCCACTGGCGGCGCGGAATCGGACGCCGACAAACAGGACAAGGCCGACTTCCTCGGGACCTTCGAGCAGCAGATCAACAAGATGAGCATCATCACGGGCACGCCCAAAACGGTGATCCCGAAGGTCCGGCACGTGCTCGAGTACCTGCGGCCGGGGAGCATCTTCTTCTGGGACGGCGATGGCGCGATGACCCACGATGACTCGATGCGCAGCCTCCGTCTCATGGGCGAAGAGGTCATCCCGGCGGTGCGTGAGATGAGCAAGTCGCTCGACCTGCAGAGCCCGTTCGAGACGGACCCCAAGACGAACCAGCCTGTGGAGGCCACCGCTTAACGTGCATAGTGGTAGTCGAGGCCCCCTGTGGCCTCGGGAATACAGCGACCATCGTCGGACGGGTCAACGGAGCGGCGCGAGTGGCGCGGGCGCGGTCCGATCAGGGCCGACGGCCGCTCCGGCCTGCTTGCCACCACCCGGTAGAGTAGTCACATGAGCACGCCCGCCGCGGACGTCATCGTCGTTGGCGGCGGGCCGGGCGGGAGCACGGCCGCCACTATGCTGGCGGGCAAGGGCTGGAAGGTGGTGCTGTTCGAACGCGAGACATTCCCGCGCAGCCACATCGGTGAGTCCCTGCTCCCTGCGAGCCTGCCCATCCTCGAGGAGCTCGGCGCCCTCCCAGCCGTGCAGGAGGCGGGCTTCCTGAAGAAGTGGGGCGCGACCATGGTCTGGGGCCGGGAGCGCGAGCCGTGGAGCTGGCACTTCCGTGAGACCAACGAGCGCAACCCGCACGCCTACCAGGTATGGCGCCCCGAGTTCGACAAGATCCTCCTCGATAACAGCCGTGCACATGGCGTCGACGTGCGCGAACGGCATCGTGTCCTAGAAGTGCTGTTCGACGAGGGCCGGGCTACGGGAGTACGCGTGGAGCACGAGGGGGTGCAGTCGACGGTGCGCGCCCGGTTCGTGGTGGACGCCAGCGGGCAGGAAGGATTGCTGGGCAGGGCCTTGCGGCTACGCGAGCCGGACGAGCAGTTCCGCAACCTGGCGATGTTCGCGTACTTCACCGGCGCGGAGAAGCTCCCCTCACCCGACGAGACGAACATCTTCATCGAGTCCTACGAGCACGGCTGGACGTGGGTGATCCCGCTGCACACGGGATGGACGAGCGTTGGGTTCGTGGTCGACAGCAAGCACGGACAGGAGACGGTCGCGCGGCTGGGGCTTGAGGGCGCGTACGCGACGCAGCTCGCAGCATCTGGGCATACGGCGCGCATGCTGCGGGATGCCACGCGCGTGGAGGGCCCGACGGTCATCCGTGACTGGTCCTACGTGTCGCGGGAGGTCGCGGGAGACGGGTACGTGCTCGTGGGGGATGCTGCCTGTTTCATCGATCCGCTCTTCTCGACGGGCGTGCACCTGGCGCTCTCAGCCGGGGTGCTGGGAGCAGCCTACGTGACGACTGCCCTGAAGGACCCGGACATGCGCGTGCCCGCTGGCCGCGTCTACAAGGACCTCTACTACCACCAGTACCACCTCTTCCGGGAGCTGGCCCAACTGTTCTACGCGAGCAACCGGACGGTGGACTCCTACTTCTGGGAGGCGCGTCGCATCATCGGCGCGGTCGAGTCGATGAGCCCGAGAGCGGCGTTCGTCCGGGCGGCGGCGGGTCAACCGCCGCAGGGTTACGAGCGCATCGTCCTGGAACGCGGGCAGGCCCCGGAGGACGTCGCCGACGGTGTGAGGTTAGTCGAGGAGGAGCGGGCTCAGCGGCGCGCAGAGGTGCTCGCTCAAGGGATCAGAATGGCCGGACGTGTGCCCGTGCTCACTCCAGGCGCTGCGACCGAGCGCAAGCCTATCCTGGGGGAGGGCGAATTCGTGTGGGGGCACGTGATATCCGCCCCCGGACGCCCGGATGTGCCGGTGAGCCGGGCGGTGGCGGCCCTGGTGGAAGCGATCGACGGGACTTCCGCTGTGCGGGACGTCGTCGAGCGCGCGGTCGCGATCTGTGGCCCTTCGGGTCCGCGACTCGTTGGTTTCCCGGCGCTTGAAGCGATTGGAATCCTCTACATCGACGGGGTCATCAGCGAGCTTCGCAGCCTATAAGCTGGCCGTGATGGAACAAAAGGGCCGCATCTTCCAGATCAGCGCCTCGCGCGGAGGCGTGCCCAAGACCCGCCTGGAAGAGGCGCTCGTCACTGAGGACGGGCTCGCTGGGGACATGCAGGCGGACCTTCGGGCGCACGGCGGTCGCGAGCGCGCCCTGTGCCTGTTCGCGGTCGAGCAACTCGCGATCATGCAGGCGGAAGGGCACCGGCTCTTTGCCGGCGCCACCGGGGAAAACGTCACGATCGAGGGCATCGACTGGGCGCGGGTGGTGCCGGGCGTTCTCCTCTACCTGGGCGACGAGGTGGTAGCAGAGGTGACGGACTACACGTCGCCGTGTATCAAGAACGCGCGCTGGTTCATCAACGGCAACTTCAACCGCATGAACCAGGCGCTCTTCCCGGGGTCGAGCCGGGTGTACGCGCGCGTGGTGGAGGGCGGCCGCATCCGCGAGGGCGACCCCGTGAGGCTGGCGAACGACAACGCAATCGACCGCGTCGTGCGCCGGCAGATACCCGCGCACCGCTGGCCGCGGGACTTTCGCTGACAGCATCAGAGCCGCGACTGACAAGGAGCGGGCGGGCGCCCCAACCACGAACGCCGGCGGGCGGGTCTTCGCTTACTTGCGCAACCGCGGGTCCCAGATGTCGCGGACGGCGTCTCCCAGCAGGTTCGCGGCGAGCACGACCAGGCTGATGGCGAGGCCGGGGAAGACGACGAGATGCCAGTAGCCCAGCCGCGCGAAGCTGAGGTTCGAGCCGCTCATGTCGATTCCCCAACTTGGGGTGCCGGGCTCAAGCCCGAGGCCAAGGAACGCGAGCGCGGATTCGGCGAGGATCGCCCCTCCCAGGGCCGTGCTCATGAGCACAACGGTGAGCGGGAGCACGTTCCGAAAGACATGGAAGAAGAAGATGCGGATCTCGGAGCACCCAACCGCGCGGGCAGCCTCCACGTAAACGGCGCTGCGTTCGATGATCGTCTGGCTCCGAAGGATCCGCGAGCCCCCGAATAGAGCACCGATGGCGATGGCAATGATGAGCGTCTTGACGCCCTGTCCGAAGGCCGCACGGAGGAGGAAGTAGAGGACAATAAACGGGAAGGCGGCGAAGGCCTCGCCTGAGCGCTGGATGACGTAGTCGACCCAGCGGCCGTAGTAACCGGAAAGAATGCCCAGGAAGGATCCCATGGTCGCGCCGATAAAGATGGCGGCGCTGCTGATCATCAGGGAATACCGCGCTCCAGCAATGACGCGGCTGAGAACGTCCTGGCCGAGCGTGTTCAGCCCGAAGGGGTGGTCCCAGGACGGGCCCTCTAGCGGCTTACCAACAGCGATATCGCGGGGTGGATAGGGAGCCACGGCCTCACCGAAGAGCCCGAGGAACACGAATCCCACGAGGATAATGAGCCCGAACACACCCTCCGGGTGCCTCCGGGCGGTTCGCGCAGCGCGCCTGACTGCGCTGGGGCGACCGGGGAACAGCACGCCGGCCTGGGGCAGGGCAGCTGCTTGCTCGCTCACCGGTACTTCACCCGCGGGTCGAGCAGCGCATAGCTGAGGTCGATTGCCAGGTTGATCACCATGATCACCAGGGCCGTGTACAGCACGAGGAACTGGAGGACGGGAAAGTCGTAGGCCAGCGCGGAGGTGAGCAGGAACTGGCCCACCCCGTTGATGCTGAACACGAGCTCGATGATGACGGAGCCGAAGAAGAGCGCGATCAGATACGACCCGATGATCGTGACGATCGGGACGAGCGCGTTCCTCAGGCTGTGGCTGAGGATGACGACGTTCTCGCTCAACCCCTTCGCCCGGGCTGTGCGGACATAGTCCTGCCGCAGCACCTCAAGCATGGAGGAACGCGTCACGCGCATGAGCACGGCGCTGCTGCTCAGCGCGACAACGAACGCCGGGGGCACATAGAGCCGCAAGTTCGTCCAGGGGTCCTCGAAAATCGAGACGTGGCCTCCCACGGGCGGTGAATAGTTCCACCAGAGCGATGGCAGAACGATCAGTAAGACGAGAAGGAAGAAGTCGGGGATCGCCTGGCCAAGCACGGCGAACACGCGCAGACCGTAGTCCGTGAAGGTATTTTGCTTGACGGCCGAGAGCACACCGAAGGTGACCCCCATCACGGTCGTGAAGAACATCGCCAGGCCCATGATTTCGAAGGTGACCGGCAGCCGGTTGATGATCTCCTGCGCGACCGGCTGCTGGCCACGGAATGTCAGCCCGAAGTCGCCCGTCACGACATCCTTCAGGTAGTTCATGAACTGCACGCCAACCGACTCGTCCAGGCCCATGGACTCGCGGATGATCTGCTCGTTCTCAACGGAACAGTTCATGCCGCACATGAGGATGGCCGGGTCGGTGACCCACGGGAGGCGGAGGGTGAAAAACGTGATCAGCGAGACAGCGATAACCACGATGGGGACGTAGCTCAATCGCCGGAGGGTGTACTGGCGCAAGGCGGCTCTCCTGCGTCGGTTTGTTTGGACGTGACGGCGCCGGGGTCACCTCACGGCGGCCCCGGCACTATGGACGATGACCTCAGCTCTTGTCGATGTACAGCTCGTTGTTGAAGAGGCCGAAGCTGCCCCGGCCCGTCACCCGGTCCTTCAGGTAGGTCTGGTAGCCTGTGTAGCTGTTATTGGCGTGGGTGACAAAGTTCGGGGCGCCGTCTTCGATGGCCATCTTCTGGAGGGCCTTGTACTGGCTCAGGCGGTCCGCGTCGTCGGTCGTCGTATCGGCCTTCTGGACGGCAGCGGTGAGCGCCTCGTTGACGTAGTTGCCCCAATTCGGCCGTCCGCCGATCGACTTCGTAAACATGATGATGTACGTCGGCGGGGACTCGTAGGCGAGCGTGGGGTAGATAATGAGGTCCTTGTAGTTGCCGCCGTAGAGCGACTGCTGCAGCCATGTGCCCAGGTCCTCGCCCACGATCTTCGTGTTGAGCCCGAGGTTCCGCTTGATCTGGGCGGCGACGATCTCCGCGTACTTCGCGAAGTTGTCTCCGAGCGTGGCGAACTTGATCTCGATCTCGCGGTCCATGGGGAAAGCGGCAGCGGAAAGCATCTTCTTCGCTTCCGCCGGGTCAGTCTTCCAATAGGTCGCCTCGAGCTCCTGCTCCGTCAGCGCGGCCGTCCCGAAGGAGGGCGGGATCGGGCCGGACTTCACACCATCGCCGAGCACGAGGAGGTCGATGATCTCATCCCGGTCGAGCGCCAGGTTGAAGGCCTTGCGGACGTTGGGATTGGCGTAGGGGCCGTCGCCCCTCACCTGGGTAGTCCAGACGGAACGGCTCTGCTCGCTGACGACATCCACCTTGTCGCCCATCTGGCCCTTGACCTGGTCGGCTTCGAGCTTGTTGTTGAAGCCGAGGCTGTCGATCTGGCCGTCCTGGAAGGCGGCGATGGCGGCGGCCTGCTCCTGGATGAGCTTGTACTCGATGCCGGTGAGATAGGGTGCGGGGGCGTCACGCCAGGTGGTGGAGCGCTTCATCTTGAAGTTCGCGCCGTTCTGGTGGCTCACGAACTCGTAGCGCTGGCTGCCGATGAGGTCGGTGTCCATCTTGTTCGGGTCTTTCGCCCACTCTTCGGGGACGATTGATCCGTTGATGGGGCCGCTCAGGCCGTCGGTCGTGTTCCACCAGCCATACGGAAACTTCAGCTTGATGTTCACGGTCTTGTCGTCGGGGGCGGTGATGCTGTCGAAGATCGCGGACCAGAAGGTCGTCTGGGACACCCCCGGCTGCTTCTTCGACTCTTCGAAGCTCGCCTTGACGTCGAGCGCGGTGACCGCGCGGCCGTTGATGGGGGCCTTGTTGTGGAACTTGGAGTCCTTGAGCTTGAACGTGAAGTTCATGGGGTCGATCTGCTCGATGCTTGAGGCGAGCATGAGCTCCGGCTTGAGGGTGTCGAACGGCGTGTAGAAGAGGTGGTCGTAGATCCACCAGCACCACGTCAGGCCGGAGTCGAGGCCCTTCCACGGGTTGATCGACGCGAACGGCGCGTTGTGGCGCACCTGCAGCGTCTCAGACTCCTGGGACTTCTTCTTCGCAGCGTCCTTGGCGGCTGAATCGTCCGGTGTCTGGCTGCCACCGGCGGGCTGAGTTGGGGAGTCGCCGTCGTCGTCATCGTCCCCACAGCCTGTGAGGGCGAGGCCGGCGACGCCGACGCCTCCCGCGGCGGCCCCGGCAACGAACCTGCGCCGCCCGACACGTTGGGTCCAGTAGTTCGATCGTTCCATGACTATCCCCCTTTTTCTGTTTGAACGACGGTCATACCCGTATGGATTTCACATGCGGATGATTCTCTTTACGGGATGCGGTGGCGGAGGGGGCACGATGCGTCGTCTCGTGGCGCTTCCATACCCGCGCCCGGCGGATTATCATCGGCTGCGATGGGACCAGGGATTGGCCCATACGATCGGCCCCGTTCAACGATAGTGTTCGTCGATTGCACTTCTACTGGCCGGATCCGGGGCTGTCAAGCGAACGTTCGATAAGGATTTACGAGATCCGCACCGATTCCTCGAAGCGGCCGTCGGTGCGCTTCGTCACGCCTTCGGCGAGATCGGTGGCAGTGTACGGAAGGAGGCGCCCGGCGCGGACGGCCGCCACATGGAGGGGAGGCCGCCGTCCGCGCTCGGACGCTCGTGGCCGGGTAAATCACCTGGCCCTGCCTTAGCTCCCGTCGGGAACGCGAGGAGGAAAGGACGGGGGCAGCCTAATCTACCGAACGCTCGTTCGACAAGTGTCACTCCACCGGCAACTGCGAGATGGCAAGTGACCGCACCAGCAGAAAGCTGAAAGTGCCGGCGATCTGGTCGGGGGAGAGCCGCCCTTCTGGTCGATACCACGCACAGAGGCGGGCCTGCGCGCCGAGCACCAGGTAGGCGGCGAGAGCAGCGTCCGTCGGGACGAACTCTCCCGCCGCGATGCCCTCTCGAATGACGCGGCGGTAGAGCGATTCATAGCGTTCCACGTAACCCGTGAGCTCCGCCTGCTGCTCAACCGCGAGCTCCGCCATTGCGCCGGAGATCGAGATTCCCGCCGCCTGGCGATGCTTGATCAGCGAAAGGACACTATCCCGCACCAGCGACTGGACCGTCGCCGTTGAACTGGCGCCTTCTCCGGCGTCCTCAATCGAGCGCTCGGCGGCCCCAACCAGGGACTCGAGATACGTCTTCAGCAGGCGATAGAGGATGTCTTCCTTCGACGGAAAGTAGTAGTAGAGCGTCGAGATCTGGACGCCGACCTCCGAGGCCAGGTGCCGCATGGACACTCCGCGGTAGCCGCGTTCGAAGAACATGCGCTCCGCAATCTCGAGGATGGACTCGAGGCGCTCATCCCCCGTCATTGCGCGGGGAGTGGGCTCGGTGCCTGTTGGTGTCTGTTTAGCCATAAAGGTCCACACCCTCGCAGGAGCAGGCGGATGCCGAAGATCCCTGCCCGAGCGGCAACCGGAAGCGTATAGCGGCCACTGTCCGCTGTCACTGTCCCCATATCGAGCGTTCGCTTGGCAGGCTCAAGGAGTGTTCGTAGGATGCGGATGAAGCGCGGACACGATCCGAAAGTCGACCCGGAGGGGCGCGACCTGTGACTGGCACGGCGACAGAAGATACGTCCGCGATTGCCATCGAGGCAGCGGAGAGGACGCTGGGCGCGGTTATCGGACAGCCCTGGAAGCTCGCCGGCGGCGCCATGCATGACTCGTGGGCGATCGATGGAAGCCTGGAGGGCGCCAACCGCGGACTGGTTGTGCGCGTCAGCCCCGCGGGCCGGGCCGACCACGAGAAGACGCTGCGCGAATACGAGGCGTTACGAGTAGCGTTCGCGCGCGGAGTGCTCTGCCCCGAGCCGATCGGTGTGGGCGAGTGCGCCAGCGGCGAGGATTACCTTGTGATGGCGCGCGTCGAAGGCGACACGAACCCGCGCCAGTTGGTCGCGGGCGAAACGTACGGGCGAGCGCGGGCGAACATCATTCCGCAGCTCGCCCAGAACCTGGCGCTCATCCACACCCTGACTCCGGCGGATGTGGCCGCGGCGCCCAACATACGGGCGCCAGAACCAGGAGAAGACCCGCTGCTGGCCGCGCGGCGTAGCGTCGAGGAAACGTACCGGGCCGACCTCCTGAACCCCCACCCCGCAATCGAGTGGGCGTTCCGCTGGCTCGACCGCCAGATCGAAGTCCTGAAGGAGCCGGGCCGGCCGACCTGCGTGGTCCACGGCGACTTCCGCATCGGCAATATCCTCTACGACGAGGAGGGCCTGACCTCCGTGCTCGACTGGGAGGGCGTACACGTGGGCGAACCCGAGGACGACCTCTCGTGGTTTTGCACGTGGGTCTGGCGCTTCGGCCAAGCGGGCAAAGAGGCCGGCGGGATCGCACCCCGAGAGGAGTGGATCCGCGCGTACGAGGCGGCAAGCGGGCGAAGCATCAGCCGGGAGCGGGTGGCCGCGTGGGAGGTGCTCCAGAACATCCGCTGGTGCCAGGTGACCATGATGCAGGCCCGCGCCCACCTCGACGGGCACACCAATAGCCACGAGCTCGCCGCGATTGGGCGGCGCACGGCCGAGACGGAGCTCGAGATCCTGCGCCTCACGGGCGTCGTGGAGAGGGTCCGAGATGCAGGATAGACCGACCGCGCCTGAGCTCCTCGATGCGCTGGCGGACTTTATGCGCGACCGCGCAGCGCACGCGCGCGACCGCTGGGAGCGTTTCCAGTTCCAGGTCGCGGCCAACTCCATCGGCATCGTCCGGCGGGAGCTGGAGATGGAAGAGGGGCTTCTCCACGACGAGTGGCGCGGACTGGACGAGCTGCTCGGCGCCGAGGACGTGCCCCCGACCTACGTGGCGCTGAAGGAGCAAACAGTGGAGCGAAACGAAGAGCTCGTCCGCCGCATCCAGGGCGGCGACTTCGATGGCGAGCGCGAACCGGAGTTGCAGCGCCACCTGCTCGAGACCGTGCTCGCGAAGGTGCGGGTCGCGAGCCCGAACGAGCGCGCTTAGTTCACCCAGGCATCACACTCACTGTCCCAAGGAAGGAACAGCACATGGACTTCGACATCCCCCAGGACATCCAGGACTTACTCAGGGAACTGGACGACTTCATCGAGGCGGAGATCAAGCCCCTCGAGCAGCAGGACGACAACATGCGGTTCTTCGACCACCGCCGCGAGTACGCGCGCACGGACTTCGAGAACGGCGGCGTGCCACGCAAGGACTGGGAGGAGCTGCTGGGCGAGATGCGGCGCCGGGCCGACGCCGCGGGCTTCCTGCGCTACGCCATCCCGAAGAAGTACGGCGGCCGCGACGGCACCAACCTTGCCATGGCGATCGTCCGCGAGCACCTTGCGGCGAAGGGGCTGGGGCTGCACAACGACCTGCAGAACGAGGCCTCGATCGTGGGCAACTTCCCCACGATCAAGATGTGGGAGAACTATGGCAGCGACGAACAGAAGCGCGAGTTCCTCGACGGCATGTTCACGGGGAAGAGCCGCGTCGCCTTCGGGCTGACCGAGCCGAACCACGGTTCCGACGCATCCTGGCTAGAGACGAAGGCCGTACGCGACGGCGACGAGTGGGTGATCAACGGCCAGAAGCGTTTCAACAGCGGCCTGCACAACGCCACTCACGACCTCATCTTCGCCCGCACGAGCGGTGACGAGGGCCGCGCGCAGGGGATTAGCTGCTTCATCGTCCCCACGAAGACCGAGGGCTTCTCCGTGGACTTCATGTGGTGGACGTTCAACATGCCCACGGACCATGCGGAGGTGAGCCTCAAGGACGTGCGCGTTCCGACCACGGCATTGCTGGGACGGGAGGGTGACGGGCTGGCGCTGGCGAACACCTTCACCCACGAGAACCGCATCCGGCAGGCAGCCTCGGGCGTGGGCGCGGCCCAGTACTGCATCAACCAGTCCGTGGAGTATGCGCGCAACCGCATCACCTTCGGCCGGCCGCTCTCCGACCGGCAGGCCATCCAGTGGCCGCTGGTGGAGCTGCAGACAGAGACGGAGATGGTGCGCCAGCTCGTGCGCAAGACCGCCTGGGAGCTCGACCATCAGCACCACATGGAGATCAGCGACAAGGTCGCGATGTGCAATTACCGCGCCAACCGGCTGGTGTGCGAGGCGGCGGACCAGGCCATCCAGACTCACGGGGGCATCGGCTACACCCGGCACATGCCCTTCGAGCACATCTACCGCCACCACCGGCGCTACCGCATCACCGAAGGCTCGGAGGAGATCCAGATCCGCCGCGTGGCCCAGATCCTGTTCGGCTACGGCCGCCCGCGGGAGTAGCGATGTTCGATTTCACCGCGGAGGCGCGGAGACGCGGAGATTATCGGAGAGCAGAGTAATGCCGCGATGACAGCCGACGAGAATGTCGCTGGTCTCCTCCACGAGTTGGACGCTGTACATCGGCATCTTCGCGTTCTGCTCTCCGGAAAGGATGAGGCGCTGCTGGCCGAGCGGCCGCCGAATGGCAAGTGGTCCGTGCTGGAGAACGTGCGGCATATGCTGTTCGCCGAGCAGGCGTACCTCGGCCGCTTCGGGCAGGAGTGGAGTTCCCTCGGATTCACGCCCCAGACGATGCTTCACGCAAAGAAGCTCCACACCGACGGAACGGCCCCCACCGTAGCGGCCGTGCTGACCGCTTGGGAGACCGTGCATGCGCATACCCGCGCAGCCCTCGCCGAGCAAGACACGGACGAGGTCCGCCACCGCGTCGTGCGCCACCTCAAGCACCAGCGCCGGCACATCACCATCATCGAACGGCTGCTCCGCGCCTCCGACCGCCAACGAGCGCGTGGCTGACGCGGACTCTGGTTCGTATGCCCCGAAGCCGAGCGCGGTCTCGACTACCGGTGAGAGCTAGCGACGGCGGCAGCGGTGGCGAGGCCAAGGGAGCCGGCGGCGACGAGACCGATGGCCGCCACCATCAGCGTGAGCGGGAGCAGGCCGCGATCCGACCGCGAGCCGCTGCCGGCGTCTGGAGGGAGAAGTGATGCGGGTGGGCGCAGATCGGGCGGTAGAACGGCACAACGCACTTCCGAGTATGGCCCGGTCTCGCCGTTGATGACGGTGCGGACACGGTAGCACGGCGGCGACCGCCACATGGTGACGTAGTCGATGTCTTCCTCGAAGTGGACGAACCCGTCGGCGGCCGGGGCAGCAGGCAAAGTGGCATGTAGAGCAAACTCGTGGTCGAGAGGGTAGGCTGGCCGCGCTGGCATGGCTCGCTCGACCTCATAAGTGCCTGCGATCGCTTCGGTGACAGGCCAGCTCAGGTCGATGTGGGTCTCGGGGTCTCCGAGTGCATCGTCTGACTGTACGGACGAGAAGCGGAGGGGAGCGGGCACCGGCAAGGGCGTGCTCACTGCCGGCGGAAAGGTGTCGTCCGGGCCGCGAGGCAGTACAGGATTCCCGATGGCTGCGCACACCTCAACCGGCGGGCCTACGCGGTCCTCCGCGATGGCCTGGAGTTGCCAGCAGACCTCCTCGAATCCCTCGGCGGGGTGTCCGTCTACGACTGCCCACACGGTGGGGGAGAGCGTGTGGTGCGTGCCGAGGAAGGGGTAGACGGCGGTGAATCCCGGGTAGGTGCCGTCCGGCTGGGCGTGCTTGAGCGAAAGGCACATCAATCCGCTGGCTGCGCCGGGCGGAGTCCAGGCGAGCGTTACCTCATCCACGAGGGCCTGGTGCTCACCAGCGACGGTCCGGACGACAGCTCGGAAGTCTGTGATCGCGAGCCCGGCATCCTCGGGGAAGTCGAACGTTTGGGGCATGCCGAGACATGGGAGTAACCCGGGTCCGACCGTCACAATGTCGGAGCCGGAGGGGTCATCGGGGGACTGCGCGAGAGAGGCTGGCGCGGGAGCGGTGAATGCGAAGAGGGCGAGCACGACTGCTGTCCTCAGAATCGCCCGCCTGGATGTCATGTCCACGCGAGAGAGCCTACAATGCGCCCTCGCGCGCTGTCCCTACCCTATGGTCAATATGACGAGCAAAGATGGCGCTAGCCCACGATCTCGCGCGCTCTATCGCCGCAGGCCGACGTGCACGATGGTTCGCACGCCCCGAGGCCGCAGGGGGCCTCGACTACCGGACGGCGAGCGGCTCTCGCCTCCGCTCCAGTTCCTCGACAGCGTCGAGGTCGGGGAGGGTCGTCAGCGAGGGCTTTGCGGGTTCGGCGAAGGCGGGCATGACCTCGCGCGCGAACAGACGCAGCGAATCCATCACGCGCCTGTGCGGGATGACCTGGTCGAAGTTGATCAGGAAGCACATGCGGTCGACACCGATCTCCTCCCAGTCGCGCAGGGCCTTGATCACGGTGTCTGGCGCTCCGATCGGGGTGCTCTGACGCACGGGACCGGCGACATCGCCGGGGCGGTTTCGGAGCTGGATAGCGCTCGCCTGGGCGCTGTACGCCGGCGAGGGGTAGACGGAGCCGACGCCCGTGAGGTGTGCGGCCGCGCTCATGAAGGCGAACGCGCCCCCACCGCCGACCTTCTGCGCCTCTTCGTCGTTCTCGCCACAGAACATCCAGCCCACCCCGTTCACCTGGTTGTTGACGAAGTGGCCGACCGGTTCGGCGTTCTGGATGACTCGGCGGTAGTCCTGCACGCGCTGCTTGTACTCGTCCGGGATGCCGATGGACACGCCGAGGAGGCCCATGCCGCGCTCGGCTGCCTGGATGGCAGTTTCGGGGCTGGAGACGGCGACCCACATCGGCGGGTGGGGCTTCTGGATCGGCTTGGGAAGCACGTTGCGGTCCGGCATGGAGAAGAATTCGCCCTCGTGGGAGAAGTGCTCCTGCGTCCACATCTTCGGAATCGTGCGGATGACCTCGTCCCACATGCGCTTGGTGTCGTCGGGCTTCACGCGGAAGCCGCCGAGCTCGGTCCACGTGGCGGAGCGGCCCGTGCCGAACTCGAGGCGGCCGTTGGAGATGATGTCGAGGGCCGCGGCGCGCTCGGCGATCCGGGCAGGATGGTTGATCTGGGGCAGGCAGAGGGCGATGCCCTGGCCGATGTGGATGTTCTTCGTCTGAGCCGCGGCAGCGGAGAGGAAAACCTCTGGCGCAGAGGAGTGGCTGTACTCCTCGAGGAAGTGATGCTCGACCTCCCAGACCTGGTCGAAGCCGAGCTCGTCGGCGAGGCAGATCTGCTCGAGAGCCTGGTGATAGGCGCGCCACTCCGAGATGTCGGACCACGGACGGCTGACGGAGTGCTCGTAGAAGATGCCGAATTTCATCTGCCTGCTCCTTGCTAGATCACTTTGCTCGCGGCTAATATTTCGCCCGGCCCACTATAGGGCGCGGAGAGCGGTTCGCAACACCGGTCCCAGCGAAATAAGGCAGGAGGATAGCATGCCTGAATCCGGACGCCTGACCCCGAATCAGATCGAGACAGTCGAGCATAGCGGCGCGACAGCAGCCCCGTGGACGGTCACGGGCGCGGGCATCCACGCGGTCACCTTCGAGGTCGACACAGGGGCGGCGCTCAACGCTCTCCCGCCGATGCTGTCCCGCCCCGCCCCGACGTACGGCCGCATTTATGTAATCGACTACCCGGACACGCCGCTCGGGGCGTACCGGGAGGCGCTGCTGATGGTGTCCTGCCGCTACCTGATGATGCCGCGACAGTACCTGGTGGCGTCGATCGTCGACTCAGAGGCTGCGCGAGCCGCAAACGCGCAGAATTCGCATTACCGCAGCGAGATCGGGAAGATCACGCTCCAGGCGTCGGGCAACTCGGCGACATCGACGATCGAGGGCGCGAGCGGGCTGAAGGTGACCATCACCTCCCCCGATGGAGCGTCGACCAGCTCGGACGTGCTGCGCTATGACCCCGTCGTGGTCGTGCAGCCACGCGAGGGCGGACTGAAGGTGCTCACCGTTTCGGGAGCGCCGGAGAACATCCGAGAGGCCTTCATCGCCGCGGGCACCACGATGCAGCTGCAGGGCGGCGGTGCGGACAGCCCGTGGGTGAAGCTGCGTTCGATGTTCCCGATCACCGGCACCTTCGCCCGGCTGGACGTCGAGGTCCCGCTGGCCAAGGAAGTGGAGATGCCACCGATGATGGCGGCAGCGGCGGCTCGGTCGTCGTCCTAACCGCTACGCTGCGGGCAGCTACGGCGATTAATGGCAGTTCCAGCGGCCACGGAGGGCCGCGACTCCTTTGACGTTGTCGCTAGTCACCACGGGAGGGGAGAAGCGTGTCACTCGAAGGCAAGGTTGCGTTCATCACGGGCGCGGGGTCCGGCATCGGCC
>JBBDMZ010000045.1:0-15935 GCA_040877955.1 Dehalococcoidia bacterium | reverse complement strand
CACCCCCGACCCCCTCCCGCCGCGGCGGAGGAGGGGAGTCGATTTCTGGTCAAGCACGAACCTCGGGGTGGTTGGGGCGTTGGTCCCCACGCGCCGCGGCCGCCAGCTCCTCGGCGATGGCGTCGGCGATGATTGAGACAGCGTGCTCGATGGTCGCAGGATCGGCGGCCGTGAAGTTCATGCGGAGGGTGGCGCCGCCGATATCGGGGTTCGTGTAGAAGTGTTTGCCGGGTACGAACGCGACGCCGCGTTCGATGACGCGCCGCTGCAGCGACTCCGCATCGAAGCCCGTAGGGCCTTCGACCCAGACGAACATGCCACCTTCGGGGCGGCTCCATTTGAAGTCCTCCGGCAAGTGCCTCGCGAGCGAGGCGAGCATGGCCTCCTGGCGGGGCGCGTAGAGGGCGAGGATCTTCGGGAGCTGGCGTTCGAGGTGCCCGGCCGCGAGGTATTCGGCGGCAAGCGCCTGCGCGAACGTGTTTGTGTGCAAGTCGACACCCTGCCGCGCGGTCACGAGCCAGCGTTGAATGACGGCCGGCGCAACGCAGACGCCGAGGCGCAAGCCGGGCGCGAACGTCTTCGAGAGGGTGGTCGAATAGACGACGTTACCGGGCGCCAGCGACTTGATCGGCGGGACAGGCGAGCCGCTGTAGCGGAGGTCGCTGTAGGGGTCATCTTCGAGCAGGAGCGCGTCATGGCGCTGGAGGATCTCGGCCACGCGCTGACGCCGTTCGAGGGGAAGCGTGCGGCCCGTCGGGTTCTGGAACGTCGGCACCAGATAGACGAACTTCACCGGCTCTGCGCCGAGTGCATGATCGAGCGAGTCGGGGATGAGGCCGTCGTCATCCGTCTCTATCTCGACGTAGCGGGGCTCATAGGGGTCGAATGCCTGGAGAGCGCCGAGGTAGGTGGGCGCTTCAACGGCGACGACATCGCCGGGCGATATGAGGATCTTGCCAATGCCGTCGAGCAGGCTCTGGGAGCCGCTCATGATAAGGACACCCTCGGCGGTGGTGGTCACGCCGCGGCGCGCGAGGTGGTCGACGAGGGCCTCGCGCAAGGGCATGAACCCCTCGCTGGCGTCGTACTGGAGGGCGCGGCTGCCGTACTTCGCGAGGACGGCCCCGGTGAGCTCCTCGATGAGGTCCACGGGGAAGCTCTCCGCGGCGGGAAGGCCGCCGGCGAGTGAGATCATGCCGGGGGAGGAGGCCACCTTCAGGATCTCACGGATGATGCTCGCTTCCATCAAGCGAGTGCGGGTGGCGAGGAGCTTCTCGTAGTCCATGGCCCTCACCCCCCAGCCCCCTCTCCCGACTGCGCGGGAGAGGGGGAGCGGTCGTGGTGGCCGCTCACGAGAGCGGGGCTCTGGTCTCCAGCCGCAAGCGGGCAAGAGCGTCTGCGCCAAGAACTCATTGCGGCTCGCCTTTCGAGAACGCTGCGAACTCGGACTTGGCCTGCTCGAGGAGGTGAGGGTCGAAATAGAGGTCGAGGGCGGTGAAGGCGAGGGCTTTGGAGGCGCGGATGGTGGCGTGGTGCGCCTCCGGAGTGGCGGCGGCGGCGGTGAAGCCGGGGGTGTGGTTGCCGACCCCAGGCGGGCAGGGGATCGCGAAGGTGGGGTGGATGGTGGGGACGGCGTAACTGACGTTACCCATGTCGCTGCTCGCGCCGGCGATGCCGCCCGCGCCCTGTTTCGGCGGGAGGATGACCTCGAACATCTGCATGGCCTCGGAGTAGCGCTCGGCCATGGCGTCGTTCGAGACGACGTCGAGGTACGTGGGGTTCACGACCCTGATGTCGACCGTGCACCCGGTGGAGATCGCGGCGCCTTCGAAGCACCGGAGCACCTTGGCGCGCAGATCTTCGAGCTCCCTCGCGTTGCGCGAGCGGATGTAAAACTCGGCAGCAGTGTGGTCGGGGATGATGTTGGGCTTGTCGCCGCCCTTCGTGATGACGCCGTGGACGCGGTCCGTGGGACGCATCTGCTGCCGCATGGCAGAGATGCTGTTATAGGCCTGGACGAGTGCATCGAGGGCGTTCACCCCCGCCCAGGGGCTGGCGCCGGCGTGGGCGTTGCGGCCGTGGTACGAGACGTGCACCTCGTCGCGGGCAATGAGGTTGCACCATGCGCTCTCGCCGGGCGCGGGGTGGAGGGCGAGGGCGGCGTCGACTCCATCAAGGGCGCCGCGTTCGAGCATGAGCACCTTGCCGCCGCCACCTTCCTCCGCGGGCGAGCCGAGAACGAGGACCGTGCCCTCGCCGGACCCGAGCGCTTCCTTGAGGGCGAGGGCGGTGGCAACGCCGGAGATGGCGATGAGGTTGTGCCCGCAGGCGTGGCCGATACCAGGGAGAGCGTCGTACTCGCAGAAAACGGCAATGGTGGGCGAACCGGCGCCAGCGGTCGCGCGGAAAGCGGTGGGGAGGTCGTAGGCGCCGCGCGTGACTGCGAAGCCCGCGGCCGCGAGGTAGTCGGTGAGCAGGGCGTGGGCTTGATGCTCCTCGAAGTTCAGCTCCGGGCGGCTGTGGATGGCGAGCGAGAGCTCCCGCAGGCCGGCGGAGGCGCGATCGATGGTGCTCGTGATGGCAGCACGGCGGGTGTCGAGGGTGGCGGGAGAGGTAGGCGTGGCCATGGTCCGGCTCCAGCAGAGGGTTGGGCGGGAGCATAGCACCTCACCCCCCGGCCCCCTCTCCACTTGCGTGGAGAGGGGGAGCGATCGTTCGCGCTGCGCGGCAGCCGTCGTCGAGAGTCACCAGCCGCATGCTGGCACGCTCGGCACCGAGCGGCGCCGCCGTTGGTCTTGCGATGGATGGAAGGCGGGGGCGGACGTAGGCTGAACGGGTGACGTACGAACGGCCGGTGCTGGTGATCTTCCACGGCGGCGTGGGCGAAGGCGAGGCGGAACGCGTGATGGCGCGCGCGAGGGTGGCGGCAGGGCGATCGACCGCCCGGGCGGCGCTGGCGGCGGGGTTCGAGGCGGTGGTTGTCGCGACAGATGATGGGGACGCTTTCGAGCCACTGCTGCCCGGGATGCTCGTCGACCGAGATTCACGATTCACGATTCACGATTCACGATTAGGGTTCAACTTCAGCCAACGGTTGCGGGGTTTGGTGGAGCGGTATGGGTTGGCGAAGCCGGCGGTGATGGGGTCGGGGTCGGTGCCGTTGTTGGGCGTGGAGGAGTTCCGGCTGATCGTGGAGCAACTCGACTCGCGGGACCCACGGTTCGTGACCAACAACTTCTTTTCGGCGGACCTGACGGCGTGGACGCCAGGCGATGCAATCCACCACGTCGCAGATTTCGCGCGGGACAATGTGCTGCCGCGGAGGCTGCGTGACGATGCCGGGCTGGCGTCGGTCATCCTGCCGCGGACGACGGCGACGCAGTTCGACCTGGATACGCCCGCGGACCTGGCAGTGCTGTCGCTGCAGGAGGGGCTGGCGCCTGAAGTGGCTGAAGCCGCCCGCCCGATGGCGGACCTCGCGGCGCGTTACCGGGGGATGATGCACATCCTCTGCGACCGGACGGCGGAGCTGGTGGTGGCGGGACGCGTGGGGAGCATGACGTGGCAGTACCTGGAGCGGGAGACAGCCTGCAGGGTGCGAATGTTCAGCGAGGAGCGGGGGCTGGCGGCGGCGGGGCCGGACCACCATCCGAGGTCGGCCCTCGGATTCCTTTTGGAGGCTGTCGGCGTGGAGCGGTTCTTCGAACGCCTGGCGGAACTGGGCGATGCGATTGTGCTGGACACGCGTGTGATCGAGGCGCACATGGGGGTGTCGCCCTCGCGAGAGGACCGCTTCCAGAGCGACCTGATGAATTGGGAGGCGATAGCCGACCCGTTCTTGCGGAGGTTCACGGAGGGTGCGGCGAAGGCGCCGCGGCCGGTCCTGCTGGGCGGGCACTCGCTGGTGGCGGGCGGGCTGATGGCGCTGAACGACATTGCGTGGGCGGAGAACGACCGGCGAATGGGGTTGGGGTGATGAGCAGCCGGCTCGATTGGATCGAAGTTGCTGCACGCGCGCGCCCTCACCCCCCAGCCCCCTCCCCCCGCGCCCGGGGAGAGGGGGAGACGGCCGTTCGGTAGCCTGGCGTGCATCCGTACCTGGGCCTGAGTGACGAGGAGTTGGGGCGGCAGTGCGTGGTGGAGACGATGCGGGCGAGCGGGCCGGGTGGGCAGCACCGGAACAAGACGGAGAGCGGGGTGCGGATGCGGCATGGGCCGACGGGCGTGGTAGCGCAGGCGTTCGAGCGGAGATCGCAGCATGAGAACCGGGCGGTGGCGTTGCGCCGGTTGCGGCAGAACATCGCGCTGGAGTGGCGGCAGCCGATGGATGCCGGCGGCTTCGCGATTTCCCCAGAGGTGGCGGCCATCCTGCCAGGGACAAAACAGGGGCGGGTTGGGCCGAACAACGAGCGGTTCTGGCCGGGGATCGCAGGCGTGCTGGACCTGTTCGTGGCGCTGGAGTGCTCGGTGAGCGGGACGGCGGAGGCTCTGGGAATGAGCACGGGGGCATTGTCGCGGCTGTTGCTCGAGAGCGCGGCGGTGGGGGCGAAGGTGAACGAGTCGCGGGCGGCGCGGGGAATGCGGGCGCTGCGGTGAATCCTCACCCCCCGGCCCCCTCTCCGCGCGCTCGCGGAGAGGGGGAGTGGTGGATCTCTGGACTTGACGGGTCGGGGTCCGCGTTCGCCCTCAACCCTCCCGCTGCGGCAGGAGATGGGAGTGACTTGGGGAAGGAGAGATGATGGACGACCACCGCTGGCGTCAGTAGCCCTGGCGGGTGCGCCAGTTCCTGATCATGTCTGCGTGCTCCAGCTCCTCCCAGGAGCGAATGCCGGCCTCGCCGAAGCCCTGGCCGGCGAGGGCGCCTTCGCTGGCGCGGTCGATGGCGGCGAGGACCTGCTTGCGGGCGTAGTCGAGGTCTGCCCGCACCTGTGCGAGCGGGACCTCGCGGCGCGCACGCACGGTGGCCTCATTGAGCGTATCCACGAGCTCGCCATGGATCAGCGGCCATGCAGGTGGAAGGCCCGCAGTCACGCGTTCGATTTCGGAGCGGCGGATCTCGTGCCAAACGGACAGATGGACGAGGTGGTCTTTAACGGACCAGCCGTCGTTGGTCTGCTCGGTCATCTGGTCGTCGGTGAGGCCGTCGATGGCTGCAAGCACGGACTCGCGGGAGCGCTCGTAGTGGTCATGGAGGTCGCGGCGCTGTTCTTCGATCGACATCGGGGGATTGTAACAACCCCATCGGAGCGACGGCCGAGCCACCCGGGTGCGGACAGGGGCCAGCACCGAGGTGTCGTGTGCCGAGGGATGCTGCGACACGAGTTCAGAGGACGCGAGGGCGACCGAACCGCGCGCCAGGTGAGGAGACACCGAAGGGGGCGTTTATTCGAACGCAAGCGGCTGCTTCGAACACTTGAGAAGCTCCCAACCGCGGAGCCGTGAGGTAATCGATGAGCACGCTGACCAGGCAAATCGAGCGGCGAATCGAGGACGAGGCCGGGATCGTGGTCTCGGTAGAGGAAGAGGCGGGACGGATCGTCCTCTCGGGGCGCGTGGAAACGGAGGACCTGAAGGAGACGGCGGCCGCGATCGCGGGCGAGGCGGCCCCGGAGTATCCGCTCCAGAACGAGCTCGACGTCATGCAAGTGATGCCCGCGGAAGTCTCTGACTTCCAACTGGCCGAGACGCGGACGGGGATGATGGAAGGAGCGACGGAGGACACGCGCGAGGAGGGCGGATTGGAACCGGGCGACTTCACGGACCAGCCGACGCTGAGCTATCCGGACGGTGCGAGCGGTCCGAGCGCGTCGCTCGACTACGATGCGGTCTCCGAGGGGGACGAAACGTACGTGCCGCCCACGGACCCGGTCGGGACAAACACAGAGGTGATCGGCGGGTTCTCGCATTCGTCGATGGACTCGATCGAGGTGGACCGCTCGTCGGACGGCACGCTGGGCGATGAAGGTATCGCTGATGCTGTGCGGCGGGAGTTGCGTGAAGACTCCTCTACGACTGACCTCAGGCTGGATGTGGAGGTCATCCGGGGCGTCGTCCACCTGAGGGGTCCCGTGCCCCTGCTCGACGACGCAGAGAACGCGGAGGCGGTGGCCGCGACGGTACCCGGCGTGATCGAGGTAGTCGAGGAGACAGAGGTCGTGGGCCTCTAGCCTGGGCTCGGCCCCCAGATCAGGGCGATTGCGGCGCGCCGGCGGGGCGCTTCATGAAGAAGACCCGGACCTCCCAGCGGCCGTTGTGGAAGCGGATGTGGGTGGCGATGGGGGCTCGCACTTCGTGGGGTACACGCCAGAGCTGCTCCGCAATCTCGCGGTCGTAGTGCCAGCGGGTCTCAAGGGTGCGGAACCCGAGGGCCTCGTAGGCGCGGTGGGCAGTGGTGGCGAATGTGTTCGTGGTCAGCGCGAAGTCCCTCCCAGGGAAGTCGGCCACGAGCGACTCCATGAGGGCAGCGAGCATCCGGCGGCAGACCCCTCGCCGTTCGTGTTCGGGGGGCACATGGACCGACCAGAGGTAGAGACCTGTGGCGTCGTTCAGGTTCACGGAAACGCGGCCCACCGGAACACCGTCTTCGCAGGCGATGTAGTGGCGGTGCTGGGCGACATCGCGGTAGCGGGAGAGGGTGGAGGCGCGGCGGAAGGGGTCGTGCAGATGGCCCAGGTCGAAGGCGTGGTACGGGAAACCGCGGTGGCCCCAACCGGCCAGCTGCGGGATGAGGTCGTCGTCCCACCCGCGAAGCACCAGACCATGGCCCTCGACGATGGGTTGCGTGGGAGCGGGCATGACGCTGGTCACGGCGGAATCGTAGCGGAAACACGAGCGTCGCCGCGAGTGGCAAGCCGGTGATCATCGAGATGGCGCATACTCCGGAGCGTGAGTGTGCGACTGGCGGGACCGGCGGACGCCGAGGCGCTGGCGCGGCTGCGATACACGTTCCGCACCAGCATGAATGACGCGGTGGAGGCAGAGGCGGCCTTCGTGGCCCGGTGTACGCCGTGGATGCGGGAGCGGCTGCGGGCGGATGGGCACTGGCGATGCTGGGTCGAGGGCGAGGGCGGCGAGATCCGTGGACACCTTTGGCTCTGTTTGATCGAGAAGATCCCGAACCCGGCGCGTGAGCTCGAGCAGCACGGGTACATCACCAATGTGTACGTGGAGCCGGGTGCACGCGGGGCCGGCGCCGGAAAGGCACTGATGGAGGCGGCGCTCGCCTTCTGCCGCGAGCAGCGAGTGGACTCGGTGATCCTCTGGCCGACCGAACGGAGCCAGACACTGTATGCGCGGCACGGGTTCAGGGCGCCGGACGACATGATGGAGTCGGTGCTGGACGCGGGGCGGGACCTGCACTAACCGACAGGTGGTGAACCAGTCGGTAGACTCCGCGACATGGAGCAACTTCTTGTTCAATCGCGCGGACTGCGGTTCGCGTACCGACAACAAGGGACGGGAGAGCCCGTGGTGCTCATCCACGGGTTCCCGGAGACGTCCTATGAGTGGCGCCATCAGATGCCGGCGCTGGCGGAAGCGGGTTATGCCTGCTTCGCACCGGACACTCGAGGCTTTGGAGGCACCGACAAGCCGGGCGCGCGTGTGAGCCGGGCGCTTCTGGCCCGGGACATTGCGGACTTCATGGACGCGGTGGGCATCGAGAAGGCGGTCGTCATCGCACACGACTGGGGCGGGATCATCGGGTCGAAGTTCGCCCTGGACTACCCGGAGCGCGTGACGAAGCTGGCGTTGCTCGACACGCTCGTGACGGTATGGGCGCCGGGCGCGGTCCACGGCTACTGGTTCAAGGCGGAGCCCCTGCCGGAGGCGTTCTTCGCGGAGCACGCTGCCGGGTTCATTGAGACGATCTTCGCGGGCGGGTCGGAGCCGGCGCTCCCGGGACGGCCGCAGTCGCCGTGGCGCGGCGGAGGCGGGGCTGTGCCGGTGTGGGCGACGCCCGAGGACGTGGCGCACTATCGGGACGCGTTCGCCGACCCCGACTCGCACTTCCACGCGATTTCGTACTACCGCTACGGGCTGCCGTTCCACCGCGTGATCGCCGACGAGAGCGTCGCGTCGGGAGAGCGCTACGAGTCGCTGGGGGAGACGCAGGTGGCGGAGATGTGGCTCCACCCGCACGGATTGGAGCAACATCCGCTCTACGCCGAGTACATGGACTACGGACCAGAGGACCGGCACAAACGCTACCCCGGGCCAACGCTGTGGATGTACGGGCGCTACCTGGCGCGGAGCCGGGTTGGTGAGACGGAAGGCACGCCAGACAACCTCATCCCGTCCGGGAACCCGTTCGCGGACCAGTTCAGCCGCTACTTCCCGGACCTGCGCGCGCAACGGGTGAATGCGGGCCACTTCTTCCCCGAGGAGGCGCCTGAGTTCACGAATGAGCGGCTGCTGGAGTTCCTGGGCAAATGACCAGAGGCAGGGCGACTAGCGGCGGCTATATTCGCAGAATGGCGAAGTCAAGGCTCACGCGCGTTACGGTGGATGACGAGTTGATTCACGCGGCTCAAGAACTTGGTGACCACTCCACGCCCGAGGCGGCAGCAGTCGCCGCTCTCGAGGAGTACATCCGTACCACCGGCAACTGGAACTCCTCAAACTTGAGGGCGAGATTGAGTACGAGAGCACGGACGATGGAGACCCGAGGCCCACAGCCGCGGCCACCACGTGACCGCCGTCCTTGTCGACACCACGGTCTGGTCCCTGTTTCTGCGTCGACCCGAGTCGCGCCTGAGCACGAGTGATAGCCCTGCGAGGCGAGTTGCGTGCCCGGATCGCCGTGCGGGACGCGCTGCTCGTGGGGTCTGTCCTCCAGGAAGTGCTGTCGGGAATCCGGCACGACCTTCAGTTCGACCGGACGCGACTCACCCTCTCCGCGTTCGGGCTGGTGCGAGTCACGCGCGCCGACATCGAATCCCCAGCTCAGTTCTACAACGCGTGCCAGAGGGTGGGACTACAGGGTTCCCACACGGACTTTCTGCTCTGCGCCGTCGCGCAGCGCTTGCGTTTGGCCATTCTGACAACCGATGAAGACTTTCAGCGGTACGCACGCGTTTTCCCGGTCCGTCTGCACGAGGTTCAGTGACCGGTATGCCAGACTCGGCATATTGCAGGGTTTCGTCCACCTCGTACGATTGCAGCTTGCAACCAGCCCGGCTAACCGGGCTCAGGAGAGTGTGTCTGTGACTGCTGCCCAGGCGAATGGAGCCCTCGCGGAGAAGGGCTATACCGGCAAGATGCTCAACGTGAACCTCACCACGGGTGAGATCACGGTCGAACAACCCGACGACTCCCTCTACCGCCAGTACCTGGGCGGGTACGGCATTGGCGCTCGCATGCTCTGGGACCGGGTGCCTCAGGGCGCGGAACCGCTGGGCCCGGACAACATGCTCGGCATGTTCCCGGGGCTACTCACCGGCACTCCCCTGTTCGGCCAGCGCTGGCAGGTCGTCTGCAAGAGCCCGCTAACGGGCGGCTGGGGCGATGCCAACTGCGGCGGCGACTTCGGTGGCGTGCTGAAGCTGGCGGGCTGGGACGGGATCATGTTCTTCGGCAAGGCCGAAAAGCCCGTCTACCTCGTGATCGAAACCGACAAGGTGGAGTTGAAGGACGCCTCGGACCAGTGGGGCCAGCTCGCCATCGAGAACGAGACGTTCCTGAAGGGGCGGCACGGCAAGCGGGCCAGCGTCGCGAACATTGGCCCTGCCGGCGAGACCATGTCGCCCATCAGTGGCATCTGCAACGACCACGGCCGTCTCGCGGCCCGGTCGGGCGTCGGCGCGGTTATGGGCGCGAAGAACCTGAAGGCAGTCGTGGCCGTGGCGGAGCGCAAGATCATCGCGCAGACGCCCGAGACGATTAAGATGCTGCGCACGAACCTGGACGACTTTGTGAAGCCGCTCAAGGACTTCTTCCACACCTTCGGCACGACAGGCATCACCGCCGCCAGCGCCCTCAATGGCGACTCGCCGGTGAAGAACTGGGGCGGCGTGGGAGTGGTGGACTTCCCGATTGCTCCCCAGATCGACGGCGGCAGCCAAATCAACCCGAAGATGGAGAAGTCGTACGGCTGCTGGCACTGCCCGATGGCCTGCGGCGCGGAGTCGGTGGAGTCGGCGAACCCCAAGTACCCGTACCCGCACCACACGCACCGGCCGGAATACGAGGCGATGGCGGCGTTCGGCACGATGAACCTGATGGCCAACCCGGACGCGCTGATCTACATCAACCACCTCTGCAACGAGTACGGGTTCGATGTGATCAGCGCCGGCGTGACGACCTCGTTCGCAATCGAATGCTACGAGAACGGCGTGATCACGAAAGAAGACACGGACGGGCTCGAGCTCTCGTGGAGTGACGCCGATGCGGTGGTCGAGCTGCTCAAGATGATGGGCGAGCGCCGTGGCATCGGCGCGGTGCTCGCGGACGGCGTGAAGATCGCAGCGGAGAAGATCGGCAACGGCGCGGAGAAGTACGCGATGCACATCGGCGGCCAGGAGCTGCCGATGCACGACCCGAAGCTCCAGCCGGAGTACCACACCACGTACAAGCTGGATCCCACGCCCGGCCGCCATACCCAGTACGAAGGCAACCGCCGGATCGGCAAGATTCCCCCGGCCCCCAGGGACTTCAAGGACTACGCGAACCGCGGCGAGCACCACAAGGGCGCCAGCGAGTACATGCACGTCGTGAACTCGGGCGGGATGTGCCAGTTCATCATGATGGCCGCGAACACGGCGAACATGCCGGACTGGTTCAACGCCGTCACGGGCTGGGACATGAGCATGGACGAAATGATCGGCGTGGGGGAGCGCATCGCGAACTTGCGCATGGCCTACGAAGTGCGGGAGGGCGGGAACCCGCGGCAGCGCCACGTACCCACCCGCGTGACCGGCGAGACGACCGAGGGCACCAGCGCCGGCCCACTGGCCGGCGTCAAGCTCGACACCGAGCTCCTGGAGACCGACTTCCTCAAGGCCTGCGACTGGGACACGGAGACGTGCGCACCGTCGAAGGCGAAGCTGGAGTCGATCGGCCTGCCCGAGGTGGCCGCGGCGCTTCACCGCTAGGCAGGCGACATCAACGCGATCTGCGAGAGGAGGGGCCGTACCCGGCCCCTCCTCTCGTTTCCCCTGCGCCCTGGGGGTTCCCCGGGCGGCTTACACGACCGCTGCCAACACCCAACGAAAAGCGAATCTCGCGGCCGTCGGGAGTAGACCCGGCAATCGCGGGCTTTGTTACTGAGACACGGGGGACCGTCGGGCCAAGGTTAAGGAGTGGAGTCGGCGCGGGGCAGGCTGAACCAGATCGCCGCACCGCCGCCCTCGCGAGTTTCAGCCCACATCCTGCCGCCCTGGACTTCGGCGAGCCGGCGGCAGACGGCCAGACCAAGCCCGGCGCCGGGCGTGTTCGATGCTGTACCGGCTGACCGGAAGAAGGGATCGAAGATCGTCTCCAATTCCGAGGCTGCGATGCCGGCGCCGCGGTCGAGCACGCCGATGCTAACAGCGTCTGCATCGCACGTCGCGACTACCTCCACGGCCCTGCCCGGAGGGGCGTACTTCTCGGCGTTGGAGAGGAGGTTCTGGACGATCTGCTCCAGGTAGGTTGGCTGCGCAAGCACCGGTGGAAGGTCGGCGACGACCTGGAGCTCGACGAGTGCACGTGGAAGTCGCGCCCGGTGCTCCGCGAGCAAGGTGACAAGCACGCGTTGGAGCAGCACCGGTTCAGTCTGAACGTCGGTGCGGGCCTCGACGTGCGAGAGGACGAGCATGTTCTCGATGAGGCGCTGCAAGCGCTCCCCGGAGGCCGCGATGTCGTCGAGGGCAGCCGCGCGGTCGGCCGTGGAAATGTGCGCATCGTGACGGCGAAGGGCGAGCGCGTTCCCGAGAACATTGGTGAGCGGGGTTCGCAGCTCGTGCGAGACGAGCCCGAGCAGCTCATCTTTCGCGGCGTTCGCGCGGCGCAGCTCGGCCTCGACTTCCTTGCGCTCTGTGATGTCGATGCCGACGCCGATGGCCTTGAGTGGCCTGCCGTCCAGGCCGCGAAACATCTGCCCACGACCCGCCAACCAACGCACCTCACCATCCGGGCGAATGATGCGGTGCTCCATGTCGCTGTGCCCGTCGGTTTCCAATTGCTGGACTGAAGCCATGACTGTGCCGCGGTCATCGGGATGAACAGAGTCGAGAAATGCCTCGAAGGTGCCCGGGAAGCTCCCCGCCTCGATGCCGTAGACCGCCTCCATCGCCTCCGACCAGGTCACCTCGCCGGAGGCCACATCCCACTCCCAGGTGCCCATGCGCGCCGCGGACTGGGCGAGGCGGAGGCGCTCCTCACTACGGCGCGTCTCCTCGGCTGTGGCTTTGCGAGCAGTGATATCAACACCGACGCCAGCCACGCCGAGGAGCTCGTCGTGGTCGCCGAACACAGGATAGTAGCTCGATGCCCAGGTGGTGGTGCGGCCCGTCTTCGGGTGCGTCTGGGAGTGCTCAACTTCAAGGATGGGCTCCCGGGAGGCGAGCACGCCCTCGTAGAGCGGGCCAACGAGCTCCCAATGCGCCGGCATCACCTCGCGCGGGTGCTTCCCGATGTGGTCCGCAATGCTGATGCTCTTACGGGCGGCAACGTGGTTTATGTCGACGATCCGGAGATCGCGGTCGAGAAAGACCATCGCGATAGGCGCCGCGGCGAACATCGCATCGAGGACGTGCCAGTTGTAGGCGGCATCCTGCGCGGCGCGGTTTGCGCGCTCGTAGAGCCGCGCCTGTTCGATGGCGTGGGCAGCGCGGCGGCCTACTTCTTCGGCGGTGGTGAGGATGAGGCTCAATTGCCACTGAGGCAGGCGTCGTTCGAGCCCGAACGCCATAGAGCCGAGAATGGCGCCTCGCGAGCCGAGGAGGGGCACGACGATGTACGTGGCGGGCTTTAGCTCCTGGAGGATGGCGAGATGGTCGGCGTCCAGGGCGACTCTTGCCGGCACATCGCCTTCCGTGACGACCGAGCGGCCCGTGGCCACCGCGTCATGAATGGGGTGGCCCGGCCCGAACCTCCCGGAGTCCGGCATGTTGTGGTCCATACGCTCCTGGAGATAGGGATCGCGGTGTGCGCCGGCGATGCGCTCCAGGCGGCCGGCCTCGTTCACGATGTCCGTAACGGCGTAGTCCCCCAGGTACGGGACGGCGAGGCCGGTGATGCGTTTGAGCGTTTCGTTGTAGTCGAGAGATGCGCCGAGCTCGGCGCTTACGTCGGCCAGGAACTGGACCGCCGCCTCCGCCTCCTTGCGCTCGGAGATATCCAACGCGGAGACGAGCGAGCATGACCGACCCTGGTATTCGACCATGCTGGCATGGATGTGGAGCCAAACTCGCCGGCCGTCTCGAGCGATGACGGAGACGTCATAGTCGGGCGGGACGGGTTCGCCGCGCACCCGCGCCCGGCCGCGCGCAACGATCATCTCGCGGTCGTCGGGATGCATAAGATCCTGGAAGAACTGGTGCGCGAGGAGCTCGTCGCGCGTGAACCCCGTGATGCGGGCGAGGGCCTCGTTGACGAAGAGGATATCGTTGCCGTCGTACAGCCAGATGCCGCAGCCCACCGCGTCGATCAGGCCGGCACCGGTGTTGGTGTCATCGAGCAGGCCCGAGGGCGCGTCCACAGCCATAGGCGGGGCCAAGTCTATGGCTGCGGATGTTGCATCCGCATAACGAAATCTGTTCCCGCTATGCGTCCGGCTCGATACGGAAGACCGGGTGGGAGGGCGCGATTGAGGCCAGGTCTTCGTCTGTGGGATTGGGCCCGAGGCCAAAGAATTTGCCGGTCTCCGAGCGCCAGACTTTGAGGTAGTCGCGGAGGATGGGGGGCTTTTCCGCGTTCGCCAGTTCGACGATGCGGAAGGCCTCCTCCTTGCGGCCAAGGCGCAGCTTGCCGCCGCCGGCGGCGCGGACATTTCGCGCCCAGTGGGTATCCGCGCGGGGAGCGACGAGGTAACGGACGCCGTCGATGGTGAGGGGATTGACGGGAGTGGAGCGCCACTCGCCGGACTTGCGCCCCTGCACGAGGAGGATGTTGGCTCCGCGAGGGCTCATGCCGAGCTTCACGGCGCCCGAGAGGAGGGGGTTGAAGATGTGTTTGGTGACGAAGCCTGGCTTCTGGTAGGTGGCGGCCACGGGGTTGCTCGTTGGGGGATGGTGTACAGCGTAAGTTTTGCGTCACCAGCCCGTAAGCCTTATAGTGTTAATCATGCCACATCCTTCTCGCATCAACCGCCAGGACCTGCTCTCGACTGCCTCCGCGCTCCTCGAACGGGCCGGCGCGGAGGGCGTCTCCATGCGCGAGCTCGGACGACAGCTCGGCGTGAGCGCCCCGTCACTCTACTTCCACGTCGAGAGCCGGGACGACCTCTTCCGGGAACTGATCGGAAGGGGACTGGAGGAGCTCGGGGAGAGGCTGGAGCGCGCGGGGGCCTCCGCAGGCACCGCGCGAGAACGCGTGCATGCGATGGCGACTGCTTATTTGGGATTTGCGGAGGAATCGCCGCAACTGTTCGCGCTTGTATTCGGGCCGTGCACGCCGGAACGGCAGCCGGACGTGAGCCTTGGCGAGCGCGCGTCTGCGCCCGTCCTGGCCCTGGGCGCGGAGTTGGTGGGTGAGGAGTCGGCTTTGTTCTTCACGGAGGCACTCTGGTCGATGGTGCACGGCTACACGCTGTTGCGGCTGGCCGGCCAGTTCCGCATCAACCCCAACCACGAGGCCGGGTTCCGCTACTCGCTCGACCTGCTCGTGGATGCGGCCGCTCACCCCCCGGCCCCCTCTCCCCGCTAGCGCGGAGAGGGGGAGTAGAGCCGCGCACCGCTGCGCGTATAGTCGGCGGCATGCCATTCGCACGCTGCAACGACGTCGACCTGTACTACGAAGAGGTGGGGGCGGGCGAGCCGCTCCTGCTGGTCTCCGGCCAGGGCGGCGACCACCACGGCTGGGACGCGGTCCGCGAGGACTTCGCTGACCGGTACCGGGTGATCACGTGGGACCACCGGGGGACGGGTGAGAGCGACAAGCCGGAGGAGCCGCCGTACTCGACTCGCCGGTTTGCTGCGGACGCGGTCGCGCTGCTCGACCACCTGGAGATCGAGCGGGCACATGCCTACGTCATATCGATGGGTGGGCGCATCTGCCAGTGGCTTGGGATCGACCACGGCGGCCGCATGGGCGCCCTCGTGCTGGGTTGCACAACGCCGGGGAACGCGCACGGGGTGCGCCGGCCTCCGGAGGTGGACGCGAAGATGGCGAACCGGCCGTCGTCGCCGGAGGAGGCGGCTGCGTTCCTGGCGGAACAGATGGTGACGCCGGCGTACCTGGCTTCGCACCCGGAGTACATGCGGTACTTGCTGGAGCGCGCGAAGAACCCGATCCCGCGGCATGCTCAGCGGCTGCACTACCAGGCGAGCGAGGGTCACGACACGTGGGATCTGCTGCCGACCATTACGGCGCCGGTACTCGTGATACACGGGAGCGACGACCAGCTGAACCCCACGGCGAACGCGCCGCTGCTGGTGGAGCGGATACCGGGCGCGGAGATGTACATCGTGGAGGGCGGGCGGCACGGCTACTTCATCGAGATTCGGGAGGAGGCGTCGGGCGTGGTGCGGGAGTTCCTGGGGCGCCATGCGATCCCCTCACCCACCCGCCCGCGCTCCGCGAGCACGCGGCGCGTGGGACAGGCTGGTTCGTAGGCGGAGAGATGACGGCGCGGCGGCATAGCAGGGAAGTCGCGAACCGCTCCCTGGCTGTGGCGGCTCGGACATGAGTGAGGCCCCTCCAGGAGGGGCCTCGACGGGCAGTGATGACGGGCCGTGCTGGCGACGATCGCACGCTCCCTATACGTCGTAGCGAAGCGGCGAGAAGGTCGACTGTGA
>JBBDMZ010000044.1:0-2969 GCA_040877955.1 Dehalococcoidia bacterium | reverse complement strand
AATCGTGCCCACGTTCACATGCGGCTTGGTTCGCTCGAATTTCGCCTTCGCCATTTTCCGTGTGCCCTCCGGGGCGGTTTCTTGTGTCGTTCCGGGCCGTGCCCGGGAAGTCGTTGCTGGAGCCCTCATCCGGATTCGAACCGGAGACCTCGTTCTTACCAAGAACGCGCTCTGCCAGCTGAGCTATGAGGGCGTCATGGCCATCGGCCCTCGGCTTTCGGCCTTCAGCCTGTGCCTTCGGTTGGCTGGCCGATGGCTGATGGCCGACAGCCAGTCTGTGGTGGGGAGAGCAGGATTCGAACCTACGAAGCGCGGAGCGCGGCAGATTTACAGTCTGCTGCCATTAACCACTCGGCCATCTCCCCGGGAACCGTTCCGCAGTGGAAATCTGTGCTGGAGCCCGAGAGGGGACTCGAACCCCTAACCTACCGATTACAAATCGGTTGCGCTGCCAGTTGCGCCACCCGGGCCCGGGTTTCGCGCGCCCCCACGGAGTGCCAACACAAAAACGATCCGCCGAGGCGGACCAACAAGAAAAGTATGGGGCCAATTCCCATCACTGGCAAGCAAGGAACGCATCATAATTCGTGCCTCCCCAACTGTGTGAGCCCCCACAGTTTCCGCCTTGCACCCCGCCGTACACTGCCTCCAGCCGAAGCTACTTCTTTGGAGACTCCCCCGTGACTCCTGCACCTGCGGCCCCCGCGCCCGTCGCATCCGGCGCCGTCCCCACTCCGCCTCCCGGCTACTGGCAGCGCGAAGCCAGCCACTTCCCTCAGCCGCTCACGCCCGCGTTCCGCGTCTTCCTCGATTGGGAGAATGACATCTGGCTCAAGCTAGCGGCCGAGCACGGCATGATGTTCGACGGCATCGAGTTCCGCGAGATCGGCGGCTGGGTCTATCAGCGCCTCCGCCCGCTCGGCGGCAAGGACCGCAAGGCTCCGCCCGCGCCCATCATGTGGGTTCTCGTCCGCACCGTCCCCCAGCTTCGGGGCCGCATCAAGACCCTCCTCGCCGCCCAGAAGGCGGACCTCACCATGCAGCAGCTCGACCACTGGCACGGCACCTGGAAGGCCGAGCAGATCGAGACCATCGCCCGCCTCCGGATCGTCGACCTCGACGCTCTCTCCGACGCTGCCCTCGACGCCCACGCGGACGACGTGAGCGCCTTCGGCTACGAGAGCATGCGCCGCCACTTCGAGCTCACGCTCGCGCTGGGCACCATCGCGGAGCTCTTCTTCTTCTGCGAAGAGAAGCTCGGCTGGACCGACCGCCAGGTCGTCGAGCTCCTCAGCGGGCTCTCCGTCGCGTCGACCGAGCCATCGCGACGGCTCGCTGAGCTCGCTCGCCTGGCCGCGGAGCGTCCCGCCGTCCGCCAGCTCATCGAGTCCGGTGGCGCTGACGCCTATTCGCGCCTCGTTGCGCTGGACGCCGAGTTCGCCGCCGCCTTCGATGCCTACCAGCACGAGTTCGGGTGTCGCGCCCTCCGTTACGAGGTGGTCGACCCGACGCTCGAGGAGGTGCCCGCGCTGACGCTCGGCCTCATCCGCGACCAAATTAACCGCAACTACGACCCCGAGGTCGAAGCCACGGCCCTCCGCCGCAGACGCGACGCGACGGTCGACCGCGCGCGCAAGGGCCTGTTCGCGCGTCCGCCCGCCGACCGGGACGAGTTCGAGCGTCTGCTCGCTCGCGCGGAACGGTACTACCCTACGCGCGAGGACAATGAGCTCTACACGGTGAGCGCTCCCCTCGCCCTCCTTCGCTACACGGTTGTCGAGTACGGGCGCCGCCTCCACCAGGCCGGCCTCATCGATTCTCCGGAGGACGTGTTCTTCCTCGAATGGCCCGAGCTCTCGCCGGCCCTTCAGGAGGGCCGCGACTCTCGCGCGCTCGTGGCTGGCCGCAAGGCGGAGCGGGCGTCTGTGATCGAGAGCCCCGGCGCCGCGTCCTACGGCGTCGATCCCGGCGGCCCGCCGCCGCTTGGCGTCTTCCCGAAGGAGGCTGCCAACAACATCCGGATGGTCCTCTGGGCCACGGAGAAGGTCTTCGGCGCCGAGGCCCAGCGCGAGAACGAATCCGCGGCGGCGGCCCAACCCTCGGCCGGCCTGAGGGGCGTCCCAGCCGCGCCGGGCGCCTACACCGGGCCTGTGCGCGTCATCCTGGACGAGACCGAATTCGACAGGATCCAGCCGGGCGACGTCCTCGTCTGTCCCATCACCTCGCCCGTCTGGTCAATCCTCTTCCCGAGCGTCGGCGCGCTTGTGACCGACACCGGCGGCATCCTCTCCCACCCCGCGATCATCTCCCGCGAGTACGGCATCCCCGCGGTCGTCGCCACGGGCACGGCCACCTCCACCCTCAAGGACGGCCAAATCGTCACCGTGGACGGTGCCACCGGCCTCGTCACCCCCGCGGCGTAGTCCGAGCGCGCGCGTCAGCAAGCGTGCGATGGTGCCCGACCGAACACCGGCCGAGGCTGCGCCCGAGGCGGGAGAGCGTCAGTACTCCGGCCGGTAGGCCGGAGCTACCACCCCGCGAGCATTTCCTTCGCTCCCGGCGGGCCCGTCACGGTGAGCACGGGCTCCTGACCCGACAGCCACTCCAGTCGGAAATCGAAGAACCCACAGCACCTCCGCTCGTAGCCAATCCACTCGGCGGCCCACGCAAACGCGCTCCCATCGAGTGCGAAGCGCCACCCGTCCGCGAGCTCCTCGCGGCCCCGGGTGGCGCCCCGCACCGATTGCAGCAGCTCCGCGTGGCGCAGGCCCTCGCCCGGCTCGAAGACCGTCAGGTCGCAGGCTACGACGTCCAGGGGGATATCGAACTCCCGGCCCATCAAACTCTCCTTGTCCGTCAGTTCCGGATAGGGTTCTTCAAATATTTTATCAAAATCGGGTTTGCCTGAACACAGATCCCCCTCGATCCAGACATTACCGGCCTCAATGGCGACCCGCTCCGTCTCGGAA
>JBBDMZ010000043.1:0-78670 GCA_040877955.1 Dehalococcoidia bacterium | reverse complement strand
CGCCTACGAGCGGGGGGCGTGATGCGGGCGAACCCTCCCCCCCGGCCCCTCTCCCCGAGGGAGAGGGGAGACGATTTTGGGGCGACGCCGTGCGCGTGCTGATTGCGCCGCAGGAGTTCAAGGGGAGCCTGTCCGCGGACGAGGCGGCGGCCGCGATCCGTGCGGGCATCCGCAAGGCGCGTCCAGGATGGCAGCTCGACGTGCTGCCCATGTCCGACGGCGGGCCGGGGTTCATCGACGCGTTGCGGCGGGCGGTGAAGGCGGATACGGCGGCGGCGATCGTCCAGGACGCGCTCGGGCGGCGGGTGCTGGCGCGCTACATCACCCTGCATGGTACGCGCACCACGGTGATCGAAGCCGCCCTGGCGAACGGGCTCATGCACATCGCGCCCGAGGAGCGGGACGCGCTGCACGCGGACAGCTTCGGGGTGGGCCAGGTGATAGCGGACGCCCTGCTCGCGGAGCCGGAGCGGCTCATCATTGGCGTGGGCGGCAGCGCCACTACGGACGGCGGCGCGGGCATGGCGCGCGCGCTCGGCGCCCGGTTCTTCGACGAGGCGGGGCGCGATCTGCCGCCGGGCGGCGCGGCCCTCCAGCGCCTGGCGCGGATCGACTGGTCGCCGCCGGCGGCGCTCGCAGGTGTCGAGGTGGTGGTCGCGTCTGACGTCACGAACCCACTCGTGGGGCCGGAGGGCGCGGCCACTGTCTACGGTCCGCAGAAGGGCGCCACGCCGGAGCAGGTCGAGGTGCTGGAAGCTGCGCTCCTGCGCTACGCGGCCGTGGTGCGTCGGTCGCTGGGGGTGGAAATCGCGAATCTGCCGGGCGGTGGCGCGGCGGGCGGGCTGGCGGCGGGGCTGGTGGCGTTCCTGGGCGCGCGCATCGTCAGCGGCTTCGACGTGGTGGCCGAGGCGGCGGGCCTCGCGGAGCGCTTCGCAGTGGCGGACATCGTCATCACGGGCGAGGGTTCCTACGACGCGCAGTCAACGCAGGGGAAAACCACTGGACGGATACGCGCGCTGGCGTCGGCCGCGGGGAAGGAGTGCGTGCTTTTCGCGGGACGGTCATCCGACGAGGAAGTGATCAGCCTCTCGCGCCTTGAACCGGACGCCGCGCAATCGATGGCACGGGCGGCGAAGTTGCTGGAGGCAGTCGCCCGGCAATGGGCCGAGTCTCAGCCCTCCTGACCCTCGCGAAGCTGACGGGCTCTTCGCGCCGTCGAGGCGTCCACAACCTCCTCGCCGATGCGCGCGACCCACGCACCCTCGGAGCGGGCGGCGTCGTAGGCGGAGGCGGCAGCGGCGGCGCGGTCAAGGACGTGCGCGGCCGGCGTGAACGCGGGGTTCGCGAGTGCCACTGAAGCTGCGTCCGGGAGGATGGCGCCCGCGAATCCGTACTGCGCCATCTCGCGGAGCTGGAGTGGCCCTGCCTCGATCAGCGGCAGCCCATCGACGGCTCGAGCGGCGGCCACCACCGCACCGCGGGCGTACGCGAGCCGCGGGCCGGACTCCTCCTCGCGGGCGCCGATGTCGCGGGCATAGGCGCCGGACGCGAGCACGACGCCGGCTACCCTCGGTGCGGCCGCGGCGATTTCGGCGGCGCGGAGCAATCCCCGGGCAGTATCGATCACGGGGAAGACGGCGACCGTCCCCGGTTCTATCTGGCGGGCCATCTCGAGCTCCCGGAGGAGGGCGGCGAGGTCGCGCACGTCCTGGGGCTCGACGGCGTGAGTGAGCAGGACGCCGCTGAGACCGGGCTGGACCACACCCTCAATGTCGTCTCGCAGCATCTGCGAGCGGGGGTGGTTGACGACCACCAGCGCGGCCTTGCCCGCCTCTGCGATGCGGCCGATGGCGGCGCGCGCATCGGCCCGGAGGTCAGTCGCCGGCCGCCGCGCGTCCGCAACCGTGAGCAGGAGGGCGTCCGCCGGTGACGCAAGCGCGTCATCGAGGCCCGCCCCGTCCGGCGGGATGCGGACGATGCTGCGCAGGCGCACTAGCCGCCCCTCCCGCCAATGTAGCCACCCACGACCAGCGCCGGGGGTGGCTGCAGGGCGGCGAGGTTCAGGTCCTGCTTGAGCGCCATCACGCCCTGCAAGTGGTCGAGCACGTGGCGGTACATGAGCTCCGCGATCCACTGGCAGGTGAGCGGCCCCCAGCGGGTGTCGCTGCGCATTCGCGTCCAGGTGGCGTCGGTCATCTCCCGGAAGATGAGCAGCTCTTCATCGCGCATGCGCTGGACGTCGTCCATGACGCGGGGGAGGGGCTCCTCGGGGTTGTAGCGGTGCTGGTGCCAGTCGCGGCGGCTGTAGTCCAGGGGGTCGAGCATGTCCGGGACAGTCGCCCAGCGGAGGAGCGGGAGGTAGACCTCCTGCTCCATGTCGCGCATGTGGGCCAGGTGCTCGTGGATGGACCACTCCTCATCCGAGGCGCGATAAGCGGACTTTGAGGGGCTGAGCCCGCGCACGGCCCAGGCCATGTCATCGGTCACGGAACGCAGGCGGGAGACGATTTCGACCCGGTACGTGGATGTTTCGCTCATGCCGGGGCACCTCCAGGGGGAACGAGCGGTGGACAGCAGCGCCGGGGCGAGTGCGCTTCAGGAAGTATAGGCGTGTCGATCGTGGCGCGATAGGAAGCTGCTTCTGGCTGCGGTGAGCCTCGTCGGGGCGAACAATGAAGGAACACAAAGGAACGAAGAGACAAAGGATTCAAAAGGTAGTTCTCGCGAGGCCATGACGGAGCAATCTGGGGCGCCCTTTGTGCCTTTGTCCCTTTGTGTTTCACGCGAGCGGGTCCGCGATGGGGGATCAGTCGGAGAGGATCTCGGGGGAAGGGCCGGCGGGGATGCTCACGGCGAGCGCGCCCGGATCGACCGCGAACGCCATGGGCGTCTCGCCCGCGTAGTCGCCATCGAGCTGGACAGGGATGCCGGGCGTCTCGATGCGGATCGACGCCGCGCGTGCGGAAAGGGCGTGGCGGTCGTGGGCGGCCCGGCGCATGACGATGCGCGCGCTCATGCGCAGGGCGTCCGGGAGGCCCCGGGGGCAAAGGGCGACAACGTCGAGCAGGCCGTCATCGGCGAGCGCAAGAGGAGAGAAGCGCAGGCGCCCGCCGTACAGGCGCGTGTTGCTCACGACCATGAGCGCGAGGGGGCCCTCATGCACTTCATCGCCGACCTCCCAGCGCGCCGGGCGGGTGCGCATGCCGGGGAGGGCCTTCGCCGCCTTCACCGCGTACGCGAGGTCGCCCATGCGCCGCTTCAGCCCCAGCGAGACGCCCCCGACGATGGCGGCGTCCCAGCCCGCGCTGGCCATGAGGAGGAACGGCTGCTCGCCCGCGCGGCCGAGGTCGATGCGCACGACGCGGCCGGTGAGGTGGGCATCGATGGCGGTACGCACACCCAGGGGAAGGCCGACCTCGCGGGCGAAAACGTTCACCGTCCCGGCGGGTACGGGCGCGAGCGCCGTGTTCGAGCCGGCGAGACCGCGCGCGGCATCGCGGAGAGAACCGTCGCCGCCCGCCACGAAGAGGAGCTCGTCACCGCGCTCGGCGGAGGTGGCGGCCAGGGCCGTCATCTCGAGGGGTGACGCGGGTGTGCGCAGCTCCACTTCGAGGCCGCGCTTGCGCAAGTAGCGCACGGCACGGTCGGCGTCGAGGCGCTTCTCCACGCCGCGGGCGGCCGGGTTGACGAGGAAGGTGGCACGCCGGGGGTCCGTCATTGCCGCGATCTTCGGGCCACACGTACCATAGCCGCCACACCCATCCCGTTCTCCGGAGTTGCCGTTTGATCCCGCTGAAGCGAGTCGACCACATCAGCATGGCCCATCCCGACTGGAAAGCGCAGGCTGATCGCCTCGAGCGGCTGCTGGGCTTCAAGTTCCTGCACTCCTGGGAAGCGCACGAAGGCAGCGACTTCAGCGGGAGCGTAAGCCAGGTGCGGGGCACGGGGATCGAGTTCGAGATCATCTCGCCCGCCGGGCCGAAGAGCTTCGTCCAGCGTTATATGGACGAGCAGGGCCCGGGCCTGCACCACATCACGGTCGAGGTGCACGACCTGGACGAGACCTGCGCGGAGCTCGAACGGCAGGGCATGAAGCCCTTCGGCGGCATCCAGGACGACGGCCTCTGGAAGCTGACCTACATCCACCCCAAGGACAGTGGCGGCATCCTCTGGCAGCTCTTTGTGCCCTACCGGTTCCCCGAGGACGCCGACCGCAACGCGGGCGGTGGCGTGGTGGACTTGCAGCGCGTGGACCACGTCTCGATCGCCGTGCCCGACCTGGAGAAGCAGGCGGAGTGGCAGGAGCGCGTGTTCGGGATGGTGCGCGAAGGCACCTGGGAGGAGGAACACCTGGGCTACCGCGGGACCGTCATGAGCATCCCCGGCAGCCTCCTCAAGTTCGAGATCATGGCGCCGACCCGCCCCGACAGCTTCGTGCAGAAATTTATCGACGAGCGTCGGGCGGGCATGCACCACGTCTGCTGCCAGGTCGCCTCCGTGGATGCCGCGGCGGCGGCGCTGCGGCGCGAGGGCATCGAACCCCACGGTGGCGTCATCGAAAGCGACTGGCGCAAGCACACCTTCCTCCATCCCCGCGACAGCGGCGGCGTTCTCTTCCAGCTCTTCGAGGAGCCGGGTGAGGCATGACCGTGGATTTAACCGCAGAGGCGCAGAGAGCGCTGAGATCTCGCCGGAGCAATTCTGCGCGACTCCGCGACTCCGCGGTGAGGACAATGTTGCCGATGTGCCTTCGCCCTGGAGGTGTGGCGCGATGACCACTCAGTCCTCGGCCCTCAGTCCTCAGCACTCGCCCGGTGAGGACGGCTACCTCAACATCCACGGCCTCCAGCACCACTACATCCGCTGGGGCGACACGGGCAACGACCCCGCCGTCTTTCTCCACGGGCTGATGAACAACGCCCGCTACTGGGAACACATCGCCGCGCGCTTCGCGGACCGCCACGCCGTCTACGCCCCCGACCTGCGCGGTCACGGCGAAAGCGAGCACGCGCCCGGCGGCTACCTCGTCTGGGCCTTCGCGATGGACCTGCGGGGCTTCGTGGAGGAGCTCGACTTCGAGGCCTTCGACCTGGTCGCGCACTCCATCGGCAGCCGCGTGGCAATGGCCTACGCGCGCGACCACAGTCACCGCCTCAAGCACCTCGTGCTGGCGGACATGGGCCCGCAGATGGCCGAGTCGGGCGCGCGCGGCATCCGCCGCAGCACGGGCGAGAGCCAGAAGGCGCCCGGCTTCGGCACGGAGGAGGAGGCGCTGGAGCACTTCGCCCAGCTCTACCCGGGCCAGTCGCGCGACTTCCTCCTGCGCCAGGTGGGCGCCTCGCTCACGCTGGACGAGACCTCCGGCAACCTCGTCTTCCGCTTCGACCCGGCCATCCACCAGGCCACGGGCCGCGCCGCGATCGTCGAGATCCCCTACCTCTGGGAGAGCCTCGAGCACATCACCTGCCCCACGCTCGTCGTGCGGGCGGAGAAGAGCAAGGTGCTCTCCACGGAGATCGCGGAGGAGATGGTGCGCCGTCTCCCGAATGCGCGGCTCGTCGAGATCCCGGCCAGCGGCCACCAGATCCCGCTGCACAACCCGGATGCGTTCGCCGAGGTCGTGGGCGAGTTCCTGGCGACGTGAGGACTGAGGACTGAGGTGGAGGTCTCACTCTAAGTCCACTTTGCCTCAGTCCTTTCACCTTTCGACTTGCGAAAGGGGGCAGCGGCCGCACATGCCCTTCGTGCAGTAGTCCGCGTGGAGGAGGAGCCCGCCCTGGAGGGTGACGGCGGTGGCGAACGGGGCATCCAGCCAGCCTTCCAGGCGCCTCAGCTTGCCGTAGGTGCCGGGGGAGGGGAGCGAACGCAACGCCACAAGCGCGTCCTCCTCGCGCCACTCGCGGGAAGCGAGCGCGACCGGCAGCACCCCATTCACCGCGAGCTCGACAGCCGTCTCCCGGCCGATGCCCGGCACACGCAGCACGCGCACCAGCTCTCGGACTCCGACGGCCCGACTCCCCTCTCCCGCCGCAGTGGGAGAGGGGCCGGGGGTGAGGGAGCGATGCCGGTCAGTTGCACCAGGCGTCACTCCATCCGCATTGCTCCCCTCTCCCGCCGCAGTGGGAGAGGGGCCGGGGGTGAGGGCGGGATCGCGACCGCTCGCAAAGGCCGCCGGCCACTCAGGGCTACTCCCCTCCGGCCACAGGCGTGCGGCCAGCCTCCCCATCGCCTCGAGCCGGGCGCCGGGCGAGGCCATCGGCCGAAGCCCCGCGCGCCGTAGCGCGAGGCGGGAGGCCTCCCCTTTCAGCAGTGCCGCCAGCACGAAGGCCCGGTCGCTGCCCTCACGCTCCGCCGCCGACTCCAGCAGCACCGCCAGCGAGAGGCCGCGCGCAAGCGAAGCGAACGCGGCACGGTTGGCGCTGCCCGCGAGCGTCTCCAGGAGCAGGACGTAGAGCGCCTGGCCCGCGCCCGCATCCTGCACGAGGGGCGCGATGCGCGCCGCCTTGATGCGCAGGCGGCGCTCTCCCATGCGCGCGAGACGCGCAGGGGCGTCGAGCCGCCTCGACTCGAGCGCACAGGGCGGGGTGAACGGTGGCGGGAAGGCCGCCTGTCCAACCCCCGCGCGCAGGACGAGCACGGCGATGGCACGCCCGCTGGCGTGCAGCGTGGTGAGCGCGGCTGTGTCGTTCTCGGCGACGACGTGCAGGACGACGCCACCGTAGGCCGGGTCTGTGACGTGGCCGTGCTGCCGCCAGCCACTGGCGCGGAGGTGCACCTCGACGTCCCCGCGGAGGAGGTCCCCGCCTGCATCGAGGATGGCGCCCGTGAAGTCCGGCCCACTGGACCCGCCGGGGACGCCGGGGAAGACGACGCGCAGCGCGCGGCCATCCTCCAGCCGCATGGGCCGCGCGAGCCCGCTCGCCCAGCGAGCGGCGAGGGCGGCCTCGGAGGGGTACGTGAGCGCTGCGGTCACGTACGACCTCGAACTTCACCGCGGAGACGCGCCCTCACCCCCCACCCCTCTCCCGCTGCGGCGGGAGAGGGGAGCGAATCGCTCGCAGCAGGAACCGCGGCAGCAGACGCCGAGCCAGCCGCGTAGAAGTCCTCCGCGTCTCTGCGCCTCGGCGTTGAAAGGGAGACGTCACTCATCCTCCGGCTCCGCGGAGTCGTAGGGCGCCCGCTCCTCGAGCAGGGAGAGGAGACGCGCGCTTGCGCCCCGCGGGGCGTAGCGGCCGGTCTCCCACTCGCTGACGGTCTGCTGGCGGACGCCCATCTCGGCCGCGAAGCCGGCCTGGCTCAGGCGGAGGCGGCGGCGCAACGACGCGACGCGTTCGGCGTCCCAGGCGATACGTTCCTCGCTCATCGCTACACGGTAGCGTGTAGAGAGCGGGCGGCGCAAGCGCACAGGCGGCGCGCCAACCCGCAGTGCTGACAGGCACGGTGTCGCGTCGCGGCCGCCAGCGGCGCACGCGCGCTGGCTCGGGTGAACCCGTCGCTAGCGCTCGGGGCTCCGATGGCGGGCGCCCATGCGGTTGCGAGCGAAATCGGCGATGCCGCGCCAGGTGGCGGCGGCGAGGTCGCGGCGACCACGGGCGAGCCAGAGGGCGGAGCGGGCGATGCGGGTGGCGAGGTAGTAGGCGAAGAATGCCGCGAACCTGGCGCGCCCTTCGTGCTTGCGGATGAGGTACGGCCGGTTGCGGGCCAGGTAGTAGCAGCCAAACGCGTTCAACTGGCCGCCGAGCGTGGCGCCCTTGCGGTGAGCAACGACCGACGCGGGCTCCAGCCAGATCTCGTAGCCGGCATCTCCCAGGCGCCTGCAGAAGTCGGTGTCGTCGTAGTAGACGAAGAACGCATCATCCAACAGCCCGACCTCCGCGAAGGCGCTGGTCGGGACGAGCAGGCAGGAGAGGTTGGCGTTGCCCACGCGCCGCGCGTGTCCATCCCCGGGCCCCGGCGGACGGCCGAGGGTACGTTCGCGCCAGGTGCCGCGCCACCAGTCGAACTCACCCACGGAGTCGTCCAGCAGGCCGTCGTGGCCGGCGAGGTAGGTGCGCGGCGCCGCCAGCGTGCGCTCCCCCGCCGCGCGCGCCACCAGCGGCTCCAGGAACCCCGGCGTGACCTCCGTGTCGTCGTTCAGGAAGAGCACGTACGCGGGCGCTTCGGGGCATGCAAGGATCTCGTGGAGGGCACGGTTGCTGGCGCCCGTGAAGCCCAGGTTGCGGTCGTTGCGGAGCACCCGCGCCGCGGGCAGGCGGTCCTCGACGATCTCCGCGGACCCGTCCTGGGAGGCGTTGTCCACCAGCCACAGCTCCCATGCGGGGTAGGTGATAGCGCAGAGCGCGTCGAGGTAGGCGGGCAGGTGGCGGGAGGCGTTGGTCGTCACGGTGAGGATGGCGACGCGGGGCGATGTGGTCGCGCTCATTCGTGGCGTTCGCCCGCCTCCGCCTGGGCACGCTGTTGTTCTTCCATCTTGCGCAGGAACTCGGGGTTTCGTTCGAGCGCACGTTCGAAGCGGGCTCGCGCCTCGGGGGAGCGTCCGATGAGGTCCTCGATCGCCTCACGCTGCTCCTCCATGGCCTCGTCCAGGGCGCGCATGATTTCCGGCGAGCTTTTCGCCAGGCGGCCGAGGTGTTCGTCGAGAACGTCCGCCGGCTCGCCCACCATGACGATGCGCCCCCGCTCCATGAGGGCCGCGCGCGTCGCGAAGCGCTGCACCGCGGCGAGGTCGTGGCTGACCATCACGACCGTGACTCCCCGGTCGCGAAGGCCCTCGATGTGCTCGTAACAGCGCTCCTGGAAGACGGCATCACCGACAGCCAGGACTTCGTCCACGAGCAGGATCTCCGGCTCCAGGAAGGCGGCGATGGCGAACCCGAGGCGCACGTACATGCCCGACGAGTAGGTGCGCATCGGCTGGTCGATGAACTGCTGCAGGCCGGCGAACTCGATGATGCGGGGCAGCTGAGCCTCCATCTCGGCACGCGTCCTGCCCATGAGGAGGCCGTTGAGGATGGCGTTCTCGCGCCCGCTCACCTGCGGGTGGAAGCCCGAGCCGAGCTCCAGAAGGGTGCTGATGCGGCCGCGGGCCACGACCGTGCCGGATGAGGGCCGGGAGAGGCCGGCCATGAGGCGCAGGAGGGTGCTCTTGCCGCTGCCGTTCGCCCCCACGATCGCGAAGAACTCCCCGGGAAAGATGTCCAGCGTGACGCCCCGCACGGCGGAGAAGGGCTTGCCCTTGCGCCGGCGCCAGGCCCGGAGGGGATGAAGGAGCGTCGTCTTCAACTCCTGGCCGGGCTCGAGGAAGCGATAGCGTCGCGAGACACCCCGCAGCGAGAGCGCAGCCTCCGCGCTTGTTGTTACCTCAGACGACATCGGCGAACGCATCCTCGAGCCTGCGGAAGGTCCACCAGCCCAGGGCCACGGCCACGCCCGTGAGCGCGACGGCAATGCCGAAGGAGGCGCCGGGGAGCTCGCCCTCGAGCAGGACCGCGCGCCAGCCCTCCATCACGGGCGCGAGGGGGTTGATGCGGATGACCCACTCATAGCGCTCGGGGAGGTGGTCGGCGCTATAGATGATGGGCGTCGAGTAGAACAAGAGCGTGAGCAGCACCTCCGTGATGTGCTCCAGGTCCCGGAAGAAGACCGTGGCCGTGGAGATGAAGAGGGCGACGCCGCAGGTGAGCAGGAGCTGGACGATGAAGAGGAGGGGCACACCCACGAGCCACATCGGCTCGGGGTCGTAGCCGTCCAGGATGAGGAAGGCCGCCAGCACGGGCAGCGCCAGCGCGAACTGGAGCGTGCTCCCGAGGACGATGCTCAGCGGCAGAACGGCGCGCGGGAAGCGCACCTTCTTGAGCAGGCCACCGTTTCCCACGAAGGTCGTCGTCGCGCCCTGGATGGACCCCTGGAACCAGAACCAGGGGAAGAGGCCCGTGAGCAAGAAGGAGGCGGTGATCCCTGTCTGCAGGACGGTTCCGAGGGCGAAGGAAAGCACGGCGCCAAGGGCGAGGGGCCGGATGAGCGACCAGGCCCACCCGAAGATGCTGCCCTGGTAGCGCAGGCGCAGGTCGCGGCTGGTGAGCGCGGAGAGCAGCTCGAACCCATTGCGCGCGCTGCGATGGGTGGGGATGACGGCCATGGCGGAAGGGTACTACGGGGAAGGGGCTAGAGGCTGGAGGCTAGAGGCTGGGGCGGGCGGTTTGGCTCTTAGCCGTTGGCTATTAGCGACCATCGAACACCGAACGGGCCAACCGCCCAACGGCCAACGGCCAACGGCCAACGACCAACGGCCAACGGCCAGCCGCCAACGGCCAACGGCCAATGGCTTACAGCTAACAGCTCACAGCCACTAGAATCGAGCGCGTGGCTGACGTTCCCGACCTCGCCCTGCTCTTCCGGCCGCGCTCCGTCGCGGTCGCGGGCGCGTCCACGAATGTCGATAGCGCGGGGCAGGACTACCTCAACTCGCTTAAGGCGTTCGCGTTCGAGGGGCCGGTGTACCCCATCAATCCGAAGGCGGACGAGCTGGCGGGCTTCAAGGCGTACCCATCGCTGGCCGCCATCCCCGGCGACGTCGACCTCGTGATTTCGTGCTTGCCCGCGGGCGCGGTGCTCGACCTCATCTCCCAGTGCCGGGAGCGGAACGTGCGATTCGTCCACCTCTTCACGGGACGGTTCAGCGAGACGGGCGACGAGGATGCGGCCGCCCTCGAACGCGAGATCGAGCGCCAGGCGAAGGCCGCGGGAGTGCGCATCCTCGGTCCGAACGGGATGGGGCTGTACCACCCCGCGGGCCGCATCGCCTTCCGGCCGGACCTCCCGCTCGCGGCCGGCTCCGTGGCGTTCCTCAGCCAGAGTGGCAACAACGCCGTTGAGGTGGCCATCCGGGGCGCCGCACGCGGACTGAAGTTCGGAAAGGTGGCGAACTACGGCAACGGCATGGACCTCACGCCCGGCCGGCTGCTGGGGTACCTGGGGGACGACCCCGAGACGAACGTCATCGGCGCCTACGTTGAGGGGGTGCCGGCTGGGCGAGGGTTCTTCGACGGCCTGCGCGCGGCGGCCGCGAAGAAGACCGTGATCATCCACAAGGCCGGGCGCACGAAGGCCGGAGCGAAGTCGGCGGCCTCGCACACGGCCGCGCTCGCAGGCTCGACCGAGCTGTGGTCGGCTGCGCTGGCGCAGGCGGGCGCGATCGAAGCGCGCAACCAGGAGCAGCTCATCGACCTCATGCTCGGCGCATCGCTCCTGGGGCTCGGGCCGCGCGCGGGACATGGCCGCCGCGTGGCGGTCGTGGGCGGCGGTGGCGGGCGAAGCGTGCAGTCCGCCGATGCGTGTGAAGAGAACGGGCTTGACGTCGTGCCCCTGCCGGAGAGCGTGCGCGAGCAGGTGCGGGAGCGCGCGCCGCAGCTGGCGGACTGGGTGGGAAACCCGGTGGACCAGTCGATCCTGGCCGGTGCGGGCGTCTCCTCGAACGGGTTGCTGCAGATGCTGCTCGAAAGCGGTGCCTACGACCTCGCGATTGCGAACGTGGGCGAGGACTGGTTCTTCGGCCGGCCGGAAGCGGGCGAGCGCCTGCGCCACGCCTGCACGCGACTGGCCGCCATCGCAACCGGCGCCGGGAAGCCCGTGGCGGTCGTGCTGGGCTCGACAGAGAACCAGATCCAGTGGCAGCGGGAGCTCGTCGATGCCGTGCGCGACGAGTTTGTGGCCGCGGGCGTGGCCGTCTACCCGAGCGTCGAGCGGGCGGCGTGGGCGCTGGGGCGGCTCCTCACCCCCTGACCCCCTCTCCACGCGCCCGTGGAGAGGGGGAGCGAAGCCTCGCTCGAAGCTAGTCTGCAGGAACGAGCGGGGCGGTCAGGGCCGGTGCAGGCCGCTCACCGCCGCCATCGACGCGGCGAACCTGGGGGCGGAGGAGGACGATAGCGAGGATGAGTGCGAGCGTCGTCCAGCCGAGGGTGGGGACAACCACCTCGAGGCCGGCGACCTGGCCGACGGCGCCAACCGGGGCGGCCGTGAGCATGGCGAGGCCCATCATCAGGGGGAAGAGGCCCATCACCCGGCCGCGCATCTCCTCGGAGACGACGTGCTGGGCGATGGTCGAGGAAGTCGTGGTGGTGGCGACCAGGCAGAAGCCGAGGGTGAAGTTCGCCACGGCCGTGAGCGGGATGAAGCGAGAGTGACCGAAGACGATCACACCCACCGCGAAGAGGATCGTGACGGCCACGAGCGTCGTGCCGCGCTGGGCGAGCCCGTGGCGCAGGACGAAGAGGAGCGATGCGCAGGCGCCGCCGAGGCCCCAGAAGAAGGCCATGGCCCCGAAGCCGGACTTGCTCAGGTCCATCACCTCGCGCATCCAGAGGGGGCCGAGCGCTGCTACGCCGGGCATGCCGAGCACCTGCATCACGACAACGAGCATGATCACCGCGAAGAGCGTCTGGTCGCGGCGGGTGTAGGCGAGGCCCTCCTTGATGTTCGCGATCATGCCCACGGCGCGGTTCGCCTCACCCCGGCTGCGGAAGCGGAGCGCCGCGATCATGGGCAGGATGAGTACCCAGGCGAGCAGGGTGCCCGCGTAAACCACGCCCGGCTCGAAAGCTTCGTTGAGGAAGCCCACCGCGAGCGGTGCGAAGAGGAACCCGGACTGCATCGCGATTGCGTTCAGGGCGATGGCGTTCGAGAGGTCGCGCATGCCGACGACGGCGGGAATGCTGGCGGAGCGCGTGGGCATGTCGATCGCCTGCGTCGCGGAGGCAAAGAACGTGATCACGAAGAGGGCGACGACACCGGCGCCCCCGAAGGGGTTGGCGAGCATGAGGAGCGCCACGAGGGCACTCAGCAACAGCGCGATCGTCTCGCAGCTGAGGAGCACGCGGCGGCGCTCGAAGCGGTCGGCGATGGCCCCGCCAAGGAGGCTGAAGATGAGCATCGCCGACCCGCGTACGCCTGAGAGGAGCGCGACGTAGAGCACGTCCTTCTCCGGGTACTCGTCCTGGATCCAGAAGATCTGGGTGAGGAACTGCATGGGCATGACGAAGCCCACGAGGCCCATCCCGCCGAGCAGGAGGGCGAAGTCGCGGTGGCGCAGGGCGCGGAGGGGCCCTCCGGATGACGCGTCGGCGAAGGTCATTGGCGCCAGTCTAACCAGTGGTGGACCGGGGCGCGCCGGGGGACGCGCCCCTCGCTAACGCGTCGGGCTCCACAAGGTTCGGGGATCAGAACGGCTTGAAGATGGCGATCCAGGCCATGAGGGGCACGCTCAGCACCAGCAGCGTCGAAAAGACGATGGGCACGCGGTCGTTGAGGACCTCGCGGAGCTCTGGTGTCTCGACGCCCTTCTTGGCGGCCACCAACGACGCGAGCCGCGCCCGGCGGAGCCCAAAGCCCAGGAGCGGGAGGCAGATGAAGTAAAAGAACACGAACAGGAGCGACAGCGCCGCAAGCCAGCCGTCCCGGACGAAGTGGTGGTCGCCCGCGACCGCCCAGAAGAACCCGGTGATGCCGCTCGCCATCGCGCCGGGGAGGAGGATGCGGGTCTCGCTGTTGGCGGCTTCGACGAGGCAGTACATCTGGTACTTCACATCCTTCGAAGCCCAGGCCCGGAGGATGAGCGGGTACGTGGCGCCCAGTCCGGCGCCCAGCCAGATGAGCGCGAGGGAGTGCACGATTCGCCAGCCATCCACAGCGACCGAATCTAGCAGGGGCGGACCTTAGGATCCGGAGACACGCGTGCTGCGTGCGTGCGCGAGGGCTTCCGAGGCCTGGTCCAGGACACCTGCCATGCCCATGGTCTCGGCGGAGGCGTGCGCACGTTCGAGGAGACCAAGAGCGCGCTCCGTGTCGCCCTCATGGCCCCGGGCGAGCAGCATCCGAGCATACTCGAGCTGGGTGATGGCGAGCGACGGCCAGGCCCGGATGCGTTCGTTTCCCGCAATGGCGTCTTCGTAGAGCCGTTCCGCTTCGTCCAGCTCGCCCATGGTCTCCGCGAGCAGGGCGAGGAAGCGGCTGGCCGCGCCGAGGCAGAATACGGCCGCGCCGGCGACAACGAACTGGCCCTCCATGTGGCGCAGCATCTCGTGCAGCTCGCGCGCGCGTTCCTGGTCCTTGAGGCGATGGCACGCCACCGACCAGTAGGCGAGCGTCCCGCTCCAGATGTAGTCCCGCGGGAAGCTCTCGAAGCCGAGAGCGGTGAGCTGATTCCAGTGCTCGCGGGCGCGCTCCAGGTCGCCACGTTCGACATAGACGGTGGCGGGGTTACCTGCGATGGGCGAGAAGTGCTCGCGGAGCATGGCGGCGGCCTGTTCCATCTCATCGTGGCGGCCCTGGAACCAGCGCAGGATCATCATCTGCGACCAGTGCTGGAAGACGGCTGCCCCGCTCTGCGCCTCGCGGCCAATGGCCATGGCGTCGAGGGAAAGGCGTTCCGCTTCGCCGAAGGCGCCATGGAGCGTGGCGATGAGCGCTCGGAGGAGCGGCGTGTAATACAGAAACCAGGGCTGCTGGAGCATCTCCGCGCCGCGCGCGTAGCGGTCCACCTCTGCTTCGGCGGCATCGATGTCGCCCTGTTCGATGAGGGCCGTGATGAGCCACTTGCGTCCCTCGAGGGCGGATTCCAGGTGGCCTACCTCCTCCGCCAGCTGGACGAACTCCTGGGCGACGGCAAGGCGCTCATCGAGATCGTAGGGGCCCCAGATGGTGATGCGCCGGGCGTTGAGCGCCGCGAGCAACGCCCCGCGGTCGCCGGAGGAGCGCGCCACCTGCATGGCAAGCTCGCTGACCGCGACGGACTCAGTCACGGCGCCGCCGAAGTACTGCGCTCGGGCGCGGGCGCCGAGCAGGCGCGCACGCAGCTCCGGGCTGCCTTCGCCGAGGAGATCGAGGCCCTCCGTGAGCAGGATCATGGCCGCGTCGCCCGGGCTCCGCCGAGCGCCGGTCTGCAGGAACGCCTCCTCGTAGCCAACGGCGGCCTGGGCGACGGCCATGCCGTCGCCCAGCTCCCGCGCGATCTCAGCCGCGCGTTCGAGCGTAGGCATGGCTTCGCGAGGCTCGCCGGCGCGGCGCTGGGCGTCGCCCAGGGCGAGGAGCAGCTCCAACCGCGACCGTGCGGGCACCTCCGCCTGGTGCTCGTCGATCACGTGCAGCGCCCGCTCGAAGTGGTCGATGGCCTCTTCGTAGGCAACTTTGGCGAGCGCGCACTCACCCGCGCGCCGGGAAAAGAAGATGGCCTCGTCGACCGTGCCGCTAACGGCGGACTCGAAATAATGGCGCGCGTACTCGCCGAAGCGATCTTCCGCATCGGCGCCATAGACCTGCGAGAGCGCGTCTCCCGCGAGGCGGTGGAGCCGGACGCGCCGGGCGGTGGTGAGCTCGCTGTAGAGGGCCTGGCGGATGACGGCGTGTCCGAAGCTGTAGTGACCTACGACGTTCGGGGTCTCGCGGATGACCTGCGCCTCTACGGCCTCATCGAGGGCATCAAGGAGCTCGTCGGCGGCGAGCCCTGTGACCTTCATGAGCGGCTCGAACTGGAAGTCCCGGCCAAACACGGACCCGAACTGGAGCACGCGGTTGCATTCGGCGGAGAGCCGCGAGAGACGGCGGCCGATGACCTCGCGGAGGCCCTCGGGGAGCCCGGCCTCAGGCGCGAACTGGTACTTCCCGGGGGCGATGGCGCCCGTTTCCTGGAGGTGGCGCATCACCTCCTCCACGAAGAAGGGGTTGCCCTCGGTCTCGGCGTAGACGGCGTGTGTGAACTCCGTGGGCACGATCGCGCCAGTCCAGCCGTTCACGATTGCGCCCACATTCTCCTCGGCCAGCCCGCGCAGGAGGACGCGCTCGAACAGGTGCTCGCGACGGAGGTCACCGAGCACGTCGGAGAGGCGGTGGCCGCGGTGGAGGTCCGTATCCCGGTAGGTGCCGATCACGAGCAATCGCGCTGCCTCGGGGCTCCGGATCACATGCTTGAGCAGGAGCAGCGTCGGGCGATCGGCCCAGTGCAGGTCGTCCAGCAAGAGGACGAGCGGTTCGGACTCGGAGATGGCGGCGAGCGTGGCCCCGACCGCCTCGAAGAGGCGGTAGCGCTCCCCTTCGAGGTCTCCACTGGCTGGGACCTCCACGCCCATGCGCTGTTCTATCTCTGGCACGAGGCGGGCGAGCTCGATGCCACGGGCGCCGAGCTTTGTCTCGAAGTCTTCCTGGGGGCAGTTCGTGGCGTAGTGCCGGAGGGCATCGACGAAGGGACGGTAGGGAGCGATGGCCTCCTCGTCGCAGCGGCCATAGAGCACCGTCGCCCCGGTGGCGTGCACGTCGAGGGCGAACTCCGTGGCGATGCGCGTCTTGCCGATCCCCGGCTCGCCGGCGATGAAGACGAGGCGGCGCTTCCCCTGGCCGGCGTCGGCCCAGGCCTTGGTGAGCACATGAAGCTCGGTGTCACGGCCGACGAAGAGGCTCTTGGGCCGGGTCTCCAGTTGGGGCGGGAGGGCGAAGCCCGGCGCGGAGAGCGGGTGCCAGGCGATGTCATAGGACTGAAGGGGTTCGGTCAGGCCCTTCAGGAGCATGGGCCCCATGGCAAGGAACTGGTAGCCGCCGCGGCTGGCGACGAGCCCGCGTACGAGGTCGGAGGCGAGGATCTGGCCGCCGTCGGCCTCATCGCAGAGACGCTTGGCGATGACGACGGGCGTGCCGTAGTAGTCCTCCTCGTCGCGGATCGGCTCACCCGCGTGGAGACCGATGCGGACGTTGAGCGATGGCAGGCTGCTCGTCCCACGGAGAGGCGCGACCCAGTGGTTGTGGTGCTCCACGGCCTGTTGCATGCCCACGGCGCAGCCCACCGCGTCGAGCGCGCTGCTGAAAACGACCATGAGCCCGTCGCCGAGGCTCTTGACCTCATGACCGCCATTCGCGGCCACGGCCTCGCGGAGCAAACGGAAGTGCGTGCGGCGGAGACGCTCCGCCGCGTCGTCGCCGAGCTGATCGAGAATCTCGGTCGAACCCACAAGATCGGTGAAGAGCAGCGTCACGGTCCCAGCGCTGGGCATCACTACCTACTTTACGGCTCTAACGCCGGGGCCCACCACGGCCGGCGATCGAATCCCCCCGAGCTCCTCCGCGTTACGAGAATGTGCGCAGCGCCTGCGAGTCGAGGACTCGCACCCAGCCGCGTCCCAGCGCGATCCATCCCTCCCGCTGGAAGTAGTTGAGCTGCTTGTTCACGCTCTCGCGGCTCACTGCCAGCATGGAGGCGAGCTCGCCCTGGGTCACCCGGAGGCGGGGCTCGCCGCCGTTGGTACGCTCGCCGCGCTCGGCGGAGAGGGTGAGGAGTTGCTTGGCCAGGCGATGCGGCAGATCGAGGAAGGCAAGGTCCGCGAGGTTCTCGTCTGCCCGGCGCAGGCGAAGGCTCATGGACTCGAGCAATGCAAGCGCTGCCTGCGGCCGTTCCGACAGCCACTCCACGAACGAGTCGCGCGTGACCACGAATGTCTTGGTCTTCTCCGCGGCGATGCCGGTGGCGGAGCGGGGGCGGCCATCGAACACGGAGAACTCGCCAAAGCAGTCTCCGGGGCCTACGTAGGCGACCGTCGCTTCCTCCCCGGTCGGGGAGACAACGACGACGCGGATGCGGCCCTCCACAACGACGTGCAGGGAGTCCCCGGCATCGCCGTAGTGGAATAGGACAGAGCCAGAGCCGTAGTTGCGCACCCGTCCCCGCTGGGCGAGGCTGCGGACGTCCTCGCTGGCGAGGCGGGCCAGCAACGGGACGTTTCGGATCAGCGTTTCGTGGTTCTCAGGTGCGACTGCGTTCTCCGCCATAGTCCCTCTCTGTGCGATCACATTAGCGGTTCCGTGACTTACTTCATAGAAGAAATGGGCCGCGAAAGCCGACCATCTCGCGGAGTCCGTGTACAGAGCACTGAAGCGGCTCACCAACGCCCCGTCGGAGCCCCTCTCCCGCCGGGGCGTTGCTATGCCCTGTGTGAACTGAACCGTCCGTGTGACGCTGATCACTCCCCCGGTGTGGCCGCCATTACGGACATGGTTGGGCGCGAAGCGCATGCTCCCGGTAACCGGCGCAGATGACACAGGGGGTGGTGATCCCGGCGCCGGACGGAGGACCCCATGTTCACGGATTTCCAGATCGAAGCTGACCGCCGGATGGCGGACTACAACCGGGAAGCGGAGCGCGTTTTTATGGCAAGCGAAGCCGAAGACGCCTCGACCCCTACCAGTTCGGCCCGCCGAGGCGTACGATTCCCCATGCCAGAGTGGCTGCGGAGCGCACCATTCGTGCTGCGCGGCTCCACCCGCTGATTCAGTCGCCTCCCGGCAGCGCGCCGCACCTGCGACGCAAAGCCCCATGAGAGCCCCGGTACCGCCATGGCAGTACCGGGGCTTTCTCTATCACTCGACAGCGCGCGTTTCGCAAGGAGGGAGGATGGAGAGGTGCGCCATCTCCCGTCCCTCCTGAGCGCCATGCCAGTGCGGCTCTCCCCGCGGGATGTGAACGATGTCCCCGGCCGTCACCTCATGGTCTTCGCCGGCCGTACCGACGAGGCCGTGCCCCTCCGTGATGTACAGCACCTGGTCCGCTGTGTGGACGTGGAGCACGTTGCAAGCACCGTCGAGAAAGCGCACGAGCCGCACGGTCACCTGTGCCCCCTCCTGCGCCGACACCATATCGCGACCCATGACGGTGCCGACAAAGATCGGGTTGCTGGCGGGCTGTTCGGGCGTTTCTCCCTTGCGTAGGACTTTCACGGCATGCCTCCTGACGTTGTGGTGGACCTCAAGGCGCCTGGTGGACCTCGATGGCGGCGCGCAGGCCGGACTCGATCGCGCCCTGGATCCAGGCATGGGCGAGGGAGGCGTGCTCCCCGGCGAAGTGGATGCGGCCCTCCGGCTCGATGATATGGCGGTGGAGCTGCGTCTGCTGCCCGGGATCGAAGAGCGCGAACGCGCCCCCCGCGAACTCGTCGTCGTGCCACATCTTGGAGGCACCGACCTCGAACTCGGCGCTCGCCTGCGGGTGGATGCAGGCGAGGTTCTCGAGGGCCTGGGTGAGCCGTTCGTGTGGCGGGAGGGAGCCCCAGCGTTGCGCGTCCTCCGCCCACGTGTAGCTCGCGAGCACGACGCCACGGCCTGTCTCGCGCCCCTGCTCGGGGTAATAGACGACGCGGATGGGGAGGTCTGTGAAGGTGCCACCACCGAAGATACCCTCGTCCTCCTCCCAGAACCGCCGCCGGAACTGCAGCAGGATCTTGGCGGATGCGTCGTAGTGGAGCTGGCGGATGGCGCGCTGCTTCCCCTTGGAGAGCGGCTTGAGCATCTCCACATGCCGGAGCACGGGGAACGGCACGGTCACGACGGCATAGTCGCCGCTGACTGACTGCCGTCCGGCTCCGGTCGCATAGTGCACGGTGACGCCGTCGGGCGACTGATCCAGGGCGACGAGCTTCGCCCCGAAGCGGATGTGCGGAGCCACCTGGGGAAGAAACGCGCGTGGCAGCAGGTCCATCCCGCCGGCGATGGTGACCATGTCGGTGTAGTAGTTGCCCACCTCTTCTCGCAGCAGTTCCATGAACGAGGAGTTCATGAGCGCTTCCTGGCCGAGCATCAGCCCGAACAGCTCGATCGCTGCCTCGGACCAGCCGCACAGGTCGAGGAACTCGCGCGTTGAGTACTGGTCGTGGGTTTGGGCGATCGCATCCCAGGCCGCAGGCCCGTCCTCCTCGATGCGCCCGGCGAAGGGCGCGAGGGCATTCATCCACAGCGCTCCGATGGGCGTCGCTCGTTCGGCCTCTGCCATGTCGAAGTCGAGGTCGCCCGGATTGGCGTCGGCGTCACGCATCCGGAACCTGCGCCCGTGGACGTGGAAATAGGCCTCGGGGTTGCTCACTGTGAACGGCACCGTGGCGAGGCCGAACTTCTCCACGTAGGCCATCGTGAGGTCGTGGCAACGGGGTATGCGCATGGCGCCCGCCTCTGCGAACAGGCCGTGGGTGAAGGGCTCGCGCAGCGTGTGCACGCGCCCGCCCACGCGCTCGCGGCCCTCGAGGACCGTGACGTCGTGCCCAGCGCGGAGCAGCTCCGTCGCCGCGACCAGCCCCGCCATGCCCGCTCCGACGACGATCACGCGCTTCCGCGCGCCGGTCGAGGGGAGGCCGGCCTCGATGACGCTGCTCAGCTCTGAGGGCGACGGATCCGGCATGGCACCGAAGTATAGGTCGCGCGCCGGACGTGTGGACGCGTGCGCCGCACGCCGCCGCCGGTAAGGCGGCGCATAGCCATCACACCTCTATCATCCGAACCGTATGGACGGCGGGAACCGGGAGCGCGGCGCGGAAGTATCGGTCATCATCCCGGTGCGGAACGATCCGCGAGTGAGCGATTGCGTGAGGTCAATCGTCGCGCTGCGGGACGAGGTCGCCGCCCTCCAGGTGATCGTCGTGGACCACTCCTCTTCCGAGGAGTTCGGGCGCGACGTGCTCGCCTGCCTCCCCGGCGCCGTGTCAGTGCTCCGCTTCGAAGGCGCCACAGTGTATGGCGCACGTGCGGCGGGAGTTGCGGAAGCCACCGGCGAAGTCCTGCTCTTCACCGACGCCGACTGCGTCGTCCGTCCTGGCTGGCTGGCTGAGCCGCTACGTGCGTTTCGCAGGGGCGCCGACCTCGTGCAGGGACACTCCGGCAGCCTCGGCCGCTCGCGCTCCGACGCGCTCATCCAGCGCCGCTACGAGGCCCATCTCAGCCGGCTCCGGCCCGGGGAGGGTACGGAGTGCGACACCCGGAACCTGGCCGTGCACCGGCGGGTGTTCGGGGAGGTTGGGTTCCCCGTGGACTGGCGGAGGACAGGCGACACCTACCTGGGGCTGATGGCCGAGGCGGCAGGCTTCCGGGTCGCCTACTGGCCCGCGATGCGCGTCGACCACCGGCACGACACGGACCTGGCCATGTTCGTCGCGAAGCAGATCTGCCACGGTTGGGGCGCGCAGCGCATCATGCGCGAGCACCCGGAGGCACAGTGGCACGGCGGCCACCTGCGGTTTGTGGCGCGCATCGCGCGGTCTTCGGCGCGACTCCCCGGACAACACAGGATGGCCGGCGTCCTCGGAGGCACGATGGTCCGCGGCGGTGGACTGCTCGATCGCCTGAAGCCTGTCCTCCCGGCCCCGATCGCCGGCGTCATGCTCCTCATCCTGGATAAAGGCGCCGCGTTGGCCGGCCACCTGCTCTTCGAGGCTGGCGGCGAGGAGCCGCGGCTCTCGGACATCGTGGGCCGGGCGGATGTCGTCGGCTAGGACGCGAGGGCGGCGCGCAACTGCTCCATCGCCCGGACCGTAGCGACGCCATCCTCGAACCGCGGCAGCCGGGGCGGCGGTTGACCTTCCATCGCCTCCAACCAGTCCCGCAGCATCGCGCCGATGGCCTGGACGGGCGGATCGTCGCGCCCGAACACTCTCCTCACGAGCGAGTCAGCAGCCGGCGGCGGGCCGACGTGCCTGCTCCGGCCGTCCGCGCGGGCAGATTCCTGGTAGCCCGCGCGCTGGTGAAGCCGCGCGGAGACCCGGGCGCCACTTGCCATGGCGAGGTGCGCCTCGACACCCCCCGTTCCCCGGCGCCCGGAGACCGTGGAGATCTCCGCCGAGGTCAACCAGCGCGCGAGGTCAGCGACATGGGGGAAGAGGTCCTCGGCGATGTCCGCGGGCCCGGTGTGGGCCCCCCAGCCGGCGGGGTCCACGGCGATGGCGACCTTGAGGTCGCGGATCGGGCGCGCCGCGGCGATGCGCTGGTAGGTCGGCCAGTAGCGCCGCGAAAGCGCGGGCGTCAACCACGTCTCCGCGCCACGCGCCCGGAGCATCACCGTCTCCGCGATGGACGCGCAGAGGGGCTTTTCGACCAGGACTGGGAGCCCTCGCTCGAGGACGAGCGACGCGTCCGCCACATGGGACGCCGGCGGCGAGAGGATCGCGACCGCATCGACGGCCGCGCCATCAAGGAGCTCTGCGAGGGAGGCGAAGCATGCCACGCCCGGACCCGCGAGGGAGCACCGTCCCGCGACAGGGTCCGCAACGGCGGCGAGATGCAGGCCCGGGGCAGACCTGATGGCCGGCAGGTAGAGCCGTTCGAACACGCGCCCGGCGCCCGAGATTCCGAGGCGCACCGGTCTGCTCATCCGAGAAACGAAGCCCCCTGGAAGTCATTCGGAGCAGTCACGCCCAGCCGCGCGAGGACAGTCGGTGCGAAGTCTAGCGCGTTGATCGACCCGCGGAGCGCCTCCGCCTTCGCGCCCGGCCGGTAGAGGCAGAAGCCCTCGGAGCTGTGAACGCCGTTGCGGGCTTCCGGCTGGGGATTGCGAAGGATGGGGCCGTCGGGGGCACGGACGTCATCCGCGCTGAAGACGGCGGGATTCGCGGGGACGAGCGCATCGGGCAGGCGGTGGGCGCGCGGGCCCGGGTAGCGTTCGTCCATCCGCACCAATGGATCGAATGCGGGCAGGCCTTCTGACGTCACCATCGTGCCAGCCACCTCCGCCGTGCGTGAGAGGAGAGCGTGGCGCTCCTCCGGTGTGATCGTGCCATCTCGTTCCCTCCCGGCGAGATTGACCCGCAACGCTACGGCCCCGTCGTGCGCGACGTGGAAGAGGCGCTCGTCGCCGTCCAGGCCTTGCGCGACCGTCTGCGCGTAGCGGCGGGCGCGGACGCTCGGCGGGAAGAGGTACCAGATCGCCTGCTGCAGTTGCGGCGGCATCAAGTCGCGCAAGCGGCGGAGGAGGTCGGGGGCGGGCGTAGCGGCTTCCACGTCGCGGCCATCCACGAGCGCCGCGAACTGGGCGGCGATCCGCGAGTACTCCACCTGCGGCTCGATCCCATGCAGGGCGAAGATGGCGACGTCGCAGTGCGGGCCGGCCCGCTCGACGATCTCCGGCAGCGCGCGGTCGAATGGCTCCAACACCGAGAGGATGGCGTCCTCGTTGGTCAGCCCGTCCCCGAGCTGTTCGTCAGCAGCCAGGTAGTGCCCGGCCTTGTGGAACTCCGAGAAGGTGACGATGAGGAGTTCCCAGTCCTGCCGGCTCGCGAAGTCGCTGACGAGCCGAGCGCGCATCTCCACGCCGCGGCGCATTTGGTCCGCCATCTTGCGCTTCTCGGCGGGATCCATGGAGTGCATGGTGTCCATGCGCAGCGGGTGGTCGCCGTAGCGCTTGCGGATCGCGGGAAGGAACGCCCCCGGATACGAGATCGGCGCGACCTCATCGTGCAGGCCCCAGCCGAGCGCGGTCCAGGTGTGCCCATCGCGGACGGGCGGCACGTAGGGCACGTCCACGACGATCGTGCGCTTGCCCTGGAGGGCCGCCTGCCGCCAGAAGGGGTCGTAGTGGAGGACGCCGTGGGAGTTGCGCTCGTAGCGCGCCTCTTCCGCGATCCACTGCGTCCACCAGTAAAGGCCGTGGTGGCCGGGGCCGGTCCCCGAGGCGAAGGTGGGCCAGACGGAGCCGTGGAGCAGGCCCCCGTCCGAGGCGACATCGAGCGAGAGCGACTGCTCGGCGAACTGGGACAGGTTCAGCAGGCGCCCCTCCGCCATCCAGCGGCGCAACCAGCGATGGTCCAGCGCATCCAGCCCGATCAGCAGCACGCGTCGCGGCAATTCCAAGGGCAACTCCGGGGCGAGGGCGACCCGTGCTCGATGCTAGGGGAGCGCGTGGTAAGCGGCGAACCTGGCTGGCCTGAATCGACAATCGCCCACCGGAAATCGACAATCTCACCATGCAGCCATTCACCGTTGCCCTCTGCCAGGTCCGCGCGTACGACATCGAGGATGCGGAGGCGAACCTCCAGGGGCTGCTTGCGGCGCTGGACGAGGCCGGGCGGCAGGGCGCGCAACTGGTGGGGCTGCCGGAGTGCGCCTACCCCGCGTACTACATCAAGGACGCGAACCCCTACGACCGCCCCGGAGTACGCCCCTTCGACGAGGTGTGCGCTTTGTTCGCGGCGAAGGCCAGGCAGTACGGCTACTGGCTCGCAGCGGGCATGGCCGTGCCTCACGGGCCGGGCCGGGTGACGAACAGTGCGGTCATCTTCGGCCCCGACGGCGAGGTGAAGGGGCGCTACGACAAGTCGTTCCTCTGGCACTTCGATACGTACTGGTTCGAACGCGGACGTGAATGGCCGGTATGGGATACGGGCTTCTGCCGGTTCGGCGTGCTCATCTGCGCCGACGGGCGCCAGCCCGAGGTCGCGCGCTCGCTGGCCGTGAACGGCGCCGAGGTCATCCTGGACCTGACTGCGTGGGTCTCGTGGGCACGCACGACGGGCGAGCTGACGACCACCCAGTGCGAGTACCTGATGCCCGTGCGCGCGCTCGAGAACGGCGTCTGGGTGGCGGCAGCGGACAAGTGGGGGCCGGAAGACGGGAGCATCGTCTACGCGGGGCGTTCCACAGTCATCGGGCCGGATGGCGTGACGCGTGTCTGCGCGCCCAGCGACGAGGAAACGGTGGTGGTCTTCCAGATCGAGCCGGAGCCCTCGCAAGCCATCCCCCGCCGGCCCGCGTTGTACGGCCGGCTGGTCGAGCCCACGGAGTCGCTTCCGGTGACGCGGGTGCTCGCCGAGCCCCTCGTGCCGGACCAGGAGAACCGCCGCGTTTCGATCGTGCCCGGCAACGGCGCCTTCGACGCAGACGCGCTCATCGCGCGTTACGTGGGCTTGCGTCGCCAGGAGGCCGACCTCGTGGTCTTCAGCGGCGCGCACGGGGCGGACGGCTGGCAGGTCGACCTGCCGCGCATCGAAGCCGCCGTGCGGGACGTGGGCGGCGCCCTTGCGTTCGCCGTTTGCACGAACGGGTGCACGCAGGGGCAGTCGGCCCTGCTCGTGACCGCGGAGGGTACACACGAGCACCAGGCCACCCACGGGCGGGGAATCACGCTCGGTGAGGCGCCCTCGCCCGTCGTCGCGACCGCGGGGGGGAACGTGGGCCTCCTCTGCGGAGATGAGGGCCTCGTGCCCGAGGTAGCCCGCTGCCTCGCACTTGAAGGGGCGGACATCCTCGCCTGGCCACTGTTCGAGGCGCACCCCCAGGCGGAGCGCGTGGCCCGCTGCCGCAGCGACGAGAATCGCGTCTACACAGCCGCGGCGTGGCCGGACGGTGGCGTGATCACAAGCCCAACTGGTGCGCCGATGACGGCCGTGCCCGCAGCCACGGGACTGGCGATGTCTGCGCAGGTGAACAAGGCGATGGCGCGTTGGAAGGACATGGCGCCACACACCCACGCCATCAACGACCGCCTGCCCGAGGCCTACGGGCACCTCGTGCGCTGACCGCTCCGCCGGGTTTCGGGCTGATTGTGTAGAATTGACCCGTGGCCATTCGAAAGAGCACCGGCAAACGCGGAGCCCGGGACGACCTGCCCTATACATTGCCTCCCTTACAGGAGCGGTCCCATCGCGAGGCGTGGAACCGATTTGAGTCCCGCGTGCAAGAGGCCCTGGGTATCGACGGGGATGAGTTCATCCGACGGTTCGAAGCGGGCGAGTACGCGTCGGCGGTCGAAGATCCTGACATCCTCGAGCTAGCTTTCATGATGGTCGATCGGCCCGAGTGACGCGGCTCACGCCGCTCGCGAGCTTTCGCCTCCGTCAGCGGGAGATGCAACTTGCGGCGTCAACCGTGACCACGTCCGTGGTCGTGCTCGAGCCAGCGATCCGAGGCGGCCCGGTGGGGTCGCTCGAATGCGGCTTTCTGTGCCAGGCCACGTCGGGCCAACGGTTCGACTTGCGTTTACGAGAGCGCTGGGCGCCATTGGACGACAGCATCGACCGGATCCTGTACAGCTACTCTCTTAGCCTCCATGGCGGACCTGAAGTGCTCGCATACCACCTTCCCCCTGGATGCTGATTTGCCTCGCTACCATCTCCATCTCGGGCAAGGGTCGGGCATGCTTGCCCCAGAGCTCGTGAAGGCGCACCTTCCGTCCGGCCCGATTTCTGTGGCGGAGTTTCTCCGCTTTGCGATCCGCGATTGGAAGGTCCGTGCCCTTCGGCCCGACTGGAGATCAGTTCTGGAACGGCTGACCACCAGACCGCGGTAGTTCGGAGCGCCGGTACGGCCGCGGTGGCTCACCTGGCCCGTTGACGTGTCACCATGGCGTTGTGCCGCCCAACCCAATCCTCAAGCGAAAGCTCGCGCGCACGAGCGCTCTCCGGTCCGGAGAAGGCCCGCCGTACCATCGCCTCAAAGCGGCCCGCATGCCCGCCGGTGAGGAGTGGCGGTGACCGCCGCCTCAGACGCACCACCACGCAATCGACCGAGGGGCGTGGAGTGAAGTCGCCGCGGCGCAGGCCCACCACGACCTCCACCTCGAACCGTAGTTTGAGCAGCACGGACGCCTGTGTCTCGTGTCCGAGGCCGGCCCACTTTTGGGCGGGCTCCGCTTGCATCACGAGCCAGGCGTCCTGGGGCGGATTGGGCAGGTCCTGAAGCCTGCGCATGAGGCGTGCCGTGAGTGCGAACGGGACGTTCGAGACGAGCGCGTAGCGCGCCCGGCGAGGCAGCTCCACCTGAAGGAGGTCCGCGAGCACGGGCTCGACGCAGGGCTCGTCACGGAACCGGGCCTTGAGCCTGGCCCAGAGGGCGCGGTCGATCTCGACGGCGACGACGCGGCAGCCGCGTTTCGCGATGGCGGCCGTGAGTGCGCCGTCCCCGGCCCCGAGGTCAAACACGAGCGACGGCGGGGCGAGGCCGGTGGAGGCGATGATGCGGTCCGCGACGGACTGGTCACGGAGGAGGTGTTGAGAGAGGCTGACGCTCGACGCGGAGCGGCGACGGGACTGACGGGGCATGCTGATCCTCGCGCATGCCGCCAGCGACTCGTGGACGTAGGAGGGGAATCGGGCTGGCGGCGAAAGGCCCTTCCTCAAGGAAGGGCGGCGTTGCCTGCGCTGGCGCCCGGGTGAGACGAACGGTCCGGACGCCCTGCCTAACGCAGACGCGCGATTCGGACCAGCATTCGTATGTCCATAGAGGCAGTGTGGAGGGCGAGCGGCGGGAGGGTCAAGGAGGAGCGGAGCCGCGACATCTCCGAGCGCGTGCGTAGAATCCGCGCATGCCCGTCATCGTGCTCATGGGTACCAGCGGTCAATCGCGCGACATCCTCGACGCGGTGCGGGCGGCGGGCACATCCATGGCAGGGCTGCTCTGGACCGACCCACCGGCTAAGGAGCTGTACGGAATCCCAGTGCTCGGCGGGCTGGAGGACTGGCCGCAACATGCCACGCCTGCCATGGAATTCGTCGTGGCATTGGGAGACGGGGAGCGGCGTGCGCACTACGGTGACGCCATCCTCGCCAGCGGAGCCGCCCTGGCATCGGTAGTGCATCCCCGCGCGGCGGTTTCCCCTTACGCGACGCTGGGACGGGGCGTGGCAATCATGGCGGGCGTGAACGTCAGTCCGGCTGCCGTGATCGGTGACTACGTCGTCCTCAATGCCAACTGCTCGGTCGACCATGATTGCGTGCTGGAACGCGGCGTCCAGTTCGGCCCGGGCGTGACGCTCGCGGGGAACGTGACCGTGGAGGAGGGCGCATTCGTGGGCGTGGGCGCCTCGGTCATGCCGGGGGTGCGGGTTGGGGCGAACGCCGTGGTGGGCGCGGGCGCGGTGGTGATCCGAGATGTGCCTGCGCTCGCCAAGGTGGCGGGCAATCCGGCGAGGGTGTTGGGCTAGGAGGGCGACTCGGGCTCGCCCCAATCACGCAGCCACTCAACGCGCTCCACCATCTCCTCCGCCGTTCGCTCGCGCAACAATCGTCGGAGGCGACGCAGTCGCTCCCCGACGGAGTAGCGGCCCTGGTGGATGATGATGATCCCGGCATGAGATCTGCCGGAGCGCAGCCAATCGCTGTGCAGCTGCCAGTAGTGGGACCGGTTCGCGGTGATCAGCACGCCCCGGAGCGTCGCGAACTCTAGATGTTCGTGGTCATCCCGGCCACGCATGCCCACATCGGTGGAGCGGATGATGTCCTCGCCCGCGCGAAGCAGGTTTTCGGCGATCGCGAGGTCGCCGGAGTCGTCGTCCAGGTAGATGGGGAAGCTCACCTCAGGGATGAGCCATTGGTCGCCTTGGCCTGCTCGGCGATACGATCAGTCTCGGCATCGTAGGCCTCGACCTGGGCATCGATCGCCGCGCGGTTGGCGAAGTAGTGGGCGAGGGCGGCGTATACCTGCTCGAGGGAGAGGCTGTAGTCGTGCGCGATCTGCTCCGCGCTCCGCCCTTCGTTGCGAAGGATCCCGATGCTGGCCACCGTCACGCCGGTACCCGTGATGTGGGGCCAGCCCTCCCAGAAATCGGGGCGTTGCGAGATGAAGCTGCCAATCTCAACCGTTGCGGCCATCCATCAATTGTAACAGGCCGCGCCGGCCCGGGACCTATCCCGCCGCCAGCGAAGAGTCCCGCTCGCGAACCAGGTCCCAGAAGCGCGGGAGCCACGTGCGGCCCGCGTTTTCGACCTCTTCGAGGTGCGGGTAGCCGCTGAGGATGAAGTAGCTGAGCCCCATCTCCGTGTATGCCAGGAACTTCCGGGCAACCTGCTCGTAGGAGCCCACGATCGTGACGCCGACGCCGCGCCGCACCTGCCCGATCCCCGCCCAGAGGTTCGGCTCCACCCACTGGTCGTCATCGGTCATGGCGAAGGCCCGTTGACGCGACTCGCCAGCGCTGTCGGTCGCCATGAGGGTCGCACGAGCACGTTCGCGCGTTGCCTCGGAGACTCCTTCGACCTGGGCGTAGGCGGCTTCGCGCGCCTCGTCCTCGGTTTCGCGGGCGAGGACATGCATGCGAACGCCGAGCCGCAAGGTGCGGCCATTGCGCGCCGCCTTCGCCTTCATGCGCTCGATGCGCTCTTGCATCTGGGGCATGGACTCACCCCAGAGCAGGTAGCAGTCGATCTCGCGGGCGAAGAGGTCCTCCGCGGCATCGCTGGCGCCGCCGGCATAGAGCGGCGGGTGGGGCTCCGTGGCGCACTTGATGAAAGGCCGGCAGCCTTCGACGCGGTAAAACTGGCCCTCGTGGTCGAACTGGCGCTCGGTCCAGTACTTGCGCATCACCTCGAGGAATTCGCCCGTACGGGCATAACGTTCGTCGTGGGGGGTGAAATCGCCGTCGGCGGCGAGCTCGGCGGGGAAGCCGCCGGTGACGACATTCACGAGCAGACGGCCGGGCGCGAGCTGATCGAAGGTGGCGACCATCTTCGCCGCGACCGTGGGGGCGACGAATCCGGGTCTAACGGCGACGAGGAACTTCAGGCGTTCCGTCTGGCCGGCTACGAGCCCGGCGACCACCCAGGCGTCCTCGCAGGCGTCGCCTACGGGCACGAGCACACTCGTGAAGCCGGCATCCTCGGCCGCGCGGCCAACCTGGGAGAGGTAGGGAAGCGTGGCCTTTCGCTGGGTTTCGGACTTGCCGAATGATTCCAAATCGCCCGCAGTGGGCAAGAACCAGGCGAATTCAGGTTCGTGCATGCGCCAGAGCCTCCGTGTGGAGGGAGTGTACCATTCCGGTTTCGGGTGCAAATTTTGGGTTGACCGGCGGCGAGAGAGCAGCGTAGGTTAAGGTTGTTAACGACGCATTGATGGCTGGCCCGGACCGCGGCCGGCGCACGCAAGAGCGGACAGTCGAGCGAGACCTCCACGGAAGGGAGGCAGCAAGATGAGCGCGATGCTCCGGGATTCCTATGCCCCTCCGTGGTATGCCGATCGTGCCCGCTGGCGGCTTGTCAGCCGCGAGATTTTGGGCACGTCCGCGGTCCTCATTGTGTACTTCCTCCTGCGGGGCATCCGGCCGGAAGCCACCGACGACTCCGTCGCGCGGAGCCTCCACCTGATTCGCTTCGAGCAGCGCCTCGGCCTGTTCCAGGAAGTCTCGTGGCAGAGCGCGTTCATCGACCATCACTGGCTGATCAGCGTCGCGAACTGGATCTACGCGTGGGGCCACTACCCGGTGCTGCTGGCGATCGCGCTCTGGCTCGTGCTGAAGGACCCGCTGCGCTTCCGCTTCGTGCGGAACGTGATGCTGGTGTCCGCGATCATCGGTGTGCTCACCTACTGGGTGCTGCCCGCCGCGCCGCCGCGCCTGATGGCAGCGCACGGCTACGACTTCGGCTTCATCGACACGGTGCACGGGGCGACGAGCAACTCGCACTACTTCCAGCCGGGCCCGTTCGTGAACGACTATGCCGCACTCCCCAGCTTCCACTTCGGCTGGATCCTGCTCGCCACGCTGGCGATATGGGTCAACACCGAACGGCGATCCGTGCGGGCGGCGGCAGTCGCGATGTCGGTGATCATGTTTTGGGCGATCACCGTGACCGGGAACCACTACTTCTTCGACATGATCTTCGGCGGCGTAGTCGTGGCGCTCTCGTGGGTGTTCGTGGATGCGATCTCGAACAGCTCGCTCCCCGCGACCGTGCGTGCGCGAATCACCGGCAGGCCGGTGTCGGCGTTACCGGAAGAGATCCAGGACGGCGCGGGCTAAGTCTCGCCTGCCGGGGTCATGCCCCGACTGAGCGACTCCTCGTCCGGAACCTGACCGCGCTCGAACGGGAAGGCACTGTGCCTGCAATCACAGTCGCTTACCGGCCGGTAAGTGCACGATGGAATGGAGGTTGCACTCCACCTCAAAGACGGGACCTCCCGCTCGAACTGCACCCACCAGCGCCTGTTCCACGCGGGCGAGGGGCCCCCAAGGGGGCGGCCGTTCATCGGCCGCCCCTCTTTCGTGGCCCGTGAGGGCGGCCTTATGGTCGTGAGCACCCACCCGCTCCTTGTCAGTCGCGGCTCTGACTCGCTTCCTTGCCGTAGCCCATCGCTTCGGCCCAGTGCCAGCCGTCGAGGTCAGGCATCTCGATGCCGAGTTGGTTGAGGGCGACCTTAATCTCCCCCGGTGCTCGGCACCGTGGGAGACGGCGTGGACGAGGAAGAAGCTGCGCGGAAAGACGGGCTCCTGACCCTGGTAAGGCAGGACGACATCGACGTCTTCATCGAGCGCCTCCGCGGTGCGGATCAGGTCGGCGCAGGCGCGCTCGGCGATGTCGACGAGGGCGTCGATGCCGGGCCAGGGGCTCCAGCGGTGTAGCTCTCCCTCGTGCTGGCGGCCGTGGGCGCGAAGCGCGAAGGTCTGCTGACCGCCGACCACGTGGAGGATGACCTGCTGCACGGTCCCCGACGTGCCGTTGCCCTGGGAAGCGAGCTGGTCGCTGGTCAGAGGACGGCAGGCCTTGAGGAGGGTGGCAGTCGCCCAGGCCTCGTAGCGGAGCATGTTGGCGGAAGGCGCATTCATGCACGCCATTCTAACTGGCTCGATTCGTCTTCCCCCTCTCCACGCCAGTGGAGAGGGGGTCAGGGGGTGAGGTCGTTGACCGGCAGGAGTCGCTCTGCTCGGATCCCCGCGCGGAGGTGCCCGATGGCCACGATCGATGAGTTGCTCAGTGAGATGACCCTGGAGGAGAAGTGCACGCTCCTCAGCGGAGCGAATGCGTGGACGATCCCGGGGTGCGAGCGGCTCGGCGTGTCGTCCTGGACGGTGAGCGACGGGCCGATCGGGGTGAGGGGGCGCGGCCGGTCGCCGGCGCTCTGCCTGCCATCGTCAACGGCCTGGGCGGCGACGTGGGACGTGGAACTGGTCGCGGAGATGGGCGCGGCGGTAGCACGCGAGGCGAAGGACCGCGCCATCCAGATGGTGCTTGGCCCGACCGTGAACATGCACCGCGACCCTCGGGGCGGGCGCCACTTCGAGTGCTACAGCGAGGACCCGTTCCTCACGAGCAGGATCGCCGTGGCCTACATCCGTGCATTGCAGGCCGAGGGGATCGGGGCGTGCCTGAAGCACTATGTCGCCAACGACCAGGAGTTCGAGCGCCACAGCATGAGCAGCGACGTACCGGAACGCCCGCTGCGAGAGATCTACCTGGCCCCGTTCGAGGCGGCCGTGAAGGAAGCGGGCGTGAAGGCCGTGATGGCCGCCTACAACGACATCAACGGCGTGCAGGCCTGCGAGCACGTGGAGTTGAACGAGGGCGTACTGCGAGGCGAGTGGGGCTTCGAGGGCTTGATCATCTCCGATTGGTGGGCAGTGAAGGGCACTGCGCGGGCAGCGATTGGCGGGCTCGATGTCGAGATGCCGGGGCCGGGCCGTTTCTGGGGCCACGGCCGGCTCGCCGATGCGGTCGCCGAAGGGGAGGTGCCGGAGGCCGTGGTCGACGCTAAGGTGCGACGGGTCCTTAGCTTCCTCGAGTGGGCCGGGGGCATCGGCAACGAACTCCCGGGGGACGTGCAGGAAGGCTCGGTCGACCGACCGGAGGACCGCGAGCTGGCGCGGCGGGCGGCAACGGAATCCATGGTGCTGCTGAAGAATGACGGCGTGCTCCCCCTCGATCCCGAGAAGCTGACGCGCGTCGCCGTGCTGGGCCCGAACGCGGAAAACACCGTGCTGCTCGGCGGCGGATCGGCGACCGTCTTCCCGCACCACACGACGAACGTGCTCGACTCCCTCCGCGAGCGGCTGGGCGCGGTCGAGGTGGCGCACGTCCCTGCGCCGCCGATGACGCGCCGGGTGCCCGACTTCACCCCGGACCTCGTCGGCCAGGAGGGGGTGAGGGTGGAGGTCTTCGAGGGCCGCGAGCCGTCCGGCGCGCCCGTGCTCACGCAGCAAGTCACCCGACCGCTCTTCAACTGGTCCCGCGAGACATGGCCGGTGGCCGGGCCCGACCTCACGGTGCGCGCGACCTGCACCCTCACGCCGAACGTCGGTGGCCGCTGGCGGCTCGGGATGGCGGGCCTCGGCGCCGTGCGGCTGATGCTCGACGGCGCCGCGGTGGCCGACAGCCGCGAGGGGCACGTGAATTCGAGCATGGAGCAGGTGCTCGCCTTCGGATGGGCGGACCTGGAGGCGGGCCGGGCCTACGAGGTGGTCGCGGAGTACCGCGCGGCGCGTCATCACATGGGCACGGCCATGGCGCGCTTCGGCGGCGCGCCCGACCCGGCGGACCCGGGCTACCTCGAGCGGTGCGTGGAGGCGGCCCGGAGCGCGGATGTCGCGATCGTGGTGACCGGGACGAACACGGAGGTCGAGAGCGAGGGCGCCGACCGGCTCTCCATCGCGCTCCCCGGCGAGCAGGACGATCTCGTGCGCGCGGTGGCCGCGGCGAACCCGCGCACGGTGGTGGTGAACAACAGCGGGTCGCCCGTGCTCATGCCCTGGGTCGATGAGGTGGCCGCGATCGTGCAGGCGTGGTTCCCGGGCCAGGAGGGCGGCGACGCAATCACGGACGTGCTCCTCGGCGAGGCCGAGCCCGGCGGACGCATGCCCACGACGTGGGCGAAGCGCATCGAGGACACGCCCGCTTTCACGAACTACCCCGGCGAGAACGGACACGTGCTCTACGGCGAGGGCGTGTTCATGGGCTACCGCTGGTACGACGCGCGGGACATCGAACCCCTCTGGCCCTTCGGGCACGGGCTGTCGTACACGACGTTCGCGTGGGGCGACCCGCGCGTGCGGCGCGAGGGCGATCAGGTTGTGGTCACCGTCGAGGTGACCAACACCGGTAGCCGTCGCGGGACGGAAGTTGTGCAGTGCTACGTCGCACCCACCCACCCACCGCTCGCCCGACCGCCCCAGGAGCTGAAAGGCTTCGCGCGCCTAGACCTCGCGCCCGGCGAGACGGGGACCGCACGGATGGTGCTGGACCCGCGGACGTTCTCCGCCTGGGACCCCTCCGCGCACGGCTGGGTGGTCGATGGCGCGCCGTTCGAGCTACGGCTGGGCGCGAGCTCGCGGGACATCCGGACCCGGATCCCATGGGACCTCGAAACGTGATCGCGGACGACCAACCGCTTGCTCGCGCGCGCGGCACCGAGCACGCGGCACCGATCGCGCGGGACCATCGCGTCCGTCGCTGGCAGTGCGGGCCCCGAACGTTATGGTTGTGAGGCTCATGGGGGATCGCTAAGCTAACGCGGCTTGACTCCCCGGACGGCCGGGGACGGAGCCGGAGGGGTTCGACACACGTGGAAATCTCTGGCGAGCACCGCTTCCAGGCGCCGCGTTCGGCTGTCTGGGAGGCACTCCTCGACCCGCGGGCGATACGGGCCTCCATGCCCGGCTGCGAGCGCTTCGAACCGACCGGCCCCGAGACCTACGACATCACCATCAAAGTCGGCATCGCCGCCATCAAGGGCACCTACTCCGGGACGGTGAAGGTGACCGACCGCAACCCCGAAGACTCCTACCGGCTGGCCGTCACCGGCTCCGGCAAGCCCGGCTCCGTGCAGGGCGACGCCACCATGACCCTCACCGACGACGGCCCCGGCACGCTCGTCCGCTACAAGGGCGAAGTGAAGGCCCAGGGCGCGATCGCCCGGCTCGGCAGCAGGCTTCTCGGCGGCGCCGCCAAGCTCATGATCGGCCAATTCTTCAAAGCGATGGAGAAGCAAGTCGAACAGCGCGTCGCATAGGGAGTGGGGAACCATGGCGCAGTTGAAGCCGCAGCGCGGTTCGAATCGACAATCGGAAATCGACAATCGTCAATCCAAGGAGGCATCCGTGTCAGACACCGTACCGGTCCGGATCAGCGTCAACGGCAAGATGCGGGAGGCGGAGGTGGAGCCACGGCTCCTGCTCGTGCACTTCCTGCGCGAGAACCTCGGCCTCACGGGCACGCATGTCGGCTGCGACACCAGCCAGTGCGGCGCCTGCACCGTCCACCTCGATGGCAGCAGCGCCAAGTCCTGCACCGTCTTCGCGGTGCAGGCGGACGGGTCGAAGGTCACCACCATTGAGGGCGTGGCGAACGGCGACAACCTCCACCGGGTGCAGGAGGGCTTCTGGGAGGAGCACGGCCTGCAGTGCGGCTATTGCACACCGGGCATGATCATGTCCGCGATCAACCTGCTTGGTGAGAACGCGCAGCCCACGGAGCTGGAGATCCGCGAGGGCATCTCCGGCAACCTCTGCCGCTGCACCGGCTACCAGCACATCGTGAACGCGGTCCAGCACGCCGCCGGCCAGAGAGGATAACGATGACAACGATCGACCGTCCCGTCCTTCCGAAGCTCGTGGGTGCGCGCATCAAGCGTCGCGAAGACCCGCGCCTCATCCAGGGCCGCGCCACCTACGTCGATGACATCAAGCTCCCGGGCATGCTGCACATGGCTTTCAAGCGCAGCGACATCGCACACGGCAGGATCGCGAGCATCGACACCTCGGCCGCCGAGGAAATGCCCGGCGTGGAGCTCGTAATCACGGGCGCCAGGCTCGCGGAGTTCCTGGGGCCCATGCCCATCGGCACGCCCTTCCCCTCGCCCGACCACCATTCCATCGCGACGGACACCGTGCGCTACCAGGGGGAGCCAGTCGCCGTGGTGGTTGCCACCGACCGCTACCTGGCGCGCGACGCCGCCGACGCGATCGTGGTCGCATTCGAACCGTTGCCGGCGGTGGTGGATGTGGAGAAGGCCATGCAGGCCCAGCCGACCACCATCCACGCGGCATTCGAGAACAACCTCGCCGTGCCGTACGTGCCCGGTGGCACGGGCGTCGACGCGGTGGCGGGAACCGTGGACAACAGCGCCATCGACAAAGCATTCGCGGATGCCGAGGTCGTCATCAGCCAGCGCATGGTGAACCACCGCCTCGCACCCAACGCCATGGAGCCGCGGGGCGTCGTTGCCCACTACGAGCCGGGCAAGGACTACATGACCATCTGGTCATCGACCCAGAACCCGCACATCCTCAAGACGTTCATCGCGCTGATGAACGGGATGGGCGACCACCAGGTGCGGGCGATCGCGCCCGAGGTGGGCGGCGGGTTCGGCTGCAAAATTAACATCTACGGCGAGGAATACACCGCCACCGCCCTCTCCAAGAAGCTGGGCGTCCCCATCAAGTGGATCGAGGACCGATCCGAAGCGTTCATGGCCACGACCCACGGGCGCGACATCCTCTGCTACATCGATGTCGCGGCGAAGCGGGACGGCAAGGTCCTCGGCGTCAAGATGAAGCTGATCGCGGACATCGGGGCATACAACATGCTCCTGACGGCCGCGATTCCCACGCTCACGATGCTCATGTGCAACGGGACCTACGACATCCCCGCCATCCGCGTGGAGCTCACGGAGGTCTTCACGAACAAGATGCCGACGGACGCCTACCGCGGCGCCGGCCGGCCCGAGGCGACCTACTTCCTCGAGCGCGCCATGGACATGCTCGCCCGCGAGCTGAAGATGGACCCCGCGGAGCTTCGCCGCATCAACTTCATCCAGCCGGACCAGTTCCCATATGCCACGCAAATGGGTGCGGTCTACGACTCGGGCGACTATGAGAAGGCGCTGGACATGGGCCTGAGCCTGGCGAATTGGAACGGACTCAAGGCCGAACAGGAGCGCATGCGCGCGGACGGGCGCGTGGTCGGCCTCGGCCTCGCGTTCTACGTCGAGGTTTGCGGGCTCGGACCCTCCTCGTCGCTCCCGACGGGCGGGTGGGAGCACGCAGGCGTGACGATCGAACGCGGCGGCAAGATCACGGCGACCACCGGTTCCTCCCCCCACGGCCAGGGAAACGAGACGACCTTCGCCCAGATGCTCGGCGACCAGTTCGGGGTGCCGATCGAGGACGTCACCATCCTCCATGGCGACACGGGCGTGGTGAAGCAAGGCATCGGCACCTTCGGGAGCCGCTCCCAGGCGGTTGGGGGTACGGTGCTGGCCCTCGCCGGTGACAAGGTGAAGACAAAGATGGCGAAATTCGCCGCCGCGATGATGGACGCCGCCGAGGAGGACCTCGTCTTCGAGAACGGCCAGATCTATGTGAAGGGCTCGCCTGGCACCGGCAAGTCGTTCGCGGAGGTGGCCGCCTATGCCTACGTGCCCGTGCCACTCCCGCCGGGACTGGAGCCGGGCCTGAGCGACGAGGCGTTCTGGGAGCCCGAGAACAACACCTACCCCTTCGGCTGTCACATCGCCATGCTCGAAATCGACCGCGACACGGGGGAACCGAAGCTCCTCAAGATGATCGCGATCGACGACTGTGGGAACGTCATCAACCCCATGATCGTGGAAGGGCAGGTCCACGGTGGGCTCGCCCAGGGCATTGGCCAGGCCCTGATCGAAGAGGTTGTCTACGACGAGGACGGCCAGCTGATCACCGGCTCGTTCATGGACTACGCAATGCCGCGGGCGACCGACTTCCCCCGCTTCGAGATGGACCGGACCACCACACCGACTCCGGTGAACCCGCTCGGCGCGAAGGGTGTGGGCGAGGCGGGCACGCTCGGCTCCACGCCCTGCATCGTCAACGCCGCCGTGGATGCGCTCAGCCCCTACGGGGTGAAGCACATCGACATGATGCTCCGGCCGGAGAAGCTCTGGCGCATCATCAACGAAGGAGCCCAGGCATGATCCCGACGAAGTTCGAATACCAGCGTGCGACCACCCTCGATGACGCCATCGCGCGACTCCAGGGAAGCAACGGCGAGGGCAAGCTCCTCGCGGGCGGGCACAGCCTCATCCCGCTGATGAAGCTGCGCCTGAGCGAGCCCGGCATCCTCGTGGACATCGCCCGCATCGAGGGGCTGTCCGGGATCCGCCAGAAGGACGGCGCGACCATCGAAATCGGCGCGACGACCACCCATCACGATGTCGCCACCTCGGACATCCTCGCGTCGCAGGCGCCCGTGGTGGCGGAGGCGGCGGGCGAGATCGGCGACCCGCAGGTCCGCAACCGCGGCACCCTGGGCGGCAGCATCGCCCACGCCGACCCCGCGGCCGACATGCCCGCCGTGATGGTCGCCCTCGACGCGGAGGTCCACCTGAAGGGCGGGAACGGCTGGCGCGCGGTGAAAGCGGAGTCCTTCTTCCAGGACCTCTTCACAGTGGACATGGCGGACGACGAGATCATCGCCGGCGTGCAGTTCCAGCCGATCAAGGCAGCGGCCTACGCGAAGCTCCATCAGAAGGCCTCGCACTACGCCATCGTGGGCGTTTGCGCGGCGCTGCAGACGAGCGGCGGCACGATCCAGTCGGCCCGCATAGCGGTCACGGGCGCCTCGACGCACGCCCAGCGGCTGACGTCCGTGGAAGCCGCGCTCGCTGGCAAGCCCCTCAACCAGGCGACCATCGATGCGGCCGCGTCCGTTGCGGGTGAGGGGCTGCAAGACATCAACTCCGACATCCACGCCAGCGAGGCCTACCGGCGCGCGATGGTGAAGGTGTTCACCCGGAGGGCGCTGGAGAAGGCGGCCGCGCGCGCCTAGCGTCAAGCGGTCACTCTTCCCACGACAGCGGCGTTGGCGGGTCGGCTCAGCTTGCCGCCGCCGTACCTTCGTCTGGCTTCAGGTGGTATCTGATGCCACGTTCGTCGAGATATCCAGCGGTGATCTCGTCCACCTCGTGTCCCGCGACAACAGGATGGGCGGCATACCCAGCCTTGCGCAGGATTGCGGCGCGTTCCTCCGCGCGGCGGACGTCGTACATGTTGATCTTGCTAGAGACTTCGACGGCGAGCATCGCATCGTGCGCGGCGTCGCCGCTCCCCTCGCGCCCGGCGATGATCAAGTCTGCCCGGTAGATCGCACCGAACTCGTCCTCACTGACGAGGCCTGCATCGACTGCATCCTCGAGCAAGTCGAGCGCCGCGAGCTCCGGAACCCGTATCCGCCGAAGCCGATGGAGTAGGCCCAGCAGTCCGGGATGATCGCGGTACCAAAGCTCTAGCACGTAGCCACTCATCCGCGCGAGCCGCGCGTCCGTGATGCCCGACCACGTGACCAGCTTGTTCACGGCCTCCGTGAGCTGATCCATGCTCTCGGTGAGCTTCTGGATGTCGATGGAGTTCTGCCGCACGAGTTCTGGCAGGGCGAGCAGTTCGTCGCCGAGGACTTCGCGGCGCACCTCTTCGCGCCACTCCGGGCGCTCCCGCAGAAGCTTCAACAGGTCTCCGAGGTCATTCACCGTGAATGCCATACCGAGAATTGTACACGTCCCGGCGGCCCGCGCCGGTGGCGATGCCGTCGACGGTGACTACCCCTGGGCACGCTCCCAGTCGGCGCGGAGGATGCCCATGTAGACGGCGTCGTCGTAGGCGCCGGCGATCCAGTAGTGCTCGCGCAGGCGGCCTTCCTCGCGGAAGCCGCTCGCGAGGTAGGAGCGGATGGCGCGCTCATTCGTGCCGTTCGTCGTCAGCCAGACCCGGTGCATGTTGAGGATGCGGAACGCGTAGTCGAGCAGCAGCCCCACCACCTCGCGGCCGTAGCCCTTCGACCAGTAGTCGCGGTCCCCGATGGTGATTCCAAGCTCGCAGCTCATGGCGACGTGGTGGATGTTGTGGAGGAGGCATTGGCCGATGAACTTACCGTCGGCCTCGATCGCGAACCAGAGGCTGTCGCCCTGGTTGCGTTGGTGCGCCTCGTAGACCTGCTCGATCTCCTCGAACGACCGCGGGCGCGGGGGGAAGTCGTCCGCCAAAAGCACGATCTCCACGTCCTGGCGGAAGCCCCAGTAGGTCTTGAGGTCGTCCCGGCTGACGGCGCGGAGCAGCACGCGTTCGCCCGTCAGCATGCTCAGGGTCCCTCTGCGCCCGGGCAGCCAGCATCGATCCATTCGAGCATGTCCACTCCCTGCGGGGGCGCTCCCGCGGTGGTTAGGGCGGCGCAAGCCTCCGCACGGTGGTGCGTGGTGTGATTGGCGACGTGTAACAACGCCATCCAGAGCGGTTCCTCGCCGGTCGGGCGTTCCGAGAGTGCGGCCGGTCCGAGGCCACTGAGCCACACCCGACGCCGCCCCGAGGTGTCCTCCGAAGCGGTGCGCAGCTCGTGCAAGGAGCGGTAGTGCTTTCCAGACCTGAACGTGGAGTCCGCGTCGCCGAGCCATCGTTCCAGCCACTGTTGCTCGGCCCCCACGAGGTGCGCGAGGGTCTCCCAGGTCGACCCGTCGCCGCGCCCGCCGGGGATGGCACCGGGAGCCCGCAGCGCCTCCTCGGGGAGCATGCCAGCTGCGTCGAGCAGGTGGGTGGTCGCCCATTCCTGGAACGCCCACTGCCAGCGAATCATCCCCAGAGAGCCGGGCGTTGAGTCACTTGCCACTCGGCCGCTCCTCATTCAGCTTGCGGTTGAAGTAATCGAGGATGACCTCGAACCGGTCCGTGCGGTGGCTGGGCTTGCCCGACCGCGACATCTCGTGGCTTTCGTCCGGGAACCGCACGAACTCGACGTCCTGTCGCTGCTGCTTGAGGACGACGAAGAGCTGCTCGCCCTGGGAGATGGGACAGCGGAGGTCGTCCTCCGAGTGGAGGATGAGCACGGGCGTGCGGATGTCCTTCGCGTATGTCAGCGGCGACTGGCGGAGCAGGAGATCGACGTCGTCCTGGATGACCGCGCGCTCGCCCAGGTACTGGCGGTTGAAGGTGCCGCCGATATCGCTGGCGCCCTGCATCGAGTACCAGTCGTTGACGGCGCGCTCGCTCACGGCGGCCTTGAACCGGTGGTCGTGGCCGATGATCCAGGTGGTCATGAAGCCGCCATAGCTCCCGCCCATCACACCCAGCCGCGAGCGGTCCGCCCAGGGCATGCGCTCAAGCGCTGCATCGAAGGCGGCGAGGACATCACGGGAGTCCGGGCCGCCCATGTCACCCACGAGGGCGCGCGAGAAGTCTGTGCCCTGCCCGGAGGAGCCGCGGGGGTTGCAGAAGACGATGCCGTAGCCCGCCCCCGCATACACCTGGAACTCGTCGAAGAACGTCTCGCCGTACTGGCCAAAGGGGCCACCATGGACGTTGAGGAGCACCGGATACTGCTTCCCCTCCTCGAAGCCGGCCGGCTTCATAATCCAACAGTCCACTTCCGTTCCCGCCTCAGTCGGGACCGAAACGCGTTCAGCGGATTGCAGGTGCGCCTCCCTCGCGATCTCATCCTGGTAGTGCGTAAGTTGGTCCGATGTACCCGCGAGGAGGTCGACCAGCAAGAGGTCACTGGTCGTGGCGACGGTCGACGCGGAGATCACCGCCTTCGTGCCATCGGGCGTCACGGAGTACCAGCCGGCCATTCTGTCGCTGGGGGCGATCCACCGAGTAGGCTGGCCTTCCTTCGCCGCGATCAGGCTGGCGCGGCCGCGGTCGGAGGCGATGCTGAGGATCGAGCCGTCCGGGAGCCAGTGCGGAGCGGCGACGGCTCCCGGGAGTCCCCCTGCGCCCGTATCGCGGTCGAAGGCCCGGTCGATAGCGCGGAGGTTGCCGCCCGCGGAATCGACGGCCCAGAGCGTGGCGTTCGAGGGCCACATGGGCGCTCGGAGGAATGCGACCGTGCCGCCATCCGATGACCACGAGGGTGACTTGCAGAGCGAGTCGGCTCCCGTGAGGCGCCGTGGATCGCCGCCATCGACCGGCGTGACGAACACGTCGCTGACGGAGTCATACTCGCGGTCGTCGTGGCGGGCGGAGATGAACGCGATCTCGCGGCCACCGGGCGACCAGGCGGGCTGCGAGTCGTCCCAGTCGCCGTCCGTGACCTGCGTGCAATCACCAGACTCGACGTCGACCACGAAGAGGTGGCGACGGCGGTCGTAGACAAACCCCTCGCCGTTGAGCTTGTACTTCATGGAGGTGATGCGGCGGTACGGCTTCGTCTTCTTCGGGTCGGGGTCAGGCGGCGTGCCGGTGCGGGCCGCGAGGGCGATGCGCGTGCTGTCCGGCGACCAGACGGGGTAGGCCGCCCCGAAGGGGAGGTCGGTGAGGCAGCGCGCCTCCCCGGCGGACGTGGGCATGACGTAGAGCTGCGGCTTCTTGTCGCCCCGCTCCGAGAGGAACGCGAGCCACTTGCCGTCAGGCGAGAACCTGCGGCTTGAATCCCGCTTCTCACCAGCGGTGAACTGTCGCGGTGGCGCCGTATGGTCCGCCGGGACCACCCAGATGGCGGACTTGTAGGTGTCGTTCTCGCGGTCCATCCGCGTGACCGGGAAGGCGACGAGGCGGCCATCCGGCGAAATGTCGCATTCGTTGAGCCAGGGGATCTTGTAGAGGTCGTCGGGGATCATTCCACGCATGGTGAAGCCTTCGCTCAAGAGAGATGGAGGGCCACTGTACAGTAGACGGCCATCGGCCATCTGCGTTCGACTCTCGCCTTTCGACTTTCGACTTTCGACTTTCGACTTTCGACTTTCGACTTTCGCACGTTTGCTACAATTCTCCCGTGACCACCAGCACACGCCTCACCCTCGAAGAGTTCCTGGCGATGCCCGACATCGATGAGCGGCGGCTCGAGCTGATCGACGGGGAGGTCGAAGAGAAGATGTCACCTACGTGGGACCATGGCGAATTGACGATCGTGTTGGGCGAACTGCTCAGGCGGATGGGCCGGGCGGCCGCGGAGCCACGTGCGATCATCCCCGAGTCCGACACTCGAGCGGGCAGCTCCCCACTCCCGGATCTCGCGTTCTACCGGTCCAGGCGGCCCGGAGCTGGGGAATGGATGGAATCGCCGCCGGATCTTGCGGTCGAGATCCTCTCGCCAAATCAAATCCGCACGACAGTGCGGGCGAAGGTCGACCTGTATCGGTCCTTCGGGATACCGGTCGTCTGGGTGTTCGACCTTGAGCGGCGGTCGGTAGACATCTACGAGAACAGGGACGGCGACGGCGGCAGGCGTGTGACGGTCTCGGGCGAGGAACTCGTGACTGCCTCCACGGTCCCCGGCTTCGCTCATTCCGCCGAGTCACTGTTGACGGAAGCCGGCATCTAAGCGACTGGCCCAACGGACGAGATTACTCGTGGATCTGTGCGATCTGGTTCTCGACGGTGAAACTGCGTGAATGACTGCACCCACCTCCGCTGACCCGATGGCGCCGGACGTTACCCTCGAAGGCCGCACGGTGCGCCTCGTGCCTCTCTCGCTCGAGCATGTGCCGGCGCTGCTCGAGGCGGCGACGGTGTCCCGCGCGAGCTACCAGTGGACGCCCGTGCCGGGCACGCTCGCGGAGATGACCACGTATGTGTCGAACGCGATTGAGCGCGCCGAGGCGCGGCAGGTCGTTGCGTTCGCCACCACCCTGCGCGACTCCGGGCGGGTGGTCGGGTCCACCCGATTCGCGACGTTCGAGTTTCACGCCTGGCCGGAGGGGAGCCCGCTCGCACCGCCCCCCGGCTGTCCCGATGTCGTCGAGATCGGCTGGACGTGGCTCGCGGGCGACATGCAGCGCACCGCGGTGAACACGGAGGCGAAGCTGCTGATGCTCACGCACGCGTTCGAGACGTGGGGTGTGAAGGCAGTCCGCCTGAAGACCGACCGGCGCAATGAGCGCTCGCACAACGCCATCCTCCGCATCGGGGCCACGTTCGAGGGCATCATCCGCGCCCACTCGCCCGGCGCGGACGGGGCCCTTCGCGACTCCGCGTACTTCTCCATCCTGGCGGAGGAGTGGCCGCCCGCGCAGGCGGCCCTGGAGGCCAGGCTCAGCCGTTAGTGGCTCCCCGTCGCAGCAGGCGTGCGAAGGCCTGCCGAGGCCGGTCCTGCCGGCCAGTGTTGCCGAGGTCGGCGGCCTCCAGCCGGTGAAGCTCGCCCAGGTGGCGGCTGTTGTGCGTGTCTCGCTCCAGTTCCGCCGCTCGCGCCGCGGAGTACAGTTCCTCGAAAGTCATCTGTGCACCTCCCAAAGTGCGTCTGGGGATCACCGTCGCAGCCCCATGTTTCGAGAAGGCGAACGCGCCGTGAACGGAATGTAATCAACGGATGTCGGCTTTACTTCGCGTGCACGGCGCGGGGCGGTTGGCCGGCGCGGACGCGCGGAGTACCGTTCCACACCACACGGAGGTGACCTCTTGGCTACGCCCGCGGTCTCGATTGACCCCTTTACGTCCGCATCAGACCTGATCCGCGCGCTGCGGGCGAAGCAAGTGTCGCCGCCGGAATTGCTGGAGATGTACCTGGCACGGATCGAGCGTTACAACTCCACGCTCAACGCCATCGTCATCCCGAACACCGAACAGGCGCGGGGCCGCGCGCGGCAGGTGGAGCCCGGTCCTTCGGGCGGCGCGCTTGAAGGGCTGCCACTGACGATCAAGGACTGCATAGTCGTGGGCGGGCTACGTGCCACCGCGGGTGTCGAGGAGCTTCGCGACAACATTCCCGAGAAAGACGGCCCCGTGGCGGCGCGCGTGCTGGGCGCGGGCGCGGTGCTCATCGGGAAGACGAACGTGCCACCGAACGCGGGCGACTGGCAGGCCGACAATCCCATCTTCGGGCGCACGGTGAACCCGTGGGACCACGCGCGCACTCCCGGTGGGAGCACCGGCGGCGGCTCCGCAGCGCTCGCGGCCGGCCTCACTGCACTCGAATTCGGCAGCGACATCGGTGGTTCGATCCGCGTGCCGGCGGCCTTCTGCGGGCTCTACGGACACCGCCCGTCCGACTCGGCGGTGCCGCGCAGCGGACACGTGCCGGGTCCGCCGGTGCCACGCCCCGGCGGGATCATGGGCGTGCAAGGCCCGCTCGCACGAAGCGCGGAGGACCTCGAGCTCGCAATGGACGTCATCGTTGGCCCCGAACCGGGCGAAGACCAGTGGAAGCTCGAGCTCCCGCCCGCACGCGCGGAGTCGCTGTCCGGGCTGCGCGTCGCCATGCTGCCGCCTCTCGACTGGCTCCCCGTGGACGATTCCGTGCTCGCCGCGATGGACCAGGTCGCCACGGCCGCAAGCCGGGCGGGCGCCCGCGTCGAGTCAGTCCAGCCCGAGCTCGACTGGAAGGCATTGCTGAACACCTACCGGGCGCTCCTGGCGGTATACATCTTCGCCGCGCTCCCACCGGAGGAGAAAGCGTCGATGGCAGCGCTGATGGAGGCAAACGGGGACGAGATGGAACGCGGCACGATTCGCGGCCTGCGCGCCACCGCGACCGACTACCTTGGCTTCGAAGTCGAACGCGAGCACTTCCGCCGGGCCTATGCGCGGTTCTTCCACGAGTGGGACGTGCTGGTCGCGCCAATCACGATCGGGCCTGCGTTCGAACACACGACGCTCCCCTGGACACAGCGAACGGTGCCGGTGAACGGCAAGCCGGTGCCCTACGGCATGCAGATTGTGCCACCCGCGCTGGCGACACTCCCCGGGTTGCCCGCAACGGCCTTCCCGGTGCTGCGGACCGAGGTAGGCGGCAAGCAGCTGCCGATCGGGTTGCAGGCGATCGGGCCGTACCTCGAAGACCGCACGCCCATCCGCTTCGCGGCACTCATGGAGCGCGAGATTGGCGGCTTCGTGGCGCCGGCGGGATACGAGCAGTGATCGACCACATCGTTTACGCCGCGCCTGATCTGGAGGCCGCCTGCGTGGACCTCGAAGCGCGGTTGGGTGTGCGGCCGTCGCCGGGCGGGAAGCACACGGGCCGCGGAACGCACAACGCCCTGCTCGACCTGGGCGACGGCTCTTACCTCGAGGTCATCGGCCCCGACCCAGACCAGCCAGCCCCAGCGCGGCCGCGCCCATTCGGGATCGACACGCTGGCGCTCGCGCGCCTGATCACCTGGGCGGCGAAGGCCTCTGATATCGACGATCGCGTGGCCCGGGCAAAGGCGGCGGGCTACGACGCCGGCACAGTGCAGGCGATGTCACGCATGCGGCCGGACGGCGTGAACCTGGCGTGGAAGCTGACGCTCCGAGACGAACCGGAGGCCGACGGCCTCGTACCGTTCCTGATCGATTGGGGCGACACTCCGCACCCATCGGCCACGTCCGCGAAGGGCTGCCGCCTCATCACCTTCAGGGCGGAGCACCCACGGCCAGCGGCCGTACTGCCGCTGCTCGAGGCGATCGGCGAGCGGCTCGAAGTACGCGAGGGACCGCATGCCCGGCTGGTCGCCGAGGTTGCGTCGCCGCGAGGGCGCGTGGAGCTGTAGTGACCTTCAGGCGTCAAGCGAAGGCGCCGGCTCGCTCTTGCGATGTTCGATGGCTGCGGCGCGGCGTTCGACCCGCCCCATGGCGATGCGCGAGAGCAGTGCGACCACCAATCCCACGCTGATGATGATGTAGACAACGCAGACCAGCCTCCCCACCTCTGTCGTCGGCGTGAAGTCGCCGTAGCCGATGGTGGTAGATGTGACGACACAGAAGTAGAACGAGTCGATCACGCTCCAGTCCTCGATGAGACTGAAGACGACCGTGCCCCCGGTCACCTGTACCAGCACCGTGACCAGGAGCGCTCGCGATTCGGGATCGTGCCAGAGAGGGGCGAGGGAGCGGAAGACAGGCAGGTCCGAGATTGGGCGCATGAGTCCACCTCGATGGGTTTCATCGAGATTAGCCTCAATCTCCGCGTGAGTGCGGTGAATTCGCCCGCTAGCGGCCGGTCCAGTTGGGGGCGCGCTTCTCTGCGAAGGCGCGCGGGCCCTCGACCGAATCGGGGCTCTGGCGGCGGCGGTTCTCCCACTCGAAGCGCGCCCTGCCGGCATCCTGGAGGCTCATCTCCAGCCCGGCGAGCGCACTCTCCTTGGTGGAGCGCACGGAGAGGGGAGCGCAGCGCACGATGTCCGCGACCCACTGGTCGACGGCGTTGTCGAGCTGGGCGAGCGGGACAACTTCATTCACGAGCCCCAGCTCGTAGGCGCGCTGGGCGGGGATGTGGCGTCCCGTGAGCATGTACCCGAGGGCGGCGTGGAGCGGGATCTGGCGGGGAAGGCGGTGCACGCCCATGGCGCCCGCGATCAGTCCGCGGCGTGGCTCCGGCAGGCCGACCTCGGCGTGGTCCGCGGCGACGAGAATATCGCAGGCGAGCGCCATCTCCAGCCCGCCGCCCAGGGCGAACCCGTTGATGCGCGCGATGATGGGCTTGAAGAGGTCGTAGCGGGAGGTGAGGCCACCGAAGCCGCTCGGCGGAAACACGAGGGACGGCCGCTGGTCGGCGGGGAGGCGGGACATCTCAGCGGTGTACTTGAGGTCGTTGCCGGCGCTGAAGGCCCTCTCGCCCTCGCCCGTGAGGACGGCCACCCAGGCATCGTCGTCCTGCGCGAACCGGTCCCAGCACTCGGAGAGCTCGACGCTGGCCGGCGGATGGAGCGCGTTCATGACCTCGGGGCGGGTGACGGTGATGCGGACGACGTGGCCATCTTGTTCATAGCGGCAGAACTGCACGGGGGCCTCCAGGACATGGGAGTGGGTGGGCGGAGTCTACCCGTCGGCGCCAGCGGGAGCGAGCGGTCGAGAATAACCGGCCAGATGGTAGATATATGAACGAGGCATGGGCCTGAGGACGTTCGTCTAATAGGCGCGCGTCAATTGTTGACGCACGGTGAACCGGCCGTAACAGCAGGAGATCGGGCGGGTAAGCCCTTATGCGCACCCGAGTCGAGGTCGGGGCGCGACGGAGGGTTCTCCAAATGTCCAGCACCTTCATGAACGCGCGCTGGCGGCTCGCGCTCGCGACGATTGCGATCGGAGTCATCGCCCTCGCAGGGCGCGAGATGACGAGCGCGGATTCCAGCACAACCGACTTCGAAACGTACGCGCTCGGGACGGTCCACAACCAGGATGGGTGGAGCAGTTCCGGCGCCGCAGGAAGCGGCTGTGGCGTGTACGACCACCTGGTGGACGACCCGAGCCTGATCACGGGATTCGGGACGAAGGCCCTGAGGATCTCCAACGCGGTTACGAGCGGCTGCTTCGGTGACCAGACCTTCTCCGGGAGCCTGGGCGACGAGGCAGGCGAGACCTCCGCCGAGGGCGGGGGAATGAGCGGGGGCACGCGCCAGACGTTCTTTTCGGCCGAATGGGACTTCGCGTCGGCTGTTCCCGACGCCGAGCAGTCAGGGCTTTCAGTGGTGGCAAGCCCCGACCGGGGCGACGGCGCGCGCATGAGCTGGGTGCAGATGGCTGACACACCCACCGGTCTCGAACTGAATTTCAACGACTACCAGACAGGCACCGGCTTCGTTCAGACAAACATCGCCACGGGCCTCGATCGATCGGCCGTACACCATCTCAAGGTCACCATGACGTTCGTAGATGGCATCGGCGATGATGTGGTCGAGGTCTACCTCGATGGCGTCCTCGTACACACCGGGACCAGCTGGGAGGACTACTTCCGCGAGCAAGAACTAAACCCGACACGCACCGTCGACTCGATCTTGTTCCGGACGGGCGGCACGGCCGCTCCAGCCACCTCCGGGAACGGGTTCTTCATCGACAACCTCAGCCTGTTCAGCGGCCCCGGGCCTGCCTGCACCTTCACCATCGTTGGCATGACCATGCTCCTCGACGGCGACTGCTACACCGAGCAGACGATTGAGGTGCCCGACGGGTTCACGCTCGACGGGCAGAGCTACACGATCACGGCCGTCGACCCCGCGGGGGGCCACTTCGTGGGCGCCGTGGTCGCGAATGCCGGCTCCGTCGCGCACGTCACTGATCTCGGCGTGACCACGGATAGCCTCGCGGACGCCTGCGACGAGGGGGACGATAGGCTCCGCGGAATCATGCTCGACGGCGCGTCCGGGTCGATCACGAACAACACGCTCACCAACATCCGGCAGGCGACCGCGAGCGGCTGCCAGGAGGGCAACGCCATCGAGGTGCGGAACGCACCATTCGATGACACGGGCTCCGACCTGGAGGTGCTCGTTTCTGGCAACACCATCACCGGCTACCAGAAGACCGGCATCGTCGCAAACGGCTCTGTCGCGGCAACGATCACGGGCAACACGGTGGTGGGCGATGGGCCCGTGACCTACATCGCACAGAACGGAATCCAGGTCGGCTTCAGCGGCACGGCGTTCGTGAGAGACAACTCAATCTCAGGCAACGACTACACGCCAGAGTCCGACCTGGCGTGTGGCCTTCTCCTGTTCGAGGCAGACGGCGTGAATGCCTCGAAGAACGCGTACGAGACAAACGAGAAGAACGTGTGCAACTTCGCCAGGGGGGGTGGGCAGTTCAACCCGGAGTCCTGAGGCGCGGGACAGGAATTCCCGCAGGGAGGCCGCACGGCATGTGCGGCCTCCCTGTTTTTGCAGAGATCCGAACGCCCGGGCCGAGACGTAAAGCAGGCAGATCCCCGATGAGTGGGACCTCCACCGGGGAGGGGGATGAGCGGAGTGTGAGAGGGGCGCAGGGGGCGCCCCTTTCGCGTGTGTACGAACCGCCAAGGTCCCCAAGAGCCGGAGAGGGCAGCGGCCTCACGGCCGCCGTACCGAGAGCCGGAGTTACGGCAGCCGAGCGGCGACGCGATCGAGGATGGCGTGGGCGACGGCGTATTTGGACATGAGCGGGAGTTCCTCCGTGCGGCCATCGGCGTGGAAGAACGTGACCTGGTTCGTTCCCGTCCCGAAGCCGCTGCCGGCGGCGGTGACGTCGTTCGCGACGATGAAATCGAGGCGCTTGGAGACGAGCTTGGCCTTCGCGTACTCCGCGAGGTTCTCGGTCTCGGCGGCGAAGCCGACGCGCACGCCGCCGCCGGGGAGCGTGGCAATGATGTCCGGATTCTTCGCCAGGCGGACGCTGAGGCCGTCCTCGCCAGGCGACTTCTTGATTTTGTGCTCCGCGGTCGATTCCGGCCGGAAGTCGGCGGGGGCGGCGGACATGACGATCGCGTCCGAGTCCGCGGTGGCGCGTTCGAGGGCGGCGAGCATATCGGCCACGCGGCTCACGTCCACGCGATCCACGGCCCAGGGGGTCTCCAGCGCGACGGGGCCGGTGACGAGCGTCACGCGGGCGCCCCGGTCGCGTGCGGCCTCTGCGATGGCGAAGCCCATCTTCCCGGTGGAGTGGTTGCCCACGAAGCGCACGGGATCGAGTGGCTCGTGCGTCGGCCCGGCACTCACAACGAGGTGACGGCCGCGGAGATCCCCGGTGAGCCCGCCGAGCAGGGCACGCAGCGCCCCGATCACCTGGGGTGTCTCGGCCAGGCGCCCGGCGCCCATGCGCCCGCTCGCGAGGCGGCCCTCCATTGGCCCAACGAAGGTCGCCCCTCGCCCGCGCAGGGTTGCCACGTTCGCCTGCGTGGCGGCGTGCTCCCACATCTGGCTGTCCATGGCGGGAGCGATGAGCAGCGGGGCCGTGGTCGCCAGTGCCGTGAGCGTGACCATGTCGGGGGTCTGGCCGTGGGCGAGGTTGGCGAGGCAGTCGGCGGTGGCCGGGGCGATGACGAGTGCGTCCGCGCGCCGCGCGACCTCCACATGTGCCTCGGCCTCGCGCGCGGCGAACATGTCGACCACCACCTCCCGCGCCGTCAGCGACTGGAACGTGAGTGGCGTGATGAACTGCGTGGCCGCGGGCGTCATCACCACCTCCACGGCGGCGCCCGCCTGGCGCAACTTCGAGCACAGGTCGGCGGCCTTGTAGGCGGAGATCGAGCCTGTCACCCCGAGCACGACGTGCGTGCCGGCGAGGGGGAGGTTTGGACTCAGGATTCGCGATTCACGATTCACGATTCGACCCTCTTCTCAGGCAGGCGCCGAGTTCAGCTCGTAGATGTAGCGGAGGCCGTTGAGGGTGAGCTCCGAGTCGACCACGTCGATGCAGTCGGTCTCCCGGGCGATCTGCACGGCCCAGCCGCCGGTAGCGACAACCTTGGGCTCGCCATCGAGCTCGTCCTTGAAGCGCTGCACAACGCCCTCCACGAGGCCGACGTAGCCGAAGAGGATGCCCGATTGCATCGCGTGGATCGTGTTCTTGCCGATAGCGGTGGGTGGCCGTTCGAGCTGCACGCGGTAGAGCATCGCGGCGCGGCTGAAGAGGGCCTCGCTGGCGATGCCGATGCCCGGCGCGATCGCGCCCCCGAGGTAGTCCCCGTCCGCATTGACGGCGTCGAAGACCGTGGCCGTGCCGAAGTCCACGACAATAGCGGGAGCACCATAGAGCTTGATCGCGGCGACAGCATCGACGATGCGGTCGGCGCCCAGCTGCTTGGGGTTGTCGTAGAGGATGCGGACACCGGTGCGCAGCCCGTGGCCCACGATCATCGGGTCGAGGCCGAAGAACTTCCGGCAGACAGCCTCGAAGGTGGGAATCAGTGGCGGCACGTCGCATCCCAGGATGCAGGCGTCGAATGCCTGTGGGGTGAGGTTGCGCGTGCCCAGGAGCGAGAGGAGGAGGACGCCGTACTCATCGGGGAGCTTCTCCGCCTCCACGCCGATGCGCCAGGTCGCTTCGAGCTTCTGTCCCTTGAAGACGCCGATGTGGATGGAGGTGTTGCCTACGTCCAGCGCGAGGAGCATTCCATGCCCGCCTTGGCTTTGGGGCCGTTTGGCCGGTCCCCGTGCCGGCGTAAGCATAACAAACTGCGAACTGTCCAGAGCACCCCTGCGGGAGATCGGTGTCCGGGTTGTCCGCGTGTGGATGGTGAGACTTCCCGCCCGGGGACCGACTGAGTAGAGTGAGCTTCCAGTTCCTGGGCGAGGGCAGCACAAATGACAATCACAGGTTGGGTGCTGGTGCAAACGGACGTGGGCCACGCACGCCCGGTCTGTGATGCGATCGCGGCCATGCAGGTGCCCGGCGTGCGTGTACTCGCAGCGGATACGGTCACCGGCCAGTACGACGTCATCGCACGCGTGGAAGCGGACGACGTGGACGCGCTGATGTCCACCGTTGAGAACACGATCGAGACCTCCGGCGGCGTCCAGCACACGATTACCTGCCTGGCGATCCGGCTGGGCTGATGTGCATATGAGTAATCACCTTGACAGTTGCCCGCTACAGTGGGTAACAGTAATCGGGCTAAGCTCTCCTGGCTGAGCGCCGGGTGACTCCAAAGGCGGACCGCATGGATCTCGAGCGAACGCAGTCCCATGAGGGCGCCAGTGCATTCGAGCGGCTACGGCAAATCAATGCACACGGCGCAGAGTATTGGAGCGCCCGGGAGCTCCAGCCATTGCTGGGTTACACGAACTGGCGGCGGTTCGAGACGGCAATCGAACGTGCAATAACATCGTGTCAACGCTCAAACAACGTGCCCGATCACCATTTTGACGTCTCCGACAAAATGGTTGCACTGGGCTCAGGTGGGGCACGTCGGGTCACGGATTACCATCTCTCGCGGTTCGCCTGTTATCTCATCGCCCAGAACGGTGACTCTCGAAAGCCGGAGATCGCACAGGCCCAGAGCTACTTCGCCGTTCAGACGCGACGACAGGAGTTGAGCGATGAGCTGAACCCCGACCGAGAGCGGGTCGAACTCCGCAGGCAGGCCGCCGAGGAGTTCAAGGCACTCTCGGGGGCGGCCAAGCAAGCTGGCGTCCAGAGCAGCATGTTCGGGGTCTTCCACGATGCGGGGTACAGGGGCTTGTACGGCGGGCTCGGGAGCACGTCTATCAAGCAACGGAAGGCGATTCCCGCAAGAGAAAATCTCATGGACCGCATGAACGCCACAGAGCTGGCCGCCAATCAGTTCCGGATGACGCAGGCCCGCGAAAAGCTCTCGCGGGAAGGACGTCGGGGGCAACAGACCGCGATCAATACCCACGAGCAGGTAGGCCGCGAAGTCAGGCAGGCAATTCAACGCATCGGTGGACAGCTCCCGGAAAACATACCGCCGGCTGAACACATCAAGCTGGTCGAGAAGCGGGTCGAGTCCGCGCCCCCGATCCTGGAGCTCGACGAACGCGACGCCGGCGGACTCCTCGGACCAGGTGCTTCCTCGGAGGACTGAGATTCCTGCCGTCGCGCGCGAGCGGTCCGAAGGAGGGTGGCCGGTGGAGCCCACCCTTGTCGGGAGGTTTACTTGCCCTACTTGTGGCTCTACGCCATAGTGAGCCGCCACAAACAAACCGATCGGATACCTTCCATGGCCGACGTAGCCTCTTTTGATGACATCGCCGACGAGTTCAACGCCCGCGTGAATCGCATCGTCTGGTGCACCGTCACCACCGTGGACGGGAAGGGACGCCCGCGGGCCCGCATCCTTCACCCCGTTTGGGAGGGCTCCACCGGCTGGATCGCCACGGGGCGCGATTCGTTCAAGGCGAAGCACATCGAGAAGAACCCGTACGTTTCCATCAGCTACTGGGACCAGCAGCACCAGCAGGTCTATGCCGAGTGCAAGGCGGAGTGGTCGCAGGATGCGGCTGAGCGTCAGCGGATCTGGGACCTGATCAAGAATGCGCCTCCGCCCGTCGGTTACGACCCCGGCCTGTTCTGGCAGGGCGGCTCCAGCGACCCGTCGTTCGGGGCGCTCAAGCTCACTCCATGGCGCGTCGAGCTCTACTCGCTGCAGGACATGATGCAGGGGAAGTCGTCACAAGTCTGGAAGCCGTAGCGGCGGCGGGAGGGCTGGCTGCTGCCAGCTTCGGGTCGGCGCGGCCGACCCCTACTATCGGAGAGGCATCGCTCGGTCGTCCAGGCTTGGCCCTGCCAACCCGGCCCTCAGTCGCGGATGAGCTTGCTCGTCATGATGCTGCCCATGGGCCCGCTCACCCAGCCGCCGAGGTAAGCCGCGAATTTGCCGGCTTCGCCGCCGGCAACCACGAGCGTGATGTTCTCGTCTTTCGCGAACTTGGGGAGCACGGTGTCGAGGCCGATGCGCTCAGCCGCCGCAACTGGGATGCCCTCCGGGCACTCATCGTCGCGCACGAGCTCGCGGACCGGCTTCATCGATGCTTCCTGGATGGCACGCCGGACCTGGGCCTTGGTCCAGCCGTCCTTCGCGATGGTGTCGACGTGCTCCGGCGGTACGACCAGGACAATCTCGCCGTAGTTGTACTGCTTCGGGTGGCTGATAGTGGCCATGGCGCGCCCGTAACTGGTGCAGAGAGCGCGGGCATCGCGGGACAGTTGGTCGACGATGAATGTCGGGGAGTTGCCCGCATAGACGGTGACCACGGAATCTTCCTTCTTGAACCCGCGTTCGACGTGGAGCGGCGCCCAGTTGCTGCGTTCCTCGAACTCCGGGAAGCAGAAGGTATACTTGCCCGGCTGGCCGAGGGCGGCGCGGTCGACCTCGCCGGGGCGGCCGCCGCCGACATTGCGGACGACGAGCTGGACGGCGCGCCCGATGGTGGCGTTCGCGCGGTTGCCCTGGCCGAGGACGTTCATCCGGTAGTTCATGCCGATGCGGTCGCGGATGGGGCCGTTGACGATGATCACGGGAGTGGGGAAGTGGGTGGTGGCGAGGACGCCGTGCATGTTGAACTGCTCCTCGCAGATGGCCTCCACGGCGGCGATGACGACGGGCATGTAATCCGGCTTGCAGCCAGCCATGACCGCGTTGATAGCGATCTTCTCCACCGTCACGGGCGCCAGATTCGGGGGAACGATGCCGATGACCTCCTGTGCGTCCCGCCTGGTGCCGCCGAGCATCCGCATGACGCGCTCCGGTGTCGGCGGGATGACGGGAAGGCCGTCGGTGAGGCCCTGGTCGAACATGAACTCGAAGGGGTCGTCGGACTCGCCGATGTCGATGCGGCGGGCGCGGATGGGGCTGCCTTCGGCCTCGGCGGCGAGGCGTTCGGCGATGCCGGGCTCCACGCTCTTCGAGCCGCAGCCCGGGCGCCAGTCGGGCACCTCGGACCAGGCAAGGACCGGCGCGGGGGCGCGCGTGATGCCGATGAGTTGCTCGTGGAGGGCCTGCCAGTCGGCCTTCACCCAACCTACGGAGCGCCACAGTTCCTCGCCGCGAACGTCGGCAAGGATGGCGGTGGGCACGGTGTCGATGTCGTAGGCGTACGACACCTTGAGGGCCGAGTCATCGAGCAGCGGCACCAGCAGGGAAAAGTCGTCCACCAGCTTCTCATTCCCCTGCCTATCCTGGCCCACGAGGAGGACGTCGAGGGCCTGGCCGGCGAACGCGGCATCGGTCGCCTGGATGATGGGGAGGGAGAGCCGGCAGGTGGGGCAGTCCTCCTTCACGAACACGAGCAGGGTGTGGCGGGGACGCGGGAACGCGTACTCCGCGCCGGCGACGTCGAGGAGGGTGAAGGTGGGGAGGGGCATGAGCAGAGTTTACGCGGAGCGGCCCTCACCCCCCAGCCCCCTCTCCCGACTTCGCGGGAGAGGGGAAGTCGGGCTCCACGTTGGGGTACACTTGAGTCGTGGACGAGCGACCAGCACGAAGTCCCGAACAACTGGAGCGCGACCGGGCGCATTTTCGTGCCATCGGACGCTGGAAGTACGAGAGCCACCAGGACGCACTCCGGCGCCACCTCGCGAAGCCCGGCAAGGAGAGGCTCGTCTCCGCTTTCCGGCTGATGGTGCAGGGCCCGTATTTCACCCCGATGTATCCAAAGCCTGACGACGACCATCCGGAGGAGCTATATGACCGCGCCCGAGAGCTCGGCCTATACCGGTCCTGATGCGGCGGCGAAGGCCCTCGTCGATGAACTCTCGGAAGTCCTTGAAGAGTTCTCCGAGCAGTGCGCGATCATCGGGGGCATGGCCCACAACTTCTGGCGTGAGCCGAGATATACAAAGGATGTCGACTTCACTTTGGTCGCCGATCCAATCGTCTTCGGGAAGCTCAGGGAGCGGCTCGACGCTGCGGGTTACGAACTCAGCCGGATCCAGAACGAGAACGAGCCCTCCGGGCCAGGATTCGCCCGCTTTATTCAGCCCGGAACCAACAAGATCGTCGAATTCCTCACGGCGAAGACGGAGTTCCAGGTCTTGCTCATCGACCGGGCGGTCCGACTGACCCCCGAGCAAGTACTGAGAGTGGCAACGCCGGAGGACATCATTGTGCTCAAGCTCATCGCCAATCGTTCCCATGACCAGGTCGACGCCATCAACCTCGGCAAGATCGAAGGGCTCGATTGGGACTACATCGAGCGATGGGCTGCCGAGTGGAGCGTTTCTGAGCGCCTGGACACGCTGCGAGCAGGCATCGCGCACGATCGGCAGCGCCTGATCGAGGTGTATGAGGGCAAGACCCCGCCGGTCGCGTGATCCCGCCGCCGAGCCTGCTACAATACCCCCCGTCGGGCGACTGGCGAACGCGGGATACCGCGGGGAAGCCCGGCCTCTGAGAATGGTCGCTCGCCTGGGCCGCGTCACACAGTGCTGAGGACGGAAGTCTGAGGGCTGAGCGAGGCGTCGCCCGACCCTTCCCCTTCCTCCTGGCACTTGGCCCACCCACTGCGCACAGGAGGATTGACCATGCGCGCACTGCTCGGCGTCTACGACAAGACCGGCATCGAGGATTTCGCCCGCGGGCTCGTGGAGCTCGGCTGGGAGCTCGTCTCCACCGGGGGGACACACGCGGCCATTGAGAAGGCGGGCATCCCCGTCCGGAAGGTCGAGGAGATCACGGGCTCCCCGGAGATGCTGGACGGCCGCGTGAAGACGCTGCACCCCGCCGTCCACGGGGGCATCCTCGCGCGCCGCGACCTCCCCGCTCACATGCAGGCAATCGCCGAGCACAACATCGGCCCCATCGACCTCGTCGCCTGCAACCTCTACCCGTTTGTCGCCACCGTGACGAAGCCCGGGGTCACCTTCGACGAGGGCATCGAGAACATCGACATCGGCGGGCCGACAATGCTACGGGCGGCCGCGAAGAACCACCGAGACGTCATCGTCGTGGTCAACCCGCGCGACTACGGCGCAGTGCTGGAGCACCTCCGTGCGAACGACCTCACGGCGCGCGGCCGGCTTCATCTCGCGTATCAAGCGTTCGCTCACGTCGCGGCCTACGACAGCGCCGTCTCCGAGTGGCTGTTCAGCCAGTTCTCAGAGCAGGACCGCCTCCGCCCACGGGGGCAGGTCACGCTCTCGCTCGAGCTTGCCGACACCCTCCGCTACGGCGAGAACCCCCACCAGTCTGCCGCCTTCTACCTGGACCGCTCCCTCGCGGAGCACGAGCGCGGCGGCATCGCCAGCGCCGTCCAGCACCACGGCAAGGAGATGTCGTACAACAACTACCTCGACGCCGACGCCGCCTGGAACGCCGTGAACGAGTACCCCGGACCGACGTGCGTGGTCGTGAAGCACACCAACCCCTGCGGCATCGCCACGCGCGACGACCTGCTCGAGGCCTACCAGCTGGCAGTGCGCGCCGACGCGACGAGCGCATTCGGCGGCATCGTCGCATTCAACCGCGTGGTGGACGAGTCCCTCGCCCGCGAGATCCGCGAGTTCCGGAGCCCCAACGATGGCGAGACACGCATGTTCTACGAGATCGTCGTCGCGCCCGCCTACACACCTGAGGGGCTGACTGTGCTCAAGGGGAAGTCGAAGGACCTGCGCATCCTCGAAGCCCAGCCGCGGAAGCCTGGCGGCCGCTCCTACCGCCAGGTCGGCGGTGGCTGGCTGGTGCAGGACACGGACGACGCGACGCCGGAAGCCATCGAGTTCAAGGTCGTCACCGAGACGCAGCCGACCTCTCAGCAGCTGGAGGATCTGAAATTCGCCTGGCGGGCGGTGAAGCACGTGAAGAGCAACGCCATCACGGTGGCGAAGGACAGCCGCCTGCTTGGTATGGGCAGCGGCCAGCCGAACCGCGTGAAGAGCGTGGAAATCGCTATGGAGAAGGCCGGCGAGGACGTCAAGGGCGCGGCGCTGGCGAGCGACGCGTTCTTCCCGTTCGCGTGGGGCGACTCAATTGAGAAGGCCTGCCAGGCGGGCATCGCCGCCATCGCCCACCCGGGGGGGAGCATGCGCGACCAGGATGGAATCGACTGCTGCAACCAGTACGGAGTGGTGATGGTGATGACCGGGACGAGGCACTTCCGGCATTAGACGAACTGGTGATCGACGATTGCCGATTGTCGATTCTCGATTCGCACTCAAAGCGAGAACCCCTCTCCGGTGGAGAGGGGTTCTGTCTACGCTGCCGGGTCGGGGTTGCCGTAACAGCCGTCAGTGCGCGAGAGTCGCGCTTCCTGGCGGCGTACGGCCCCTTGTGTCGCCTTTACGAGCGCGCGGTCGATGAACGCCCCGACGCTCGGGGCCGGGCGGCTCGCGCGGTTCGCGCGGGCGAGCCTGAAAGCCGCAACCTCCCGCTGCGTTGTCTCGAAACGCTGACTTACCAGCGTCAACTCTGCCTGTTCGTCCAAAAACATCATCTGAGTGCCTCTTCCTTGTTGACTGCCGTTACCTGCTATCTCATTTTGCTGGTTTTCTAGTCACCTGTCAAGCGATTTAGGGGGTGACGGCATTCACATCGTGGGGTATGCTGACAGTCGAGGGCAGTACGAGATGAACGCCGACACAGAGCTGCTTCTCGCGTTTTCCCACACGCGAGAGGACCCGGATGGACTGACCACTCCGGATAGCGTCGCGGGTTGGTTCTCGGGGCGAGGGCTGTGGCACGGGAACGCGCCGGCCGCCCCGGAAGATGTGCGGCGCGTGATTCACCTGCGCTCCGCCATCGCCGGCCTCCTTCGCGAACACCTGGGCGCTCCGGCCGATCCCCGCACGCGACCGACCATCGAAGGGGTAACGCAGTCCGCGCCTATTGGTATAGGTGTCGAGCCGGACGGTTCGCTGCGGCTCGTGCCCGCGGGCGAGGGTGTGGACCGCGCCATGGCCGAGATCGTCGCGGCGCTTTACCGCGTGCAGTCGGCTGGCGAGCTCGAACGGCTCAAGCTCTGCAAGGCGTGCGGATTCGCGTTCTATGACACCTCCAGGAACCGCTCCCGCATCTGGTGCGACATGGCGCTCTGCGGGTCTCAGGAGAAGGCGCGGGCGTACCGGAAACGCCTCGCGGAGCGGCCCGAGTAAGGTCGCGGGCGGCCGCACTACCGCGCCCCGGTGGCCTCGCCTACCATGGCGGCATCAACGCGAATGGATCCCGCCATGGCCCCCAAGCTGCTCTGGAAACTCGCCTCCCCCTACGACGCCTATGTCTCCCACGTCGCCGAACTGAACCACGCGATTGAGCGCATCAAGTTCCTTTCTGGGATGGCGCTTGGCTACGAAGCCGGCCTGCAAGGCTCGATCCGGCTGGTCCCCGGCACGCCCGACGCGGCTGCCCGTGCGCGCGGATTTCGGGCGCGGCTGGGCGAGGCCGCCGCGAGCATGACCGACGAGCAGTTCGAAGAGTTTATCGCCCACCTTGGCGGCGGGGATGTCGCGGACGTGGAAGCGGATCGCGCCCAGGCGGTCTCGCGCCTGAGCTACACCACCCGCGGTCTCGAGGAGTACTTCGCCACGGCGGGCCAGGCGCTAGCCCTGCTCGAAGAGCGCGGCTACGCACCCTCCAGGGCGGACGTGGCGCGGCAACTCCGGGACAACAATCTCCCGCCGAACACCATCGCCGACTATCGGCGCGAGCTCCACGAGTTGGGTGCAAAGGTGAGCATGGGGAACGGAAAGGGCCCGTGAGCGACGGCTCGCGGCTCGTCTACTCCACCGACGGGGGCCGCGTGCGACCAGCACCGGCGCCGCGCCGAACGGCGGCGCAGCCCGCAGCGCCGGACCCCGGCGATGGCGTTGTCCGCCTTCGGCGGGAGAAGGGTGGTCGCGGCGGCAAGACGATCACGAGCGTGACGGGGCTTCCGGGCTCGCCGGCGGAGCTGGACGCGACGCTGAAGCAGCTCAAGCAGTACCTGGGCACCGGCGGGTCCCGCGAGGGCCGCGCGCTCCAGATCCAGGGCGACCACCGGGAGCGGTTGCAACCGAAGCTGGAGGCGATGGGTCACCGGGTGAAGCTGGCCGGGGGCTGAGTCGCGCCTGTGGGGGTGACGGATCGCCGGCCGGCGCCGAGACTTCGCGCGTCGTGCACCATTTCACGCTCGCTGACGCGTCGCGCTGGGACTCGCCCTCTTGTGTCTTATGTCGACTCGCCGATTTCGAAACGCTCGAGGCGGCGGGTGGCGAAGGCCGTGGCGCCGATGATGATGGCCGCCATGAGGAGCATCCCCTGCACCGGACCGAGGTTCGCGTCGAACGCGGAGGCGCGCACCGGCGTGAGGGCATCGGCGACGGCGAGCGTGAACTCCCGGATACTCAGGAGACGCGTGCCGGAGAAGAGGTTCGTGACGACGCCCTCCCAGATGAACACGTACAGCAACCCGACGATCAGCGCCCGCGACGTGACCACGCTGAGCAAGACGAAGAGCGCGCAATAGGCGAGCGACCCGGCGATGAGCGCGAGCGCGAAGGCGACGGAGATGCCGTCCGCGTCGCTTCCCTCGAGGGCGACCACGGACGCGACGGCCGCCGAGGGCACGACCACGACAGCAGTTGCCACCCATGCAACGACCAGCTTCGAGAGAATGATTCGCGCACGCGAGATGGGCTTGGAAAGCAGATAGACGGCCGTCCCCTCCTCGATCTCCGCGCCGAGGACAGCGGTGCCGAAGACGAGCGCGACGATGGGCAGCACGGCGTTCGTGACGAGCCGGCCCAGGAGAATCGTGGCACTGAATCGTTCAGGCGTGGGGTCGTCGGGTCCCCCGTTGTTGATGGCGAAGAGGATGGCGATGAGGATGGGCAGCGCCGCCCCCGCGAGCATGAGCACGCTGCGCCGCTGGCCAAGGACCTGGCGGAGGGTGAGGGCCACGATGGTCGCGTTCACCGACGCACCAGGTAGGAGAAGACGCTTTCCAGCGACTCGTCCGTGGGCAGCAGTTCGTGCAGCGTGACGCCCGCGTCCCGAGCCACGCGCGGGATCGCAAGGGTGAACGCTCCGAAGTCATTGGTGCGGACAGTGAGGCTGTCTGGATCGATGATCACACCCGAGGTTGACTCGTCCGCGAGGAGGGCCGCGGCCAGCTGGCGGTTGTTCGAGGAGCGGACGATGAACGTGTGCGGGCGATCCGTCATGAGCCGGCGGATGGCGCGGAAGTCACCCGACGCGGCGAGGCGGCCGGCCACGATGACGAGCACGTTATCCGCGAGCCGCTCGACCTCCTCGAGGATGTGGGAGGAGAAGACGATGGTCTTGCCCTCGGCCGCCATGCGCCGAAGCATGGCCATCATCTGCAGGCGCTGACGTGGGTCGGCGCCGTTGAACGGTTCGTCGAGCAGGAGCAACTGCGGCTCGTGCACGATGGCCGCCGCCACCTTGACGCGCTGCTTCATGCCTTTCGAATAGCCACCCGTGGCCCGGTGTTGCGCGGCTTCCATGTCGACGAGCGCGATGGCCCGCCGGGTGGCCGCCTCCGCATCGGGGAGCTTGTGGAGTTGGGCGCTGAGGAGCACGAACTCCCACCCGCTGAGGAAGGAGTAGACCGCCTCGCGTTCCGGCACGAGCCCGATGCGCGCGTAACTGGCGGGATTTTGCCAGGCCGGCTCGCCCAGCACCCTGACCTCGCCGTTTGAGGGTTCAAGGAAGCCCGAGAGCATGTGCAGGAGCGTCGACTTTCCCGCGCCGTTCGGACCGAGAAGGCCGTGGATGCCCGGCCCCAGCGAGAACGAGACATCGTTGACGGCGACGACGTTCCCATACCAGCGCGAAACGTGGTCAACCTCGAGTGCGGGGGAAGCCCCGCCCGCCTCCATGACTTCTGACCCGAGTCGCGTCTCGGTGGTCACGCGGGGATCCGCTCGTAGCGGCGGAGGATAATCGCGCCGAGCACACCGAGGTAGGCGAGTACCAGCGCGCCCCACACCCAGCCCTGGAGGTTAGCGATGTCGAGGGCCTCGCCATCCGGCAGCCGTTCGTCGAACACCCAGTACGTGAACCCCTGCGCCACATCGAGCGGGCTCAACGGAGTCGCGATGCGCGCGCCGGTGGTCCCACTCGTCTCGGCGATGATGCCCGCGATGAGCGGCGCGAGCAGGAACACCGCGAGGATGGCGACAGTCCCATAGGAACGCCGGGAAGTGTGCGCCGCTATCGCGACGCCTATCAGCCCGATGACGGACGAGAGTGCAAGCGCGGTGACGATGATGGGCAGGATGTCGCCGGCATTGTCGGAGAGATAGTCGGGCACGCTGTCGGTCGCAAGTGCGCGGCCGACGAAGAGCAGCGTCTGCGGCCCGAGCGTGAGCACGAGCATCGCGGCGATGACCGCGAGGGACTTCGCGGCCGCGTAGTCGCGGCGGTTCAGCGAGCGGGAGAAATAGAGGGACAGCGTGCGCGTGCGCTGGTCGCGGCTCACCATCTCTGGCGAGACGGCCGCGGCGAAGAGCATGAGTACGATTGCGATGGCGCCGTAGTAGCCGTGGTGGCTCCAGAGCTCGACCTCGTCGGATACGAGCGCGGCGACCCCGAGCGCGATGGCAGCCGGGACGAAGACCAGCAACGCGAGGGCCACCGGGATGATCTTGCTGCTCGTGCGGCGGCCGAGTCCAAAGGCCGAGCGGAGGCTGTACGTGAACAGGGATTGGATGGCATACGGGCGGCCGAGCCGCGCGCCGTCGTAGGTGCGGTACCCGAGGTCGTAGATGTTGCCGGCCACGCGGTCAGACTGCTGCGACATCGGCTTCCTCCATCGAATCATCGGGCGTGGCTGGCCGGAACAGATCTTCGAGCGCCTGGCGGCGCTGTTCCATGCGCACCAGCCCGACACCGAGGTCCGCCACTGTGTCGCGAATAAGGTCATACGGCGGGCCTTCAGCGGTGCCCACGAGGACCAGCCTGCCCTCCTCCTTCACGATCAGGCCGGCGCCGCGGAGGCGCTCGACCAGTGCGGGAGCGCCAGACTCGACTTCGACTGCAAGCACCTGCGTCCGTTCGGTGAAGCCCGTGATCGGACCGGAGCGCAGAAGCTCACCAGCGTCGATCACGACCAGGTATTCGCAGACGCGCTCGATTTCGCCGAGGAGGTGGGAGGCCATGACGATCGCGATCCCAAACTCCTTCCCCGTGCGGCGCACGAGGTCGAGCATGTCATCCCGGCCGGCCGGATCGAGGCCATTGGTGGGCTCGTCCAGGAGGAGGAGGCGAGGATCGTGCACGAGCGCCTGCGCGAGCTTCACGCGTTGCTTCATGCCGGTGGAGTAGCCCCGGATCTCGCGGTAGCGCTCCTCGAAGAGCCCGACGTGGCGAAGGGTCTCGGCGGTGCGTTCCCGGGCGGCAGCGCGAGGGAGGCCGCTCATGCGCGCCATGTGCGCGACGAACTCGGTGGCGCTGACGTCGCCGGGGAGGCAGTCGTGCTCGGGCATGTAGCCGACGAACTGGCGCAGTTCAGGCCCCTGCGTGGCCACATCGTAGCCAAGGAGCGTGGCAGCGCCACCATCCGGCTCGAGCAGGCCGAGAAGGAGCTTGAGGAGAGTGCTCTTGCCGGCGCCGTTCGCGCCGACCAGCCCGATGATGCCAGGCTCCAGCTCAAGGGTGAGGGAATCGAGCGCCTTAACCGTCCCATACCGCTTCGAAAGGGCGCGCGTCTCGAGGAGGGGCATGGCTCCATGGTAGAGGCATTGCCGAGCAGTGGATATGTGAACCCGGTAGGATGCGAGCATGACCCAGCCTGAAGACCCCGTCGCTCAGTCAGTCGCCGCATGGAAGAAGATGACGGACGAGTACCTGGCGGCGCTGGGGAAGTCACTGGAAGAGGCGAAGGCGAGCGGTGTCACCGACTCGGCCGCACAGCAGGCGGAGCGCACGTACCTCGAGATCCAGAACTTGATGCGCACGGCATCGCAGCAGGCGTTCTCGCCCGTGGTGGAGGCGTTCGGGGCAGTGCCGCTAACGGAGTTCCAGCGCCTCCAGGACCAGGTACACACGGTCCTCTTGCGCCTGGACCGGATCGACGACGCGTTGCGGGAGCTGCGGGACAGGCCCAAAACGAAAAAGAAGAGGTAGCCGCGGCCCTCTGTGGCCGCTGGCGGAGTGGGTGGGTTGGTGGTGGGGCGCACCAGCGGGAAAGCGGAGCGCCGCCCGCGGGCCGAGGGGCCACCTCTGGCCATCCGCCGAGCACGCGCTGGGACGCACACGAACCGCTCCCTCCCGGTCGCGGCACGGACGATCAGTCGTGCGCGCGGAGCCAATCGAGGACAGCGGGCCAGGACTCGGCTTTCGCGCGGCGGCCCGCGATGACGGAGATGTGGCCGCCGTTCAGCTCCTTGAATGTCTTGTCCTCGCTGGAGACCGCGTTCACCAGGGCGCGGGCGCTCGCGGACGGGACGATGTCGTCCTTGGAGGCGCCGACACAGAGGAGGGGCACGGTGATGCGTGCAAGGTCGACCTTTTCGCCCATGACCCGGAATTCACCCCGCACGAGCTCGTTCGCCTGGTAAAAGTGGCGCACCCATTGGCGGAAGAACTGCTTCGGGAGCGGCATCCACTCGCTCGCCCAGCGGTTCATCGCCTTGTGCCCGGCGAGCCACTGGGGGTCGTGGGCATTAGCCGCCACGTTCGCGGCGAGGGCGGCATCGCCGATGGGGTTCATCATCTTGAACCCGGAGCGCACGAACTCCGCGGGCATCATGTCGAAGGTCTCCACGATGGCATCGACGTCGAAGCGGTCTTCGCCCGTCATGAGGGGGAAGTCGCCCTCGGCGAAGTCGATCGGTCCGACCATCGTGAGCAGGTTCTTCACGGGGAGCGACGGGTCGGCGGCGAGGGCGGAGGCGCTCATGGGCACGCCCATGCAGTAGCCGAAGAGCGTCCCCTGGGCTGTGCCAGCGTGGTCGAGGGCCTGGCGGAGCATGGCGGGGATCATGTCGGCGATAACGTCATCCATGCCCATGTCCCGGTCCTCCACCCCGAACACGCCCCAGTCGCAGAGGTAGAAGGGCACCCCGGCCTCCGCCAGGAACTCGGCGAATGACTCGCCGGGGCGAAGGTCGAAGATGTACGGCCGGCTGATCCCCAGGTACGGGAACAGGACGAGTGGCGTGGACAGTCGGGCGCCGTCCCTGGGCGGATAGTAGTAGAGGCGCGCCTTTCCCCGGAACCCGACGATCGAACGGCGGCTGAGGGCGACCGGCGCAGGGGGACCGAACGTGGCTTCGCGGATGCCGTTGGCCAGGCGGAGCAGGTAGCTGTCGTTCTCTTCCTGTGCGGCCGGTGGGGAAGTCATCTGCCAACCCCCGATAGGAGATGGCCGTAGTCTAGCGATCCCGCTCCCGGCCCGCGCGGCTATTCGGCCTCGACCTCGCTCTCGGGGGTCGGCGTAGGGTCCGCATCAAGCGCGGGGATGACCCCGTCGAGGAACTGGTCGAGGGCGCTGTCGAAGTCGCCCGGGAGGATGGCGAGCGGGAGCGGCGCGTAGTCGAGGAGCCGGGTGGCTATGGGTGACTCATCAATGGTGTCGCGGATGTCGGGCTTGGGGAAGTGGACGAGGGCGATGAGAATCACCTGGATGACGATGACGGCCTTGACGAAGCCGAATAGCCCGCCCGCGAGGCGGTCGGCCGTGCCGAGATTGAGTACGGCGACGATCTGCTTGATGAGGTGCGCCGCCACCTGGCCGAGGACGATGACGCCCGCCATGATCGACAGGAACGAGACCAGCGCGGCCAGCGTGTCGTTCGAGATGATGGGGCTCACCTTGGGATACATGTCGTCGTAGAAGATGCCGGCGAGTGGGATAGCAAGGATCACGGCACAAAGGGACACCAATTCGCGCACGAACCCGTTGGCGTAGGCGCGCCACGTGACAAAGCCGATTACGGCGACGAGAAGGATGCTGAGCCAGTCCATGCGATTGTTCGATTTCCGATTGGCCGATTGCCGATTGGGGCCGGCAGTTGGGAGCGTCCGCCATGGGATGCGAAGGAACAACCGAGGGGAAATGATCCTTCTCGATCCCTCGACCATCGCGAACCCGAGGATCCGTCGCTGACGCTCGGGGCTCCTCGGATCGACAATCGGCGGTCGACAATCGACAATCCACCGATGCGACACGACCTGATGGAGATCCTCGTCTGCCCGCTGTGCAAGGGCGATTTGCAGCTCACCGTGGACAAAGAGGACGGCGACGAGATCGTCGACGGCAAGCTGGTGTGCAGCCAGTGCAGCGAAACGTACCCAATCGAGGACGGCATCCCGAATCTGCTCCCACCGGACCTGCGCGGCTAGTGGCCGGGGAGTGGCCTCACCCGCCGGCCGAGCCGGAGCCGCGGCGGTTCTTGCCGCAGCCGGCATTTCTGGTGCGCGCCGGGGGGCTGAGTGTGGTGGCCGGCGGCGCGGGCGCTGCAGCACTCGCATTGGTGAGAGTGAGCACATGGCTGGCCCCGGCGGCACTGGGCCTGGCACTCGTGGCGGCGCTCGCCGCGTGGGGAGCGGTGGTGCAGTTCCTCGGCGGCGAGAAGGTCGACGACCACCCGTGGGTGTGAGCCCTCACCCCCAAACCCCCTCTCCCGACTTCACGGGAGAGGGGGCTGTACGTGCCTCGCGTGCGGACGCGGGGTTCCGCTAGACCGATTGGCCCGTGCGGCTGAGGCCCGACTGGTCCATTCGCGCCAGTAGCTCGACCGCGCTCGCACCCAGCAATGGCAGCCTGTCCGGCCAGACCTCCGCGAGGGGGGCGAGGACGAAGGCGCGGTCGGCGACAAGGGGGTGGGGGATGGTGAGGTCGGGGGTGGAGAGGCGATCGTCGCCGTAGAAGAGGATGTCGAGGTCGATGGGGCGCGGGCCCCAGCGGCGGGAGGGGCGGCGTCCGAGGGCGTGCTCGATGGACTTGAGGGCGGCGAGCAGCTCCGCAGGCACGAGCTCGGTTTCCGCGCGGAGGGCAGCGTTAAGGAAGGGTGGCTGGTCAGCCGGCACAGGTGCCGTCTCCCAGACCGACGAGGTTCGAGTCACCAAAACGCCGTGGTCCGGGAGGAGCGCGACGGCGGCGCGGAGGTTGGCGAGACGGTCGCCGAGATTCGAGCCGAGCGCGATCAGCACCGTCGTCACGGCGACCGCCAGTTGTCGCGCACGATGCCGTCTGCGATGAGCGCGACGTCGCGCATCTCGCGGACATCGTGGACCCGCACGATGTCCGCGCCGCCTGCGATGCAGAGGGCGACCGCGGACGCCGTGGCGGCGACCCGCTGGTCGACGGGCTCGCCGGTGACGAACCCCAGCGTGGACTTGCGCGACGGCCCAATGAGAATTGGGTACCCGAGGTCCCAGAGCTCGGGCAGGCGCCGGACCATCTCGAGGTTCTGTTCGGGCTTCCAGCCGAAGCCGAAGCCGGGATCAAGGATGATGTGTTCGCCGGGGACGCCGGCATCCCTGGCCACCGCAAGCGACTCTTCGAACCCCGCGCGGATGTCCACGATGACGTCGTCGAAGTCTCGCCCGCGCTGGTTGTGCATGGCCACGACGGGCGCCCCGTGACGCGCGGCGAGCGCGGCAATGGCGGGTTCCGCGCGGAGTCCCGAGACGTCGTTGAGCATGTCGGCCCCCCCGTCGAAGGCAGCTTCCGCTACGACTGCGTGCATCGTGTCGACCGAGATTGGAAGCGCGGTGGCAGCGCGGATTGCACGAATCGCGGGGACGACCCGCCGTGCCTCCTCCTCGGGCGAGAGCGGCTGGGCATCCGGGCGGGTGGACTCGCCGCCGATATCAAGCATGTCGGCGCCCGCGGCTTCGAAGGCGCGGGCGAGCGCGACCGCCGCGTCAATGTCGGAGTCCGTGCCATCGCCGCTAAAGGAGTCGGGGGTGACGTTGATGATGGCCATGAGGTACGTACGCGCGCCCCAGGCGAATTCGCGACTGCGGACCGTGAGCGTGGAGTGATGGTACTGGCGGCGGAGCGACATCGCGCCCTCACCCCCGCCCGCTCTCCCGACCACGCGGGAGAGGGGAGTCAGCGTTCGCATCGCCGAACGTCTGGTGAGTGTGGGGGCGGTGCATTGGCGGTTGGTCAATCGAGGAGTTCGTAGCGTTGCTCGGTCTTGTCGGTGCCTTCGATGTACCAGGCGCGGACGGAGGGCTTGCCGGGGTCTTCGAGGCCGATGACGAAATGGACATAGGGCGGGCCGAACAGGGGGCCCATCATGCGCACATCGGTGGGGCTGGGAACTGCCGGGCTGCCGGTGTGGGAGTGATAGAAGCCGGCGAGGTCCGCACCGGACTCCTCGATCGCTTCGAGGATCTTCTTCGTCTCGAGGGGGTCGATGTCGAAGCGATAGGGGCTGTTCTCGCGGTTGCGGGCGCGGTGAAGCGAGACGACCTCTCCGTCACGTGTTGCGAGCATCCCGCAGCACTCGATCGGCGCATCTTCCTTTGCGTGTTCGATCATCGCGTTAATGTGTTCGCGCCGAAGCCGGATCGCAGCGGTCATGCGCCCTCCCGATGAGCGTGTGGTCACGTCCATTGTATCGGGACACGGCCCTACGCCCGCATCTCCGGGAAGCGGAGGTGCGTCCCCTCCACGAGGGCATGGAGCGCACCGAACACACCCGGGCCGGCCGCCACGATGGTGTTCACGCCGGGAGGAGCGCCGGCGAACGTGCCGGTGCGGCCGCCCGCTTCCCGCACGATGAGCGCGCCCGCGGCCATGTCCCAATCGTTGAGGCCGAATTCGTAGTAGGCATCCACCCGGCCACACGCGACCCAGCAGAGGTCCAGGGCGGCACTGCCGCCGCGGCGGACATCGCGGACGCGCGGGACGACCTCGGCAAGGACGCGGCCCTGGAAGGCGCGACGAGCCGGGTCGTACCCGAACCCGGTGGAAACGAGCGCGGTCTCGAGGGAGGACTGCGCGGTCACGCGGATGGGCCGCTCGCCAAGGAACGCCCCGCCGCCCGCCACTGCTGAGAACATCTCGCCTCGCAGCGCGTCGTAGATCGCCCCGGCTGCGACCACGCCGTCGACCTCGGCGGCGATCGAGACTCCGAAGGCGGGGTAGCCATAGATGTAGTTCGTGGTGCCGTCGAGCGGGTCGAAGATCCAGCGGACGCCGCTCGTGCCCCGGCGGCTGGTACCCTCCTCCCCCAACAACCCGTCGTCCGGGCGCAGGGCCTGGAGGCGGGAGACGATGAGTCGCTCGGACTGCTGGTCCACTTCGGTGACCATGTCCGTGGCGGTGGATTTAGTGGAGATGGCGATGACATCGTCCAGCCGGCCGCGGATGAGCTGGCCGGCCTCGCGTGCAAGTCCCTGGGCGATCGCTCCCAGCTCAGCGGCGGTCGGTGGCACGGGCGGAGGCTATCACGCATCGCGTGGCCACGCCGAGGCTCGCGGGTGAGCTAGGATCAGCCCAGGGGGAGGTCCTGCGTGTCAGAAATTCAGCTCACCATCATCGGCCTCGTTGCAGTGGTGTTTTTCGTGGCCGCGAACGGCTTCTTCGTGGCAACGGAGTTTGCGTACGTTGCGGTCCGCCGCACGCGCATCGAGCAGCTCGCGGACGAGGGCATCGGCCGGGCCCGGCTGCTCCTGGGGTCGCTGCGCGACCTCGACAACTACATCGCGGCGACCCAACTCGGGATCACGATGTCCAGCCTTGCGCTGGGCTGGCTGGGCGAGCCAGCGCTCGCCCACCTGATAGAGCCACCCGTGGAGGCGATCGCAGGCGAGTGGGCCGCTCCAGCGGTGGCGCACGGCGTGGCCGTGGGGCTTGCTTTCGCGGTAATCACCATCCTGCACATCGTCTTTGGTGAGCTGGCGCCAAAGACGCTCGCACTGCAGTCAGCGGAGCCGACGGCCCTCTGGGTGGCGGCGCCGATGGCCGTCTTCAACCGCATCTTCCGGCCGTTCATCTGGCTGATGAACGCCGCCGGGCGCGCGGTCGTGCGGCCCTTTGGCGTGCGCCCGGCGTCCGAGCACGACACGAACCTTTCCGCGGACGAGTTGGAGCTGGTCATCCAGGCGAGCGCGCGAGCGGGATTCCTCTCGACCTCGCAGCTGCTGCTCGCGCAGCGCGCCCTCGAGTTCAGCGCCATCCAGGCCGACCAGATCATGATCCCCCGCACGGAGGTGGTTGCGATCGAGGCATCCGACTCGATGGATGAGGTGCTCAGGACGGTCGACGAACAGCAGCACACGCGCTACCCGGTCTACGAGGAGGACCTCGACCACGTCCTCGGCATCCTCGACGCCAAGGACCTGCTCAAGCTGGTGCGCACCGGCCGCGGGGACTGGGTCTCGCTCATCAAGCCTGCGGTCGCGGTGCCGGAGTCGGTCAGCGTGGAAACGGCGGTTGCGGCCATGCGGGCCGAGCAGGTGCAGATCGTGGTGCTGGTGGACGAGCACGGCGGCACGGCCGGCATTCTCACCGCCGACGAGGTGCTCTACCGCCTCCTGGGCCGCTGGCTGGGCACGGCGGGCAGGCCGGGCGGCGAGGCTGTGCGCCAGCTCTCGACGGGCAACCTGCTTCTCTCCGGGCTCGCACTCGTGGCCGACGTCGAGGACGCCATGGGAGTCGAGATCTCGGACGACGACTACGACACGATCGGGGGGTTCATCATGGCGCGCCTCGGGCGCATTCCCCGCGTGGGAGATCGGGTGGACGTGCCCGGGTTCCAGTTCCGGGTGATGGCCATGGACGCGCGCCGCGTCGACCGCGTGCTGGTGGTGAAGGAGACGAAGCCATCAGCAGTCGAAGCGTAGTACGTATGCTATAGTACGCCCATGAAGCGGAGACGAAGCATCCTGCTAGATGAGGAGCTGGACCGGCGTGTCGAGCGGCGCGCGCGCGAGCGGGGCACAACCTACACCGAGGCCGTCCGTGAGGTGCTCCAAGAACACTTTAGCGAAGCCGAGGAGAACCCGAACCAGTGGCTGCTCGATTTGGCGCAGGAGATTAGCGCCCTCCCGGTTGAGGCCAGGGTACATGGCCCGTTTCGGCCGATCGACGATCCTGACGAACAGGATCGAATGGCCCGCGACCAGTGGCGCCGCAACATGAACCGCGAGCCAGACTGGTGATGGCCGGATGAGACGCCGCAGCATCCTGCTCGATGAAGACCTCGACCGCCGCATCCAACGTCGCGCACGCGAACGTGGGACGACCTTCACCGATGTCGCACGTGAGGCACTGGAAGCGGCCTTTCCAGACAACGAGAACCCGAACCAGTGGCTGCTCGATTCCATCGGCATCGTTGACAGCGGCGGCAAGCCGCCGATCGACGCCGACGAGGGTCGAGAGCTGCTTCGCCGGCACATGCAGAGCCGCGGCTCGAGCGTCTCCAGGTGATCCTGGCAGACACCAGCGGCCTCCTCGCGGCATTCCACCTCACCGACGCCAACCACCGGGCCGCGCTTGGGTTCCTACAGGCGGCGCGACGGCCCGGCGAGATTGTCGTCCCAGCCGCTGTGGTCGTGGAGCTGGGCCCAATGCTGGAACGGCGCGTGGGAACCCTGGCGGAAGCGACTGCACTCAGGAGGTTCGGATCGTCGTCCTGGCGGATCGAGCACTTCACGCCTGAGGATCTGCTGCGCGCCGCCGACCTGGTCGAGCAATACGCCGATTTTCCGCTGGGCACCGTCGACGCCCTCATCGTGGCGATGGCCGAGCGACTCGACATCACGACCATCTTCACCCTCGATCGGCGCCACTTCGGAGCGGTGCGGCCGGCGCACTGCGAGGCCTTCGAGATCGTGCCGGGCCCGTAGCGGATTAGGCGACTTCGCCGCCGAAACGCAGTGGCTCGGGGTCCCGCGCGAGCTCCGCTTCCTCCGCCTCGCGCAAGACATCGATGGCGTAGATGGACTCCATGTCGTACTCGCTGATGCGCACCAGGAGCGGGATTTCGAGCATGCGCTTGCCCGTGCTCACCGCGAGCACGCCGGGAACGCGCCTCAGGTATGACTCCGCCATTTCCTGGTCGCACTCGTAGAGCAGGATGCCGAAGCTTCCCGGTCCGAGCTCGGCGGCGAAGTCGGAAGCACGCGTGAAGCGCTCTATGAGCCGCGCCAGCGAACGAGCGGCGAGGTCAGCAAACTCAGGCCCTCGCCGTGCGGCGATCCCATCGAGGTCGGTCACGGACACGGCAACCACCACGAATGGCTCACGCGTGTGGCGCGACCGCGGCATCTCTCTGCGGAGCTGGTCGAGCATGTAATTCCGGTTCGGGAGGTTCTGGAATTCGTTCAGGTAGCTGGCGTTGTCGAGTCGCATCTCGAGTTGCCGCTGGCTGCGGTGCAACGAGTGGTCGGAGAGGCGCCGCTGGACACTGGTCGCGATGAACGCTGCCCCGAGGAGCGCGGGCACGGCGATCTGCAGCGGCTGTGGGTCCCCGGCAGCGACCGCGAGGGTGACACCGCCGACGAGCGCCCACGGCAGGAACATGAGCTTGCGCCACGGGAAGGACCTCGTGGAGACGACGCTTTGGACAGGATCGGCGGCCATTAGCTTGCCATCCTCCAATCGTTTCCTTTCTGGAGCAGCTTCTGCACGGTCTTCTCGTCGGTAGCGGGCGAGAAGTAGTGGCCCTGGCCGGCCGGACAACCGGCAGCACGCAGTTGCTCGAGCTGGTAGATGGTTTCGATGCCTTCGGCGGTGACCTCCATCTTCAACGCCTCACCAAGCTGCACGATCGCCCGGATAATCGGGAAGGTGCGCTCATCGAGCCCCAACGAGCCCACGAAGGACTGGTCGATCTTGAGCGTGTCCACGGGCAGCCGCTGCAGATAGCTGAGCGACGAGTAGCCCGTGCCGAAGTCGTCGATGGCGAGGCGGACGCCCACGTTGCGAAGCTCGGCCAGCGTCTCGAGCGGGGTGCTCATCGGGTCCATGAGGATGCTCTCCGTGATCTCGAGCCGGAGGTTGCCCGGCGAGAGGCCGGCTTGCTTGAGGCTGCGAGCTACGTCGTCGACGAGGTGCTCCTGGCGGAATTCGTCGGCCGAGAGATTGACCGACACGACCAGGTCCGATGCCTGCGGGCCGACTCGGGCGATGAGCTTGCTGGCCTGGGAGCAGGCCTCCTCGAGCACCCACTGGCCGATGTTAAGGATCTCGCCCGTCTCTTCCGCGAGCGAGATGAAGTCCTTGGGGCTGAGGATGCCGCGGTGGGGATGGTTCCAGCGAAGTAGCGCCTCCATCCCGACAACCTCGCCGGTCGTGAGATTCACCTCGGGCTGGTAGTGGAGGAGAAGCTGGCGGCGCTCGATTGCGCGGCGTAGTGCTGAGTCGAGGTCGATCTTGTCCACCGAATTCTCGTCGTAGTCCGGGTCGTAGAGGGAGTACCGCGCCCGCCCGCGCGCCTTCGCGCGGTAGAGCGCGATGTCCGCCTTACGCAGCAGCTCCGTGCTCGTATCCGTGTTGTCGCTCACCGCGATGCCGATGGAGCAGGTCACGAACATCTCGCGCCCATGCACGATGAGCGGCCGCTTCAGGGCCTCGAGGATGGAGTCGGCAACGGCGATTGCTTCAGCCTCGGCGGAGCGTCCCTGGACGAGGAGGATGAACTCGTCGCCGGCGAGCCTGGCGAACAGGCGGTTGCCCTGCACCATGGCCGAGAGGCGCCGGGCGAAGACCACGAGCAGCCGGTCACCGGCCCCGTGACCAAGCGTGTCGTTCAGCACCTTGAACCGATCGATATCGAAGAAGAGCACGGCAACGTGCTCGCCCCGGTGCCTCGCCGTGGTGAGCGCCTGCTGAATGCGTGTCATGAAGAGGGCTCTGTTGGGGAGCCCGGTGAGCGGATCGTGGAAGGCCTTGTGGACGAGCCGCGCGGTGGACTCCCGGAATTTCGCCGTCATGGAATTGAACGAATCGGAGAGCTCCGCGAACTCGCGAATCTCGGCAGGCGGTGCGTTCTCTTCGAGGGTGCCGGCCGCGACCTTCTCGATGGAGGCCATGGCCGCCAGCAGGGGCGCCTTCAGCCGCCGCGTGATGAACCCCGCGAGCTTCCACGCAAGGAACAACCCCGCCGCCGCCGCCACCGGGACACGGAAGAGGAAGGGCACGCCCACGAACCCCAGGCCCACGATGATCGCGATGGGGACGCAGGCGACGAGGAAGAACGCCGGGCCAACGATGCCGGCAATCGATCGACCTGTGAGGCGCCGCACCAGCGCACCCGCCATCCAAACGCTCCTCCGGGATGCGCGACGCACCGGATGGCACCGCTCTGGCCACACCGGCAACACCGTCCCGTCACCTAGGGAATACGGCCCTCGCACTTCCGCTCCAAAGACATCTGTCGCGATTGTCACCCATTTCCCACTGGCCACGGAGTGCAGTTCCGGTGACGAGGTGGTGGCTGAGATGCTCGGTTAGGGCACCACGAACAGAACGGCCTCCCGTCAGCGGGAGGCCGTCTATAGACGTTGCGAGACCGGCGATTAGTCGAACTTGTCCTTGATGTCCCCGGCCTTGTCCTTAACGTCGCCCCAGGCGCCCTGGGCTTTGCCCTTGGCCTGCTGGGTCTCGCCTTCGGACTGCATCTCTTCGTTGTCGGTCAGGTCGCCCGCGGCCTCCTTGGCGCGCCCTGCGTATTCGTTTCCCTTGCCCTTGAGCTTCTCTTCGTTCATGTGAGTTCCTTTCAGTGATGAGCCGGCGCGAATGCCGGCGAGGTGGGTGGCCGGTCAGGCTACGTCCGAGCTGTGCCCGCCATTGCCGTGCCCGCGAAAGAGGAAGCCACCGGTGACGATGCTCAGCAGCAACGCCACGAGCAGCCCCACGAAGAACACCTTCGCCACGAACAGGCCGAGCCCTCCGAAGAGGAGAACGACGAGCAGCAGAATCGCGAGCAGCACGAGCATTGGCAGGGTTCCCTTTCAGGCAGCGCAGTTGCGCACGGGGTCCACAAGCGCGCTACCGGCCATCGCCAATGCTGCGGGGCAGGCCGTTGCAGAAAGCTCACGCGAACCCCGCGCTCAGTTGAGGAGTTGCCGCGCCCGGTTCGCTACAGGCCGCCGGCCAGCACGGTCGCCTCGTAGACCTCGGTGCGGAAGGGGCGCTCGGGCGCCTTCGCCCGGTACTCCGCCACAGCTCCGTCATAAACGTTCGCCACCTGGAGCGCCACGGAACGCCAGCGGAAGGGCTCCACGGATTTCCGCGCGGCCCGGCCAAAGTTAGCCCGAAGCTCCGGGTTGCGCAGCAACACCTCGATCTTCTCCGCGAAAGGCTCAGGGCAGCGCCAGGGAATGAGGTAGCCGCTTACGCCATCCTGGACCGTGGAGACGAGCCCTCCGACGCGAGACGCCACCACGGGCGTCCCACAGGCCATCGCTTCCACCGCCACCAGCCCGAAGCTTTCGTAATAGCTCGGCACCACGACCACGTCCGCGGCGCTGTAGTACAGCGGCAGGCGGTCGTGCGCGACCGCGCCCTCGAACCGGAGCCTGTCGCCGATGCCCAGGGCCTCCGCCTGGGCCCGTAGCTCCGCCTTAAGCCCGTGTGCGCGCTCGTCCCCACCCACGATGATGAGGGTGAAGTCCTCGTGCTCGACCTGCGCAAGCGCACTGACGAGGATATCGACGCCCTTCAACTTCTCCAGCCGTCCGACCCAGAGGATCTTGGCCCGCGATGGGTCAAGGCCGAGCTTGAGGCGGGATTCGCGCTGATCGAGCGGGCGGAAGAGGTCGAGGTCCACGCCGCAGGGGATGGTGTGCATGCGCGCCGGGTCCGCGTCGTAGTAGCGCTCCAGGAGGCCGCGCTCGTGCTCGCTGGCGGTGACGACAGCGGTCGCTCGGCGGGCAACGTTCCGCTCGTGGTGGATCCGAGCGGTCGGCTCCTCTTCGGAGATGCGGGCGCGATTCTTCACTTCGCCGAGCGTGTGGAACATCACCACATGCGGCACGTTCATGCTGCGCGCGAGCAGGCCGCCCGCCCAGCCGCTCTGCCAGTAGTGGCTGTGGATGACGTCGTAGCCCTCAGCCGCGGCGAAGGCCTGCATCTCGTGGGCGAAGGCGGGCAGGTAGCCGACGATGTCCTCTTTCTCGATCGGTTCCGCGGGCCCCGCCTCGATGCGCACGAGGCGCAGGTTCGGGGCCAGCCGCTCCACACGAGGAAGGTCGCCGTCCAGCCGGGTGAAGATGTCGATCTCGTAGCCGAGGCGCGCGAGCTCCCGCGAGAGCTCGAGGACGTAGACGTTCATGCCCCCGGTCTCGCGGCCGCCAAGGGGCGCGAGCGGGCTGGTGTGGGCCGAGACCTGTGCGATGCGCATTGTCATGAGTGTGTCGTTTCCGCCGGGCGCTCCGTTACGCCCGAAGGGTTATTGTCGCGCAGCCGGGGTGCCTCCCGCCACCCGGGGCTGGCGAAACAAGCGGCAGTGATCGGCGTACTATCGCGGCCATGACCACGACAACCCCTCCCCCGCCCACCATCGACGAGGTCCTCGCCTACTTCGAGACGTGCTCCAACTGGGGCCGCTGGGGCGCCGACGACAATGCGGGCACGATCAACCTGATCACCCCCGAGAAGCGCCGCGAAGCGGCCTCCATGGTGCGCTCCGGGCGCGCGGTCTCCCTGGCCTACCCGTGGGACACGATCGGGCGGCCCGGCAACTGGAACCCCGCCCAGCACTTCGTGCGCACCTGGCCCGAAGCCTGCGTCGACTACATCGGCATCTCCTACCACGGCTACGCGACCACCCACATCGACGCGCTCTGCCACATCTTCTGGGACGGGAAGATGTACGGGGGCCGCGACTCCAACCTCGTGACCTCGAACGGCGCGCGGGCCGGCTCTGTCGACGCCTGGGCGAATGGGATCACGACCCGCGGCGTGCTGCTCGACATCCCGAAGCTCCGCGGGGCGGATTATGTCGCGCTCGACGAGCCCGTGCGCGGGTGGGAGTTGGAGGCGGCAGCCGAGGCCGAGGGGGTCGAGCTGCGGCCGGGAGACGCGGTCATCGTCTACAGCGGCCGGCCGGCGTTCTACCGGGCACACCCTGAGCACGTCCCCGGCACACGGCCGTCAGCGGGGTTGCATGTGGACGTCATCCCCGTGCTGCGCAAGCACGACGCGGCGCTGCTGGGCTGGGACATGATGGACGCCAGCCCGACGGGCTACGAGCTGTTCGACACACGCGGCGCGGGCGGTCCGGTACACGTGATGGCGATCGTCTACCTGGGCCTCCCCCTGATGGACAACTCGTTCCTTGAGCCGCTGGCTCAGGCCTGCGCGGAGGAAGGCCGCTACGAGTTCCTGCTGACGGTGAACCCGCTCCACATCCGCGGCGGCACCGGCAGCCCCGTCAACCCCATCGCCGTGTTCTAGGCGCGGGTCGAAATGGAGCCCCCAGCGTTAGCCGGGGGTGCTCACCCTCGGAGCCACAACTCAAATGGAGCCGCCAGCGTTAGCTGGCGGTCTGCGTCGATTAGCACCCGCCCACAGGGCCGCCGGCTAACGCCAGCGGCTCCAATCAGGTACCTGGCGACGCAAGATTCGCACCCCTGGCTAACGCCAGGGGCTCAAGCCCTGCCTTGTTATCGGCCGAGCGCCACCGCGATCGCGCGCACCGCGTCCACCCCAAACCCACTCGCCACGCCCTTGCAGACCTGCGCCAGCTCGAGCCGCTCGAACCCGTCCCACTGCTCGCCGCGTACCTCGACCACCGGCACGCCGCAGCGCCGAACCGCTTCGACCACGAGGCTAAGGTCGGCGGATAGGAGGCCGTCCGTGCCCAGGACCACGGCGGACACGGTGTTTCGGTCGATCCCGGCGAGGGTCCGCACCACATCGTCGCCGACGTGCCATACGAGCAGGCTGCACGCGTCCGGCACGGCCGCGTCCTCTGGCACCGACCCATGCGGCACCAGGATGACCACGCGCGCGCTCATATGGTGGGACCGCCCGCGTAGATGGGCGCGTCGCTTGTGACTTCCGCAGCGTAGAGCGCCGCGATTTCGTCGCCGGAGAGGCCGGCGACATCGGCAAACACCTCGCGGTTGTGCTCGGCGAACATCGGCGCGGGCATGCCCACCCGGGCGGGCGTCTTCTCAAACCGCCAGGGAAACCCGGGGAACCAGTGGGTCCCTGCCTCGGGGTGGCGTGTCTTCACGAAGAACTCGCGGTCGTGGAGGTGGTTGTCGCTGATCAGCTCCCAGTTCTGGAGGACCGGCGCGGCGGGCACACCCCCGGCCTGGAGCGCCTCCGCAGCCGTGACGTGGTCGCGGGTGCTGCACCACTGGCGGATAGCCCCTTCAATCTCGGCCTCGCATTCCCGGCGGCCCTCGACGGTGCGGAGGCGCGGCTCCCCGGCCCACTCCTGCCGGCCGATGACGGCGCAAAGGGCAGTCCAGTCCTGGGTGTCCTGCACTGAGAGAGCCAGCCATGAGTCGCGGCCAACGGTGGGATAGACATTCTGCGGGCAGTACCGCTCGGAGCGGTTGGCGCTCGGCACAGGCAACTCGCCGGTGACCGTGTGCTGCAGGAATTGTTGGGCAAAGAAGGGCGCAACAGCCTCGAGCAGCGCCATGTCGATCCACTGCCCTGTGCCTGTGCTGCGCCGCGCGAGGAGCGCGGCGAGGATGGCGATGGAGCCGTGGGTACCCGTAATCGGGTCGGCGTAGAAGGTGCCGGTGCCGTAGAAAGTGCTCGCGTCGTAGCCGAGGAGGCTGGCCAGCCCGCTCGTTGTCTCGATGTTGCTCCCGTAGGCGGAGTAGTTGCGCTCCGGGCCGGTCGAGCCGAAGCCCGACATGGAGCACATCACGAGGGCGGGGTTCACCTCGCGGAGAGCGTCGTAGCCGACTCCGAGCTGGGTCATCACCCGCGCGGCGTTGTTCTCGAGCACGACGTCCGCGTTCGCGACCATGCGCAAGAAGACGTCCCTGCCCTCGGGCTTCGCGAGGTCGAGGCACACGTCCCGCTTGTTGCGGTTCATCTTGTTGAAATAGCCGCTCCGGTTGTAGTGCTCGGGCCAGAGGTCGTCGCCCACGTACATCAATGCGCGGGTGGCGGGCTTCGTCGCCAGCTCGACCTTGATGACGTCGGCGCCGAGGTCCGCCAGGTGGCGCCCGCCAATCGGCCCCGCCCAGTTCGCCGTCACCTCAATGACGCGCACCCCATCGAGGGGGAGTCTCCCCTC
>JBBDMZ010000042.1:0-17538 GCA_040877955.1 Dehalococcoidia bacterium | reverse complement strand
CTCACAGTCGACCTTCTCGCCGCTTCGCTACGACGTATAGGGAGCGTGCGATCGTGCCCGCTCTTCCAACGATCCGAGCAACAAAACGAGCCGTCCCGGATTTGGGACGGCTCCTTGCTTTGAGCGAGCGATCTCGCCGCAACGGGCATCGCACGCTCGTTGACACTCGCGCTCGGACTACCGGGCGGAGGCGAGAAACTCCTTCAGGGCGGCGTTGAACGCCTCGGGCTGCTCGAAGGTCGGGCTGTGGCCGGCGCCTTCGATGCGCACGTATCGCGCGCCGGAGATTCGCTCGAGGAGCAATCGCTGGTGGCTCTCGAGCACGGTTTTGTCCTCGACGCCCCAGACGAGGGTCGGCGTCACGGAGGGACTACCGCACCGTCCGGAAGAAGCCGCGCACGTCCTCGACCAGCAGCGCGGGCTGCTCCATGGCGGCAAAGTGACCGCCGCGGGGCATTTCCGTCCAGCGCGTGATGTTGTAGCGCGGCTCGAGCCAGTTCCGAGGCGTCATCCATGGCTCCCTCGGGAATGCGGCGATGGCCGTCGGCACCTCCACCTTCGGGTAGGCGAAGGCGGCCGGGTCATGCCGCGCCTCGTAGTAGATACGGGCCGAGCTGGCGGCGCTGTTGGGCGCCCAGTAGAACATGAGGTTCGTGAGCAGCTGGTCCTTCGTGAACGCGCGCTCGACGTTGCCGTCCGTGTCGCCCCAGGTGCGGAACTTCTCCACCACCCACGCCGCCAGGCCCGCAGGCGAATCGGACTGGGCCACGGTGAGTGAGTCCGGCTTCGTGCCCTGGACGTTGCTGTAACCGGTCTCCTGGGCCTGGAAGGCGTCCCGGCGCTGTTTCGCCGCCTCATCGTCGGCGGAGAGCGTCGCGGGCGGGATGCCGATCGCAAAGTTGAGGTGGATGCCGGCGACGTGGTCCGCGTGTGCGGAGCCCATCTTTGAACCGATGATGCCGCCCCAGTCGCCACCCTGGACGCCGTAGCGGCCGTACCCAAGCTCCGTCGCCATGAGCTGGTCGAACGCGGCGCTGACGCGGGTGATCCCCCAACCCCGGTCGCGCGGTTTGCCGCCGAAGCCGAACCCGGGGAGCGCGGGCACCACCACGTCGAAAGCATCCGCGGGGTCACCCCCATAGGCGGCCGGGTCGGTCAGGGGCCCAAGCATGTCCATGAACTCGACGATCGAGCCGGGCCAGCCGTGGACCATCAGGAGCGGGAACGGGCTCGGCCCCTTCCCCTGCGCGAGGAGGTAATGGATGTCGACGCCGTCGACCTCGCACAGGAACCCGGGCCACCGGTTGATCTCGACTTCGTGCTTTCGCCAGTCGTAGGAGGTGCGCCAGTACTCGCAGAGCTGGCGGATATATGCGACGTCGGCGCCGTAGTCCCAGCCGGCACCGTCGAGGGGCTCGGGCCAGCGCGTTCGTGCGAGGCGCTCCTTCAAGTCGACGAGGAGCGCGTCGGAGACATCGATGCGAAACGGGCGAGGCGGCATGAGCCGGAATCATACAGGGCCGGCGGGACGCACAATTCTCCAAGACGGGCGCCTGAGAACGGCGTACCCTTTTCGCAACCTCCGTGGGGGATCGCAATGACGTCAAACACGGCGACCCGGCAGCGAATTATCCCGATGAAGTCCTACGAAGACGGGCCGGCCGCGATGGACTGGCTTGTGCGTGCGTTCGGGTTCACGGAGCAAACGCGGTGGCTGGACGACAACGGCCGCCTCAGCCACGGCGAGCTCGAGCTCGGCGGCCAGGTCATCATGCTCGCGACGCCAAGCGCGAACTACCGTAGCCCGAAGCACCACCGCGAATCATGCGCGGAAGCGGCTGCCTGGCATGACGTGCCGTACGTCATCGACGGCCTGCTGGTCTACGTCGACGACATCCGCACCCACTTCGAGCACGCACGAGCGGCCGGCGCGACCATCCTCACTGAAGTCGAGGAGGCGGGCTTTGGAGGCTGGATCTACCGGGCCGAGGATGTGGAGGGCCACCGCTGGATGTTCCACCAGGAGCAAGCATGACGGCGGCCGAGCCACTCCGGAGAACGCCGAACGAGCAGCAGCCCCATGTTCACGTGCCGGCCGTCGACCGGGTGCGGAAGCTTTGTCTCAGCCTCCCCGGCAGCTCCGAGAAGGAAGCCTGGGGGGACCCGAGTTTTCGGGCGAACGGCAGGATGTACGCCATCATGAAGTTCGGGCGTGGGATGAGGCTCTGGTGCGCGGCGCCCGCTGGAGCGCAGCAAGTGCTCGTGGAGAGTGACCCGGCGCGATTCTTCAAGCCCAGCAACCACCCGCTTCACTCGGGCTGGATCGGGATCACGCTCGACCTGACCCCGATAGACTGGGACGCAGTCGGGTTTCTGCTGGCGCAAGCACACGAAGTCGTTGTGGCGAGGGGCCTCCGCCCTCCCCGAAAGGAGTGAGCATGCAGGAAGCGCTTCTGGATCGCCTGCGAGGGATCTGCCTCGCCCTGCCCGAGGCCACCGAGCGCGAGACGTGGGGTGAGGCAACGTTCCGCGTGCGCGAGAAGATCTTCGCGATGGCAGGCGGCGAGTCCTCACTCGCCCTGTCGTGCAAAGCGCCAGCCGGTGCCCAGGAGATGCTGATCGAGGCGAATCCCGCGCGATTCTTCAAGCCCGCGTACGTCGGCCCGAAGGGATGGATAGGTGTCCGTTTCGACGACGAGACCGACTGGGAGGAGGTCGCCTTTCTCGTGCGCCAGAGCTACGAGATGACCGCGCCCAAAAAGCTCGTGAAGGAATGGTCTTCACGGGCGGCGCAGGCCACGGAGTAAGCTGTCCAGATGGGAGGCGCCACCCTCGCTCCAACCGTCCACGAGTCCGAGCTGGGCTACTGGGAGATGGTGCCGCGCGCACCGTCGCCTGAGGTGAGCGGCTTCGTCGCCCGGATAGACGGCTACGTGCAGAATGCGGAGCCCGCCCGCCATCGTCAGCTCCCATCAGGGCGGATGCCTTTCATCATCAGCATCGGAGATCCGTTGCAGGGCGCGCCCGCGCACGAGGACGAGCTTCGCCCGTACCAGGGGTTCGTGGCGGGCCTGCACGACTCTTACGCAACCACCGAGTTCGGGCGTGCGAACAGCGGCGTGCAAATCGACCTCTCACCCCTCGGCATGCGGATGCTTCTCGGCGGCATTCCCATGCACGAGCTCACGAACCGCATGGTCCACCTCGAGGACGTCGCAGGGGCCGAGGGGCGAGAGCTGGTCGAACAACTCCAGGAGGAGCCTGACTGGGACGGCCGCTTCGACCGCATGGAGGCGTTCATCGCCAACCGCCTGCGGGTCGCCCCGGAGCCGGCCGAGGATGTGGCGTACGCGTGGCACCGCCTCACGCAGACGGTGGGCTGCATGAGCATTGGCGGCCTCGCGGACGAGATCGGCTACAGCCGCAAGCAGCTCATCGCCCGCTTCCGCGACCACATCGGCATGCCACCCAAGCTGGCCGCGCGCATACTCCGCTTCCAGCACGCCCGCGAGCTGCTCAATAGCGCGGACGACAGCAACTGGTCCGACATCGCCTTCGATGCCGGTTACTACGACCAATCACACCTGATCCGGGACTTCGTGGAGTTCTCCGGGAGCAGCCCGACCGACTACGTCGCCCGTCTGCTGCCCGACAGCGGCGGCATGCGCGGCGACTGAGAAATTCATCCAATCGGCGCTTTCTCCTGGGCCCAGGATTCTCACATCCCCTTGGGAGGCAACCATGCCCGACATCTCGCCGTTCATCCGTTACCGCGACGCGAAGGCCGCCATCGCCTGGCTCCAGGAAGCGTTCGGCTTCGAGCCGGAGTTCGTCCAGGAGGGCTCGGGCGGGAGCATCGGCCACGCCCAACTGCGGGCGGGCGACGGCATCATCATGCTCAGCACCCTGAGGGAGAACGACCTCAGCATGACCGTGCCCGGCCCCGACGGCAGATCGACGGCCGGTATCTACATCACTGTCCCGGATGCCGACGCGCACCACGATCGCGCGAAGGCCGCGGGCGCGAAGATCGTCATGCCGCCGACCGACGAGGACTACGGGGGCCGCGACTATGTCTGCCACGACCCGGAGGGCCACGTCTGGAGCTTCGGCACATACCGGCCGGGCAGCGAAGGTACGCCCACGTAGCAACGGTGGCGCTGAACGCACAAAGTTCGTGCTACACTGATCTCGTGGCGCGCCGAAACATCACCATAGCTGTCGACGAGGGCCTCGCCCGATGGACCCGAGTGCGCGCAGCTGAATGCGACAAGAGCGTCTCCCAACTAGTCGCGGAAATGCTTGAGCGGGAGCGCGCGTCCGGCGACCGTGGCTCGGGCGCGAAGTATCACCAGGCGATGCGAGACTTCTTCGCGATCAAGCCCAAGCGCCTCCGCCGGCGCGGGGAGCGGCTCCCAACCAGAGACGAAATGCATGAGCGGTGATTGGTAGAAGGACACGGCGTTCGTGTTACACTGGCCCCGTGACGCGTCGAAACGTAACTGTGAGTCTGGACGAACACTTGGCCCGGTGGGTCCGCGTCCGCGCGGCTGAATGCGACACGAGCGTCTCGCAGCTCATGGCGGAGATGCTTCGGCGTGAGATGGAGAAGGACGCTCAGGGAGACCGTGAGCGAAACCAGCGCGCCTGGGAGCAGTTCCTGTCCATACCGTTGCCGCCCCTGACAAAGCCTGGCGAACGCTATCCGACGCGCGACGAGATCTATGACCGTCACAGTGTTCGTTGACACCAATGTGCTCGTCTACAGCCGCGATGACGGCCACCCCGAGGAGCAGGGTCGGGCCAGGGCGTGGCTTGACGAGGTGGCACGGGCAGGCACTCCGAAACTAAGCTTCCAGGTCCTCGTCGAGCTCTACAGCGTCATCACGAGCAAGCTCTCGGGACTGGTGACCGAGGCGGTGGTCCGCGACCTCGTGGTCTCGCTGTTGCCGTGGGATCCCATCGGGCCCAGCGCTGCGCTCATTGACGCGGCGTGGCGTGTTCAGGATCGGTTCGGCCTCTCGTGGTGGGACGCACAAATCGTCGCGGCGGCGCAACTTCAAGGCTGCGCATATCTGCTCACGGAAGACTTGCAGCACGGTCAGCGCTTTGGCGACCTGACCGTCGTCAGCCCATTCCAGGCGACCGCGGCCGACATCCTGCGCTAGCTGTGCGTCACTCCCCCGTCATGCGCCGCGGGTTGAGGATGCGCTCCAGGTCCGCGTCGCTGAGGTCGGTCTGCTCCCGCGCGACGTCGCGGATTGTGCGGCGGGTGCGGAACGCCTCGTTGGCGAGCTCCGCCGTCCGGTCGTAGCCGATGACGTTCGCGAGGGGGGTGGCGATGCTCAGGCCCTCCTCTACCATCCGCGGGCCGTTCTCGGTCGCGACCAGGCCGTCGACGCACTTCTCGGCGAAGGCGGTGGCTGCGTTCGACAGCAGGTCGATCGACTGCAACAGGTTGTAGGCCGCCACCGGCATCATCGTGTTTAGCTCGAAGAATCCCCACTGGCCGCACATGACGATGGTGGCATCGTTCCCAACAACCTGGGCGGCCACTTGCACGACCATCTCCGGGATCACCGGGTTCACCTTCCCCGGCATGATCGAGCTGCCCGGCTGGAGCGCCGGCAGCGCCAACTCGTAAAGACCCGCTCGCGGCCCGCTGCCCATGAGCCGGAGGTCGTTCGCGACCTTCACCAGGCTGACCGCCACGGTGCGGAGCTGGCCATGTGCTTCCACGATGGCGTCCACTGTTGACTGCGCCTGGAAGTGGTCACGCGTCTCGCGCAGTTGCACGCGCTCGGCCTCGTTCACGAATGCCAGGGCTCGCGCCGCGAACTCCGGGTGCGTGTTCACACCCGTGCCCACGGCGGTCCCCCCGAGCGCGACGTCGCGGAGCGCTTCTGCCGCGAGCGTCACGCGCTTCCGTGCTCGCTCCACCTGGCCGCGATACCCCTGGAACTCCTGCCCAAGGCGGATGGGGGTTGCGTCCATGAGGTGCGTCCGCCCCGTCTTGACGACGCTGTCGAACTCCGCGGCCTTGCCTTGCAGGGACACCTCGAGCCGGTACAGCGCGGGGAGGAGCGACTTTTGAATCTGCGTGACCGCGGCAAGGTGAATGGCCGTGGGGATCACGTCGTTGCTCGACTGGCCGCGGTTCACGTGGTCGTTCGGGTGCACGGGGTTATAGGCACCCTTCGGCCCGCCTCCGAGGATTTCGTTCGCCCGGTTCGCGATCACCTCGTTCGCATTCATGTTCGTGGACGTTCCGCTCCCCGTCTGGAAGACGTCGACCACGAATTGCTCATCCCAGCGGCCGTCCACCACCTCCTGCGCGGCCGTCACGATCGCATCCGCATGTTCCGCGCTCACCAGCTCGAGGTCGCGGTTGGCGAGTGCGGCGCCGCGCTTGATCTGCCCCAGGGCCCGAAGGAACGCTCGGGGCAGCCGCAGATCAGAGATGGGGAAGTTGTCGCGCGCGCGGGCGGTGTCGATGCCGTAGTACGCATCCGCGGGCACCTGGTACTCGCCGATGGCGTCATGTTCGGTTCGGGTGTCTTCCATGGCTGTATCTTAGGGCGTACCGCCCCACGAACCGCGATTGCAGATCACTCACGGCGGCCTCACAACCGGCATTAAACATGCGAGTATGTCGGCATGAAGATTGGCAGGCGGAAGAGCGGAGATGTCATCGACAGGCGAGGGGCCTCACCGACCGGCCTGGGCGGCGGCGGCGGCATGGGCCTCCCTATCGGCGTCGGGGGCGGCGGCATCGGCATTGTCATCCTCGTCATTTTCCTCGGGCTCCAGTTATTCGGCGGCGGAGGTGGCGGCGGCGGCGGTTTCGGCGACATCTTCAACCAGTTCCCGGGGGCAGCTGTCGCGCCGCAGGGCGAGCAGGGCATCCCCGCGGAGGCCGACCCGGACCGTGATATGGTCGAGTTCCTCGGGTTCGTGACCACCGATGTGAACGACAACTGGGAACAGTACTTCGCACAGACCAACCAGGAGTATCAGCGCGTTCCGCTCGTCCTGTTCGAAGGTCAGACCCAGACAGCGTGCGGCGTCGGCTCCGAGGCGACGGGACCGTTCTACTGTCCCGGCGACCAGATGGCCTATCTCGACATCGACTTCTTCAACGAGCTCCACCGACGCTTCGGCGCACCGGGTGACTTCGCCGCCGCGTACGTGGTCGCGCACGAAGTGGGCCACCACATCCAGACCCTCACCGGTATCAGCGCCCGCGTCCGAAGCGAGTCGCAGCAGAGCTCCGGCGATGCGAACGATCTCTCCGTCCGGCAGGAGTTGCAGGCAGACTGCTTCGCCGGCGTCTGGGGCTACAGCGCCAAGCAGCGCGACCTGCTGGAGGAGGGTGACCTCGAGGAGGCGCTCACCGCCGCCACGGCCATCGGCGACGACCGCATCCAGGCCCAGGCCGGCCAGGACGTGAATCCCGAAACGTGGACCCACGGCTCAGGCGAGCAACGGGTCAAGTGGTTCAAGCGGGGCTTCGACACCGGCGACCCGAACCAGTGCGACACGTTCTCGGTCGACAACCCATAGGAGCCCCTCGCGTTAGCGAGGGGTGGCCTCCACCTGTTCATTCTCGCCGCCTCTTGGAGCCGCTCGCGTGAGCGAGCGGTGCCTCGGCACCTATCGCGCCGGCGCCCCGACCGTCTCCGCCAGGAACGTGCGCACGGCGTCGTTGAACGCCTGCGGTTGATCGATGTTCGCGGCGTGGCCGGCGCCGGGGATGGTGACGAGCTTCGCGCCGGGGATCTTCGCGGCCATGTACTGGGAGGCGCCGATGAACGGCTGGTCGTTCTCGCCCACCAGCACCATCGCCGGCACTTTGATGTCCGGCAACGACTCGATGATGCGGGAGTCAAACTGCGCGAGCATCCCCCGGGCCGCATGCGCCAGGCCCTGCGCCGACCGGTGCTGTGCCAGGCGCACCTCCGCGCCCCGCCCGAGCGCGTCGAGGCCCTTCTCCTCCAACGTCGTTGCCCGCCCCATCGCGGTCTCGTTCCAACCCTCGCGCCCGACGGGGTTCTTGTAGCCGGGCCCCGTGTCGAAGAGCATCAGAGCCTGCACCCGCTCCGGGTACTTCACGTTGAACGCGAGCGACATGTAACCGCCGAGCGAGAGGCCGCTGATGACTGCTTTTTCCACGCCCACCGCGTCGAGCACGGCCGCCATGTCGTCGACGGTGGCGGCCTCGGAGTAGGCGCCCGCATCGTCGGGGCTGTCGGTCTGGCCGTGGCCGCGCATGTCCCATGCGATGAGCCGGTAATCGTCCGCTAGCGCATCCATCTGTCCCTGCCACATTTGCGCCGTGGCGCTATAGCCATGGCTAAGCAGCACAGGGATCCCGCTTCCCGCCTCTTCGTAGTAGACCTGCACGCCGTTGCGCTTGAGATACGCCATTCAGTCCTCCAGCGGGCATGCACGCCCGACCGCCATTCTAGGCAGATCGCGGGGGAGCCGCTCGCGTTAGCGAGCGGGTGGGCGACATGGAGCCCTTGGCGTTAGCCAGGGGTCGGACGATCCGGGCAGGTGGCACACCGCGCGTAGACCGCGGCCGGGTCGCCGCAGCGCACACCTCCGCTCTCAAGCAACCGCTTCAGTCGCCAGAGTGGCAGGCCCATCACGCCGCAGTAGCAGCCGTCCAGCGCCTCGACGACGGGGAACGCTTCATGCTGGATGGCGTAGGCGCCCGCCTTGTCCAGCGGCACACCGGATTCGAGGTACCGCTCCACGTCCTCATCGCTCAACGGCCGGAGTCTCACGGTTGCAAGGGACGCATCGGTCTCCACGTGTCCGTCCCACGCCACAGCGATGCCGGTCACAACGCTGTGGTCGCGGCCGCGCAACGCACGGAGCATGACGCGCCCTTCGTCCGGGCTCCCCGGCTTGCCATAGAGCGCGTGTTCGTCGAAGACCACGGTGTCGGCGCCGACGATCATGTCTTCTGGCCGTTGTGCCGCGACGTACCGGGCCTTCTCGCCGGCCAGCCCGGTCGCGTCGGCGACTGCGTCCGTGCCCAGCGGCTCATCGATGTCCGCCGGGGCGACATCGAACCCGGGGATCAGCGCCGCGAGCAGCTCGCGCCGGCGCGGCGACGCAGACGCCAGGACCACCCTCACGTGGCAGCCCCGGGGTCCGCGAGCGACAGCCTGGTGACGCATTCGATGTGGCCGGTCTGAGGAAACATGTCCAGCGGCGTGACCCAATCCAACGCGTAGCCCGCATTCACGAGCACACGCAGGTCGCGGGCAAGCGTGGCGGGGTTGCAGGAGACGTAGACCACGACCGTGGGCCGGAAGGTCGCAATCGCCTCCAGCACGGCGGGAGCGCACCCGGGCCGCGGAGGGTCGAGGATGATGGCGTCGGGAGGCGAGTCGAGAAGCGGGAGCACGTCCTCCACCTTGCCGATGCGAAGGTCCACATTCGAGGCATTCACGAGGTTCACCACTGCGTCCTTCGCAGCGCTATGCGACTCCTCGATGGCGATCACCCGCTCGAAGCGGTCCGCGAACACCCTGGCGAATGTCCCGACGCCCGCGAACGCATCCACCAGCAGGCGGCCCCGCTCCGGCAGTGCCTCCGCGACCAGCCGCGCCATCTGCTCGGCCTGCGCGTGGTTCACCTGGAAGAATGCCGAGGCGCTCACCCGGAAGCGATGCCCGGCGAGCTCCTCCTCGTACCACGGCTGCCCCGACTCGACATCAGCGCCCGGTACCTTCGGCCCAACGAGCGACGTGCCGGTAGCGGCGCTGTGGCGAACCTGCACCTGGTGGAGGCCCGCGCCATGGCCCTGCAGCCGAGGCAGCACCTCGTTCACCCACGGCTCCGATATGGGACAGCAGTCCACTTTGAGCAGACCGCGTCCCCGTCGACTGATGAAACCAACGTCACCGAACTTGCGGCCCGTCGAGAAGCGCACGTGATTGCGGTAACCCCACGGGTCTTCGGCGCCGACAATCGGGCGCACGACAGAATCGTCGAGGTGCCCGATTCGCCGCAGTTGCTCGCGGACGACGGCCTCCTTCGCCGCGAGCTGCTCCGGATACGCCAGGTGCTGCAACTGGCAGCCGCCGCACTCCCCGAAGATGGGGCACGGCGCCTCTACGCGGTCCGGCGACGGCTCGACTACCTCCTCCGTGATTGCCTCGAGGTAGTCCGCATGCACGCGCTCGACACGCGCCCGCACAAGCTCGCCTGGCGCCGCGTAGCTCACGAACACCACGCGACCATCGTCGAGGTGAGCAAGCGCCGCACCCCCGAAAACGATATCGCCGACGCGGATGGTCAGGACATCGTCGCGGAAGGGTGGGACGTCGGGAACGCGCTCGCGTCGGCGTCGTGGCATGGAAGTAGCTTAGAGGCCGTCCGGAGCTAGCCGCGAGCCGCTCCCTCAACTTGCCCGGAAGGGCCCGCGGGCGATACGATCGTCGTTCACCGCGGCCCCGTGGTGTAGCGGCCTAACATGCCACCCTGTCAAGGTGGAGATCGGCGGTTCGAATCCGCTCGGGGTCGCCAGGCCACAACATTTCGGTCGCGTTAATCATTGACGCGACTACTCCCCTGAAAGACGGCCGTGGCTTCACGGCCACGATCAGACCAGTGTCCAAGTCCACCCATATCCGCTCGAAGACGATCTGACAGAACTGTGCCTTTTCGGAGGGACTCGCCATCTCCCAGACGTGCTGAAGTTCGCAGAGCGTCGCCACGGCAGCCTGCGCTTCACGGATCGACACGGCTTCGAGCGATTCGAGCTTCGCCGTAATCTCGGCCCGTTCCGTCTCGTACCGGCTGCGAGTGACATCCGCCTCTATGTACAGCTCTCGCAGCCTGGCAAGCCTGTCGTTGAGCTTGCGACGCTCCCGGGCTCCGCTGAGGCCGGTGGGCTCCTTGCCAAGCATCTCCTCTCCCGAGTTCCGCCACTGTTCAGGGATCGAGAGCTGACTGAAGAAGCGCTCGACTTGAGTATCCACGACCGCGCACGACACCGAGCCTCGGTTCGCTGCACACGCAACCTTCCGATGGCGGGCATTGTCCTGGTAGCGGCTGCTCCGGCTAGTCGACTGGCACCAGAGACGAGCATCGCAATTGGCACACGCAACGATGCCCTGCAGCATATAGATCCTCGACTTGTTCGACTTCACGGCCGAGCTGGATTTGCGGCGCGACAGGCGCATGCGCTCGCAAAGGAACCAAAGCTCCTCCTCAACGATAGGTTCGTGCCGGCCCGGCTTCTCTTCGCCACGATACTTCACAGCGCCTCGGTAGAAGCAGTTAGAGACAATGTCGCGGACCGAATCCTCCGTGAACTTGGTCTTCCCGCGCTTGGAACGGGGAGCAACCCCGCGCCCGTTGATCCAGTCGGCCAGCGCCGCAAACGAGTACTGTCCAGAAGAGTACTTTTCATACAGCTCTTTCACCAACGGCGCCTCGGTTTCGACTGGGATTGGTGGCGTCTTCGGAGTCAGTCCTGCGGTATAGCCGAACGGGACGTCGCCGTTGGGGAGGCCCTGCTCGGCACGTTCACGCCGCCCCTTTGCCACCTCCGTCGAAAGGTTGTCCGAGTACCACTCCGCAAGACTGGCCATGAACTTAAGCATGAGACGGCCCATCGGGGTCTTGGGGTCGATATGCTCGGAGAGCGAAACGAAGTCGGCTCCCCACGAGTCCAACTTGGCAAGCGTCTGGACGGTCACACTCAAGTTCCGGCTGAAGCGATCGAGCTTGTGGACCACAAGCACGTCGATCTTCCGCTGCTCGATATCGTCCAGCACCCGCCGGAACTCTGGACGCTGGAGCGCCGATTCCTTCGAGGCGCTAGCGCCCTCGTCGACGTATTCGCCGCCTACCTCCCAGCCCTCGCGAGCACAATAGGACCGCATCGCACGGAGCTGGGCATCGATCGAATAGCCTTCTTCAGCTTGATCGCGCGTACTGACCCGCGCATACAGCGCCGCCCTCATGCGACCTCCTCCCTGTCGTCGTCACGAGTCTTTGCGGTGAGCCTCTTCGAGATGCTCACCCAGAGCGAGATGAATTCACGGACACCGGGTTCGAGCTCCGCTGTCTTACCAGGCTCGCTACTTGATTTGGGCACCCAATACCTCTGTCGAGAGAATTGGGCCTTTCGGTTTCAGGGTAGCACCGTTCTACCAAGTTTGCCGACGAAAGCGTCGCGAACGGGTCGCCGTGTTAAGCGTTCGAGCCACGGGCGGCATCCGGATCCGGTGGCCGAGTCATTTCCGTACATTTCCGACCGACAGCTCGGATGGCCATACCGAACCTGGAGATAACTTCCCGTTTAACCTGCAGCGCGCAGCTGCCGGACTGCACAGCTGAGGGGCTCAGTCCAAGGGAGGATGGCTTGGGTCGCGGAGTTTGTTCTTTCTCGCGCGCCGCTCTACGACCTTCCGAGAGCGAGCGTTTCTGTGTGGTTTGCAGTAGTCGGCCGGCCTTCCGCGGCCCGGTTGTCGCTCGAACTCCAGCCAACAGGATTTGCAGCGCCTCCGGAGGTCGCCCCTTGCAAAACGATCGAGAACGGCGGTCCAGAGAAACGCGCACAAGGTCTCGGGGCGTGCAACCAACCCTATCCCCTCCGCGCTCACAACATACTCGACACGCGACTCCTTCAGCGCTTGTAGAAATTCTGCAGCCCGGGACTCCAGCCACCGACGGTGTCGTGGCGGCAACTCCTCGTCACTATTCCACTCCTCCTCCTCTTCATCCTCGTCGTCATTGCCTTCCGCGTTTTCACGCTTCTCGCGTTCGTTGGACTCGTTCTCTTGCTGTCCCCTTGCCTCCTCCCAGATCTCCCACAAGTCCTCGGCGGCCTCAAGGTAGTCCATCACGCTGAATGCGCCATGTCGCTGCGGATCCGGCACATCGAGCGGCGGGAGCTTCAACACTCCTCGGACTAAGGACAGAGGGCCGTAGTCGGTCACGAGTTCGACAATCTGCTCCGCAAGAACGCTGCGCTCTGACGACGTGAGGGTAAGAAACGAGCCGAGCGCCTCGGACGTTTGCGCTAACCGTCCGAGGCGATCCAGCAACCCGGGCGCCTGTTCACGCTTCAGTGTGTACGCCTCGAGACTGGCCGCTCGACCCACTCTCTCCAGCCATGCCTGCTCATTGAGACGGAACTGACCGGCTGCGCTGGACATGCGTGCCCATGACGCAACGTGGCCTACGTCGGCACCGATCCTTGGTCGCGCACCCGGTCTCTCCGAGTGCGTCACCTCGACGAAGATCCGCTCCCCACCGTCGTAGCGCCAAACGCCCCCGCGAACCCATCGAAACTCCTCCATGTCACGATAATGTCACATAAATTTGGCGCGCGCATCCCACGTGCCATCCTCATGTGCATGAAGTCACAGCCAACGGCTCTGACCGAGCCCACCGACCCCCATCGGCGGGGTGCCGTCCTGCCCACGGACCGCAAGCAAAACCCGTTTCCACGGTCGGGACAACAGTGAGCACCCGCTCCGCCGCAAAGAGACTGAGCATCGTGCTGAAGTGCGCAAAGGCTCGGCCGCCGCCGAGACAAACCCACCACCACACCCGTGTTAGACCTAGGCCCGAGCTGCCGGCCTCTGCGGGGATCGGCCGTCCTCATCGCCCTACTCGGGCATTCGAAGGAGTTCAATTTTGACTACCGCGACAAGTGCTGATAGCACGCGTCCCCCGGCCCCCCTTCCGACGATCGACGCCAAGGGTGAGGCTCATGATCACCTGACCACCATCTTTCCCGACTCCCTCCCGCCCGAAGAGTTCATCAGGCTCTTGGGGCCCGGGAAGACCGTTTCTCGGAGTCTTAGGACGCCTGCCGGAGCGGCTGCCCTCGCCATCCGGCAGCGGGCCACCAAAGCGTTTGCCCTCGCCCCGTTCACCTACACCGCCCCCGCTCCCCGCGAGCCGGGTTTGCTGGACGGCTGCCTCCGCGCGTGGGGCTATGCCGTGCAGATCCCCTACGGTCCCGGTGAGACTCACCCGACTGCCGAAGACCTCCTCGCGGCCGTGAAGAACAATCCGCTGGGACTGAAGTTCGGGCTGATCATCGATGACGGCGCTCACATCTATCCGCACGTACTCCTCGACGGGCCGGGGGTCGATCCCTGCGAGTGGCTTCCGTTGATTGAGGGGCTCGCGAGCACCTTCCCGACGGCCAAGGGCCCTCAACAGCTCGCCGTGCCCATAGCCGGAACCAGGGGTCCGACAGAGCGTGTAGTGCGCGTCCGGTCCGCCAGTGGTACCCGCTACTCTCCGATGGAGTTGTGGGAGCGGTTTCCCGACGCCTTCGAGCGCGCCCGGGAGGCTCGCGAGGAGCGGGACGCTTCGGTAGCAAAGCTGCTCCGGGACCCGGACCAGGCGTGGCTGATGTACCGCGTCGGCGTCTCCGCTCGGAACAGCGATGGGGAGGGTTGGAGGGAGCACTTCCACGTTGCCCGCCAGCTTTTGCAGCTGGGTCTCGAACAGTACGAGGTACAGCGCGTGCTCCTCAGTAACAAGGTGTGTGCCCCCTACTGGTGGCGTAAGGACACCACCTCTGCCGGCTACGTTCGGCGGACAGTGCGTCGTGCCTCCGCCTGGCTGAGGAAAGATGCCCGTGCGTCTAACGCCGCGGCGACCACGAGCGCCTAGCAACGACGACCCGCGAGTCGGCCCGCGTTCCCGCCGGCGCACTCAGCTGCCGGGCGGCTGACCGAGCTTCTCACCAGCCTCGAACGACAACCAAGGAGCGTCTTATGAATAACGAAATCAACACGACCGAGTTCTACGACATGCTGCACACCATGTTCCGCGGCCAGGAAGGCTTCGTCGCCTTCTGGGAAGGACGGCGGGCGCCGGGCTCCAAGAACATGACGCCGGTACGGACCCGGTTCATCCACAACTCGGACATGAGCGAGGAGTCGCTGGAGGGGCTCCTGCAGGATGTGCCGGCCGAGCACGAGCTTTATGTAGCTCCGCTGCTTTACTCCGACAAGAAGCGCGACAAGGCCCACGCACTTCCGCTGGCTTGCCTCTACGTGGACGGCGACGGAGCCCTCATCCCGCCCGAAGTTCCGCACCCGGACATCGTCCTGGAGACGAGTCCCGGCAGGCACCACTATATCTGGCCGCTGGCCGAGGTGGTCGAACCCGAGCATGGCCAGGGGTTGAACGAGCGGCTCGCGGCTATGATTGGGGCGGATCCGAGCGGGGGCGACCTGGCCCAGCTGATCCGCATCCCCGGAACGCGGAACCACAAGTACCCCGACAGCCCGATCGTCACCCTCGAGCGCCACGTGGAAGACTACGTCGACGCGCGGATTCTGGATGAGCTGCTGCCTCCACTCGCCGAGCGAAAGCGCCGAATACCCCGAAAGGAACGGACCTCAACCCTGGGGGAGCCCCCCGTTCGTCTCGAGGGGGAGGCGCTGAAGCTCTGGTACGGCGAGAGTGCCCGGCTAACCAATGAGGGGTCGGTCGACCGCTCTGCCACATTGGCGGCGATCGCCTCCGCGCTGGCAAAGGGAGGCGCTTCCGCAGAGCTGATCGTCCTGGCGCTCGAAGATCGGGATGTTGAGCTCGGCTTCAACAAGTACTGCAACCGGGCCGACGCTAACGAGCGGTATGACGAAATCGCTGAGTGGGCGGTAACGAATGTGGCAGGAAGCGTGGTTACACGCCCGCTCACCGACATCGGCAATGCGGAACGGCTCGTTGACCGGCATGGCGACGACGTGAAGTACACCCCAGGCCGGCATTGGTTGGCATGGGAAGGTCGGCGGTTCGCTGAGGATGAGTCAGCAGCGAGGCGGTTCGCGATCGAAACAGCACGCTCAATCTCAGCCGAAGCAGCGACCGCTCCCGAGCATCTCCGGGAACGGATCCGCAGGCACGCCGCCGCGTCCGAAGGATCGGCTCGCATCGACGCGCAGCTTAAGCTCGCCAAGGACATGGAAGCGATCCGGCGGTTCGACAGTGACTTCGATGCCAACCCCATGCTCCTGAATCTCCTCAACGGCACGCTGAACCTTGGGACGGGGAAGCTTGAGCCTCACCGACGGAACGACCTGCTGACGAAGCTGGCGCCCGTGGAGTGGGACGCCACTGCTCGATGCCCAACCTGGCGTCGTTTCCTGCGGACCATCTTTGACGGTGACGATGAGCTTATCCGTTACATCCAGCGGGTAGCGGGCTACTGCCTCAGCGGGAGCTGCCAGGAACAGGTCTTCTTCATCTTCATTGGGGCTGGGGCGAATGGGAAGACGACGTTGCTCCGCACCTGGCAGTCCATCCTCGGAGAGTACGCGCAGCAGATGCCGGCGGAGGCCTTGCTTCGTCGACAGCCGGGAGGCGCTCGCAGCGATATCGCCCGGCTGGAGGGGTGCCGCCTGGCGGTCGGTTCGGAGCTCAACCCCGGGGAGTCCCTTGATGAGGCGCTGATCAAGCAGCTGACGGGCAACGATCCCATCGTTGCCCGCCGCCTCTATCGCGACTATGTCTCGTTCGAGCCAACCTTCAAGCTGATCCTCGCGACCAACAACCCGCCGAGGGTGCGGGGGACAGATGAAGGCATCTGGCGTCGGATTCAGGTCGTGCCTTTCGGTGTGTCGATCCCCGGTGACGACCGCGATCCGAACCTGCTGGATAAGCTCCTCGCTGAGAGTGCTGGGATCTTGAGGTGGATGGTCAGGGGTGCGCTGGAGTGGCAGGAACACGGGCTTCTCCCGCCCCAGGCGGTGATTGACGCGATGAACGAACTGCGCGAGGAGGAAGATGAGTTCGCAATCTTCCTCCGCCAGTGCTGTCGTGAGAGCAGCGCAGACCGGGTCTACGCCAGCGAGCTCCTTACCGCCTACACGGATTGGGCTGACATCCACGACGCGACGGCGCTGGGGACGAAGGGCTTGAAGAGAGAGATGAAGCGGCACGGCTGCACACATGGACGTGACAACAAGGGAAGCTATTACAAGGGCCTGAGGCTGGTCGTGAAGGGGCGGGCGTTGCGCTACACCGCGTAGCTCCCGCTCCCGTGACAAGAAGGAAGTTGCGCCGAGAAGGACGCGTGCCCGAGGCGCTCCCTTCGGTCGCCGTGACAGGAGTGACAGGAGTGACAGGTGGAAGACAACTCTATTCATACATCTCCCTTCCAAAAGAACGATCTCCAACCTGTCACTCCTGTCACCACGCCCTCCCGAAAGCTCCTGTCTCCCCGCGTTAGCCGCCCAGGGCGGCTCCTTGTGGCTGACGCCGCAACGCGTCAATTCCGACACTGTGTCAGCCGCAGGCAGGCGGGCCAGCACGTGCATGAGAGCGCGAGCTCAACGCCTTCTTGCCAGCTCCCGAAGGCTCGCGCGACCGCTCGATAGGATGGGTGCGGAGGCACCAAGTCCTTCCTCCTAATCGGTCGGTCCAGCTCGACTGCCAGCCATCGGATTGCCGAAAGGATCTGGTGCGGATCACGCCGAACCCTGTAGCTCCGTTTCGGATTTCCGACATCTCCTCGCGCCCAGCTGTTGCCGATCATATCGT
>JBBDMZ010000041.1:0-17991 GCA_040877955.1 Dehalococcoidia bacterium | reverse complement strand
GCGAAGGCGGCCGCACCGTTGGTGCGGGCGTCGTCACGAAGATCAACGCGTAGGAACGGGAACAGAGGGAGACGTCGCCAATGGCTCGGCAACAGATTCGCATCAAGCTCAAGGCCTACGATCACAGGCTGCTGGACCAGTCCGCCCGCCAGATCGTGGAGGCTGCTGAGCGCACGGGCGCTGCTGTCGCCGGTCCGGTGCCGCTTCCCACGTCCATCGACAAGTTCTGCGTCATTCGCAGCCCCCATGTCTACAAAGACTCCCGGGAGCAGTTCGAGATTCGCACCCATAAGCGGCTCATCGACATCCTGGAACCGACCTCCAAGACCGTGGACACGCTCATGCGGCTCCAGCTGCCCAGCGGCGTGGACATCGAGATCAAGCTGTAACGCCATGACCATCGAAGGACTTCTCGGCCGCAAGCTAGGCACCGTCCAGGTGTTCGACGAAAGGGGGCGCCTCCGCGGCGCCACCGCGGTCGAGGTCGGCCCCTGCTTCGTCACGGACCTCCGTACCCCGGAGAAGCACGGCTACAGCGCCGTGCAGATCGGCTACCAGGACGACAAGCGCCTGAACAAGCCCGAGGCCGGGCACCTGAAGGCTGCGGGCAACCTCAAGCTCCGCCACCTTGCCGAGTTCCGCCCCGGTACGGGCGATGCCTACTCGCTCGGCGACCGCGTGGGCGCGGAGATTTTCGAGCCCGGCACGAAGGTGGACGTCACGGCCACCTCCAAGGGCCGCGGATTCCAGGGTGGCGTCCGTCGCCACAACTTCAGTGGCGGCCCCAAGACCCACGGCCAGAGCGACCGGCACCGGGCGCCTGGCTCCATCGGCTCCGGCACCACTCCCGGCCGCGTCCATAAGGGCACGCGTATGGCCGGCCACATGGGCTCCGAGCAGGTCACCGTCCGCAACCTCGAAGTCGTTGCTCGCAACGACGATCGTGGCGTCATCTTCATCGCCGGGTCCGTCCCGGGCCCGAAGGGCGCCGTCGTCCGCATCCGAACCGCGCGGAAGGTGTCGAAATGAAGCTGACGGTCGTTGACGCCACCGGGAAAGAGCTGCGTCAGATCGATGCGGCCGATGAAGTGTTCGGCATTGAGCCGAACCGCTCCGTGCTGCACCAGGCGTACGTCGCCCAGATGGCGAACCGTCGCGCGGGCAACGCCAACACCAAGAGCCGCGGCGAGGTCCGGGGCTCCACGGTCAAGATCCGCCGCCAGAAGGGCCTTGGGCGGTCGCGCCAGGGCTCCATCCGCGCATCGCACCAGGTCGGCGGCGGCGTCGCTTTCGGCCCGAAGACGCACAGCTTTGCTAAGGACCTGCCCCGCCAGATGAAGCGCCTCGCCCTCCGCTCAGCCCTCAGCAGCCATGCCGGCGCAGGCGACCTGATCGTCGTCGAAGGCCTTATCCCCGACGAGCCGAAGACGAAGGCCATGCAGACCACCCTCGATGCCCTCGGCGTGCAGCGCACCACGCTCGTGGTGACGGGCGCGCACGAGCCGAAGCTCATGTTCGCAGCCCGCAACATCTCCCACGTGAAAGCGCTCCCCGCTGCGTATCTGAACGTGGTTGACGTCGTGAACGCGCACAAGCTCGTCCTCACCGAGGATGCCGTGCGCGCCATCGAAGGCCTCTGGGGAGGCGAGAACCTGAAGCCCGCCCGTGGCCGCAAGCAGGAGGCTGTCTGATGCCACGCGAGTTGCACCCGTACGCCGTCCTCATCCGGCCCATCATCACGGAGAAGTCCACCGTCCTCACGGGCATGGACAAATACGTCTTCGAAGTGGACATCCGCGCGAACAAAAACCAGATCAAGGATGCCGTGCAGCTGGCCTTCAGCGTGCGCGTCTCCGAAGTGAACACGATGACCATGAAGGGCAAGCCCAAGCGCTTCGGCCGCAAGGTCGTCAATCGCCCCGACTGGAAGAAGGCCGTCGTAACGCTCGTGGCCGGCGACAAAATCGAGCTCTTCGAGGGGATATAGGCGATGGCAATCAAGCAATACAAGCCCACGTCCCCCGGCCGCCGCAACGCCAGCGGCCACTCCTTCCAGGAGATCACGAAGAAGCGCCCGGAGAAGTCGCTCGTCGTCTCGCTGGGCAACAACAACTCGGGCCGCAACTCCCAGGGCCGCATCACGGTGCGCAACCGCGGTGGTGGCCATCGCCGCCTCTACCGCATCATCGATTGGAAGCGCGACAAGGCCGGCGTGCCCGGCAAGGTTGCCGCCATCGAGTACGACCCGAACCGCACAGCCCGCATCGCCCTCATCCACTACGTGGACGGGGAAAAGCGCTACATCCTCGCTCCCAACGGCCTCACCGTGGGCGCCACCATCATGAGCGGCACCGGCGCGGACATCCGCGTGGGCAACACATTGCGGCTGGCGAACATGCCGACCGGCACGCAGATACACAACATCGAGATGACCGCCGGCCGCGGCGGCCAGATGGTCCGCAGTGCCGGCGTCTCCGCCCAGCTGATGGCGAAGGAGGGCGATTACGCCCTCGTCCGCCTGCCCAGCGGCGAGATGCGCCGCGTGCGCATTGAGTGTTCCGCGACTGTCGGCCAGGTGGGCAACCTGGAGCATTCGCTCATCAAGCTCGGCAAGGCGGGCCGCACCCGGCATCGCGGCCGCCGGCCGGAAGTCCGGGGCTCCGTCATGAACCCGCGCGACCATCCTCACGGCGGTGGCGAGGGTCGCGCCCCCATCGGCATGCCCGGGCCGAAGACGCCCTGGGGCAAGCCGACCCTCGGCTACCGCACGCGCAACAACAAGCGCACCGACAAGTACATCCAGCGACGGCGGACGAAGTAGGAGCAGGCGATGTCTCGTTCAATCAAAAAAGGCCCGTACGTCCATCCATCGCTCATGGAAAAGGTGCTGGCGATGCGCGGCGCCCAGAACAAGACCATGATCAGGACATGGGCCCGCGCGTCCACCATCCTCCCGGACATGATCGGTCTCACGATCGCCGTCCACGACGGGCGCCGGCACATCCCGGTCTTCGTCACGGAGAACATGGTCGGCCACAAGCTGGGCGAGTTCGCGCCCACGCGTACCTTCCGCGGCCATGTCGGCCGGAGTGACCGTCAGAGCAAGGTGAGGCGTTGACCATGGAAGTTCGTGCCTCCGCCCGCGACATCGGCGTATCGCCGCGCAAGGTCCGCCTCATCCTAGAACGCCTGCCAGGCCTGAGCGTGGACCAGGCGCTCGCCTTGCTGCGCTATGTGCAGTCGCCGCACGCTCGCTCGGTCTCCAAGGTGGTCCTTTCGGCGGCTTCGAACGCCGAGAACAATTTCGACCTCGACGTGGACGACCTCGTCATCAAGCGTGCCTATGCCGATGAGGCACGCACGCTCAAGCGCTTCCGGCCTCGCTCGCGCGGCCGCGTCAGCCCGATCCTCAAGCGCGCGAGCCACATCACCATCATCCTCGACGAGCGGGAGGGCTAACACTTTGGGACAAAAAGTACATCCGCACGGCTTCCGCATCGGCGTCATCTACGACTGGGAATCCAAGTGGTTCGCCGAGAAAGACTACACCGAGCGTCTGCACCAGGACCTCGACCTTCGGCGCTACATCCTCAACCAGTTGCCGGATGCCAGCATCAGCCACGTTGAGATCGACCGGAACGCGAACCTCGTGACCGTGACGATCCACACGGCCAAGCCCGGTATTGTGATCGGCCGCGGCGGCCAGAAGGTCGAAGAGCTCCGCAACGCGCTGGAGCGCTTCACGGGCGGCCGCATCCGCGTGAACATCCAGGAGATTCGCACGCCTGAGCTCGATGCCTACCTCGTTGCCCGCTCCGTGGCCGACCAGCTCGAACGTCGCGTGGCCTTCCGGCGGGCGATCAAGCAGTCCGTCCAGCGCACCATGCAGCGCGGCGCCCTCGGCGTGCGCGTCGCCATCGCCGGCCGCCTCGGTGGCGCGGAGATGTCCCGGCGCGAGTCGGAGACGGCTGGTAGGGTTCCCCGGCACACCCTCCGCGCCGACATCGACTACGGCCTGGCAGAGGCTCACACCACCTTCGGCCGCATCGGCGTGAAGTGCTGGATCTACAAGGGCACCATCCTCCCCGAACCACCGGCGGAGCGCCGCATCGAAGAGGAAGAGCCCGAAGTCGTTGCAGAGGTGGAGCAGGAAGCGGCCGCCGCGCCCGTCGGTGTCCCCCTCGGCCACACCGCCATCTCCATGGAGCAGCAAGAAGCGGTCCAGCGCGACGCCAAGGACGAGGCCTAGCCATGCTCCAACCACGTCGTGTCAAACATCGAAAGCAGCACCGCGGACGTCGCAGCGGCGAAGCGCTCACCGGCAACTTCATCGCCTTCGGGGAATACGGCCTGCAGGCGCAGGGAGCGGCTTGGGTCGACTCTCGCCACATCGAAGCCGCCCGGCGCGCGATGACCAACTACATGCGCCGCGGTGGCAAGGTGTGGATCCGCATCTTCCCCGACAAGCCCGTCACGGCGAAGCCAGCCGAGACCCGCATGGGTTCCGGCAAGGGCGCCCCCGAAAAGTGGGTGGCCGTCGTCAAACCGAACCGCGTGATGTTCGAAATTGCGGGCGTGCCGGAAGCGGTGGCGCGTGAGGCGCTGCGCCGCGCCGCCCACAAGCTCCCGCTCGAAACCAAAATCGTCCAGCGCGTCGAGATGGTGGTGTAGCCGTGGCCGAACGAACTGCCGAAGAAATTCGCCGCTGGGACGAAGGCACCCTCGACAAGGAGATTAACGAGGCGTACCGGGCGCTCTTCACGCTCCGCTTCCAACACGCCAGCCGCCAGCTCCAGAACTACCGCGAGCTGCGGAACGTACGTCGCCGCATCGCGCGATTGCGCACCATTCGCCGCGAGCGCCAGCTCGAAGCCCCGGAGGCACAGGAATAGCTATGGGATCGCAAAAAGTCCTCCAGGGAACCGTTGCCAGCAACAAGATGGACAAGACCGTCGTGGTCGTCGTCGAGCGTCGCAAGAAGCATCGGCTCTACCACAAGGTCATGACCCTCACCACCCGCTACAAGGCTCACGACGACGCGAACGCCTGCAGCATCGGTGACCTCGTGCGCATCGAAGAGTGCCGCCCCCTCTCGAAAGAGAAGCGCTGGCGCGTCATCGAAGTGCTCAGCCAGGGTGACGTCGCCGAAATCGCGCCCGAGACCATCGGCCGCGAGACCGAGCAGACCGTCCAGGTGGCGCCCAAGGCGGAGCAGCAAGCGACTGAAGAGGAGGCCGAGGAGTGATCCAGCAGGAAACCCGCCTCAAGGTCGCAGATAACTCCGGCGCTCGCTCGCTCCTCTGCATCCGCGTGCTCGGCGGCAGCCGCCGCCGTTACGCACGCCCCGGCGACATCATCGTCGCCAGCGTGAAGCAGGCTCAGCCCAACGCCGGCGTAAAGAAGGGCGACGTCGTCAGGGCGGTCGTCGTCCGCGTCGCCAAGGAGTACGGCCGCGCCGACGGCTCGTACATCAGGTTCGACGAGAACGCCGCCGTCCTGCTTGCGCCAGACGGCGAGAACCCGCGCGGTACGCGCATCTTTGGGCCGGTCGCCCGTGAGCTTCGCGACCGGAACTTCATGAAGATCGTCTCGCTCGCGCCGGAGGTGCTTTAGTGCCCGCGAAAATCAAGCGCGGCGACCGCGTCGTCGTCATCGCCGGGAAGGACCGCGGCAAGCGCGGCACAGTGCGAAGGATGGACCCCAAGCACGGCCGCGTGACGGTCGACGGCGTCAACATGATCAAGAAGCACCAGCGCGCCCGGCAGCAGGGCCAGCAGTCACAGATCATCGAGCGCGAGGCGCCCCTGCACCTCAGCAACGTGATGCTCATCGACCCGAACGATGACCAGCCCACGCGCGTCACCTTCCGCAAGCGCGATGACGGCACCGTCGTCCGCGTGGGCAAGCGCACGGGGGAGGACATCGAATGACGCAGGCAGTGGCCGAAAAGCCCCGGCTCCGCGAGAAGTACGAGCAGGAAGTGCAGACCGCACTGCGCGAACAGTTCCGTTACGGCAACGTGATGGAGATTCCGGGGCTTACGAAGATCGTCGTCAACATCGGCATGGGCGAAGCCCTGCAGGATGCTAACGCGCTCGACAAGGCAGCGGATGACGTAGCGACCATCACGGGCCAGAAGCCCGTGATCAACCGCGCCAAGCGCTCGATCGCAAACTTCCGTTTGCGCGAGGGCAACCCCATTGGCGTCTCAACCACGCTTCGGGGCGCGCGCATGTGGGAGTTCCTGGACCGGCTCATCGCCGCCGCCCTCCCTCGCATTCGTGACTTCCAGGGCCTCAATCCGAACGCGTTCGATGGCCGCGGAAACTACAGCCTCGGTATCCGGGAGCAGCTCATCTTCCCGGAGATCGAGTACGACAAAGTCGACAAGGTGCGGGGCATGCAGGTGACCATCGTCACCACCGCCACCACCGACGAAGAAGGACGGCGGCTGCTCGAACTGTTGGGCATGCCGTTCAGGAAGACCTAGGAGGAAGCAGTGGCGAAGAAAGGGCTCATCGAGAAGTCGAAGCGGCCGCCCAAGTACCCGGCGCGCCAGCACAACCGCTGCCGCATCTGCGGCCGCCCACGTGGGTATCTCCGCCGCTTTGCCATGTGCCGCATCTGCTTCCGCGAGCACGCTCATCGGGGGCTTCTGCCCGGCGTCACCAAGTCCAGCTGGTAAGTGCCCAGGCAAACGCCAGAGGGGATTGAAGAATGAATGTAAGTGACCCGATCGCCGATATGCTCACCCGCATCCGCAATGCGGCTTCGGCGCGCCATGACGCGGTGAATATCCCTGCCTCCAAGATGAAGGTGGCCATCGCAGAAGTCCTCAAGCAAGAGGGCTATATCAAGAGCTTCTCCGTGGCTACGGAAGAGGGCAAGACCCAGCCCACGCTTAAGGTCGAGCTGAGCTACGGCGGCCGCAAGCAGCCCATCCTGTCTGGCCTGAAGCGCGTCTCCAAGCCCGGCCTGCGCGTGTACGTGCAACAGCGCGAGATTCCGCGCGTGTACGGCGGACTCGGCGTCGCCATCCTTTCGACTCCCAAGGGGATCATGACGGGGCGTGAGGCCCGTCGCCAGGAAGTTGGCGGCGAGCTCCTCTGCTACGTCTGGTAGGAGACCAGCGATGTCACGTATTGGACGTCAACCCATCGCACTCCCCACCAACGTCGAGATCACCCTCGGCGACGAGAACAACGTGTCCGTGAAGGGGCCCAAGGGCCAGCTTCACCGGCAGTTCCCTCGCACCATCACGCTCACACGGGAAGCCGACCAGATCCTGGTCACGCGCCCCAACGACGAAGGCAAGCAGCGAGCCCTCCACGGGCTTTCCCGCAGCCTGCTGAACAACATGGTCGTAGGCGTGACGGACGGTTTCACGCGGACGCTCGAGGTGCAGGGCGTGGGTTACCGCGCGCAGCTCCAGGGCACGAACCTGCAGCTCGCGCTCGGATTCTCCCACCCCGTCATCGTGACGCCGCCCGAAGGCATCAGCTTCACGGTCGAGGGCCCCCGCATCCTCATCCAGGGCATCGACAAAGAGCAGGTCGGCCAGGTGGCCGCCAATATCCGCAAGCTGCGTCCCCCGGAGCCCTACAAGGGCAAGGGCATTCGTTACCAGGGCGAGCGCGTTCGCCGCAAGGCCGGTAAGGCCGGGAAGGTAGGCAAGTAGTGAGCACCACCACCTCTGTCCTCGCCCGGCAACGCCGGCATACACGTGTACGCAAGAAGGTTGGCGGCACGTCCGAGCGGCCCCGCCTGAACGTCTTCCGCAGCTCGACGCACATCTACGCCCAGGTCATCGACGACGTCGCCGGCCACACCCTCGCGGCCGCGAGCGATGCCGATAAGGACCTCGCGAAGACGATCGCGGGCAAGAGCAAGACCGAGCGTGCCACCCTCGTGGGGGCCGCCGTCGCCGAACGCGCGAAGGCCGCGGGCGTTTCGCTCGTCGTCTTCGACCGCGGCGGATACAAGTACCACGGACGCGTGAAGGCCCTCGCCGACGCCGCCCGTGAAGCGGGATTGGGGTTCTAGCCGATGAGCCAGTTCGATACCAGCCACGGTCAGGAAGAGCTGACCGAAAAAGTCATCTACATCAACCGCGTGGCCAAGGTGGTCAAGGGTGGCCGCCGCTTCAGCTTCAGCGCCCTCGTGGTGGTCGGTGACGGCCACGGCCAGGTGGGTGTTGGGCTGGGCAAGGCCAACGAAGTGCCGGAGGCGATCCGAAAGGGCGCCACGCTCGCGCGCCGCGGCATGATCCGCATCCCCATGCAGGGCACCACCCTTCCGCACCCGACCTTCCATCGCTACAAGGCGGCGAAGGTGCTCCTCCAGCCGGCCAGCCAGGGCACAGGCGTCATCGCCGGTGGGGCCGTGCGCGCTATCATGGAGGCAGCGGGCGTGACGGACGTGCTCGCAAAGTCCCTCGGCAGCCGCAACCCGATCAACGTCGCCAAGGCAACGATCGAAGGCCTCGAGACGCTACGCGATCCCAAGGCCGTGTACGAGCGTCGCATGGCCATTGCGCGAGGGGAGGGCTAGGCCGTGGCCGAGGGCACCGTCACGATCACCTGGCGCAAGAGCGCGATCGGCTACCGCCAGGACCAGAAGGACACCATCCGCAAGCTCGGGCTGCGGCGGCTGAACCAACAGGTGAGCCACCCCGATTCGCCCGCCCTTCGCGGCATGATCGCCAAAGTGAGCCACCTCGTTGAGGTGAGCGCTGGAGATGCGAAGTGAACCCGATACGAAGTAACGAGCACCCGATACGAAGTGACGGGCACCCGATACGAAGTAACGGGCCCATCGGAGCACATGAGCTGCGGCCAGACCGCGGCGCCACACATTCGAAGAAACGCATTGGCCGGGGAAACTCCTCGGGTCAGGGCACGTACGCGGGCAAGGGGCTGAAGGGGCAGAAGTCGCGCAGCGGCAAGAACGCACCCTACGACGCCTTCGAAGGCGGCCAGTTCCCCATGTCCCGCAAGTTCCACGTCCTCCGCGGCTTCAACAACAAGTGGCGCGTGGAGTATCAGCCCGTGAACCTCGCTGCGCTCGAGCGCTTCGAGAGTGGCGCCACCGTCACGCCTGAATCTCTCCGGGAAGCCGGCATTCTCCGGCACCTCAACGACCCCGTGAAGGTGCTCGGCCAGGGCGAGCTCACCAAGAAGCTCAACATCACCGCGCACCGCTTTAGCGCGACCGCTAAGGCGAAGATCGAAGCCGCCGGTGGCACCGCTACCCTCGTCGAGCCCGCCAATTCGAAGGAGACGGCCTCCGAATGACTACGCAACCTGCATCGCGGCCCCGCCTGCTCCAGGCGATGGTGGACGCCTTCCGGCAGCCTGATGTCCGGAAGAAGCTCATCTTCACGTTCGCGATGCTCATCATCTTCCGCTTCGTCGCGCACGTGCCCTTGCCGAACATCGACCGGGACGCGCTCGAGGCTGCCTTCGAAGGCAATACGATCCTCGACTTCCTCAGCATCTTCTCCGGTGGCGCGCTGCAGAACCTCAGCGTCGCCGCGCTCGGCGTGTACCCCTACATCACGGCCTCGATCATCATGCAGATCCTCCAGCCCCTCGTGCCTTCGTTGAAGGCGCTGCAGGAGGAAGGCGAGGCCGGCCGCCGCCGCCTCCAGGTCATCACCCACTGGGTCGCCGTGCCCATGGCCATCGTCCAGGGGTACGGCCAGATCGTGTTCATCAACTCCCAGACCGGCGTCGACGTCGTCCAGGACTTCGGCCTCCAGAACGACCTCATCGGCACGATCGCCACGCTCTTCACGCTCGCTGCCGGCACGATGTTCCTGGTTTGGCTCGGTGAGCTCATCACGGAGAACGGCATCGGCAACGGCATCTCGATTCTCATCTTCGGCGGTATCGTCGCCACCCTCCCGGGCATGATCCCGGGCTTCACCACCGAGTCGATCATCGGCATCGGCGCGATCGTCATCTTCGCGCTTGCCCTCACCTACCTGGTGGTCTTCTTCCAGGAGGCAGTCCGCCGCGTGCCCGTGCAATACGCCCGGTCAGCCTTCCGCGGTGGCCGCATGTACCGCCAGCAGGGCCAGAGCCACATCCCCCTGCGCGTGAACATGGCGGGCATGATCCCGCTCATCTTCGCCTTCTCGATCATGATCCTCCCCGCCACCGTCGCCACCTACTTCACGGACGCGGGCGGGCCTATCGAGTCCGTCGCCGACTGGCTCGTGAGCCAGTTCCAGGGCGGCCGTGGTGGCAGCGGCACGGGGATTTACTGGCTCATCCTCTTCGCTCTCGTTGTCGTCTTCACGTTCTTCTACACAATGGTCCAGTACCAGCAGCAGCAGATGGCGAAGACCCTCCAGCGCCAGGGAGCGTTCATCCCCGGCATCCGCCCCGGCCCCCCGACCGAGGCCTACCTGATGCGCGTCGTCACCCGCATCACGTGGGGCGGCGCGCTCTTCCTCGGCTTCGTCGCCATCCTCCCGTTCTTCATCGGCCTCGTCAGCGATGTGCAAGCCCTCACCATCTCCAGCACAGGCTTCCTCATCGTCGTGGCTGTCGTCCTCGATACCATGAAGCAGCTCGAGGCCCAGCTTCTGATGCGCAACTACGAGGGGTTCATCCGCTAGATGTTCGTCGTGTTGCTTGGACCCCCCGGAGCCGGAAAGGGCACGCAAGCGCAGCGCATCGCTGCCGCACGCGGCTTGCTGCACGTCTCCACGGGCGACATGTTCCGCGAGAACGTGAACAACGGCACCGAGCTCGGCAAGCTCGCCCAGACCTACATGTCGAGGGGTGACCTTGTGCCCGACGAGGTCACCATCAAGATGCTTCTCGAGCGCATCAGCCGCGACGATGCCCAGAAGGGCGTCATGTTCGACGGCTTTCCGCGCAACCTCGTCCAGGCGAAAGCGCTCGACGAAGCGCTCGCCAGCCGCGGCAAAAAGATCGAACGTGCGCCCTACATCTTCGTGCGGGACGACGAATTGATCGCGCGCCTTGGGGGCCGGTGGATCTGCCGCAATTGCGGCGCCCTCTACCACGAGCGCAACGACCCGCCGAAGCAGCCGGGCGTCTGCGACCGGTGTGGCGGTGAGCTCTACCAGCGCGAGGACGACCGCTCGGAAGTCGTGCGCAACCGCCTCGAGAAGCAGAAGCCTCCCGCCGACCTGATCGAGCATTATCGCTGCGCCGGCTCCCTGCGCGAAATCGATGGCGAGCGCTCCCTCGAGGACGTCACGGCCAGCCTCCTGGAGGCGCTCGACTAGATGGCCGTGAAGCTCAAGTCAGAAGACGAGATTCGCACGATGCGCGAGGCGGGCCAGATCGTGGGATGCACCCTCGAGAGGATTCGCTCGATGATCAGGCCCGGCCTGAACGTCATGGAGATCCCGCGCTTCGTCCACGACGAATTCAAGCGCTATGGCGCGAAGGAGACGTTCTTCCGCTACACGCCCGCGCCCAAGTACCCGCCCTACCCGTCGAACATCTGCATCAGCATCAACGAGCAACTCGTCCACGGCATCCCCAAGGACCGCCGCCTCAACGAAGGCGACGTCGTAACCTTCGACCTTGGGGCGACCTACAAGGGCTACGTCGGCGACGCTGCCATCACCGTTGGGGTCGGCGAGATCGACCCGGTCGCACAGCGCCTGATCGAGGTCACCGAGGCCTCGCTCTGGGCAGGCATCAAGGCCGCGCGCACAGGCCTCCATCTGAACGACATCCGCGGCGCCATCGAGGATGTCATCCGACCTACCGGCTTCGGCATCGTCAAAGGCTACGGCGGGCACGGCGTTGGCCGGGATATGCACGAAGAACCACACATCGAGAACTTCCGCCAGCGTTTTCGGGGCCTCGCGCTCCAAAAAGGGCTGGTGTTGGCGCTCGAACCCATGGTCACCGCGGGTCACCCGGATGTCTTCGAAGAGGCCGACCGGTGGACTGTAAGCACGAAAGACGGTAGCCTTTGCTGTCATTTCGAGCATACGATCGCTATTCGTGAGGGGCGCGAGGCTGAAGTCCTCACGCTCCCATAGCCTTCACATGGACGGCGCATGCGCCGCCCGGTGAAGGTTCATCTCTGGAAAAAGCGAGGATCCCGGCGCGCGCAGAGCCGCCATCACTACACGGCGTTGCGCGCCAGAGGAGCACCATGAAAGTTCGAGCATCCGTTAAACCACGCTGCGACAAGTGCAAGGTCATCCGCCGGCACGGTCGCGTCATGGTCATTTGCGAAAACCCCAAGCACAAGCAGCGGCAGGGATAGGTTCATATGGCACGTATTTCCGGCGTCGACATCCCCAACGATAAGCGCATCGAGATCGCGCTGACGTACATCTACGGCATCGGGCTGACACGCTCGAAGGAGATCATCGCGTCCACGGGCATCAGCCCCGATACACGGGCCCGTGACCTCACCGACGATGACGTCGTCAAGATCCGCGATCATATCGATAAGCACTTCATCGTTGAGGGCGACTTGCGCCGGGAAGTGCGCCAGAACATCGCACGCCTAATCGAAATCAATTGCTACCGCGGGCAGCGCCACCGCAGGAACCTTCCGAGCCGGGGCCAGCGCACCCGTACCAATGCCCGCCAGAAGCGCGGAGCCCGCAAGACCGTCGCCGGCAAGCGCCGCGCAGGGAAGAAGTAGGGGGTAGGAGCAAGCCATGGCAGATGCAAAGAAAACCGGCGATGCCAAGCGCCGCGGCCGTCGCCGCGAGCGCAAGTCCGTGCCGCGCGGCCGCGCCTATATCAAGAGCACCTTCAACAACACGCTCGTTACGCTCACAGACCCGAACGGGAACGTGATCTCCTGGGCCAGCTCCGGCGCCTCCGGCTTCAAGGGCTCCCGCAAGGGCACGCCCTTCGCCGCGCAGCTCGCCGGCGAAAACGCTGCCCGCAAGGCCATGGAGCATGGCATGCAGTTCGTCGAGGTCTACGTGCGTGGTGCAGGTAGTGGCCGCGAGGCCGCCATCCGCTCTCTCCAGTCCTCCGGCCTGACCGTCACGGCCATCCGTGACGTCACCCCCATCCCCCACAACGGTTGCCGCGCTCCCAAGCGGCGCCGCGTCTAGGAGCGCAAGCGCCAATGGCTCGATACACAGGTCCAGTCTGCCGGCTCTGCCGCCGCCACGGCGAAAAGCTCTTCCTCAAGGGGGAGCGCTGCTTCACGCCCAAGTGCAGCTTCGATCGCCGGCCCAACCCGCCCGGTCCCCGCCCCTCGCGACGCCGCAAGATCAGCGACCGCGGCCTTCAGCTCCGCGAGAAGCAGCGCGCCCGCGTCACCTACGGCGTGCTCGAAAAGCAGTTCCGCCGCTACTACCAGGAGGCCATCCGCCGCCCCGGTGTCTCCGGCGAGAACCTCGTTCGCCTGCTGGAAACGCGCCTCGACAACATGGTCTATCGGACGGGGTTCGCGGATTCGCGGAACCAGGCCCGCCAGCTCGTTCGTCACGGCATCATCTCCGTGAATGGGCGCAAGCTCGACATCCCCTCGGCGCACCTGAACGAAGGCGACAGTATCTCCTTCACCCCCCGGGGCGAACGGAGCGAGTACTACAAGATCCTCAAAGAGACCATCAAGTCCAAGAACGTGCCGAGCTGGCTCGCCGTCGATACCGCGACTCTCACATCGCGCGTGACCGGTGCGCCCACCGTCGCTCACGGCGAGACCCATCTCTTCAACGAGAACATCATCATCGAGTTCTATTCGCGCTAACCACGCGGAACCCGATTCTTTTGAATCGGGCACACCTATTGGGAATTTGGAGCACAAGCCAGTGATGGATTCCATGGAGCTAATCGGGCAGACCAACGACGAGGTCAACCCGCAGCTCACCGTCGAAGAAGAAACCGAAACCTATGCCCGCCTCATCGCGGGCCCGCTGGAGGCTGGCTACGGGATCACCCTCGGGAACGCCTTGCGGCGCGTCCTGCTCAGCTCGCTCGAAGGCTGCGCCATCGTCTCCGTGCGCATCGACCAGGTCGAGCACGAGTTCTCCACCATCAACGGCATGCAGGAAGACACCACCGAATTCCTGCTGAACGTCAAGGAGCTCCGTCTCCGCGCCCTCAGCAACCGCACCGGCACCCTTGCCCTCGACGCCCAGGGGCCTGGCGTCATTACCGCTGGCGACATCCAGGTGCCTGCCGACCTCGAAATCGTGAACCCCGAGCTCTACCTGTGCCGGCTCGACACGAAGGACGCCCGCCTGAACGTCGAGTTCCACACCCAGCTTGGCAAGGGCTACATCCCCGCCGGGAGCATCGAGGGCCTCCCCATCGGTGTCATCCCCGTCGATGCCATCTTCTCCCCCGTCCGCAAGGTCAACTACCGCGTCGAGAAGACGCGCGTCGGCCAGTCCACCAACTTCGACCGGCTCGTCCTCGAGCTCTGGACCGACAGCACCATCGGCCCCGTCGAGGCCGTCGGGCAGAGCGCTGACATCCTCATGGACCAGTTCAGCCTCTTCAGCCTCATGGGGCGTCCCGACACGAGCTACACGGGCATGCTTGGCGCTCCTGTGAGCGCCGCCACGCTCGGCATGGCCCCGGATCGCTACAACACCCCCATCGAGGACCTGCAGCTCTCCGTGCGCGCCTACAACTGCCTCAAGCGCAGCGGCCTCATGACCGTCGGCCAGGTGCTCGAGAAGAGCGAGGACGAGCTTCTCGCCCTCCGCAACTTCGGCCGCAAGTCGTATGACGAGCTCCGCGACCGCCTCATCGAGCTGACCTACATCGATCCCAACGCCGAGGGCCTGCAGCCCATCACCGAGCCGTCCATCCCCGGTGGTGTTCCCGCGGCCACTCGCCCCCAGCCCACCCGCCGGCCGGGCGCCGTCCGCACCAGCTCCGTCATCCTCGACGAGGAAGACGAGGAGCAGAGCCTGGGCGCTCTCGGCAAAGCCCTCAAAGAAGCACTGAAGGAGGTCGGCGACGACGATTTGCTCGGCGCCGACGACGAGGACTAACGCATGCGACACCGCGTAGCTGGACGGCACCTGGGGCGCGACACGGCCCATCGCATCTCCCTCTACCGCAACCTGGTCACTGACCTGCTGCGCTATGAGCGCATCACCACGACGGAGGCCAAGGCCAAGGAAATCCGGCCAATGGCAGAGAAGATCATCACCCTCGCTCGCAAGGGGGACCTCCACTCCCGCCGCCAGGCCCAGCGGTTCGTCTTCGACCCCCGTGTTGTGAAGAAGACGTTCGACGAGATTGGCCCCCGCATGAGGGACCGGCCCGGCGGATACCTCCGCATCACCTCGCTCGAGCCCCGCAAGGGCGACGGTGCCCGCATGGCCGCCATCGAACTCGTCGATTACGTCGAGGCCCCGCCCACTCCGCGTCCCCAGCGGGTCACCGCCGCGCCGTCGTCCATCGCGGCCGGCCCGGCCGTCCTCGACGCGCCTGAGGCGCCAGCCGTCCCCGAGCTGGATGGCGAAGTCGAGGAAGAGTCCGGCGACAAGCGGGACCTCATGGACCGCATGATCGACAAGAGCGTCGAGGCGGAAGCCGAAGTCGCCACCGAGGCCGACGTGCAGGCGGAAGCGCCCGACGCCGACGCCCCGGAGACCGAGATCGAGGCCGAAGCGCAGCAGGAAGCTGTCGAGGCCGAGGTCGACGCTGACGCCGAGGCCGCGGAAGCGGCTGACGCCGAGGCAGCCGAAGCCCAGGAGGCGCCTGAACGCCCCGAAGGCCAGGCGCCCGCCTGACCGCCGTGCCCGCGACCCGTTTCGCGGCCACGGTCAGTTACGACGGCACCGCGTTCGTTGGGTCCCAGATCCAGCCGAACGGGCGGACCGTCCAGGCAGAGTTGGAAGCCGCGGCCGGCGCGCTCTTCGGAGTGCCCGTCCGCGTAGCCCTCGCGGGGCGCACCGATTCCGGTGTCCACGCCGTGGGCCAGGTGGCCGCACTCACCGCGGAAACGCGGCTGGATGCGGCAACGGTAGGCCGGGCGCTCAACGCCCACCTGCCGGAAGATGTAGCAGTCCGCCACGTGCGGCCAGTGCCTGAGGACTTCGATCCGAGGCGCTGGGCACGCAGGCGGTGGTACCGCTACACGGTCTGGAACGGAGAAACGCGCGCGCCCCTCATGCGCGAGCGGGCCTGGTTCGTCGAGGGCGACCTTGACGTGGGGGCCATGGGGCGGGGAGCGGACGCGCTTCTCGGGAGGCGAGACTTCCTCGCCTGCTCCGGACAGCTCGAGGAAGGCAGGACTTCGGTCCGCACCATCCTCAAGGCAGGCTGGCGCCGCGAAGGCTGCGCTCTCCTGTTCGATATCGAGGCAGACGCCTTTCTGCCGCAAATGGTGCGCCGGCTCACCGGTGCGCTGGTGCGGATAGGGCGCAAGCCATTGGAACTGGAGGAATTCGTTCGCCTGCTCGAGCAGGCAGATGCCGGGACGATCGGGCCTACCGCCCCTGCCCATGGCCTCTGTCTCCAGCGCGTCGAGTACGACGAGGGATATAGCGTATGAACACGACAGTCCGCCTGAAGGCGTCCGAAATCTACAAGGACTGGCACGTCATCGACGCCGCCGACCGCGCCCTGGGCCGGGTCGCCAGCGAGGCGGCCACGCTCCTCCGCGGTAAGCACAAGCCCACCTTCGAGCCACACCTCGACATGGGCGACTTCGTCATCGTCATCAACGCATCCAAAGTGCGTGTGAGTGGCGCCAAGGCGACCCAGATCAAGTATTACCGGCACTCGGGCTACCCCGGTGGCCTGAAGTCCCGTACCTACGCGGAGCAGATGGCCCGCTTCCCGGACCGCGTCATCGAGCAGGCCATCTGGGGCATGCTCCCCGACGGCCCGCTCGGCAAGAAGATGCTCAAGCACCTCAAGGTCTATGCCGGCCCGAACCATCCGCACGCTTCCCAGATCGCCTTCACGGAGAAGGCCCAGGCCACTCGTGCCGATGCCACCGAGGCCCTCAAGACCGAGGCCCGTACAGCCCCGCGCCTCCGCCCCCTCTCCATCCCCCAGGCGATCGAAGTTCGGAGCCCCGACCGCGAGGGAGGGCCACAGCCGTCCCCAACGAAGGCTCCTGCTCCGAAGGCCAAGGGCCCCGGCAAGGCTCCAAGGGGCGCCCGCCCGGCTACCGTCGTCCCCGAGCTCGAAGGCACGACCGACGCGGTCCTCACGTCCGAGACGCCCCCACCAGCCCCTGCTGCGGTCAACGAGGATCTCGTGGTCGCTGAGAACGCCACGCCCGCCGAAGCCGCCATCCAACAGGGCGCGGCCATCGCCGAACCGGCCGCCGGGGCGCCTGTGAAGCCAAAGCGCGCACGCAAGCCCCTCGCTGATGCCACGAGCGGCGACGCCGGCGCCACGCCAAAGCCCGCCCGCGCTCGCAAGGCTCCGCCCGCCGAAGCCGAGGGCGAGCCCGCCACCCCGAAGACCACCCGCGCGCGCAAGCCCAAGGCCGAAGCCGATGCCCCCGCCGACGGTGCAACCGAAGCGAAGAAGCCCACCCGCCGCCGAACGCCACCCAGGAGCGAGGAGTAAACCCACATGGCTGAACACCAGTACTACTACGGGACAGGTCGCCGCAAGACAGCGGTGGCGCGAGTGCGTCTCTATCCGGGCAACGGCGCCATCGTCATTAATGGCAAGCCCATGGAGGAGATCTTCAGCCGCGACATCCATCGCGCGGAAGTCCTCTCCGCCCTCGCCCGCTCCGGGCGGGAGGGCAAGTTCAGCGCCACCATCAAGTGCGAGGGTGGCGGAATAAGCGGTTGGGCCGGCGCCATCCAGATGGGCATCGCCCGCGCCCTCGTCGCCAGCGACCCTTCCATCAAGCCCACCCTCAAGCGCGGCGAGAACCTCCTCACCCGCGATGCCCGCATGAAGGAACGCAAGAAGGCGGGCCTCAAGCGTGCCCGCAAGGCCCCTCAGTTCACCAAGCGCTAACACCCTGCGATCGCATCCCAGCGCGACCGTCAGGACATCCTTCGTCGTCCGTCAAGCTGAAGTGGTGATT
>JBBDMZ010000040.1:172893-285926 GCA_040877955.1 Dehalococcoidia bacterium | reverse complement strand
CACTCGGCACTCGGCACTCGGCACTCGGCACTCGGCACTCGGCACTCGGCACTCGGCACTCGAATCGACAATCGGCAATCGGCAATCGACAATCGCCCCATGGTTCGCATCAATCGTGTCTACACGCGGGCCGGCGACGATGGCACGACCGCCCTCGGCGCGGGTCAGCGTGTGCCCAAGGATTCCCCCCGCATCGAGGCATACGGCACGGTCGACGAGCTGAACAGTGCGATCGGCGTGGCCGTCGCGCTCGGGCTTCACGACTCGATGAAGGAGCAGTTCTTCATCATCCAGCAGGTGCTCTTCAACCTCGGCTCGGACCTCTGCATCCTCGAGGAGGATAAGGTGCGCCTCAAGGTGCCGGGCATCGAGCCGCGCCACGTGGAGCAGCTCGAGCACTGGATCGACGCCTGGAACGAGGATCTCGAACCGCTTCGCAGCTTCATTCTTCCGGGCGGAGACGCCTCCGCAGCGCAGTTGCATGTCGCCCGCACGGTCTGCCGGAGGGCGGAGCGGCTGGTGATCGCCCTCTCGCGCGAGGAAGCGGTCGGCGCACAGGTCATCCCCTACCTCAACCGGCTGAGCGACCTGTTGTTCGTCGCCTCGCGCTACCAGGCGAAGCAGACCGGGCGTGGGGACCTGTCGTGGGATAGCAGGGGATATTGAAAGTCCTGAGTCCCTGGTGCTTAGTCCGGAGAGCCGAGTCCCGAGTCCGAGTCCCGAGTCCCGCTGAGCGAACGGCCGCCTCAGGTCGGCCGCAATGAGAAGAACGCACTCCCCCTCTCCCGCGAAGTCGGGAGAGGGGGTTGGGGGTGAGGGCCTATCGCCGAATGCGGAGGAGGGGGCCCTCCGAGAAGAGGGCGCCCAGGCGGAACCCGAGCCGCTCGTGCACGGCACGCGGGATGCCCAGGTCCGCAAGGTACAGTTCGCCCGCCGCTGCCCTGCTGGCAGGGAGGAGCACGCCCTTCTTCGGCAGATCGAGCGCGAGCGTCGTTATCGCGCGGATCGCAGGCGGGCTCAGCTCGCCGCTCGTCGCATTCATGCCCGTGGGCACGTCGACCGCGAGGATCGGGCGCTTCACAACCATCGCCAGCTCGGTGACAGCAGCCGCCATGCCGTGGGGCGGCCCCTCGAGCCCGTACCCGGCGAGGGCGTCGATGAGCAGGTCAGCGCCCATCAACGTCTCCTCGAGGGTGTACTCGCTCAGGCTCTCGTCCGCGGGGGACATGATGCCGGCGGCGCGCAGCACCTGGAGCTGGCGGCGGGCCACAAAGCTCGTCGTCTCCGACTCCACGTCCGCGAAGAGCCCCTCCGCGTCGATCCCGTAGTTCACGAGGTGCCGAACGGCGCTGAGCCCGGCGCCCCCGGTGTTCCCGCCGCCCGCGAGCACGATCACGCGCTGATTGCGGCCCCGCCCGCCGAGCATCCCGAGCGCAAGAAGCGCGATCGCCCGCCCGGCGTTCTCCATGATCTGGAGGATGTCGACGGCGTACTCCTCCTGGGCGACACGCTGAATCTCGCGCATCTCGATGGCGGAGACGGTCGGCACTTCGGCCGCCTTCCGCTGCGGGAAGCCGCCAGGATCTGCCTTCACCGCCATGGAGCCACGTCCCAGGAACAAGGTGCTCGAAGTCTAGGCGCGGTTGTGACTGCCGTCACCAAGTCAGGATTCGTCACTGTTGTAGCTGGCGGTGACGCGCGCGGTGATGCCGCCGCGTGCATTGAATTCGCCGGTGACGAAGGCCTCCGCGGGATCGAGCGCCGCCACGATGTCGTCCAGGATGACGTTGACGACATCCTCGTAGAAGATTCCGCGATTGCGGAAGGTCTGCAGGTAGTACTTGAAGCTCCGGAGCTCGATGCATCGCTCGCTCGGCACATACGTGATCGTCAGGGTGCCGAAATCAGGGAGCCCGGTCATCGGGCACATGCTCGTGAACTCGGGCGCGACGAACTCGATTTCGTAGTCTCGGCCCGGGCGGGGGTTCGGGAACGTGTCAATCGTCCCGTCGGTGCGGTAGATGTTCTCACCCATGCTCAAAGCGTGTGCTGCGTCGGAGGGAGAGGCAAGTGCTCACTGCAAGTGCTCATTGCCAGACGGCGACGGGGTTGAGGTCGACATCGCGGTCATAGGCATCGATGCCTTCGAACCGCTTGAGCAGAGTCACGGCAACGTACGTGAAAGGCGTAGCCACCACCTCGAAGATGACCTTGAAGAGCCACTGTTTCCAGATGAGGGGCCAAAGTTCAATCCCTTCCCGGCCCGCAAAAGCAATGGTGATGAAGATCGCTGAATCCAGGCCCTGGCCGACGATGGTCGAACTGATGGTACGGACCCACAGGAAGCGCCCCTCGGTAGCGACCTTGAGACGCGACAGGACGATCGAGTTGGCGAACTCGCCCACGAGAAAGGCCGCGAAGCTTGCCGACACGATTCGCCAGGTCTGGCCAAGGATTGCTTCGTAGGCGTCCTGGTCCTGCCAGAAGGGGGCAGAGTCGAGGCGCTCAGCCCCCACGAAAACGAGCACGGCGAGCGCATTCGCAAGAAATGCGCTCCAGATCGCCCGGCGGGCCGCCCGGAAGCCATACACCTCCGTCAGCACGTCGCCGAAAACGTACGAAATCGGAAACACGATCACGGCGGCGGGCAAAAAGTAATCGTTGATTGGCCCGGAAACGCCCGAGAAGTCTGCGATCTTGACCGCGACAACGTTGGAGGCGATAAGCGCCCCGGTAAGGAGCGCTGTTATCAGCGACAGAAACCGAGGCTGAGCGTGAACAGGCGAGGCCATCGCGCAAGTTTGACGCGCCTCGGCGTTCCGTGGAACGGGAGCGCGAGAGACTTCCTCCGGTGCGCATCTGGAGGCTGGGGCCCGACCCGGGACGTTCACCGGTAGCGTCCGCTCATATACCATCCGCCACATCCCGCCGCGGGAGGCGAACGCCTTATGGACACCATCCGCTACCGCGTCAACGGCCCCGGAGTGGTCGCCGAGAGCCTCGACGGCGAGGTCCTCATCGTGAACCTCGAAAGCGGCTGCTACTACAGCGCCGACGGCACCGGCGAGGCGATCTGGTCGCTCTTCGCCGCCGGCCACACCGCGCGCGAAGTGGCCGAGGCCGTCGGAGCGCGCTTCGACGCCCCGGAGACGATGGTCTCGGACGAAGTCGCGCGCATACGCGACGAGTTCGTCGCGGAGCAACTCCTCCTGGTGGACCCGGCGATCACGGCTGGCGCAAATGGGACAGCGACGGCCGGCGCGACGAAGTCTCCGTTCGGCGCGCCGGTGTTGAAGAAGTACACGGACATGCAGGAGCTCCTGCTCCTCGACCCCATCCACGACGTCGACCAGGCAGCCGGCTGGCCGAAAGCGCGCGACGATTGACTGCCCCACCGCGCTCCACCGCCCGCACGCCGGGCAAGGAGATGACGGCGTTCCTCGGTGCATTCGAAGGCGCCACGGGCCGTATGCCATCGATCGAGCGCCGAATTACCGTCTGCGGCCAGCGCCTCCTCCTCCGCTTCGCTGGAGAGTGGATGGTGGATTCCCAGACCGCATCGCTCGCCCACCACTCGACCTGGAATGCGGGCGAACCTGACCTCACGGTCACGATCTGGGACACAGCCTCCACCGGAGTCAGCCTCCCGGAGGCCTGCCGCCCGGCAGACGGCGACCCGCAAGTCCTCGCCTCGTATCACGTTGGCAACTTCGGGTTGAGCCTGCTCGAGCCGGCGAGCGCCACCGCGGGATACTGGCTGCCCGATGCCGCACCCACGCCGAACCATGACCGCGGTACCCCGCTGCGGGTGATCTTGAACTGGTGGTTGGGCCTGCGTGGCATCCAGCTCGTGCACTGCTCCGGCGTCGCCGTGGCCGGGGCAGCGGCCCTCATCGTCGGGCCAGGTGGCTCCGGGAAGTCCACTTCCTCGCTCGCCTGCCTGCTCGCCGGGGTGGGGTTCATTGGGGACGACTACTGTGCCGTGGACATGAGCAGCCAGCCGCCGGCCGTCCGCAACCTCTACAGCGTGGCGAAGCTCGCGCCCGAGAGCCTCGCCCGGCTGCCAGCGCTGCGCCGGCACGTCATCAATCCCGACTCCCTGGAGGACGGCAAGTACCTTCTCTCGCTCGGCACGGTGTTCGCGCACCAGATCGTGGAGATGGCGCCTCTTCGCGCCATCCTCGTTCCGCACCTCGCTGACGGCGCGGAGACGCGATTCACCCCCGCACGACCCCTCGCCGCCCTCACCGCGCTCGCGCCAAGCACCCTCATCCAGGCCCCCGCCCGTGCCGACTCCCTCGCACGCATGCGCGACCTTGTCGCCGCCGTGCCCTGCTTCGATGTCGCCCTCAGCGGCGACTTGACCGAGGTGCCCGCGGCGATCAGGCGGTTCCTCTCGAACCTCAGTCCCGGGGGCGAGGCATGACCGCCGCCGTCAGCGTGGTCATCCCCGTCTACAACGGGGAGCGCTTCCTTGGCGAGGCGCTCGACTCGGTCGCCCGGCAGACCGTCCAGCCGGACGAGGTCATCGTGGTCGACGACGGCTCCACCGACTCGACCCCTACAATCCTGGCGGCCCAACCCGGACACCGGGTGGTCACGACGACGAACCGCGGGCCTGCCGCCGCCCGGAACACCGGCGTGGCCGCCTCCTCCGGCGACCTGGTGGCGTTCCTGGACGCGGACGACTGGTGGCTCCCACAGAAGCTCGAGGTCCAACTGGGCCTGTTTGAAGGCGCACCCTCAGCCGGGCTGGCGCTCTGCCACCTGATGTTCCATTTCGAGTCCTCCGTCCCAGGCTGGATGAGTCGCATCGACCCGGCGATTGCCCACCCTGCGTTCATCCCCAGCGCCTGGCTCATGCGCCGCCAGGCGTGGGAGCTTGTCGGCCCATTCAACGAGTCGCTGCGCACCGCCGAGGATGTGGATTGGATGGCACGCGCCCGCGACCTCGGCGTCGAGTTCGCGGTCGCGGACGAGATGCTCTTCCACCGGCGCATCCACGACGCCAATCTCACGGGAGAGGCGATCACGCAGACGCTACTCGGTGTGCTCCGGGAGTCGCTGGGGCGCAAACGGGCAGCCGGCGGCGCCGTCCCGTGAGCACGCGAGAGACCGTCAGCGTCATCATCCCCGCCTTCAACGCGCAGGAGTTCGTCGCGGAGGCGATCGAGAGCGCACTCGCACAGACGCACCCGCCAGCGGAGATCGTCGTAGTGGACGATGGCTCGACCGACGGGACCGCGGACGCGATTCGCCGATTCGGGACGCGGGTGGAGATGGTGCAGCGAACAAACGGCGGCATCGGCGCGGCCCGCAATTCGGCCGTGGAGCGGTGCGCGGGGACGCACATCGCGCTTCTCGATGCGGATGACATCTGGGAGCCCCGGAAACTCACGCTGCAACTCGCCGCCATGGCCGAGGGCGGCGCTGACCTCGCGTTCTGCCTCGCGGTCAACTTCCGGCATCTTGATGGCGGGAACCTGGATACCGGCGGTGTCCTGCGCGGGCACGGGCCTTCGGCCATGCTGGTCACACGCGCCGCCTTCGACCGGGTCGGGTTATTCGACGAGACGCTGCGCGTGGGTGAGTTCCTCGATTGGCTCGCACGAGCACGGGAAGCTCGATTGAAAGAGGTGGAGGTCGACGAGGTGCTGCTGCGCCGCCGGTGGCACGAAACGAACACCGGCATCGTTCAGTCCGCCAACCGCGTCGACTACACGCGCGCCTTGCGGGCCGCTCTGCAGCGGCGCCGCGCCCTGGACCCGGACGCATGACCGACTTCACCGCTCGCCGTTGGCCTGCGCCGGCGCAGGCGGACCTCCTTCGGGCAGCACTACTCCCCCGCGACGAGGCCCTCGCCGCCTGGGCACGCTGGAAGGCGGCCGTGGACTTCGAGGAGGCAGACGCGGCCTCGCACGACCTCGGGCCCCTGGTCGCGCGCAATCTCCTGAGCCTCGGCTGCGAGGATGAGCTCCTTCCGCGGCTGAAGGGCGTGCAGCGACGGACCTGGTATCGAAACCGCATCCTCCTCCACGCCGCCACCAGGGCGGCGCGCCACCTCCAGGAGGCGGGGATCCCCACAATGCTGCTGAAGGGCGCGCCGCTGGCACACAGGTACTACGGCGACATCTCTCTCCGCCCCATGGCAGACGTCGACCTCCTCGTGCCCACGGCCGAGGCGACGCGCGCAGCGGACCTGCTGATGGCCGCTGGCTGGGTGCCGCAAGCGCCCCGCAAGCGCGTGTCCGACTTCATCCGGCTCTTCCACGCCATTGGCATGGACGACCGGGCCGGCGGCTCCCTCGACCTCCACTGGCACGTGCTCGAGGAGTGCTGCACCGCAGGGGCGGACCGCGAGTTCTGGGACGCCGCCACGGACCTGGAGATCGAGGGTACCACCTTCAAGACGCTCCACCCGTCGGACCTGCTGCTGCACGTCTGCGTGCACGGCTCTCGCGGATACCCTGCGCCCACACTGCGCTGGATCCCGGACGCACTCACGATCCTGCAAGCCCAGGGCGACACCTTCGATTGGGACCGCCTGGTCGCCCAGGCGAAACGCAGGAACCTCACGCTCGCCACGTCGAACGCCCTCGAATACCTGGTTGCGTACTTCCGCGCCCCCATCCCGGAGACGGTGATCTCGCGGCTCCGAACCAGCCGGCCGACCCTCGTGGAGCGGCTCGACTACCGAGCACAAGGCTCCCGGGACACCATCCTCTGGTCCGTGGTCCGTGACACCACGCGTTACGCACGTCTGAGCGCCGGCCGTCCGCTCCACCGCCGCATCGCCGGTTTCCCCGTCTACCTGCAGCAGCTCTGGGGCCTGCCGAGCGCATGGCGGGCGCCAGGCGAAGGCGCGCGGCGCGTCTGGCGTCGCGTGCGCGGCCGCCGCACGCCTCAGCCGCTTCGCTAGGGTCGTTGCACGGCGCCCTTCGCGGCGACACAGCAACTTCACCTGCGGGCGCGATCATAGCCGCGCCCGCTCCTAGCATGGGCCGCGATGGACATCGCCCTCGGCGCTCTTCGCACCCTGATGTATCGCGTCAGCGGGATCGTGATCTGGGCGCTCATCGGGGTCATCACGGCGCGCACGCTGAGCGTGGCCGACCGCGGCACCTACGCCTCGATGATCGCCCTCATGTGGATCGTCGCGGCGCTGTCACCCGGCATCGCCGACGCCGCCGGCTACTTCGTCTCGAAGCGGGGCCACCGCCCCGGAGAGGTGATGGCGGCGGTGCTCGTCCTGGCCGCCGTGGTGAGCATCGTCCAGTTCGGCGTGCTCGCATCATGGGGACTGGTGCGCTGGGATGACCGCACGCTTATCCCCATCATCGGTCTCGGCGTCTTCCCGCAGCTCGCACGGATGGCGATGAGCGCGATCTTCATGGGCACCGGCCACCTCACGCGCATGGCGCTCGGCTCCCAGGGGCAGGCGTACTGGGGCCTCGCCGCCATCCTCATCTGGGTCGTGCTCCTCGATAACCGCACGGCCGAGGACGCCCTCGGCGCCTTTGTCGCGGCCCAGTGGGTGGCCCTCGCCGCAATGGTCCTGCTGGCCGAGCCGGAATGGCGCCGCGACCTCTTCCGCGGAGCCTCCTGGCGCACGGTCCGGGCAATGGTCGCGTACGGGTCGTTGCCGGGGCTCGCCACCGTAGTCTCGATGTCCGGCCACCGCCTCGGGCAGATCATGGTCATCCGCCTCGACGGCGCGGAGGGGGCCGGCATCTACGCCTCCGCCATCACCATCGCCGAGGGCCTCTGGCTGCTCTCGAGTGCGGCCGCGAACGCCTCCTTCCATCGCATCGGCACGCTCTCGCGCCAGGAGGCCGGCACCCTCACCGCGCAGACGTTCCGGCACCTCCTTCCAATCGTGGCTGTACCCGCCGCGGGCATTGCCATCCTCGCGCCGTTCCTCATCACCTTCCTCTACGGCGAGCGCTACGCCGACGGCGCCTCGGCTCTGCGCGTGTTCTGCCTGGCTGCCGCGGTCTACTCGCCCGTGGCGCTCCTGAACACGTACTTCCTCGTGCAGCTCGGCCGGCCGGTGATAGGGCTCCTCCTGAGCACCGTGAACACCGCCGTTAACATCTCGCTCTCGCTCATGCTCATCCCCGCCTACGGCTACAACGGCGCCGCCTGGGCGGCGTTCGGCGCCTACGGTGTCGCGGCGACGGTCGCGGTCGTGCTCTTCCTCCGGATGTCCCGTTTGCCCGCCCGCGAGCTCTGGAGGTTCGGCCGCGACGACCTGGCGGGGTACCGCACCGCCGTCCGGCGCCTCCTCCGTGGGCGGCGGCTGGCCGAGCCATCAGCTCCCGCGCCGGGCGCGAGCAGTTCGGGCTAGCGCCGGGCGCGGATGGCCTTGCGCGGAGCCGCGCGGCGGGCGCGGCGAACATCCACCTGCTGCGCCTGGGTCTCCCTCGTGTCATTCCGGAAGAGCCAAGCGGCCGTGATGCCAGTGGCCAGCCAGAGCACGCCCGCGGCCTTCTGCATCGGCTCCGAGACGCCCATGTCCCGTTCGATCGGTCCGCGCCAGTTGTATGCCATTAGCGGGAGCCACGCGCCAATCGAGAACACGACCGCAGTGACAACGAGCCAGCGCTTCCCCGAGACCGCCGCCAGCGGCAGATACCAGATCTGGTACCAGGGCAAAAACCCCGGGCAGCACAAGAAGAGGAAGAAGAAGATCGACGTCGCCGCCGCCGTCACCACATCCTGTGCCGTCTCCAGGGGATGCTTCCAGACGATCGCCGAGAGGACGAGCGCGAACAGGCTGTAGTCGAGCACGCTGATCCAGCGCCGGGCCTCCGGGTCGCGGTCGGTCGCGTCCCAGAGGATGTCCCAGGGTGTGATTGGGGCGATGGCGCTTGCCGGCCCGATGGTCCCGAGCCCGAAGCTGGCGCCTGCCGCCACGAGAAGCGCCAGCCCTGCCGCGCCCAGCGCGGCCACACTCACCGCGAGCAACGTCCGCCAGCGCGGGAACCAGTAAGCGACAATCACCGGCCCGGCCAGCACCAGACCGAACTTTGACAGCACGGACGCGACCGCCAGGCCTATTCCGCCGATCCGTTTGCGCCAGGCGGTCGCGAGTAAGAGGGGCACGGCCAGCAGGCCAAGGGTCACCATGATGGTGTCGTTGTGGGCATCGCCGGGAAACTGCCAGAGCATCATCGGGTTGAGGCCGACAATCCCCGTGGCGAGGCCCGCGTTGTGCCCGAGCCACCGCGCCAGCAGCCCCGCGATCGCCGCGGCTAGCACCAGGAACGTCCCGGACACCACCTTCTGGCCGAGCAGGTTCAGCTTCAGGTTGTCGCCGACGAATGGCAGCGGGGCGCCGCCGATGGCGTAGGCGACGGGACCGTAGCCCGAGGGCCGGTTGTGGTATTGCACCACCTGGTCCGCGATGGGGTCGTCGATCTCGCTGGGACGGCCCTCCCATGAGGCCGGGAATGTGCCGTGGAGCCAGAAGGTGCGCACATCGGCGGCCAGGTGCACTGCGTCGGGCGAGCTCAGTGTGGTCGAGGGCAGCCACGCGAGCGCCGCCAGCACCGTCGCCACGACCGCGGCCTCCCATGACCGCCGGAAGCCCTTCAGCAACGCCCACAGGCACCCGAGGTAGGCGGCAGTGGCGAGCATGATGATGAAGAACGTGCCGAACATCCCCGATAAATCCGGGAACGAGCGCGACATGCCGGGGTTCGTGAGCTTCACGATGTCGTCGGTCCACAGCGGGGTGCGGAGCGAGATGCCGAACAGCCAGGTCGCCGCAATCGCCAGGGCGCAGACCCCGAAGATGACTTGCGTCCGGCGTTCCCCGGTGAGAAAGGCGCTACGCCGAGGGGACGGCATGGTCGTCTCGTTCTGGGATGGGGGCGCGCGGGCTGCCATCCCACGCGTGGACGCTCGCCGTCACGAGCCCCCACAGGCCGATGGGGAACCAGAGCAGGCTCAGCACGCCGTGCCTGATCGCGAGACTGACGCCCGCACGGTTGAGCGGGACGAGCCGGTCCCGGACAGCGATGACGGCAGGCAGCACCCACTCGCCCGCTAACGCCACTCCCAGCAATGGGGGCGGCAGCGCCCCGGGCACGCGCAGCACCGCCAGGCCCGCCGCGCCCGTGACCGCCGTACGCGTGAGCAGGCGGGTGGGCACGAGCATGTAGAGCGCCATGTCGAACGCGCGCGCGTCCCCCTTGAGGGCGTGCCTCGCGAGCTGCGGCCAGTCGTAGCGGATCACTGAGAAGTGCCCGCGCACCCAGCGCAGCCGCTGTTTCACCGATGTCTTGAAGGCGTGGGGCTCCCCCACGGCCACGTACGTCGAGGAGACGTAGGCCACGCCCTTGCCGGTCGCGTAGAGGCGCGCGGTCAGCTCGAGGTCCTCGGTGAGCGTGCGCGGGTTCTCGAGGAGGTCTGCCATGAGGTGGGGGCGGATGAAGAACCCCGTGCCCGTGAGCGTGGCGCCGAGGCCGAGCGCCTCGCGTGGGCGCCACCAGAAGACGTTCCGCGACCGCCGGCCAAGCCCATAGCCCCTCGCCAGCCAATCATCCGTCTCCCGGGGCACGACCTCCACCTGGATGCAGTCCTCGCCGTCCGCGGCGGCCGCGACTGTCGCCAGCAGGGTCGAGGGGAAGCGGCTGTCGGCATCGAAGACGCCGATGAAGTCGCAGCGGTCTCCCATCTCGCGCAGGCCGGCGAGCATCGGGTAGACCTTCCCAGGGCGGTCGGTGTTGAGCTCCAGGACGCGGGCGCCCGCGCGGGCAGCGAGGCTGGCGGTGTTGTCGTTGCAGTTGTGCGCCACCACCAGCACCTCATAGAGGTCGGCCGGGTATTCCTGCGCCCTGAGGCTCATGACTGTCCCCGAGACGACGTTCGCTTCGTCACGCGCGCAGACGACGAGCCCGAACCGCGGACCACCGGAGGTGAGAGGGACGTGCCGGGGCTGCGGCCGCATCCGCCCGAGCAGGGTAATCACCGACTGATAGATGGACACAGCGATGAAGAAGAGCTGTCCGAGCATGAACAGCAGCCGCACGGCCCGCAGGAGTCGTGGCATTGGCCGCATTATGCATATGCATTCCGCAACGGACACCTCACCCCCCGGCCCCCTCTCCACGGGCGCGTGGAGAGGGGGAGAAATATTTACGTCCGCGGTATGGCGATCCTAGAACGCATGTTCTAGACTTCGGGATCCCTATGGAAGTCGCTTGCCTTTATGTAGAGGAGTTCGCTGTCGCGCTGGCCCGCAGGGACGACCCACGGCTGCGCAAGCGCCCCGTCATCATCGGCGGATCGCCAGACGAGCACGCGGCTGTCACGGGCTGCTCACGCGACGCGGCAGAGGCGGGCGTGACCATCGGCCTGCCTCTCCGGCGGGCACTCGCGCTCTGCCCGAAAGCGGTCTTTCTTCCTCTGCAGGAAAGCGCAATCGCCCAGGAGTGGAACCGCATCGCTGACCTCCTCCAACTCTATAGCCCCGCGATCGAGGGCATCTCGCCCGGGCACGCCCACTTCGATGTCCGCGGCCTCGCGCGCATGGCCGGTCTCGACGATGAGACGTGGATCGCGGACCTTCACGAATCCGTCTCCGCCAGCAGCGGGCTACCCGTGCGCATCGCCGCCGCGGACACAGTCTTCGCGGCGCATGCGGCAGCCATCACCCTTTCGGCCGGCGAGCAGTTATCGGTACTCCCGCCGGCAGGCCGGAGATCTTCGCCCCGCCCCGATCCTTTGCCCGTCGAGCAGTGGGTGGTTGTGCCGGAGGGGTTGAGCCGGGAGTACCTGGCGGCGCTGCCGGTCGAGGTGTTGCCGGTACCTCCCCAGGTGCACCAGAAGCTGCGGCGTTTCGGGCTGAACTGGGTGGGGCAGGTGGCCGGGCTGGCGTTTTCGGCCATGCAGGCACAGTTCGGCCACGACGGCGCGCGCGCCTGGGAGCTCGCCCACGGCCGCGACGACACCACTGTCATCCCCCACCGCGAGGAGGTGCGGATCACGGAGGGCCTCGACCTGCCGTCGCCTACCGCCCTGAGCGAGCCGCTCGTCGTGGGCACGCGTGCACTGCTGCAGAAGGCGCTCCAGCGCCCGGAGGTCCGCGGCCAATCGCTGCGCCGCCTGGACTGGAAGCTCGGCCTCGAAAGCGGCGAACAGCTCGCGCGCAAGACGGTCTTCCGCGAGCCAACGAACGACGCGGCGCGCATGCTCTTCACCCTCAAGGGAAAGATCGAGCGGCTGCAACTCCCCGCCGCCGCCGTCTCGCTCGAAATCACGCTTTCCGGGCTTTGCAGCGAGTACGGGCACCAATCGAACCTCTGGCCGATCGGCCCGCGCCGCCACCGCGAGCTGCTGGAAGCGATCGAACAGCTCAACACCCGCGAAGGCGACGCCCAGGTCTTCCGCATCGTGGAGGTGCAACCATGGTCACGCATCCCGGAGCGCCAGCTCGCACTCGTCGCGTTCGGCCCATAGACGCGATTCAAAACAACACAAAGGAACAAAGACACAAAGGCGATTTCTTAAGTCCTTCTTTGTTCCTTTGTACCTTTGTGTTCCTCAAAAAACACCGCCAACCAGAAGTGCAATGAGCAGCGAGAAGATTCGCCCCCTGAACCAGCCTGCGCCAATCGCGGTGGAGCCGGACGAGCGGGGGGCGCCGAAGGCGGTGCTCTTCAAGGGCGCCTTCCGGCAGGTGGTCGGCATCAGCGATACCTGGCGCATCGACGACGAGTGGTGGCGCGAGGAGATCGCGCGGCGCTACTTCGCGGTCGAACTACAGGGCGGGCGGCGCCTCACCCTCTACCACGACCTCGTACGGGACCTCTGGTACGCCCAGTCCTACGAGGCGCCACGGTCGGGGGAGTCACTGCGGAAGAAGGGTGCGTAGAGGGCGCCTTCGTGCGCCATCGTGCCCGCTCGCTAACGCTCGGGGCTCCGTTATCGCGCGAAGCGCACCATCAGGGACTTTGGGCCGCCGGGACGCATGAGCGCGCCGGGGTCGACTTCGCCGATGTGGAAGCGCGAGACGCGCGCGGCAAGAGCGCGGACCGCGATCTCACCCTCGAGGCGGGCGAGGGGCGCGCCCACGCAGTAATGGATGCCCATGCCGAAGGCCACGTGCCGGTTCGGCGAGCGGTCCGGGATGAACTCGTTGGGGCGCTCGAACACGGTCTCGTCGCGGTTCGCGGACCCGAGGAGCACGAGGAGCCGCTGGCCCGCCGGGATGGTCGTACCCGCGACCTCCACATCGCGCGACGTGCGGCGGATGGTGGCCGGGAAGGGCGCGTAGTAGCGCAGCGCCTCCTCCGTCGCTGAGGCCACGAGCCCGGGCTCGCGGCGCACGCGGTCGTACACCTCCGGGAACTCCGCAAAGGCGCGGACGGCGTTCACGATCAGGCCCGTCGTGGTCTCGTTGCCGGCCACCAGCAGCAGGCGGCAGAACATGAGGAGCTCGTCCTGGGTCAGCCGCCCCTCCTCGGTCTCGACGTTCACCAGCTCTGTGAGGAGGTTGTCCTCGGGCTCGTGCCGGAGCTTCTCGAGGCGCTCCTCGAAGTAGGCGTTGAACTCGGCGTTGGTGGCGGCCATGCCACTGTCGTCCCCACTGATCATCACCGGCCCGAGGTTCTCGATGATCTCGTCGGACCAGCGCTTGAAGGTGGCGAGGTCGCCATCGGCCACGCCGAGCATGTTCGCGATCACCATCACGGGCAGCGGGTAGGCCAGTTCGAGGACGAGGTCGGCCTCGTCCTTCGCGCACATCGCGCCAACGAGCCGCTCGCAGTACTCGGTGATGGCCGGGCGCTGCTGCTCCACGACGCGCGGTGTGAACGCCTTCGCGATGAGCGAGCGCAGGCGCGTATGCATCGGAGGATCGTTGAAGAGCATGCTCGGCTGAACGTCGCCGGCGATCGCCTTCGCGCTCACGATGGAGGAGAACGTCTCCGGGTCGCGCAGGATGCGGACGACGTCCTCGTGCCGTGAGACGGCCCAGAATCCGCCGTCACCCATCCTCGTGACGGGCATGTTCTTTCGGAGCTGCTCGAACAGGGGATACGGGTTGCCCCCGAGCGCCCCGAATCCCATCCCGCTTCCGGTCTGTGCCTGGGTCATCTGAGCCTCCGAAGGTTAGCCTCGCGCTAAAAGCGTACAGCATCTCGAACGCGCTTCACACCTGCTCCGGAGTCCGCGCGAGCCGATCCGCCAGCGGACCGTCGGCCGCGAGGAGGACGGGCAACAGCGCATCCGCGTACGCGCGGTGCCCGGCAATCGTCTTGTGTACGCCGTCGGCGAAGTAGAGGGCCTCGCGATCTGGGTCCGCGTCGTAAACGGTGTCGCTTTCGGCCCAGAGCACGTGGTGCTGGAGCGCAACCACCTTCACGCCGTCGCGAAGGGCGTGATGCGCGGATGTCGCGCCGCGGTTCTCGCCGTCCACCCAACCGGGCCACGACGGCTCCATCAGCGCAGCCACAACGATGCCCTCCCGCTGCGCCAGCCCGCGAATGAGGTCGGCATAGACGTCCACCGAGTCGTCGACCGTGGTGAAGGTCACCGTTCCAAGCAGCTTCCGGGTGATGCGGCGGCCGAGCCGGTTGATCCGGCCCCGCGCTCCCGGGCGATTCGCCGTTCGACCGTCGAAGGTGCGCTCGGCGCGGTGAAATGCCCTGAACGGCCGCTCGCCCCACCGCCGCCGTACACGCTCCCCGACGGTGCCGATGGAGCACACGAAGGACGCGACCGGGACGATCACGATGTCCGGGTCGCACTCCTCCACCTTCGCCAGCCCGTACTTCACTGCCCGGCCGCCCATCGGCACGAAGGAGTAGTGGAAGACCTCCGCCGGCTCGGCGGTCGCTGCCGCGAGCTCCGCGGCAACCAGCCAGGGAAAGGCCAGCGCGCGATCCGGTAGCCAGTCGCCCGACGATGTGCTGTGCCCGAGGACGCAAATTCGCATGCTGCACCATCACCGCGCCACCGATGGCGCGTGATTTGATGCGACATGATGCGTGAGGACTGACTTGGGGACTACTCGTCCAGGATAGATGGTTGGTCACTCACGAACGTTTCCCCGCCCGGCTCCGGTTGTGGACCGATGGTGAGCGCAAGCATCGCGCCCATCAGGCACGCCACTGTGACAACAAGGATCGTGAGCTTCATCTCGTAAAGGGTACGCCGCGAGATGAGCGCCGGATGGATTGGCCGGAGTAGCTCCGGCAACCTTGACAACCTGATGCGCGACAATGTGCAGCCGTTGCTGTAGGGCGCATCGGCCGTGGAGGCCGGAAGGGCAAGGCCCGCCTACGAACGTCGTCGAATTGCGCCCATGTCCGACATCGAGAACCTCAGGAAACAAGCGAAGCGGCTCGTCCGGTGGCACCGGGACGGGAATCATTCCGTTGCAGCACGGATCCGTGCGGCGTTGCCCGAGTACCGCGACGCCAGCGATGGGACGATCCTCCGCAGCCCGTTCCGGCTGCAGACCGCCCACGAGCTGGTCGCGCGTGAAATGGGGTTCGAGAGTTGGGCCGCGCTCAAAGAAGGAGTAGCAACCTTGCCCACACCCACCAAAGACACCACAACGACACCCGTCACCCTCACCGCCGCCGAACCACAGCTCTTCGTCTCAGACATCCTCGCCGCCTGCGCCTATTTCGAGGACACCCTCGGGTTCGAGCGCACGTTCGTCCACGGTGAGCCGCCGTTCTACGCCCAGGTGGTGCGCGACGGGGCCCGCCTCAACCTCCGCCGCGTCGATGAACCGCTCATCGACACAGCGCTCGTCGACAAGGAGGAGTACATCGTCTGTTCGATCACCGTGACTGATACGAAGCCGCTCTTCCTCGAATTCAAGGCGGCAGGGGCGGACTTCAAGCTGACGCTGACGCGGCAGCCATGGGGCGCCCAGAACTTCATCGTGCGTGACCCGGACGGCAACCTTTTGCTGTTCGCCAGCCCCTGACACCAACGCCGGGCGGTGATGGCCGCCCGCAATCGAGCCCAACGCCCCGGACCGAACGGCCGGGGCGTCGGGCTCCCTAAACGTGCGACCGCACTGAACGGTCGCGGACCGTTCGGACGTTCGCTAGAATTGCGTGACTGGAGGAGCGCCATGACCGTCCCTGAAGCCACGTCCGTCCCATCTGTCGCGGGCACCACGATCGCCTGGCCCCGCGAGCGCGAGATCCCGCCCCAGGGCGCACCGCTCCCGCAGGGCACGGTCGTCGTCTCCGCCGACAGTCATGTCATGGAGACCGCCGATCTCTGGAAGGACCGCCTGCCAGCACGCTTCCAGGACCGCGCCCCGAAGCTCTGGTGGGACGACGACGGCTTCTCGCACCTCGAAGCGGAGGGCCGCCTGCTCGACGTACCGGGGCTGAACACCATGCTCGTCGAGGGCCGGCCGGGCATGCTCGATGTCGACGAGCGCATCAAGGACCTCGACGCGGAGGGCGTGGACAAAGACGTCATCTTCCCCCAGCGCACTCTCTCGCTCGTCGGCCTCCAGGACCTGGAGCTGCGCGACGCCTGCATGCGCGCCTATAACGAATGGCTCTCCGACTACTGCAAGGCGTACCCCGACCGTCTCTACGGCGTCGGCATCCTCAACTGGTGGGAGCCGGAGAGGGCGAAGGACAATCTTGAGGAGCTGCGCGGCCTCGGCTACAAGGCGATGGAGATCCCCTCCATGCCGCCGGGTGTCTACTACAACGCCAGCGCCATGGAGCCGATGTGGGACGCCATCGAAGAGAGCGGCTACCCCATCTCCTTCCACATTGGCGAGAACATCATCACCCGAGGCGCGGGCGCCCTCGGCACGTTCCAGATGCAGAGCTTCGCGCCCTTCCGGCGGCTCTTCGGGCTGCTCACCTTCTCCGGCATCCTCGAGCGGCACCCCAACCTGAAGGTCATCTTCACGGAAGGTGGTATCCACTGGGTGCCGGCCGCGCTCTTCGACGCCGACCGCATCTACCGCGACTTCGAGACCGAGGTGAATCCCAAGCTCGCGAACCTGCCGAGCTATTACTGGTGGCAGAACTGCCACGCCACCTTCCAGGAGGACCCGATCGGGCTCGAGCTTCTGCGCCACATCGGCCCCCACAAGGTCATGTGGGCGAGCGACTACCCGCACCCGGAAAGCACCCTCGGCTACAGTGCCCAAACCGTGCGCGACATCTTCGCCGCCGCGGGCGACGAGGACGGCCGCAAGGTCGTCGGCGGCAACGCCGTCGAGATCTGGGGCCTCTAGCACGGGAGGGACGGCCATGACCCAGGCGGGCGAACGCGAGCGCAACGAAGCAGGCGTCGAGGTGAACCTGACGCGGCACGGGAAGATCTCGTACATGCGCATCCCCGCGGCCGACACCGTCGCACTCGGGCGGTTCTACGAGAAAGTCTTCGGCTGGCAGGTGAGCGGACGGCCGGAGCACTTCAGTTTCAGCGATACCAGCGGCGAGATGATCGGCGCGTTCGAGCCGGGGACGCCGTCCCCGCCGGGCATCGTGCCGTTCATCTACGTCGGGGGCATCGATAGCGTCATCCGTGACATCGAGGCGAGCGGTGGCGCCGTCGTGCAGCCCGTCTACGACGAGGGCGGCCTCTGGGTGGCGACCTTCCGCGATCCCGGCGGCAACGTCATGGGCGTGTGGCAAGGCGGCGGCGAGCGTTAGGCTCCCGGTTTCGCGATCATCAGCCAGAGGATAACGAAGAACGAGAGGTCGAGCGCGACGCCGACGATAGCCGTAACCGGATCCTTCATGCGGCTTTCGAGCTCATCCGAGACGGGTGCGTCGCCCAGTTCGGCGGCGAGCTTGCGGGAGCCGCTGAGGCGGCGCATGAGAAACCCATGGTCCACGGCGAGGGCGACAATGAGGATCGTCATCGCAGCCGTGATCCAGGCGTCACTAATCTCATAGGCGTCCACCTCGCCCACCAGCAGCAGGCCGAACACGAAGACGACGATAGCGCCTGCGCTCCGCACGGCGAGTTCAGAGATGCGCATGATGTTGAGCAGCATCAGCGCCGTGTTCGCTCGCTTCGTCTGCCCCAGCGCGATCCCGGCCCCGGTGGTGGCGCCCGTCGCCGCCAGAAGCAAGAACGCCCCCGCGATGTGAAAGAAGAGATACCACTCGTACGTGTCCATGTCGCCTCCGAGCGGAGTCTAACACCGCATCATATGGCTCAGCGCACGATGCGATAGCTGGTCTCGGTTATCTCGACTATCAACCGTCGATCTCCGCGAGCCATGGCCTTCTCGTACTCCGCCTCGATCTCCTCAATGAACTCCTGCAACCTGAGCAGCGCATGGCTCTCACGGCAGCGCAAGGAGATCCGCCCGAGGGACCGGAACCTCGTCTTGCCGCCCGCAGGGATTCTGGTCACAATCCGGCGGAAGTCCTTGTCCAGCGTCAGAACTACGGCTCCGAGTTGATCGCCCGCCCATGCGATCAACTCGTCCGGAGTCATCTGTCCAAATCGCTCCCTCACAAGGTCGATGGTGTGCCCGCGATCCTCGAGGAATGCAGGGACTGAGTCGGGGACATTCTCGTCCACGATCAGGTGCATTCCTGCCAACTCTGGCTATCCTGCCTTGGGCTCGCTTCGAGATTGCCGCTCGAACTCAATCGCGGCCTCGATGTCACGCTGAGTCAGGCGGGGATACTCGCGCCTGATCTCGTCCGTGGCATACCCAGCATCGTGGAAATCCCACACCGCGGCGGTAGGGATCCGCGTGCCATCGAGAACCCACGCATTATGTTGGACATAGCGATTGCGGACGATCCGCCCGATCTGCTCTTCAGATCGGTCGAGCAACTTCCGGGCTTCGATGTCAGCTTCCAGTTCAATAGCGCCCAATTCGACGGGCAACACCGTTTGGCCTGTCCTGGCCTCGGCCCGGAGGCCCTGAGCATCCTCGAAGACGACACGCCTGCCGACCACGAAGAAACGGAGAGAACTCCACGGCTCCTCATATCGCTCACTAAGCCACTCGCCGACGCGCCGTAGCTCCTGAAGAGGCAATCGGTCCCTGAGCTTCGCGAGCGTGCGAAGGCCCACGACATCCTTAAACGAATACATGCCGGCGAACCGGCGGCGAGACCGGTCCGCAAACCGTGGACTGAAGAACCCGGTGTCGTTCCAATACGTCAGCTGTCTCCGGCTAAGGCCGGTAACCCGGCACACCTGATCGGGGCTAAATGCAAGCAAGGTACTCAAGGTCTCTCCTCCGCGGAATGTACCACACGTCGGATCCGCTCGAACTGGGAAATGACCGCCGGAGCCGGTGATGTCGTATGTGGCCTTTTCCAATCAGCTCACGCTCGCCCCGCCATCGACCGGCAATGACACACCGGTGATGAACTTCGCCTCGTCCGAGTGCAGGAACAGCGACGCGTAGGCGACGTCCCAGCCAGTGCCCATCTTGCGGCCGAGGGGCACCTGCCGGTCGCGCTGGGCGATGACCTCCTCGCGCGGGGTGCCCGCGGCCACGCGCGACTCGATCGCCATCGGCGTGTTCATGAGGCCGGGGAGGATGACGTTCGCGCGTATGTTGTAGCGCGCGTTCGCCGCCGCGATGTTCTCGGTCAGGGCGATGACGCCCGCCTTCGTCGCCTTATAGCCCAGGTACGGGTAGGGCGAGCGCACGGCCATCGAGCTAATGTTCACAATCGAGCCGCCGCCCTGCTCGCGCATCACGGGGATGGCGTGCTTGCAGGCGAACCACATCCCGCGCAGGTTCACCGCCACGAGCCGGTCGAATGCCTCCGCCTCCAGGTCCGTCGCGGGCGCATCCCCAAGTGCGAGGCTCGCCCCGATGTTGTTGTGAAGGATGTCGATGCGCCCGAAGTCACGGACCACGGCCTCGATTGTGGCCCGCACCTCGTCCTCGTCCATGACGTCCGCGGCCATCGCGCTGGCGGCTCCGCCCTTCTCCGCTATCATCGCGGCCGTCTCTTCCGCCGACGCGAGGTCGCGATCCACAGCGACGACACTTGCCCCTTCCGCCGCGAGCACCAGCGCCGTCGCCCGCCCGTTCCCGATCGTCTCACCCGGTGTCTGCCCGCCCCCGAATACCATCGCCACCTTGCCTGCCACTCGCTCACCCACAGTCGACCTCCTTGCATTTGATCGCCCGCGCAGCGCGCGACATCACTCCCCCTCTCCCGCGAAGTCGGGAGAGGGGGCTGGGGGGTGAGGGCTCAGCCGATACACGCGCGCAGCCGTGTCGTGGAACAGCGCGTTCTTCTCGTCCTCGCCGAACCCGGCCGCCATGCGCTTGAAGGCGTTCCAGAGCACGTGGTACGAGCAGCTTGCCTTGTCCACGGGGAAGTTGCTCTCGAACATGCAGCGATCCGGGCCGAAGATCTGGATGCTGCGGTCGTAGTAGTGCCGCGTCGCTGCGGCGAGCTCCTCCGAGCCGGGCGGCCGATCGCGTTTCTCCCAGCCGAACCCGTTGATCGGCATGTTCACACCGCCCAGCTTCGCCACGACGTTCGGGCACGCTGCCACCCCCTCGATGTCGCGCGCCCAGTCCTCGTACACCTCCTCCAACCGTCCCGCATACGGACCAATACCGAGCGGGCCGCCGAAGTGGTCGAGGATGATCGTCGTGTCCGGGAAGGCCCGCGCGAGGTCCGCGATCTCGCCGAGCTGATGGTGGTATGCCCAGGCCTCGAACGTCAGGCCTAGCGGCGCGAGATGCGCGAATCCGCGGCGGAACGGGGCGTCGCCGAGCAGTCCTTGCGGCGGGTTCGTGTGCGAGTTGCGGATGTCCGGGCTCTCGTGCCAGCCGGCGGCGTGGCGGACCCCCCGGAAGCGGCCGTTCCCCGCCGCGATGTGCGCTTCGAGCACCGGCTTCACGCCGTCGCCCAGGGTGAGGTCGGCGTAGCTGACGATGCCCGCACACGCCCGGATGTCGCCGTAGCCGCCGCTCGCAGACATCGCCGCGATGCCGTTCACGAACTCGGTCTCGCCGACCGGGCGCATCGCCTCAGGCCCGTCCGCGCGGTACATCGACATGCATTCCACAAACACCGTGCTCACGACGTTGTGCCCGCTACCGGTGTCCTCCAGCAGCTCATCCAGTAAGTAGCGACTGCCGCCACGGTCCCAGAGGTGATGGTGGGGATCGCAGATCTTGCGCCCGGGGTCGAGGATCTCCTCCTGCACCTGCGCCAGCCAGGCGTTCGCCTCTGCCATCTCAGCCTCCAGCGGATTGTCAGCCGCCGTCGCAGCCTACGCCCCAGAGGCTCCTGCCCTCAATTGTCAGGAGACCATCTGGCGGTGAGCCAGTGTCGCAGCGTACGTTGAATGATGAAACCCACACGTCCAAAAGGAGTCTTCCATGATCACCGGCCTCGGCGGCGCAACCATCTGGTCGAGCGACATCAACAACCTCCTTCCCTTCTACCGCGACACGGTCGGCCTGAAGCCTGGAGAGGGGGCAGAGGGATTCGTGGTGTTCGGCGACCAGTCCGTCCCGGCGCTCGCCATCGGCACGCACAGCGAGGTGAAGGGCAAGGCGAGCGACCCCTACCGGCACATCGTCGGGCTCAACACGACGGACATCCAGGCCGACACGGCCCGCCTCAAGGCCGCCGGCGTCGAGTTCATCGAAGATCCGAACGACCAGGGCGGCGGCTTCTGGCTTGCCACGTTCAAGGATCCCGAGGGCAACCTCATCCAGCTCTACCAGATGGGTCAGTAGGCGGCCCGGCTCGCATTGCCGAGCGCAGCGAAACCGGCGTAGCCTCCGTCTGCGCCGGACTGCCGGCGCGCGAGGGGACATGACTGAGCCACCGAGCCTTGAATCGGAATTTGGACTGCGCGGGAAGGTCGCGATCGTCACGGGCGGCGGAGCCGCGGACGACGGCATTGGCAACGGACGCGCGGCCGCCATCCTGCTCGCTCGAGCGGGCGCCCGGGTCGTGGTGGTCGACCGCAAGCGCGAGCTCGCGGAACGCACTGCGGAGATGATCGCGGCCGAGGGCGACGAGGCGAAGGGCGTGGAGGCGGACGTCACGGACGAGGCACACTGCCGCGTCCTCGTCGAACGGACGATGGAGCGCTTCGGCCGGCTGGACCTGCTCGACAACAATGTCGGCATCGGTAGCCGCGGCAGCGTCGTGGATGAACCAGCCGAAACCTGGCGCCGCGTCATGCAGGTCAACGTTGAGACCATGTTCCTGGTCTCGAAGTACGCCATCCCCGCGATGATCGCGTCCGGCGACGGCGGCGCCATCGTGAACGTGTCCTCCATCTCCGCGCTGCGCCCGCAGGGCCTGACCACGTACACGGTATCGAAGGGCGCGGTCATCGCGCTCACGAAAGCGATGGCGGTCGATCACGGAAGGGACGGCATCCGCGTGAACTGCGTGGCGCCAGGGCCGGTGTTTACGCCGATGGTTGGCGCCGGCCGCGGCATGAGCGACGCCGTCCGCGACACGCGCCGGCGCGCCTCCGTGCTCGGCATCGAGGGCACCGGCTGGGACGTCGGCAACGCCGTGCGCTTCCTGCTCTCCGACCAGGCGCGCTACATCACCGGGCAGGTGCTCGTCGTCGACGGCGGCACGACCCTGCGCGGCCCCGAGCGCGCCACGACCACTACCTGACCGACTCACCCACACCAGGAGCGCCAACCCATGGCCCGAGTCCCGTACCTCTCCAAGTCCGACCTGAAACCCGAGGACCAGGAGCTGCTCGCGCGGGACATCAACCTGAATCGCGCGCTTGTGCACTCACCCAACGGGACGCGCGCGTTCGGGCGGCTGGGCGGCTTCATCCGCAACCAGTCCCGCCTCGACGCCCGCCTCCGCGAAATGGCGATCCTGCAGGTGGGCTACGTCGCGCGGTCAAAGTACGAGTATTCGCACCACATCAAGATCGGCCACGACTTCGGCGTCACCGATGACGACATCCGCGCCATCGCCGCCGAGACCGCCGGCGACCCGACCGAGCTGGAGCCACTCGCGAGGGCTGTGCTGGCGTGCGCGCGCGAAATGGCCCTCGAAGGCGCCGCCTCCGACGCCACCTGGGCGGCCCTCACCGCCGAGCTCGACACCGAACACCTCACCGACCTCGCCATCACGATCGCCTTCTACTGCGGCGTCGTCCGCCTCCTGGAAACCCTCCAGATCGACGTCGAACCCGAGTACGACCACTACCTCGAAGAGTTTCCGCTGCCCCTGAAAGGCCTTCCGAATTTGATCGGGTAGGTTTGACTGCGATGCATCCGCTCGACGACAACAAGACCGCGCTAGCTGAAGCGCTTCCGCGCGTGGACGCGCTACTTGCCTTACATCGCGACGCGATGCAGACATTGAGTCGCGCGTTCGGACAACAGATGACTCGACCAGACGAGTGCGTGCTCCTGCTTGGCGTTCATGCGTACAACCTGAGCGAAGCACTTTTCCGCCTGATCGTTGCCGGAAGGTTTGATGTCGCCGCCTACTTGTTGCGTCCAGCCTGGGACATTGGCGGACTGATCCTTGGCGCCGGTTCGGATGAGTCATTAGCTGAGCGTTTCTGGAAGGACGAACTCAGAGCCTCGGACGCACGCCGAGAGATTGCCGCTGCCGTGCGACGAGCGGCTGGCAACAAACTGGCTGACGAACTTGAGGGAGGCTGGGCCGCGGACTACGGTCCGTTACAGGAGCTGGCCCACGTGAAGATGATCCATCTGGACAAAGCGGTTGCGGCAGGAACGACCGGCAATATCGTTCCGATGCTCGGTGGTCGGTCCGACGGCGGACAGGCGATCGTGATGGCGAGAGGTGCCATCAAGGCTGGAGTGCAGTCGCTTGTTCACCTCTATGCAGTGAGGGGCTAAGTCTTGGGCGAGCCATTCCACGATCGGATCGTGGGGGTGCACGAGCAGCTGCTGACGTGGGTAAATGCGAATCGTCCCGTCGGCGAAGCGGGTGACTGACGGACACCGCTACCGGTACGCCTGGGCCTGGATGCGGTAGAGCTCCGAGTACGCGCCTCCGTTCGCCATCAGCTCCTCGTGGGTGCCGAACTCGACCAGCCGCGAGCCGTCGAGCATGACGATGAGGTCGGCCATGCGAACCGTGGAGAAGCGGTGCGAGACGAGGATGGTGATGCGGCCGTCCCGCTGCGCATCTGAGCTCTCGCCGTTTCCGTTGCCGTTGCCGCGCGTGGCGGCGGCGTAGCGTTCAAAGAGGGCATGCTCCGTCTCCGCATCGAGGGCCGCGGTGGGCTCGTCGAGCACCAGCAGGAGCGGCCGGTCGCGCATGAAGCCGCGGGCCAGCGCGAACTTCTGCCACTGACCGAACGAGACCTCCGCGCCTTCCGGCCAGGTGGGGCCGAGCTGCGTCTCGAGGGCAAGCGGCAGGCGCGCGATCGCATCCTCCGCGCCCGCGCGACCCACGGCCGTGACCACTGCCGGCTCGTCGTCGAGCCGAGGGACATCGCCCACACCGACGGACTGCTTCGCGCGGAACTCGAAGCGGAAGAAGTCCTGGAACGCGCCGGCCGTGCGTTCGCGCCAGTCGTCGGCGCGGATGCGGGCGAGCGGCTGGCCGTCCACCAGGATCTGGCCGCTGGTGGGCTCGTAGAGCTTCGCCAGCAGCTTCACGAGCGTGGACTTCCCCGCGCCATTCTCCCCGACGATTGCGACCACCTTACCGGCGGGCAGTTCGAGCGTGATGTCCTCCAGCACGAGCCGGTCCGTCCCCGGGTAGGCGAACGAGACGTGGTCGACGCGGATACCCTCGCGGAGGGCGGCCGGGGCAGCGAGGTCTTCGTCCCGGGCGACGGCGGCGGCGTAGTTCTCGAGCCAAACGAGCCGCCGCGAGCCGTCCATCCAGATGCCGCGCAGGAACCCGATTTCTCCCACAGTCGCGCTGATGTACGTGGAGAGCCGCGAGCCGGCCGCCAGCACCAGCAGCACCTCGCCCGCGGGCCGATCGAGGCCCGAGGCAACGAACACCACCGCGCCAACGTACGAGGCGCCGAAGATCGCCCACGCGAGCGTGTGCCATGCCGCGGACCTCATGCGCGCGGGGCCGACGAGCCCGTACCAGCGCTCCCATGCCTCGCGGCGTTGCGCCACAAGTCGCTGCCCGATGCCCGTGACCCGGACCTCCTTCCCCGGCGGTGCCGTGGTGGCGACCTGGAACAGGTGCCGCGCGAGACGGTTGGCGGGCGCGCCCTTCTCCTCCGCCGCGCGCTCGACCCCCGGGCGCCAGGTGGAAGTCAGCACCGTCGGCAGGGCGAACACCGCCAGGAGCGCAAGCGCGGGGTGAATGGAAACCAGCAGCGCGACCGTGATCCCGAGCCGCAGGATCCAGCCCGCGATCCCGAACAGCGAGAGGTACATGTGATCGAGGACGAAAACCTCGTCCCGCAGCACGGTCAGGCGGTCGAGGTACTCCGGGCGTTCCTGGTGGGCGATGGTCGCGATCGACGCCTGCAGTTGCGCGACGTGCGACTCCAGCGCGATCGTGATCTTGTCTCGGAAGCGGCGTTGCACGCGCGTGGTCACAATCTGCAGAAACCACGTCGCGGTACCAGAGGCCCCCAGCCCGATGGCCGCGACCATGAGCAGCGTGCGGTCGCCGTCGATGGCGCCCTTGCCGAGCAGGGCCAGCCACACGGCGAAGAGCGCATCAGGCACCGCTGCGAGCAGCGCCAATCCGAGCGAGGCGATGAGCAGCCTGGGCTCGTGCTGATACCCGATCTTGCACAGCCGCCACATCGACGAAATCGCGGGCGGCGTGTCGTCCAGCGCCGCCACGCGGCCGTTCGACTCAGGCAAGGACGTCATAGACGACCCCCTCGTCCTCTTCGTCTCGGAAGCGCTGTGCCTGCAGGTCGAACATCGTGCGGTAGCGCCCGCCGAGTGCCATCAACTCGTCGTGGCTGCCGAGCTCGATCACGCGGCCGTGCTCCAGCACGCAGATGCGATCGGCGTGGCGGACGGTCGAGAAGCGGTGGGAGATGAGGATGGTGGTCGCCTGCCGGGTCGCCTTGAGGATACGTTCGAAGATCTCCGCCTCGCCGCGGACGTCGAGCTGGGCGGTGGGCTCATCCAGCAGCACCACACCCGCGCCCGCCTCCACCCGGCACAGCGCCCGCGCGAGAGCCACGCGCTGCCACTGTCCTCCGGAGAGGTCCGTGCCGCCCTCGTAGCCCTTCGCGAGGATCGTGTCGAGGTCGGCGAGGTTTGCGGCGCCGGCAGCGACGAGGGCCGACCGGATGGCGTCATCTGGCGCCCCTGCCGGCGCGACATTATCCCGCAGCGGCAGCTCGAAGCGGATGAAGTCCTGGAACACGGCCGCCAGGCGGGACCGCCACGACTCCAGCTCGAGCTCGCGCAGATCCACACCATCCACCTCGATCGCGCCCTCCTGCGGGTCGTACAGGCGGCAGAGGAGCTTCGCGAGCGTCGTCTTGCCGGCGCCGTTCTGCCCGACGATCGCGAGCGAACTGCCCGCGGGGATCGTGAGGTCGAGCCCGTCGAGGATGACGCCACCGCCGGTGGGGTAGGTGAACTTGAGGTCGCGGAGCCTGATCTCCGAGGCGGGCATGCCCTCCGCGGGCTGCGTGCCGGGCGTGAGCGCCCCCGCGGGCGCCATCCTCGCATCCAGGCGGAGGGCCGCGGCCACGGGGGCGGACGCGCCATCGAGCGCCCAGTTCAGGCCCCCGAAGGCGATCATGCTGGTTGCCACCGCCACCTGGGCGAACACCACGACCTGGTCGAGGGCGAGTCGCCCGGCCGCGGCGTCGTTCGCCAGCGACCAGAACACGACCACGTTTGCAGCCACCACCAGGAGCAGGCACCAGACCACTGACCGCTCGCGCAGCCGCGTCGCCTGGTACTGGAGCTCGTGCAGCCGCTTGCGCCGCGAAATGAACCGGTCGAGTGTCCAGCCGCGCAGCCCGAACAGTCGCAGCTCCTTCGCCGCCGGCGGGTCGACCGCCAGCCGGTAGGCGTAGTCGGAGTCGCGCTGCGCCGACTTCACCTCCTCCGTGTTGCGGTCGCGCCAGACCGACGATTCGCGCAGCAGCCAGTGCGTGGAGAGCCAGGCTCCGCCGAGCAGCAGCGGCGCCCACCACGTGTACCCGAACAGCACGATAGCGGACGCGAGACCCGTCAGCAGTTGCACAAGGCCCACGGCAATGAAGTCCATGGAGATGAAGAGCGGCGGGCCGGTCATGCCCATGTCGAAGTCGCGCGCGAGCGTGAGGTCGCCGGTGAGGCGAGGGTCCTCGAGGTGGCCCATCCCCGGGGGCGTCACGCAGCCGTCGGTCAGCCGGTCGTAGAGCATCGCCGCCGTGCGGTTGCCCAGGTTCGAGCTGATCGCCTGGTGGATGGGGGTGATCGTCTGCAGGGTGATGAACACCGCGCCCAGCGCGACGAGCGGCGGCGTCAGGCTATCCCCGTCCTGGATGGCCCCCACCAGCCAGCCCATCGTGATCGCGAGCACGGCCGGCAGCGTCCCTCGCAGGATCACGAGCGCCCACCACGCGGCCGCCAGCTTCCCGTCCGCCTGGGGGAGCACACGGAAGAACTTCCACTCCTGCCGTTCCGTCAGCCTGCTAAACACCGGGCGATAATACGGCGGACACAGGCGCAGGGTCTTGGAGGAAAGTGCCGGGGATGTGGGGCTGGTGGGCGATACTGGATTCGAACCAGTGACCTCGTCGATGTCAACGACGCGCTCTAACCAACTGAGCTAACCGCCCACGCGGGGACGACGATCATAGCCCACGGACGCCGTCGTCGGCCAGCTTCGTCCACGAAGGCGAAAACCCCCTCTCCACGCGCCCGTGGAGAGGGGGCAGGGGGTGAGGGGGACTTAGCCCCAGCGTGGCTGTTCGCCGAGGTCGATGCCCAGGGCGATCTTGCCGATGATCTCGGGCGCGAGGATGGAGTTCGCGGGGTGGAACCCGCTGCAGCGGACGTCCCGGTAGAGGCGTTCGAGCTCGTTGCCCTTGAACATGCCCGTGCCGCCGCTCATGGCCATCGCACGGTCCACCACGTCGACGGCACCCTGGGCGATATTGTGCTTGTTCGCCACGATCTTCAGCGGCCAGCGCGCGCCGTGGTCCACATTGTTCGCCCAGTCCTCCGCCAGCCGGTCCTGCTGGGCGTCCATCGCCTCCAGTCGCATCGCCATCTTCGCGGCGTTGTGCTGGATCTCGGCGTTATAGGCCATGCTCCGTGTGAGCGCCAGCGAAGTGCGCTTGTGCGCCGTCGCGACGGCCAGCTCCATCGCCCGGTGGGCGATGCCCAGGTAAACGGCGGAGATGCCGGTCAGCGCAACGGCGAAGAGGCTGAGGATGAAGAGGTCGGCGGTGCCGGCGGGCAGCACACGGCCAATGTACTTATCCGGGACGAAGACCCCGTTGAGGATGGTGTCGTCGCTACGGGTGGCGCGCATGCCGAGCGTGTCCCAGGTTTCCTTGATGGTGTACCCGGGGGTGTCGCGTGGCATGAAGGCGTGGATGACCTGGCCGTCCTCAGTCATGGCGTGCGCGCCGAAGCGCGTCCACACCGGCGTGAGGCTGCCGAACATCTTGTGGCCAGTGATCTTGTAGCCGCCGTCCACACGCTCGGCCTTGGCGGTCGAGAGGAAGCCGGGGAGGTCGTTGCCGGTCTCGGCGTGGCCGGCGGCGAAGATCTCGCCCGCGGCCGCTTCCTTGAGGAGCCATTCGAGGGAGGGGTCGCCCAGTCGGCGCATCTCCGCGGCGATGCCCACCCAGTAGGAGTGCATGTTGACGGCAAGCGCGGTCGCCGGGGCGTACTCGGCGATGCGCTGAAGCTCCTTGACGTACTGGGGCAGGCTCCAGCCGCCGCCGCCAAGGTCCGCCGGCACCAGGACCGTGAGGAATCCGGAGGCCTTGATCTCATCCCAGTCTTCCTGGAAGAACTTGTTGTCCCGGTCGTAACCAGGCGCTCGCTCGCGGAAGCGCGCCAGCATCTCGTCCGTGATCATCGTCGTCCGCTGCATGGTAGGTGCTGTCATGTTGTTAGACTCCTTCGTTATGGCGGGTTGGCGCCGCGGCCCGTGAGGGGCGTCGGCGCATGTTATATGCCCGGGACTGCACCATTACAATTCCCGGATGGCGATCAGTTCGTGAACGGGCGTGAGGCGTTACACAGATCTGTCTGTCGTCGGCTCGGAACTATCGGAAATTACGTCCGCGCGACTTAGCGCCCGCCCACTCGTAGGCATCGAAGCGCGAACGGCAGGACTGGCAGCGCATCACCGCAGAGCGTCGCGCGCGGACCTCGCCCGAGCCGGGCAGAGGACCGTGGATGCTCGTGGACGAGCAGGTTGGGCAGGTCATGGTTGGGCTCCTTCGAACAACGTCTCACTCACTTGTACTGCGAGTCTCGCCCGCGGCGCAAGAGCTTAAGTGAAGTTAGCGTTGTACAGGGCAGTTGGCGTGTGGCACCATTCACACATGGCCCCCGAAGAAGCACGGCCGGAGCTGCCCGCGGAGCTGGGATCCCTGACCAGCCCGAACGAGCCGATCTGGGACACCTACTACCGCGAGGCCTCGAGGTTCCGCACCAGCAACATCGACGTCTTCTTCCTGGCCTTCCTGCGGCGCGTGGAGCGCTTCGGCTACTTCACCCTCGGCCCCGTCACCATCGATGTGCGCATGATCGAAGACATCGTCGAGCGGACGACCCTCCCCAACGAGCTGGACCCGCCTCCCTTCGGAGATGACCTGACCCGCTTCTCGCGCGTCCTCATGGAAGAAGTGCAGCGCAGCGGCCGCCGCCGCATCGATGACCTGCATGTGCTCCTCGCGCTGATGCGCTTCCCGGAGGGCCTCCCGGCGCGAGTCTTCGGTGAGCTGGGCGTCACGCCCGAACAGGTCGAGGAGTATGTGAAATCGGGGGGCGAGATCACGAATCGCAACGCCGAGCGGCTTTACTCGCCTGAAGAGGCTGCGGAGTATCTTGGGGTCCACGTGCAGACGGTGCGCGGCTGGATCAGGTCAGGGCGCCTGAAGGCGAGCCGCCTCGCCGGGCAACGCGCCCTCCGCATCCGCGCCAGCGACCTGGGGTCGATCCTGGAGCCGGTGGACCCTGCGGAGCTGGACTGAATCCGGACCGAGCCCACGCCTGTGGAGGTTGAGCATGCCCCTGTACACCGTGATCCGGCAGTTCCCCGGCGCCACCAGGACAGACCTCGACGCGGCCGCCTTCCGCTCGCTCACGTGTCTCCGCTACCACGACGGGCTCGCCTGGATCCGGTCGTACTGGAACGCGGCCGCCGAGCAGCTGAGCTGCATCTATGAGGCGCAGAACGCCGAGCAGATCAGGTTCCATGCCCGCCGCGCGGACATCCCCTGCGACGAGATCTACGAGGTGGAAGAGGTGCTGCCCTCCGAGTTCGCCTTCGACACTGAGGCCGTGCTCTCCGCAAGTGGGAACGGCCTCACAGACAGCCAGTGACCCGCAGGCGAAGATCGCGTGAGACCCGGGCGGGAGGTATCTCTCTTTGTCTATGTTTCTCGTGCGCCGGACGAATCCGTTCGGCACCGCAGCAGAGCTCGATGCCGCCATCTTCCGCGCCCTCGTCTGCACCAAGGCCTTCCCCGGCATGAAGTGGATCCGCACGTACTACACGCCGGGCGTGAAGGCGGCGTACTGCGTCTACGAGGCGAAATCCGCAGACGACATCGCTGCTTATTCGCGCCTCGCCAATGCCCCCTACGACGAGATCGTCGAGGTGGGGGAGCTGACACGAGACGCGTACTGGACCCCGGAAGTGGAACGGGAGCGGGCGCCCCTGCTCGTGGGATAGCCTGAGCCCCCCGCGTTAGCGAGGGAAGATCGAAGCCCGCGCCGAACCGTCGCCCAGAGAGCCCCTCGCGTTAGCGAGGGGACCCTCGCACGCTCGCAACCGCCCGCTCACGCGGGCGGCTCCTCCTCTGGCGCGCGGGCTACGGCAGAGCGAGCATGCGCTCGAGGGCCACGAGCGACCATTTGCGGGCCTGGTCGTCGACCTTCACTTCGTTCACGACGTACCCCTGCACGAGCCCTTCAAGCACCCAGGCGATGTACGCAGGGTGGATGCGGTACATGGTGCTGCAGGGGCAGACCACCGGGTCGAGACAGAAGACCGTCTTGTCCGGGTTCTCCTGGGCAAGGCGGTTCACGAGGTTGATCTCGGTGCCCACCGCCCAGGTGGAGCCGGCTGGGGCTTCGCTCACGGCTTTGATGATCTTCTCGGTCGAACCCCAGGCGTCCGCGGCCTGAACGACTTCCCACTTGCACTCAGGATGAACGATGACGTTCACGCCGGGGTGCTCCTCGCGGGCCTTCTCGATCTGTTCGACGCTGAAGCGCTGGTGGGTGCTGCAGTGCCCCTGCCAGAGGATGACCTTCGCGCGCTCGATCTGCTCCGCGCTCAGTCCGCCGTCTGGCATGCGCCAGTTCCAGAGCACCATCTCATCGAGCGCGATGCCCATCTCATAGCCCGTGTTGCGGCCAAGGTGCTGGTCCGGGAAGAAGAAAACCTTGTCGCCCCGCTCGAAGGCGTAGTCGAACGTCTTGCGAGCGTTGCTGGAGGTGCAGACGATGCCCTCGTTCTCGCCTACAAACGCCTTCAGGCTCGCGGCGCTGTTCATGTAGGTAATGGGGATGACCTTTGCGGAGTCGCCGAGGATGTCGGTGATGTGGTCCCAGGCGGCATAGACATCGTCAGGGTCTGCCATGTCGGCCATCGAGCAGCCAGCCGCCATATTCGGGAGGATGACACTCACCTCAGGGCGGGTGAGGATGTCCGCGCTCTCGGCCATGAAGTGGACGCCACAGAACATGACGTACTCGGCCTCCGACTGCTCCGCAGCGTGGCGGGCTAGCTTGAAGCTGTCGCCCGTGAAGTCCGCGTACTTGATGACCTCGTCCCGCTGGTAGTGGTGGCCGAGGATCACGAGCTTCGACCCAAGCGCCGCCCGCGCCCGGGCAATTCGCCGGTCAAGCTCCTCCGGAGACATCGCCAGATACTCGCGCGGGATGTCCTGCTGCCAGCTCACGAACGCGGGTTCCTCGACGAGCGGCACGGGGATGAGCGCGTCAGTCGGGCAGGCGTCCGGGTCGTTGTATTTCGCTCTCAGAGCCTCAATGTCTACGGCGGGCCGGTCGACGAGGGAGGTCATGAGCAACTCCTCGACTTAGTGTCACTACGACACTAAGTCTCCCATCAACAGTGCCACTCCCGGGCAATGGTGTCAACCCAACACTAAGTCTCGCGAGGCGTTTGTTATGCCCGGTGCCGCGGGCCGGACCCAAGCGCCCGCCAGCCGCTCATCAGGGCCAGGCTCGTCATGTAGAGGCCCACGTACGCGAGTGTGAGGAACGCAGTGAACACAACGACCGTGGCCACCAGCAGAGGGTTCCCCAGCGGGTCCTCCAGTCTCGCCAGCGCGAGCGACACGAGCGGTCCGGGCTCCTGCACCGCATCCCAACTGTTGAACCGCAGCACGCGCCCCACATAGATGCCCACCGCGCTCAGCACGAAGACCGCGCCCGTCGCGGCCCATCCGGCGAACGTGCCCAGCCGCTCAGTGACCACCGCCTGCACGAGATAGACGGAGGCGAAGCCCAACAACAGGCCGCTCACCGAGAAAGCCCCGAGCAGCGCGAAGTCGAACCACAACGGCACGCGCGCATCCGCCGCGAGGTGGATGTAGTCGGTCACCAGGTAGGGCGCGTTCGGGAGGAACAACAGCCAGACCACGAATCCGAACCCGAGCCAGAGCCAGCCGGCGGCCGCCCTGTGCGCGCCGTAGAGCGCCACGGCCACCACGAACGGGATCCAGGCGAGGAACAGGTTCCAGGTCAGGAACGCGAAGTGCGGGTCGTCCGTACGCGTGATTCGCACGCTCAGGAGCCCCAGTGCCGCGATTGAACATGTCACCAGCACCAGGGTCGCAACGCACAGTCCGCTAAGGCTCACCTTCGCCACCCAGCGAGTGTACCGCGCTCGCGCAACCCCTCTGAACCTTGCGGTTACGTGCCCCGTTCTCTCGCCGGGATCCGGGCGAGCCGCGCCTTCAAGCCTTCGATGTCCGCCACGAAGAAGAAGCTCGTCGAGCGGTTGTGCGTTCAATTCGCGGCTAGAACAGCCGGCGCGCGCTGGTTTTGCCGGACTCGTCGGCGAGGAGGATCCAGCCGGTGACGGCGAGGCGGCGGCCGGCCCAGCGCTCCACCTCGTCGCGGGCGCGGAGGATGTCGGCGCCCTGTTCGCGCACGAGCTCGCCGGGCGAGTGGCGCGGGTAGCGCCGCCGGTACCAGGAGCAACCCTGGTGCCCGGCCAGCACCACCATCTCCAGCGCGCTCGAGTCGAGGAAGGACTCCACGACGTTCCGCACGGGCTGGCGTCCACCGAGCACGAGCTTCTTGATGCGGCCCTCCGTCAGGTCGGCCGCCTGGGCGAGCCACCACGCGCCGCCCGGGACCGAGATGCGTTCCAGGGGTGAGCCGGGAGCGACGGCGCCGATGAGCTCGTCGAACGCGCCGCGCGGGCCTCGCTCGCCGCAGTGGAGCGCCAGCACGGTTGCCGGCGCCCCACCCTCGAGGCCTGCGTTCAGCGCGATCGAGGCGGCCTCGCTCACTGGTCGGTTGCCGCGGGCGGCTGGGTGGCGGGAGGCGGAGGAGCGACCGCGGGCGACTTCGCGCTCGCTGTGCGGTCCACCTCGGCGGCGAGGTCATCCAGCGCCGCGCTACGGCCGTTGCTGGCCACCCGTTGCGGCTCCGGTTCACCCACTCCATTGAGCAGCTCCGGCAGGTCGAGCCCGACGGCCCGGAGCGTCTCGATCGCCTGGGCGAGCAGCATCGGCACGGCTGTCCCGTACTTGCCGAGCGGCCCGGCGCCACCATTCCCGGAGCCGCCGTCGATCATGACGATGCGGTCGATCTCGGCGAAGGGCGCGGCGAGTGAGGCAGCGATCTCCGGCAGCTTCTGAATGAGGTCCGGGTAGACGGAGAGCTGCAGGGCGGCGCGATTGTAGGCATTTAGGGCTTCCGCGAGCTTCTGCTTGCCTTCGGCTTCACCGAGGAGGACCGCCTTCTGGCCGGCGCCTTCGGCTTCGAGCTCCTTGCGGAGGGCTTCGGCCTTGAGCGTCCGCGCTTTCGCCTCGCCCTCGCCCGCGGCCTCCAGCTCCCTCTGATGGGCTTCGGCGATAGCGATGCGCCCCTTCGACTCGCCCTCGCCTTCGAGCGCCCTCGCCTGCGCGTTACCTTCCGCGCGTTGCACGGTTGCCAGCCTATCCCCCTCGGCACGCAACACGGATGCCTGCCGTTCTGCTTCGGCCGGCTTGATGATCGTCGCCTCCAGGGCTTGTTGCTGGCGCATGACTTCTTGCTGTTCGACGGCAATGCTGGAGCGCGTGCGCTCCTCCTCGACGGCCACTTCGGCCTTCACGACATCCTTGCGCGACTCCGCCATGGCGAGCGGGCCGGCCTGCTCCGCACGCGCACGCTCGGCCTCGACCTCGGCGCGGGCCTTGGCGACGCGCAAGTCGCGGTCCCGGCTTGCCTCGGCGATGGCCGCGTCCGACACCGCTTTCGCGGTCTCACCGAGCCGCCTGGCTTCGGCCGCGCGGATCATGGCGTCGCGCGTAGCCTCTGCTTCGCCGATCTCGGCGTCTCGCTTCACTTCGGCCACGCGCTTGCGGCCGAGGCTTTCGAGGTAGCCCTGGTCGTCGCTGATGTGCTGGATGGTGAGGACGTCGAGGTTCATGCCGATGCCGGCGAAATCCGAGCCTGCCTCATCGGAGACCTTCGCGACGAGCGTCTCTCGGCTGCTGTTGAGCTCCTCCACCGTCATCTTCGCGGCGATGCTCCGCAGGTGGCCGGAGAGGATCTCCTGGACGGTCTTGTGGAGGTGCTCGCGGTCGGCATTGAGGAAGCGCTCGGCAGCCGTGCGAACGGCGGCGTCGGTGGAGTCGATGCGCACAAGCGCGATCGCTTCGACGTTCACCTGCACGCCTTCCTTCGAGTAAGCGCCCTGGATCGTCAAGGTGGTCTCGAAGGGTGCGAGCGACATGTAGTCCACGCGTTCGATCACGGGCAAGCGGAAGCTCGCGCCACCCCGGACCACGCGGAACCCGCCGCGCCCGGTGAAGACGGCCACCTGGTCGGGCGGCACCTTGACGTAGAACCGGGCGTAGAGGCTCGCGACGAGAATGACGACGAGGGCGATGCCCGCTGCTACGAATGCAACTGCGATGTTCACTGGTTGCTCCTTTCAGGCCACTCCGCTGAGGGGATGCCGGTGGAAACGTTGAGGCTGACCACGGTCACCGCGCCCGTGCCGGTGCCGACGATCTTCACGGCCGTGCCGAAGGGGATGCGCTCCCCGTTGGCTGAACGCGCAGCGGGTGATACGCGGGCGCCGCTGGCCGGGGCAACGAAGGTGATCCGGCCAAGGCCACCTTCGGGGATATCGGACGTCACCTGGGCTTCCATTCCGACGAAGTCAGCCTCGCTGACGTGGACGGAGCCCTGCTGCCTTGCCATCGGCAACACGACGAGGAAGAAGGTGCCCGCGGCCACGGCGAGACCGCCCGCGAGAGCGAGCAGCACGGATGCGCCGATGTTCCAGTCCATCGCCTGTCCGATGTATCCGAAGCCCCCGAAGGCAGTCAGGAACACGAACAGGATGCGAGAGCTGAAGGGCGAGGCCGTGCCTTCGCCCACTTCACCACCCGTGTCGACATCGCCGGACCCGAGGTCGAAGAGCTCGCCGACCACGAACGTGATGACCGTCAGGAATATCCCGATGCCAAAGATAATCAGGAACGCCATGAGCCAACCTCCTCATGGGGTGGCGCTGCCGAGGGTGGTTCACCTCCGTCTCGGCGGTCGTCAGAGTATGCACGACTGGCGGGCGGTGCAGTATCGGTGGCAACCCAAACGTTGTCGCCGAACCACGCGCCGCCACTGGACGCGCGGACACGTCGTGAACCGAAGGTGAGCATGGGACTTTCTGAGTTGTGTTGCGGTCTCTCCGCACTCGGCTCGCCGGTCGCCCTTAGCAACTTTGCGACCTGGAAGCGATCACCAATATATTACCACAGCTCAGGAATCCCCTTCGGGACGCAACCTGTAAGAGCGGCGTTAGAACGGAGGCGCCGCCCACTCCCAGATCGCCTCCACCGCCTCCACCGCCGTGAAGCCGTCCAGCCACTTCCCCTCGTGCAGCGCGTACTCCTGGAACAGCTTGAGCAGGAGCAATGGCCCGAGGGCAAATGTCGCCTCGCGGGGCGTGACCACGTGATGCGGCCGCCAGTGGAGCACCGCCGCCACGTATACGAACCAGAATTCGAACACGTTCGGGAACGCCAGGAGGATGGCCCGTGAGTCAGTAACCTCGAACGCCACGAACCCGACCATCCGGAACGCGAAGAGCCCGACCGCGATGTCCCGCGCGAGCCCCCGCCACCTGAGCGCCACCACAAGGAAGAGGACCATGTACACCAGGTCCATGAGCTTGTCGAAGCGCTGGTAGTCGGGGATGCCCCCGAGGTCGAGCAGGTTGCGCAGGAACAGGTCGCTGAAGTCGACGAGGATGGCGATGACCGCCCCCGCGAACGCCCAGCGCAGCACCGGCAACGACCCGACCACGCGCACCACGCCAATAACCAGCATCTCCACGCTCGCATTGTGGGGGAGGTCAGAGCAGGTCTGCGGGCGAGCTGCCACATTCCTCTGCAAACTCGTGCCACTGCCCGACATAAGGCTCGTACGGGCGTGAAGATCAGCTCGTTCGACCGAAAGTCAACGTCAGGAGGCCATCAAGGGGATTGCTTACGTACGAGTGAATCCTTAACGTTCGCGCAAATTTGGGAACGGGGTCTGGGCCATGCGCAAGCTCGGTCTGATCGGTTCACTCTTTGTAGCACTCTCGCTCTGGGCGGCGAGTTCGCTGCCCGTCTTCGGCGACGGGCCGAGCGGAACAGTCCCGGTCACCATCAGCACGTCAGCTGTGGCATGCATCCGCATCGACACGACCGGAATCGCGTATCAGAACGTCGCGCTCGGCGGAACGTCCGTCGGGATGGTGCAACTCGACACCTGTTCCACGGTTGCGCAGCGACTCGAAGCCCGAGGGACCGACACAACTGGCGGGGCTACCTGGGCTCTCGTAGACACGGGGACCTGCAGCAATGGCCTACTTACCAACCAGTTCAAGCACGCGATTGATCAGGCGGATACGGGATTCCTGTTCCTCTCCACCTCAAATAAATCGTTGGGAACACTTCCGACCACGGCTGTGGATCTCCAGCTCGACACTGCGCTACATGCGGCGTGTCCCGGGAGCAACGGGGCTGGTTCGACTCTGAATAGCTCGATCATTTTCACGGCGTTCCTGCCTTAGGCGGCCGACACATGCGGCGGTTCCTGGCCGGCGTCATTCTCGCGGTGGTGATCGCTGCGGTCGGCAGGGGCGAGGCCTCGGCCGACGTGGGAGTCGCGCTTGACGTGGGGAAGATTGAGATTGAACAGAAGTTGTCCCGTGGTGGCGATTACCGGCTGCCAATGATCGGTGTGCGCAATCCGGGTTCAGAGACCACGACCTACCGGATGGGCGTGAACTACTCTGGTGAGCAGACGGTGCGCCGAGCGCCCGAGGCGTGGTTCTCCTTCGACCCCGCGGAGGTGACGCTAGCGCCCGGCGAGACCGCGCCGGTAAGCGTAACGCTCGACATCCCCGCGGGCGCCAGGCCCGACGACTACGAGGCGCTGATCCAGGCGGAGATCGCGCCGGTGGGCGAGGGAACGACGGTCGGCGCCGCCGCGGCGGCCCGGCTCAAGTTCACCGTGAAGCCGTCGAATATTCTGCAGGCGTGGCAGCTCGAAACGGAGACGTGGTTCGGCGACAACCAGCCGTGGACAATCGTCGTCCCGGCGGTCGCCGCCCTGGTCGCTCTCGCGTGGTGGATGCGGCGGCGCTTCACCATCAGCATCGGCCGGCGAGACTGATGTGGCGGAGCGTGGGCCTGGCGCTCGTCTTCGGACTGCTCGCGCTGCTGCCACGTGCTGTGGGCCTCGCCGAGGACACGGGCGTGGTCGTAGCAACGATCACCGTCGCTCGCGATATCTCCATCGAGCTCTCTGTTCCCGAGCGAAAGGTCATGGCCGGCAACCCGTTCCACGTCGAAGCCCGGATCACGAGCCCGGAAGGGGCCTCCGGAGAGCTCTCACTCCGGCACCCTCACACCATTCTCCTACGCGATGCAGGCCCCACCCCTATCGACGTCCGGCCGGGCAAGACAACCGTCGTGCGTTGGTCCGTCTGTTCCGAGACCGCCGGGATGCACGTGATCCTGGCCTCGTTCGAGAGTGTCGAGGGCGCAATCCTCGATTCGAACGCCGAGCTCGTCGATATCACCGGCAAGAAGAAGACCGCGCAGTGTCCCAGGCCGTGGCGCTCCGGCTAGTGGTCGCTGCTAACATGGAAGTCGGAGTTGCCCCATGGCACAGCTAACCGTAGAGCTCGGCGATGATGTCCTGCGACAGGTCGAAGAGCAGGCCGCAGCGAGGTCCCAGTCCGCTGAAGACTTCGTCTCCGAGATCGTGGCTCGCGAGGTGCTCCCCTGGGACCAGGCCTGGGAGATCTTCGACAACGCTCGGGAGAAGGCTAACTTGAGCGAGGACGCCGCCATAGAGTCCGCGCTGCGAGAGGTTCGGGCGGTCCGTGACCGTCGTCCTGGCGGGAACGCCTGAAAACGTGCCAGCCGCAGGTTGGCCCTGCACCTTCGATCTGTAACGCTCCGTCGAAATCCCGTGCGGAGTCGCGCCGTGCACAACCGGCTCGCGATGGCTGATCCATCCAATGCGCACCTGACGCGCTCGAACGCGCTCGTGACGCGCTCCGACGCGCTCCCGACGCATTTTTTCTCGCCCGATGCATCATCGTCGTTCGCGCTGAGGCGAGCGGCCCGCGTACCATCGATCCCACCTACAACGAAGGACGTGCCCGTGCGGTTCTGGCAAAGGAAGCCGGCTGAACAGGATTCCGAGGGCGGCGAGGCCCCCGTTGCCGTCGAGGTCGCGGGCGGGCTCGAGCTGACCGCGGAGGAAGTCGCCGAGGTCCACGAGCAGACCGAGCGCGCCGTCGAGCGCAGCCGCCGCGGGCTCTTCGGGCGCATCGGCAGCCTCTTCGAACGCGCCGACTTCGATGACGACCTCTGGTACGAGCTCGAAGACATCCTCGTCGCCTCCGACACCGGCCTCGGCACCACCCAGGACATCCTCAGCCGCGTCCAGAAGCGCGTGAAGGACGAGGGCGCGAAGCAGTCCGCGCGCGTCCGCGAGATTCTCCGCGAGGAGCTCATCGCCATCCTCGAGGCGCCCCAGCAAGAGCCGCCCGCCTGGGCCCGCCACGACTACCCTGAGCGCCTCGTCATCCTCGTCGTCGGCGTGAACGGCGCCGGCAAGACGACGAGCATCGCCAAGATGTCGCACGCCTTCAAGCGCGACGGCGCCACCGTCATCCTCGGCGCCGCCGACACCTTCCGCGCCGCCGCCATCGATCAGCTCAAGATCTGGGGCGAGCGCGTGGGCGTGCGCGTCATCGCGGGCAACCCGGGCAGCGACCCCGGCGCCGTCGTTTTCGACACCCTCACCGCCGCCGAGAGCGCCAAAGCGGACGCCGTCATCATCGACACGGCCGGACGACTGCACACGAAGGCGAACCTCATGGAGGAGCTGAAGAAGATCAACCGCATCGTCCAGCGGACCATCCCCGAGGCTCCCCACGAGACCCTCCTCGTGCTCGACGCCACCACGGGCCAGAACGGGCTCGCCCAGGCCAAGACCTTCGCCGAGACGGTTGGTGTCACGGGAATCGTGCTGGCGAAGCTGGATGGCACGGCCAAGGGCGGCATCGCCTTCGCCATCGCCCACGACCTCGCGATCCCCGTCCGCTTCATCGGCACGGGCGAGAAGATGGGCGACCTCGCGCCGTTCGACGCCCGCCAGTTCGTGGACGCACTCCTCGGCTGAACCTCCCCGCTGGCGCGTCCGCCGATGTCGCGGACAATGAGCGCCAGTGCGAGCGACATCGACACCCCCACATAGGGCCGCCCTGTGAGCGTCGTGCTGGCGTTCTGGATGACCGCGCTCGTCATCGGCGCGCTCGCGCTACCGCTCTCGTTCCGGCTGTTTCGCCGCTTCCCCGACGGTGGCGCGGGGCTGAGCTTCGCCCTCGGGCTGACGCTGGTGGGATGGGCGTACTTCATCCACCGGACACTCGAGGTGCTGCCAGTCGGCCGGGGCGGCGCGGTGCTGGCCGTCGCCCTCCTCGGACTGCTCGCGGCGGGAGTCGCGGGCTACGACCGCCGGTTCTTGGCCAGCCTGCGGAGGTCGTGGCCGGGAGCGATGGCCGTCACGGGACTGTTCACGCTCTTCATGTTCAGTTATGTCGCCTTCCGTTCGTACACACCGGAAATCGGCGGCACAGAGCAGCCCATGGACTTGATGTACCTCAACGCCAGCATCAACTCGCCCGGCTACCCGCCGGAGGACCCCTGGCTGGCAGGAGAGCCCGCGAGCTACTACTACTTCGGCTACGTCCAGGTCGGCATCCTCACACAGGTCTCGGGGGCGTCCGCCAGCGAGGGCTACAACCTGGGGCTCGCCTACACGTTCGCCGCTGCCGCCACCGCCATCGCCTCCCTCACCTTCGCGCTCGCGCGTTGGGTGCTCGGCCCGAGAGCCCGCCGGTGGGCGATCGGAGCCGCCGGCACCGGTGTCGCGCTGCTCCTCCTGGTGGGCTCACTAGCCGGCGTCCTCGAGCTCGCGGCCGCGCACGGGTGGGGCAGCGACGGGCTGTACGAAACGCTCGGCGTGGACTGGCTCCGGCCCTGCGAGCCCGGCCAGGCGGAGGCCTGCCGCCCGGAGAGCGACAAATGGTACCCCACGCGCTTCTTCTTCTGGTTCGACGACAGCCGCGTGATCCGCTCGGACCCCGGCGCCGTCCCACCCGACGTGGACACGATCACCGAGTTCCCCGCCTTCTCCTTCATCCTCGGCGATCTCCACCCCCACGTGATGTCGCTGCCGCTGGTGCTGCTCGTGGCGGCCGTGGCCGCGGCGACGTGGCGCGGGCGTTCCATGCTCGACTTCGCCGCCCTCCGGCGCGACCCCCTCGTCGCGACAGTCGTAGCACTCCTCGTGGGCGCGCTCGCCTTCCAGAACGCGTGGGACCTGCTCACATTCTCCGCGCTGCTCGTCGTCGCCGTGCTGGCGCGGAATATGCGGCGACTGGCGCTGTGGCCGGCGGTGCGCGCTTCCGCCGGGTGGCTCGGCCCGGTCCTGGCGGTCGCGGTCATCGCCTACCTCCCCTGGTACCTTGACTTCAGCTCCCAGGCCGAGGGGCTCTATCCGTACGTCGGGAAGGGCACGCACCCGGGGCAGGCCTTCCTCCAGTTCGGGGCGCTCCTCCTAGCTGGACTCGTGGGGCTGACCTGGACGGTGCGGCGGGGCGAGGCGCAGGCGCTCGCGGACGCCGCGCTCTACACCGCCTGGGTGCCCCTCGGCCCGCTCCTCCTCTGGATCGCGCTCGCACAGTTCCACGGCGACCTCGGCGACGCCGTCGACGCGCGGGGCGCCGGTGGCTGGCTCACGCTCGCCGCATACGCGCTGGCCACCTGGGCGCTCACGACCGGGTTCGTCGTGGCCCGTGTCGCACGGCGGGCCGCTGCCTTGCCGCTCGGCCTGGCCGCCGTGGGCACGCTCCTGCTCTACGGGGCCGAGCTCTTCGTCATCAAGGACGTCTTCTACGGCGGCGCTCCGCGGCTCAACACCATCTTCAAGCTCTCCTACCAGGCCTGGACGCTGCTCTCAGTCGCGGGGGGAGTGATGCTCGCGGTGGCCGCGCAACGGGCGCTTCGCGGGCGGCAGCCTGCAGCGTGGTTGTTCGCGCCAGTGGGTGCGGTCGTGGCGCTCGGCCTCGTATTCGTGGTTATCGCCACTCCGAACCGAACTGATGGTTTCAGCGGCGAAACCACCATCGACGGCCTCGCCTTTCTCGCCCGTTCCGACGCCGCCGAATACGATCTCACCCAATGGCTGGAGGCGAACGTGCCCCGTGGTGAGGTGATCCTCGAGGCGACCGGCAGGCAATACGGCCCGGGCGAGGGCGGCGCCCCCGCGATTACCGATGGCAACGTCGACTACGGCGACGGCGGCCGCATTAGCGCGCGCACAGGCCGTCCGGCCTACATCGGCTGGTACTTCCACGAGATCCAGTGGCGAGGAGACACGGAAGGGAACCAGCAGGACTTCCGTGCCCGCCAGGACCTCGTGGACCGCGCCTACACGACCGACGACCCGGCGTCCGTGCTCGATGTCCTCAGAGAAACGGGCGCGAACTACCTTGTCGTGGGCTCCGTGGAGCAACGGAAATACGGCGCGTTCATGGCGGACTTCGCCGAGTTCCTGGATGTCGCCTACGCCACCGGCGACTACACGGTCTACCGCCTTCCGCAATCCCGGGTGGTCGCAACCTCGTGAGTGCGATCGCTCCCGAAGAGACTCCCGCGGCTGCGAACGAGGGCGCGGAGCGCACGATTGCCGTCTCAATCGAGACCCTGGCCTGGATTGCGGTGGGGGCGATCTTCCTGGGCATCCGGCTGTGGCCGATCTGGCAGATGCCCGTCGGCGGCGCCGAGCTCGTGCACCTTTCTGGCGCCTGGAACGCCAGCATCGGCGTCGAGGACGACCGCTACGTGCCCACGCTGTTCCAGGCCCTTACCGCGCTCTCCTTCGCGTTCACGACCTCGGAAGTGCCCGCGCGCCTGCTCGCCTTCCTCGCGACCGCGACGATTCCGCTCGCGCTGTTCATGCTGCGCCCGCTCCTGGGCACCGGGGGAGCGCTGATCGCGCTGGGCATCCTCGCCTTTGACGCCGTGGGCGTGGTTGCCGGCGTGGGCGCCGGTGCGATGGGGTTCGACCTCGCCATCGCCGCGTGGCTGTTCGTTCTGCTGACGCGGGCCGATGTCCCGCCGTGGGCGTGGGCGGCGGCCGCCTTCGCGGTCACGACCGGCGGGCCGATCGCCCTTCCGCTCGTTGTGGCCGCCGCCGCGACCACACTCCTGCGCGCGGAAAGGCCCCCGTGGCGATCGCTCACATGGCCCGCAGCCGGAATCGTCGCAGGCATCGCCCTCACCACGCTCCGCCCCGGGCTCGGCCCGGATGGGCTCACGATCGCGCCGACCGCCCTCTTCGTGGACGGGTTCGAACAACGCTGGTCGACCGCCGACGGGCTGGGACTCTTCATCCTCGCGTCGTGGCCGGTTGTCGTGGGGGGCTTGCTCGCCGCAGCCTGGCGTGTCTACGACGCGTGGCGCTTGAACGAGCTGGATCGGGACGAGATGCTCCTGCTCCTCTGGACCGCGTTCGCGCTCGGGTGGTTCGTGACCGCGCTCCCCTCGCACGACCCTACGCCGCTCGCCGCGCTCGCCCTACCGTCGGCGCTCCTCCTGGGGCCGGGCCTCGTGCGGGGATTCGCAGCCGTCCGAGACGCGGACTGGACCTACACACAGTACCTCATCCCGTTCGCGGCCATCGCGCTCTCGATCGCCGTCTTCTACGTCGGCGACTGGGCGAAGCTCGATCGCGTCGGGAACACATCCGACAAGCTCGTTGTGACGGGGCTGATGCTGGCAACTCTGGCGGCGCTCGCCGTGGCCTTGCTCGACCGGTGGTCGGCACCCACCGTGCTGACGCTGCTCGTGCCGTTGGCCGCTGTCCCTCTCGTCGTGGCGACCGCCACCATCGCCTTCCGCGCGGGCGACGCCCCGCTCCCGTCGCCCCTCTCCCCCGTCCAGGCTCGCGAGCTACGCGACATCGCGCTGCAGTCCGTGGGCGATGACGGGGGAAGCATCGTCATTCACCCGGACTTCGATGATGCGTTGACGTGGCCTTTTCGGGACTCCGGTACCGTAGTCGTGGCGTCGCGGATCCCGGAGGACGCAGGGTTTGTGCTCTGGCCCGGCGAGGGGGCGCCGCCTGACGGATTCGCTCCACTCGAGGGGGACTGGGCGTTGCTCCATGAGGTGGACTCACCCGCCACGGGTTTCCTCAAGTTCATGCGCTGGTACACGGATCGTTACAGCCTGGCGATCACGTCCGAGCCCGTGGCCGTATATGTAAGGGAGAACGAATGACTGCAGGTGCGGCAGCGGGCAGATTGTACCGGGCATCGCCACTCGAGCGGGTGGTGGCTATCCGCGTGCCCGCCCTCTGGGAGTTCGGCTTCTACGTGGCCGTGCTCACCTCTGCGTTTGCGCTCAGGTTCTGGGACCTGGGCACCCGCGCCCTCCACCACGACGAGAGCATCCACGCGCAGTGGTCCTGGAACCTGCTGGACTACCACCACAGCCCCATCTTTCACGGCCCGTTCTACTACCACGTCCAGGGCGCCATCTTCTTCCTCTTCGGATCGAGCGATTACACATCGCGCATGGGTCCCGCGCTCTTCGGGCTCGGGATCGTGGCGCTGCCGTTGCTTCTTCGAAAGCGGCTCGGGGTCATCGGCACCGCCGCCACGGTGCTCCTCATCGCCTTCTCGCCAACCCTCGTGTACTACAGCCGATTCTTCCGGGAAGACATCTTCATGGCGTTCTTCACGCTTCTCATGGCGGTCGCGATGTGGCGCTATATAGAGGAGGGGCGCGACCGCTGGCTCGTTGTCTTCGCCCTCGGATTCACGGGCGGCGTGACCTCCAAGGAGGGCATGTTCCTCGTCGTCGCCGCCTTCCTCGTGTTCCTCGATCTCTATCTCGCTTCGAACCTCGCGACCCAGACCCTGAAGGCGCGGGACCTCAACACGACCGCACGCCGGTTCATCCTCACCGGCGCGTACGCCCTCTGGGCGTGGGTCATCGCCGGCCTCTGGCCGTTTCTCGGGCGCTTCCGCAAGAACCTGGACTGGGAGGATGACCTCCCGCGGCCGGCAGACCTCCTCATCCTCCTGATGACGTTCACCTTTGTGCTGCTCACGCCATTGGCGCGGCTGCGCCTGCTGGAGCCGTTGGGCGTGCTCGAGAAGGACCGGCTCAACTGGCAGCTCAACCTCCAGAACAACGTCTCCTTCGATGACGCCATGGCGCTGGCGGGCATCTTCGCGATGTCGATCAGCATCGCCGCATTCGTCGGCTTGCAGTGGCGGCCAAAGCTCTGGTCCATCCTGTTCGGGGTCTGCGGGTTCATTTACCTCACCCTCATGACCTCGTTCTGGAGCAACTGGGACGGCCTCGTGAGCGGCCCGTGGGGCTCGCTCGACTACTGGATGGGCCAGCAGCACGAGTACCGCGGCGACCAGCCCTGGGTCTACTACTACTTGCTGATGCCCGCCTACGAGTTCCTCCCGCTCATCATCTGCATCGGCGGCGCATGGTGGTCGATCGTACGCGGAGACGCGTTCTCCCGGTTCCTCTGGGTCTGGCTGATCGGGACGTGGATCGGCCTCAGCTGGGGCTCCGAGAAAATGCCCTGGCTCAACACCCACCTCGCCCTCCCTGCTTGCGTACTCGCCGGCTGGACCGTCGCCCGGGCCTGGCGGGCGTGGCAGGGGAACGACGGCGGTAGCCGCATCGCCGTGCCACTGGTCGGGGCCGGCACCGTTGCGCTCGGCGCCCTCGCCCTCGTCGTGTTCTTGCCGGAAGAGCCGGCCTACCACGCCATGCGCCTCGTCGTGGCTGCCTTCGCGATCGCGCTCGTGGCTTACGCGGCCCGTCCCTTCGGGCGCACAGCAGTCCCCGCGTTCGCGGTCGCCGCGGTCATTGGCGGGCTCAGCCTGTTCTCCTTCCGCACGATGATCCTGGCCACCTTCGAACGCGGCGACGTGCCCCAGGACATGCTCATCTACACCCAGTCGTCGCCGGCCATCCCCGACATCATGGCCGAGATCACTGCGCTCGGAGAGGCCACCGGCAAGGGCCACAACCTGCGCATCGCCGTGGACTCGCGTGACTCCTACGCATGGCCGTGGGCCTGGTACCTGCGGGACTACAAGTCCGTCTCCTACGCCGACCTCACCAGCGGCCTCGGCACTCCGGGTCAGCCAATCCCTGAGTACGACGTGATGCTCGTACACTCCGCGAACGTCTCGAAGGTGCGGGACTCTCTCTCGTCGCAAGCCTCCACGCAGTTCGGCCCAGAACGCCTCTACCAGCACCGCTGGTGGTTCGATGAGCGGTACAAAGGCGCCATGGAGGTCCATGGGGGCGGGCTCTGCACGGCGCAGGCGGGCAACTGCGGGCCGTTCCGGCTGGACACCTGGAAGCACATCTTCACGAGCGTTCCCGGGTGGACGGACACGTGGTATCGCTACTGGCGCGACCACGACGCCGATGCCCTCTTCGGCGGCACCCGGGAGGATAGCCGCTGCAGTTCGTGTGGCTCCGTGGACGCCTACGCGTTCTTCCCCGCCAACTTCGACCTCGAGACCCTGAGGATCAACCCGAACCCCGTGGAGATCCCCGGCCCGGGCGTAGATGCGTCCGGTCACGCCGTCTTCGGCAGCCGGGGCAGCTTCCCCGGCCAGTTCTCCCAGCCCACCGACATCGAACGTGACGCGGCGGGCAACCTCTACGTGATCGACCCGGAGTCCCGCCGACTCCAGAAGTATGACTCCGAGGGCAACTTCCTCCAGGGCGTCAGCATCCGCGAGGATGCCAACAACCTCCAGGAGGCCGCGGAGCCATGGGGCCTCGGCATCGGCCCGGACGGCCAGGTCGCCGTCGCCGACACGTTCGGCTGGCGCATTCGCATCTTCAACGCAAACCTCGAGTTCACGGGCATCCAGTTCGGCGAAGCGCCCACCAACTCCGGGAACCCGGGTGACTACGAGCTCTTCGGCCCGCGCGACATCGCCTTCGACACCACGGGCAACCTCTGGGTGACCGACACCGGCCACGCCCGCATCCAGGTCTTCTCCCCCACGGGCGAGTACATCCGTACCGTCGGCAGCCGTGGCGCCGGCCCGGGCCAGTTCAACGAGCCGGTGGGCCTCGCCATTGCCGAGGACGGGACGGTATTCGTCGCGGATATGTACAACAGCCGCGTCGTCATGCTTGATCCGGGCGGTTCCTTCGTTGGCGAGTTCAAAGTCGAGGGCTGGGGCGGCCAGGAGGTCACAAACAAGCCGTATCTGGAGCCACTCTCGGACGGGCGTGTGGCCGTGAGCCTGCCCCTCACAGGCGAAGTCCGTATCTACGACCGCTCCGGCGCCGTGCTGGGGACGGTAGCGCCTGAGGACGAGCCCCTCGAGAGCCCTTACGGGCTCCTTGATACGGCCGATGATAAGCTGTGGGTGGTGGAAGGCGGCAGCGGGCGCGTTCGCCACTTCCCGATCCCGTAATCTCTCCCGCGCAGGCGCAGTTGTTTCGTTCGCTCCGTTTTTGGGCTGGTGTGGCAATCAGCGCCGTGTTCATTTGGCTCTTCTTGCGGGCCACCGACCGCGGCGAGATCGTCGACGCCTTCAAGGACGTCAACTACTGGTACATGATCCCGGCGGTGGGCGTGCTCTTCGTGGCGCTCGCCATCCGCTGCTGGCGGTGGTCCGTGCTCATGCGCCCCGTCGCGCCGATAAGTGCATACCGCCTCTTCCCCTACGCGATCATCGGCTACATGGCCAACAACCTGCTCCCCGCGCGCGCCGGGGAAGTCGTCCGCGCCTACGTCACGGGTGAGCGCGAACACGTCTCGCGCATGGGCACCTTCGGCACGATCGCCGTCGAACGCCTCTTCGATGGCTGCATCCTCGTCATGATGCTCCTCATCGCGGGGTTCACCGTGGGCTTTGAGGATGGCCGCCTGCGGACGATCGCCGCAGCTTCATCCGTGCTCTTCGTGGTGGCGTTCGGGGCATTCTTCGCCCTCACCCACTCGGAGGAGCGCGCCAAGCGGCTCACCCACTGGTTCCTCCGCTTCCTCCCCGAACGCCTGGAACACCAGGCCGAGCACATCGCCGACGGATTCGTGAACGGCCTCCGCTCCGTGCATGACTGGAAGACGCTCCTGACGGTCCTCTTCCTGAGCGCGGCGGCGTGGACGGTCGAGGCAGCCGCGTACGCGGTCATCGGGCTTGGGTTCGACCTCGGCGTGAACTTCGGGCATTACTGCCTGCTGCTGGCCGCCGCGAACCTCGCCATCATCATCCCCACGTTCCTCGGGGGCACCGGCCCGTTCGAGTGGGCGGCCAGGCTCGTGCTCGTGGGCGCGGGCGTCGCAGATGGACTGGCGAGTGCGTACGCCGTCGTCGCGCATGCGGTCATATTCGTCCCCACCACAATCCTCGGGCTGATCCTGCTGTGGAGCTTCGGTATCTCGTTCCGGCGCGTTGCCCAGGTGACCACACCCGAGGAGCCTGAAGTCGAGGCGGTGGCCTGATGCGCGTGGGAATCGTGGGCGCCGGCGTGGCTGGGCTCGCCGCGGCGAACGTGCTCCAGCAGAAGGGCCATGAGGTCACCCTCTTCGAGGGGCGTCACGAGGTGGGCGGGCAGGTGGTCACGTTCCCCGTCGGCGGCACCCCGCTCGAGTGCTTCTACCACCACCTCTTCACCAGCGACACGACGGTCGTCCGCTACATCGACGAGCTTGGCCTGTCGACGCACCTGCGCTGGATCGAACCCCACAACGCGCACTTCGTGAAGGGCCGGAGCTATCCGTTTGTCACCCCCATGGACCTGGTGAAGTTCACGGCTGTGCCCTTCACCACGCGCGCTCGGCTGGGGCTCACGGCACTCTGGCTTCGCCGCCAGCACGACTGGAAGAAGTACGAGCCGGTGACCGCCCGCAAGTGGATGCAACGCGCCGTCGGGAAGAAGGGCTACAACGCCCTCTGGGGCCCCCTGCTCAAAGGCAAGTTCGCGGATAAGGCCGATGAGGTCGGCATGGTCTGGCTCTGGGGCAAGATTTATCTCCGCTTCGCCTCCCGCAAGGGCTCCGGCGCGAAGGAGTCGCTCGGCTACCTGGAGGGCTCGTTCCGGCGCTACTACCAGGCGCTCGCCGATCGAATCGAGGACCGAGGCGGCACGATCCACCTGAACTGCGGGGTCGAACAGGTCGAAGTAGAAAGTGGCGTCGTCAAAGGTATCCGCGCGCAGGGGAAGCTGTTCGAATGCGACGCGGTGCTGATGACGACGCCAAACATCATCACGCGCAAGATCGCCCCCGGCCTGCCGGCCACCTACACCGCCATCCTCGACCGCGTGCGCTACCAGTGGGCGAGCTGCCTGGTCCTCGCGCTCGACCGCCCGCTCACCGACATCTACTGGCTCAGCATCGGTGATGATCTGCCCTTCGTCGCCTGCGTCGAGCACACCAACTTCATGCAGCCCGGCGACTACGGCGGGAACCACGTCGTCTATCTTTCGAACTATGCCAGCCCCGGCGACCCCATCCTCGATCTCGACGCCGACCAGGTGTTCGAGCGGTACCTCGACGGCCTGCGCAGGCTGAACCCGAAGTTCGATCCCTCATGGGTGCGCGAAAAGTGGTTCTTCAAGGACCCCGGCGGCCAGCCGGTCATCGGCACCAACTATTCGCAGTCCATCCCCGACATCCGCACAGGCGTGACCGGCCTCTACCTCGCGAACACCACCCAGGTCTACCCCGAGGATCGCGGCCAGAATTACAGCCTCCTCCTCGGCGAAAAGGCCGCCGGCCTCATCGACGAGGACCTCCGCGCCCTCCGCGACACGTACGCAATTTAGGGCGGTTCCGGCTGCTATACTCGAACCATGACAAGCCTGCCGACGGATGCCGAACCGGTACCCTTCTACGTCATGGAGAACGGCGGCGCGCGCCTCAACGGCAGCCGCGTCGCGCTGGAGGGCGTGGTCATCATGTACCAGCAGGGGTACTCTGCCGCGGCAATACACAAGAATCTGCCGACGGCGGGCCTCCCGGAGATCCACGCATCCATCGCCTACTACCTCCGCCACAAGGAGGAGGTTCAGGCGTACATCGACGAAATCGAACGCGAGACCGAAGCGTTGCGTAAAGTAGCCGAGTCCGAACCCGGGTATCAAGAAACGAAGGCACGGATCAAGTCTCGCTGGGCTGAGCGGCAGGCGAATGCAACCACTCCTCGCTGACGAGAACTTCAAGGACAACGTGCTTGCGCAGCTTCGGCGGCGCCTCGGCGATTTCGACCTCCTCACGGCCACTGACCTCGGGCTGAGATCGACACCTGACCCGATCGTACTGATCCGAGCCGCCGAACTGGGCCGGGTCGTTCTGACGCACGACGGAAAAACAGTGATCCCGGCGGCCTACGAACGTGTGCGTCGCCGCCTTCTCATGCCGGGTGCGGTCTTCGTTCCATGGTCGTTGCCTATTGGGCGAGCGGTGAGTGACCTCGAGGTTATCATCGGGTGTGGCTTCGCCTCGGACTTCGAGAACCAGGTGCTGCGCGTCCCTTACTGAGTGCGCCCTTCGCCAGGAATCCGTACACTCTCCGTTGCATCACGAAACTGGAGGCACCAATGGCAGACGGCTTCGAGTTCCCCGTCGACCGCACACAGGTGATGCTGTTCGCGCGGTCGCTGCTGGACATCAGCCCCGAATATTCAGACCCGAACGCCCCCGAGACGACGGCGCAGGGCGGCATCGTCGTCCCCCCCACGTTCGTGCAGTGCAGCGCCCATTGGCAGCCGAACTACGCGCTCGACCTCACACGGCCACGCCCGAAGGGAGCCGAGTCGCCACAGCACCGCGGTGACCGGCCCGGTGGCGGCGGTGGCGGCCTCGGCCGCGGCCTCCATGCCGAGCAGCACTACGAGTACCACCACCCGATCCACGCGGGCGACACCCTCAACGTCACCACGCGGCAGGGCGAGAGCTGGACCAAGGAAGGCCGGCGCGGCGGCAAGCTCAATTTCAGCGAGAGCATCACTGAATACCGCAACCAGGACGGTGTGCTCTGCGTCACCGCGAAGTCGATTGGCGTGCAGACCGAGCGCGCCGTGGAACAGTAGGAGGGGACGATGACACTCAAGGTTGGCGACACCCACGAGGAAGTCGTGGTCTCGAACATCAGCCGCACGCACATCACCAAGTACGCCGGCGCGAGCGGGGACTTCAACCCGCTCCACCACGACGACAGCGTCGCCCAGAACATGGCTGGCTACCCCAGCGTTTTCGCCCACGGCATGCTCTCCATGGGGCTGACCGGCACGATGCTCACGAACTGGCTGGGCAAGGGAAAGCTGCAGAAGTACGGCGTCCGCTTCACCAAGCAGGTCTGGCCGGGCGACACCCTCACCGCCAAAGGCGAGGTCACGGCGGTCGACAACGGTTCCGCGACCATCAAGGTCGTCACCGTGAACCAGAACGGCGAGTCCGTGGTCGAAGGCGAGGCGGTTGCTGCGCTAGAGTAGCAATCGGAAGATATGTTCCGATTCCTGGCCCTGCTGCTGCTTTCGCTCACGCTGGCCGCGTGTCGCGGTGGTGGGCAAACGCAGCCGGGACCCTCGGTGGTGACCCCATCTTCGTCCGCGAACGTCGCTGAGGAGCCAGGTGCAACAAGCGCGGCGGGCCCGACCGTCGCCGGGGCAATCGTGCGCATCGGCGTGTCCACGGGAACGCTCAGGTATGGCGGGATCGAGCGCTCGTACCGCGTCTTCGTGCCGCGCGCCGTCTCGGCCGGCGAAGCGCTCCCCCTCGTGGTCGGCCTGCACGGCGGCCTCGGCTCCGGCGCGCAGTTCGCGTCGACCACGCAGTTTGAGGCGCTCGCCGAGAGCGAGGGCTTCTTCGCCGTCTTCCCCGACGGCGTGGGGCGAACCTGGAACGGGGGCCGGTGCTGCGGTCAGGCAGCGCGCCAGGACGTTGATGACGTCGGCTTCCTCGCCGCCCTTATCGAACAGCTCGCCCTCGAACTCCCGCTCGACCCCGAGCGTGTGTTCATGACCGGCCACTCCAACGGCGCGATCATGGCGTGGCGCTTCGGCTGCGAACGCGCGGACCTCGTGGCCGCGATCGCGCCGGTCGCGGGCTCGCTGGAGGTACGTTCCTGTGCGCCGGTGCGAGGCGTCAGCCTGCTGGCAATTCATGGCGATGCCGATCAGAACCACCCGCTCGAAGGGGGCCGGGGTACGCGGTCCATTGCGGGAGTGGACTTCACCTCCGCCGCTGAGAGCATGCGGCTGTGGACCGAAGGCGCCGGTTGCGACTCCGCGCCGGTCCGGACGCCAGCACAGGGCGTCACGACGACCGACGCCTGGGAGAGCTGCGACGAGGGCGCCCGCGCGATCCTCACGGTCATCCACGGGGCCGACCACCCGTGGCCAGGCGGCACGGTCCTCGCGCCGGAGATCCAGGGTGAGCCATCGCAGGCGCTGAACGCGACTGAGGTGGTCTGGGGATTCTTCGAGAGCCTCGGCGCACGCTAGCTGTCGTCGGTCTGCAGGTGCGCCTCGAGGAACCAGAGGTATTTGTCGAGTTCACGCACCATCTCCGTGAACAGGTCCGCGGTACCCATGTCACCCGCCTTGTCCGACTCGTCGATCGCCTTGCGGACGCTCGCCGCCTGCTTCGCCCAGCGCTCAACGAGCGCCTCCACGCATTGCATCCCGGCGAACACCTCGGGGAACTCCGGGATCTTCGAGCTCGCCGCCGCCATCCGCGCCGTGCCCATGGCCACCCCGCCGAGGGCAGTGGCGCGCTCCGCGAGGTCGTCCACGTGCTTCTCCAGCACCTCCGCCGCCTCGTCGAAGAACTCGTGGAGCGTGTAGAAGTGCTCCCCCTTCACGTTCCAGTGTGCCTGCTTCGTCTGGCTCTGAAGGTCGAACGCGTTCGCGAGGTGCTGGTTCAGCAGCGCCACCATCTGCTTGCGGGTGCCTTCGGGGATGTCGATCGACGTCACGACCTTGCGGCCGTTCAGGGTTGCGCTTCGTGCCATCAGTGATTGCTCCTTGGAGGGTTGCTCCCAAGGTAGCGCAGCGAGATCGGCCGTCCGTGGGGGCGGCCTATCAGCTTTCTGCCGATTCCCATGCGCCTGGGCAATCTCGGCAATCACCATCGCATGCTTGCTGACGCGCGCGCTGGGACTGGACTCGCTATGCGCTCCTCTCCGGGAACACGTGCGGCTCCAGCGCCTTCGAGTCCCGCTGGCTCACCAGCAGCGCCGTGATCTCCTCCACGGGCTTCGCGCCCATGTCGCCCCCACCGCGGACGCGGACGGCGGCGGCTTGCGCCTCCGCCTCGCGGTCGCCGACGACGAGCATGTACGGCACCTTCTTCAGTTGCGCATCGCGAATCTTGCCGTTCATGCGCTCGTTCCGGGCGTCGACGTTCACTCGCAGCTTCTCCTTGCGGAGCCGAGCGGCCACTTCGTTCGCGTAGTTGATGTGGCGGTCCGCGATCGGGATGACGACCGCCTGCACGGGCGCCAGCCAGAGTGGGAAGTTGCCCTCGTATTCCTCGATGAGCAGCGCGACCATGCGCTCCATCGTCGAGATAATCCCCCGGTGGACCATGATGGGCTGGTGGCGCTCACCGTCTTCGCCCACGTATTCCAGGTCGAACTGGTTGGGCAGGTGGAAGTCCACCTGCACAGTTACAAGGGCCTCGGCCTTGCCGGCCGCCGTCTCGAACTCAACGTCTATCTTCGGCCCGTAGAAGGCCGCCTCGCCGACGGCCTCGTAGAAGTCGAGCCCGACCCGCTGCAGGACGCGACGGAGCAAGTCCTCGCCTTTCTCCCACATGGGTGGGTTGTCGGCGTACTTCTCCTTATCGTCCGGGTCCCACTTCGACAGCCGGTAGGAGTATTTCGTCAGGCCGAGGCTCCTGTAGACCTCCTCCATCAGCCGAAGGACGCCCTCGACCTCCTGCTCCACCATCTCCGTGTCGGCGCAGAAGATATGGGCATCATTGAGGGTCATGATGCGCACGCGGCTCATGCCCGTGAGCGCCCCGGACTTCTCCCAGCGGTGCATGTCGCCCAATTCGGCGATACGCATCGGCAGCTCCCGGTAGGAGTGGAGGCCCGAGCGGAAGATCATGATGTGGTGGGGACAGTTCATGGGCCGGAGGAAGTACTCCTCTTCATCCCGCTCCATCGGTGGGTACATCTCGTTCTGAAAGTGATAGTAGTGCCCTGAAATCTTGTAGAGTTCGGCCTTGCCTACCACTGGCGTGTGCACGTGCTGGTAGCCCCGTTCGATCTCGAGGTCCTCGATCCAGCGGCTCAGCTCGCGGCGGATCGTCGCGCCGTTCGGGAGCCAGACAATGTGGCCAGGCCCGATCTCCTCGTAGACGTCGAAGATTTCGAGCTCGCGGCCGATGCGGCGATGGTCGCGGCGGCGCGCCTCCTCGAGCTGGTGCTCGTAACCCGCCAGTTCCTCCGGCGTCTCGAAGAGCGCGCCGTAGACGCGCTGGAGCTGTGGATTCTTCTCGGAGCCGCGCCAGTACGCCCCTGCGATGCTCGTCAGCTTGAAGGCCCCGATTTCGCCCGTGTTGTTCACATGCCCGCCACGGCAGAGGTCCGTGAAGCCCGCGTGTGTGCATTGCGTGACGTTCCCCTCCTCCAGCTCTGAGAGGAGGTCGAGCTTGAACGGCTGGTCCTTCCATCGCTCCACGGCCTCCGGCTTCGTGATCGACTCCATCTGGTAGGGGTGTTTGCCCGCAACCGATTCGCGCATTCGGTTCTCGAGCCACTCGAGGTCCTCCGGGACAAGCGAGCGCGGCAAGCGGAAGTCGTAGTAGAAGCCCGTGTCGATGGGCGGCCCGATGCCGAGCTCGGCATCGGGCATGAGGTCGAGCATCGCCTCGGCGAGCACGTGCGCCGCCGAGTGGCGCATGCGTGCGAGCCGTTCGTCCTTGGGCAGCGACGCGAGGTCAACGTGGGAATCCATGGGTTCAGGCATTGTGACTCTCAGCTTTCGGCTATCGGCCATCGGATGGCCGGGCGTGACCGGTCAGGCAGCCGCCGTCAGCGGCGCGCCAGTAATCGGCCACGCTGTGAGTCGAAACCAGATTGGTCCTAAGAACATGCCGTCCTCCGGGTGCAATGACTGACGGCCGATAGCCGAAAGCCACAAAATAGCGCCTCCTCGTATCGGGACGAGAGCGCGCTCGTGGTTCCACCCGGTTTCCCCCAGCCCGGACAGGCTGGGGCTCCTCGTGGCCAGTAACGGGGCCATCCGTGCACGCCTACAGTTCCGCAACGCGGAACGCTTCGGGTGCAGGCTCGCGGGTGGTTTTCGCCTGCCTGGTCGCCGCGCTTTCAGCACTTCAGCGGAAGTGCGCGAACTCTCTGGTGTGGCTGGCTACTCGTCCCGGTCGATGCCGTATTCGGGCGCCTACGCGCGCCTCTTGTTGTCGCGACGAGTATACCACTCCCGCGCACCCCTGAGGCGGGGATCCGCCGCGGCTAGCGCCCGCGGAGCTGATGCCACGCCCCGCGGTAGTCTTCCACGCGCCGCTCCACGCGCGTCGCCCCTCCGCGCATCTTCATCCCCATCGCGATGCCCATCGCCACGCCGGCCGCCAGCGCCAGTCCACCCACCACGGCGCCGGGCCGCGAGTGCAGCTCCTGAGGCACAAATCTCTCCACGTCCAGCTCAACCATCACCGTGATCGTAACGCCGCGGGAGCGAGGCATGGAGTGGCTGGCTTACGGTGCGCCGGACCGGTGAATCGATGGCGTATACTTGCGGCATGGGACGAATTGTCACTGACCCCGAGGTCTGCAGCGGCAAGCCGGTGATCGCTGGCACGCGGATCCTCGTGAGTGTCGTTCTGGGGCAGCTCGCCGGCGGCTACTCCATTGAGCGCGTCATCCAGTCGTTCCCGGAGCTAAGCCGGGACGACGTGATTGCTGCCATCGAGTACGCCACCGCGCTCGTCGATCAGCAGGCCGCCAGGAGTGCCTGAACCGGTCGTCATCCTCGTCGATCAGAACATCTCTCGGCACGCCAGCGACTGGCTGGCGGCTGCCCGGCCGTCCTGGCGGATCCATCACACGTTCGACCTCGGCCTCTCGCGGTCCACAGACGCGGAAGTGGCGGCATGGGCGACGTATAACGGCGCGGTCGTCCTCACATTCGACGAGGACTTCGCCGACCAGCGACCCGACTTCGGGCTGCAGCTTCGCGGAATCATTCGCCTGCGGGTCTGGCCGACGACTGACGAGGAGGTCGTCCGCGCCCTCGGGAGGTTACTCGCCGAAGTAGCCGACAGCCAACTCACAGGTTCTTTGGTGATCGTCGGACGAACGTCCATCCGCGTCCGGCCATGGCCCCCGCCCGCCGAGCCGTCGGGCGAAGTGGGTGCGGATTGAATACGCGGTCCACTTCCGCAAGATCGGCCGCCCTGCTACCCTGCGATCAGCGTCAAGAGGGCGTTTCGAACGCCCGGCAACCTGGTTAAGCCTCCAAGGTGCCAAGACGACGCGGTCCTTCCTCGGAAGGGCAACAAAAGGCGGTCCTTCGAGGAAGGACCGCCCCTCTTCTCGGAGGGGCCTGGCAGCAAATGCCTCCATTGCCCCTCGCCACTCGAGGGGCGTTTCTCTGCCCGGAAGGAACCCGACACCCATGTCCGAACGGAAGTTGCTCACCTCCGAATCCGTCACCGAGGGCCATCCCGACAAGATGTGCGACCAGATCTCCGATGGCGTCCTCGATGCCATCCTCACCCAGGACGCACGCGCACGCGTCGCCTGCGAGACTGCGATCACGAACGGGCTCGTCCTCGTGACCGGCGAGATCACCACCACCGCCTACGTGGACATCGCAAGCATCGTGCGCGAGACGATCACCGGCATCGGCTACACCTCCTCCGACATCGGGTTCGACGCCGAGACCTGCGGCGTCATCACCGCCATCAACGAGCAGTCTCTCGACATCGCCGGGGGCGTAAACCGCTCCTGGGAAGCCCGCCACGGGGAGGTCACCACCGAGGACCTCGACATCGGCGCGGGCGACCAGGGCATGATGATCGGCTTCGCCTGCGACGAAACCCCCGAGCTCATGCCACTCACCATCTCCCTCGCCCACCGCCTCACCCGACGCCTCGCCGAAGCTCGGAAGAACGGCGAGCTCGGCTGGCTGCGCCCGGACGGCAAGTCCCAGGTCACGATCGAGTACGACGAGAACTGGCGCCCCGTCCGCGCTGAGGCAGTCGTCATCTCCACGCAGCACTCCCCGGATGTGGACCAGGAGTTGATCTACACGAAGGTGCGGGAGCACATCATCGACCTCATCGTCGACGACGGCCTCATCGATGACCGCACGCGGGTCTACGTGAACCCCTCCGGCCGCTTCGTCGTGGGCGGTCCCAAGGGCGACGCCGGCCTCACCGGCCGCAAGATCATCGTCGACACCTACGGCGGCGTCGCCCGGCATGGTGGCGGCGCCTTCAGCGGCAAGGACCCGACAAAGGTCGATCGTTCCGGCGCCTACGCCGCTCGCTGGGTCGCCAAAAACATCGTCGCGGCCGGGCTGGCGAAACGCTGCGAGTTCATGCTCTCCTACGCTATCGGCGTCGCTGAGCCAACATCCATCGGCATCGAGACTTTCGGCACGGGCGTGGCTGACGACTCGGCCATCCTCGCCGCCGTGCGCAAGCATTTCGACCTTCGTCCCGGCGCCATCATCCGCGACCTGAACCTCCGGCGGCCCATCTACCGGGCAACAGCTTCCTACGGCCACTTCGGCCGGATCGACCTGAATGTCCCCTGGGAGGACACGGAACGCGCCGCCGACCTCGCGCGCGCAGTCGCAGCCCCCAACCGGCCCGTGGCCACCACCGGGGCGGTCAGCTAAGGTTCCCCTCGCGGGAACTGCACATGGACGCAATCATCCTCGTTGGCGGGCAGGGCTCACGGCTGCGCCCGCTCACGCTCACACGCCACAAGAGCCTCGTGCCGGTCTGCAACCAGCCGGCCATCGAGTACCTCTTCCGATGGCTCGCGAAGCACGGCATCGATCGCGCGGTGCTCGCCCTCGGCCAGGCAAATGAGGACCTCGCCGACGCCTATCCCGCCGGGCGCCACCACGGCCTCGAAATCGTCCCCATCCTTGAAACGAAGCGGCTGGAGTCCGGTGGCGCCATCCGCAATGCAGTCGCCTCCACCGGGATAGAGGGCCGCTTTCTCGTCCTCAACGGCGACATCTTCGTTGACTTCAACCTTGCCGCCGCGCTTGCCGACCACGAGGCGCACGGCGCGGACCTGACGCTCGCTCTCCACAGGGTCGCCGATCCGTCCCAGTTTGGCGTCGCCGTGGTCGACGGCGAGCGCATGGTCACGGGTTTCGTGGAGAAGCCTCCCCTCGGCTCCGCCCCCTCCAATCTCGTGAACGCAGGCGTGTGGATCTTCGAGCCGGGGCTTGTGGACGAAATCCCTCCGGGGGCCGTGCGCGTGGAGGAGACGCTCTTCCCCTCCCTCGTCGGACGCCGGCGAAGCGTCCTCGGCTTCGAGTTTGAGGGTCTCTGGGCCGACATCGGCACGCCCGCCCGATACCGCGACCTCAACGTCGCGCTCGCACGCCACGCCGGTGCCGTCGCCAAGGACTGCACGCTTGGTGCGGGCGCCGCGCTGGAGCTGTCCGTGCTGGGACCCGGCTGCGCCATTGGCCCCCGGGCGGCCGTCCTCAACTCCGTCCTCTGGGAGCGCGTGCACGTGGGCGACGACGCGCGCATCACCGGCTCGATCCTCGCTGACGGGGTGACCGTGGGCGCCGGAGCGGTCGTCGATCGTGTCGTCGCCGGTTCGGGCGCCACGATTGCTCCACACGCGGTCATCCCTCCGGGCACGAATCTCGAACCCGGCGCACGCTATGATTCGACCTGATGACTGAGAACCCCGTGCACTTCGGGACCGATGGCTGGCGGGCGATCATCGGCGAGACGTTCACCTTCGACAACGTGCGTGCCTGCGCCCAGGCCGTCTCCGACCACTTCGCGGCGACCTACGGCACCGACCGGCACGTGGTCGTCGGTTACGACACCCGTTTCCTCTCGGACGAGTTCGCGATCGCCGTAGCCCGCGTGGTCGCGGGCAACGGATTCCGTGTGCAGCTCGCTGACCGCCCGGCGCCTACACCCGCGCTGAGCTACCGCATCATCGAGACCGGCGCTTGCGGCGGAGTGGTCGTGACCAGCTCGCACAACCCCTTCCGCTGGAACGGGATCAAGGTGAAGCCGCACTACGGCGGCAGCGCCAGCCCCGAGATCGTGGCCGACATCGAGCGCCGCGTACCCGCCATCCTCGCCTCGTCCGCAGCCATCAAAATGGCGCCCGCCACGTCGCCCGAGATCGAGCGCTTTGATCCGATCCCCGGCTACCTCGCCACGCTCGCCGCCCAGGTGGACATCGCCCGCATCCGTGGGGCCGGCCTGCGCGTGGCCGTGGACCCCATGTACGGCGCGGGCGCCGGCCTCATCGCTGACCTCCTCGCCGGCGGCAGCACCACCGTCACGGAGATCCACACCGACCGCAACCCGCTTTTCCCGGGCATCCGAGCCCCTGAGCCCATCGAGCAGAACCTGGGCGAGTTCCTCACGCTCATGTCGGGCGGGGGATTCTCCGCAGGCATCGCCACCGACGGCGACGCCGACCGTGTGGGCCTCGTCGATGAGAATGGGGTGTACGTCGACCAGCTTCGGACCTTCGCCCTGCTCGTGAACTATCTCCTCGGCCAGCGCGGCCTCCGCGGGCCCGTCGTGCGCTCGATCACCACCACCAACATGGCGAACCTCCTCGCGAGTCACTACGGCGTGGACGTCTACGAGACGCCCGTGGGCTTCAAGCACATCGGCCCGCTCATGATGGAGAAGGACGCGCTCATTGGCGGCGAGGAGAGTGGGGGCTACGGCTTCCGCGGCCACCTCCCTGAGCGGGACGGCATCCTCGCGGGGCTGTACCTGCTTGATGCGATCGCGGCCGCCGGGAAGCCGCCGTCCGAGCTGGTGCGAGACGTGTTCGAGATCACTGGGCCGCATTACTACGAGCGCCTCGACTTCGAGCTGGAGCCGGGTGCGAACGCGGCCGTGAAGGCGCGGCTCGACGCGGCGGCCCCCCCCGAGATCGCGGGCCACAAGGTCGTCGCGCGAGACACCGTGGATGGCTGGCGCTTCACCATCGACGAGGGCTGGCTGCTGTTCCGGCTGTCCGGCACCGAGCCGCTGGTACGGATCTATACCGAGGTCCGAGACCAGTCGCTCGTTCAGCCCATCCTGCGGGCGGGCAAGGAAATCGCGGGGGTCGCCTGATGCTCACATTGGACGGCATCAGTCGCCTCGAACTCGACCGCGAGGACATGTTCGGTCACATCCGGAGCCTCGGGACCGAACTGGTCCGCGCGTGGGAGCGGAGCGAAAGCCTTGAGCTGCCGCCCGGTGCGGACCGCGCGAAAGGCGTAGTCATCGCCGGCATGGGCGGCTCCGCCACGGCCGCCGACTACTTCGCCGCCATCTGCAACGTCTCCTCCGAGCGGCCCGTCGTCGTGAGCCGCGGCTACACGCTCCCCAACTGGGTGGATGGCGACACGCTCGTCGTCATCTCCTCCTATAGCGGCAACACCGAGGAGCTCATCGCTTCCTACGACGATGCATGGAAGCGCGGCGCGATGATCCTGGCCGTCACGCGCGGAGGCAAGATCGGCGCCCGCGCGGACGCCGACGGCGTGCCGGTGTATCCGATCGACTACGTCGCCCAGCCGCGGGCAGCCCTCGCCCACAGCCTCGCCCCGCTGTTGCGCCTGGGCCTCATCCTTGGCATCACGGGCGTGGCCGATGCCGAGGTGCGCGACGCCGGCGCATCCCACCGGGCCCTCGTCGAAAGCGAGTTCGAGCCCGGCGTGCCGGAGCAGCGCAATCCCGCGAAGCAGACCGCACGCGCGCTCCTCCGCCGCTTCCCGCTCGTCCTGGGAGCTGAGCACCTGGCGCCAGTCGCCTCCCGCTACAAGAACCAGGTCGCCGAGAACGGCAAGTCCCTCGCCGCAGCGGACATCCTCCCCGAAGCCAACCACAACCTCATCGTCGGCCTCGCCACCGCCGCCGACGTCGCTGACACCCTCAGTCTCGTGACGCTCGAATCAGCCCTCTACCACGAGCGCACGAGCCTCCGCTTCGATCTCACCACGAAGTACTTCGCGGAGGCGGGCATCCCCGTTCACCGCCACCAGGTCGGCGGCGAAGGCCTCCTCGCCCAGCTTCTCCTCGGCACGGCCTGGGGCGACTACGTCTCCGCCTACCTCGCCCTCCTCAACGACCAGGACCCCAGCCCCGTCCCCCAGATCGACCGTCTGAAGGCGGAGCTGGGCTGAGGCGAGTGGGTTTCGGTGCCTAACGGAAGTCGGTGATGACCACGGTCCATGGGCCCTCGAGCGTCACAGGTGGATCTGGTGGCCTTTCACCGCCGGCCGTTTCCGACTCGGGGTTCACAAAGTTAGCCATGCCGACGGTAAGACGCAGTGTGGTCGCGGAGTCGGGCACAGGCTCGAACGTCAGCGACAGCCTCCTCGGGTTCCCCTCTATATGCCCCTGGAAACCCCTCGCACGATACGAAGCGCCATCCTCATCGCTCAACGACGGGTAGCTCGGATGTAAGCCGATTCCCGGGGATCCGAGCCTTCCTAACTCGCTGCGGCCATCCAGCACGACATCAATCGCGATCTGCGCGGGCCCGGCATCCACCTTCAGAACAGTCATGGCGATGCCTTCATTCATGCTGAGATCGGGAGTGGGCGTGGGAGTCGGCGTGGGAGTCGGGGTAGCCGTTGCCGTCGCTGCTACGTCGGCGGCCGAAGGCTCGTTCCCCCCACTGACGCCGGCATAGGTGACGAGCCCACCGACACCCAGCAGGCCCACGACAGCGGTCGCTCCCGCCCACTGGAGCGGCTTGCTCGCGAGGATCCCCGCGCCCAGCAATGACAGGCGGCGCGAAGGTCGCCGCTCGGCGCGCCACACACGTACCGCGTCCTCGCGCGAGTCGACATTCAGCCGCGCAAGAACCTCTCGCACATGCCACTTTGCACCGTCCAGGCTGAGGTCCAGCCGCTCCGCGATCTCGGCATTCGTGAGGCCGGCCGCCATGAGTTTGAGCACTTCCTCCTGCCGCTCGGTGAGCGTCAGGCGAGTCGCCGGGTCATCGATGCTGCTCCGTGTCATGGGAGAAACGTACGCAGACGTTGAAGACGCTGCACTACTCCATATCGACTATTCGTTTTCGTCGTTTACCTTCGTCTCCAAGCGCGGGCGCGCAGCCGCACGGCAATCATTTGCTCGTATCCTACTGCCATGGACCTCGAATTCGCCGGGGAGATCTGGTTCTGGAAAGGCCCCGCGCCGCACCACTTCGTCACCGTCCCGGAACGGGAAAGCCTGGTGCTGGCGGCGATGGCGGCGGACGTCACCTATGGCTGGGGCATGGTCCCGGTGACCGTGCAGATCGGCAAGACGACATGGACGACCTCGCTCTTCCCCAGGGACGGCGGCTACATCGTGCCCCTCAAGGCGGCCGCGCGAAAGGCCGAAGGCATCGGCCAGGGCGACACCGTGACGGTGCAGCTGACGGTCGCCATCTGATCCCTGCCCTACGGAATCGCGCCCTCCTCCTTGAGCGCGATGATCCGGTCCCAGTCGTAACCGAGCTCGAGGAGGATGGCCTCCGTGTCCTGGCCGAGCTCCGGCACCCAGCCGTGCAGCTTCACGGGCGTGCCCCAGAAGTCGGCCGGCGTCGCCACCTGCTTGATCGGCCCCTCCGGCGACTCCACCTCCACGAACACGCGCGCCGCCTCGGCCATCGGGTCCTGCGCGACCTCCTCGATCGTGTTCACAGGCGCGAACCAGACGTTGTGCCCATCGAAGATCGGAGTCCATTCCGCCAGCGAACGGGTCGCAAACAGCTTGTCGAGCTCGTCGACGAGCTCGGTCTGGTGGGCCATGCGGTTGGGGATGCTGTTGAAGCGCTCGTCCGCGTCCAGGTGGCCCGCGTCGAGCGCAGCGAGGAGGTCGGGCCAGTGACGGTCGGCCTGCAGCAAGAGTAACCAGAACCACTTCCCGTCCCGATCCTGGAAGTTGTTGATGATCGGATTGACCGCGTGGTGACGGTCGTAAGGGGCGATGGGCACGCCCATGCGCAGGTGCGTGTTCAGGTCCCAGCTCATCATGTAGGCGCCGATGCGCATCAGCGAGACCCCCACGCGTTGACCGCGGCCCGTCTTCTCGCGGTTGTAGAGCGCGGCCGAGATGGCGCCCGCCGCGTTGGCACCAGTCATGTGGTCGCCCATGCCCCCGCGTTGCGACGGCGGCTCGGTCGCGCCCTCCGGCATCAGGCTCGCGACCACGCCCGCGCGGCTCCAGAACGCGCCAACGTCGTAGGCCGCGCGGTCGGACTCATCGTGGTCCGGCCCGTAGCCGGTGACCTGGCAGTAGACGAGCCCCGGGTTGCGCGCGGCACAGGCGTCGTACCCGAGCCCGTGCTTCTCCAGCACCCGCGGCCGCATGTTCGAGACGAACACGTCCGCGTTGTCGATGAGGTGCCGGGCGACGGCGCGCCCGTCCTCCCTCTCCAGGTTCAGGGCGATGCTGCGCTTGCCGCGGTTGTCCTGCTCGAAGGGCGGGTTCATGGGGATGTTGAGGAGGCCCGCGAAGAGGCCGCGAAACGGGTCGCCCTCAGGCGGCTCGATCTTCACGACATCCGCGCCCCAGTCCGCGAGAATGCCCGCACAGGAGGGCCCCGCCACCCACACCCCCATCTCGACGACCTTCACACCTTCTAACGGCCCCGGCATGGCTGGCCCTCCCACTCGGCTGATGGCGCATTCTACCGCCGCCCTGCCGTGTACCGCCCGCCCGCCGTAAGCTTCGCCTACTTCACCGGAGTGCCTGCCTCATGGTCTTGAGCGACCGCACCATCCGCCGCGAAATCGAGGCGGGAAACCTGGTCATCGACCCCCTCGGCGACGATGCCATCCAGCCCGCCAGCGTGGACCTGCGGCTGGGCCACCTCTTCCGCGTGTTCCGGAACTCGATGATCCCGTTCATCGACGTCAAGAAGGACTATCCGGACCTCACCGAGCTGGTCGAGATCGCCGGCGACGAGCCGTTCATCCTCCACCCCGGCGAGTTCGCGCTGGCCGTCACGTACGAGCGAGTGCGCCTACCGAACACGATCGTCGGGCGGCTGGAGGGAAAGTCGTCACTCGGTCGCCTGGGCCTTCTCATCCACTCCACTGCGGGTTATGTCGACCCCGGCTGGGACGGCGCCCTCACGCTGGAGCTCTCGAACGTCGCGAACCTCCCGATCACGCTTTACCACAAGATGAAGGTTTCCCAGATCTCGTTCCTGGAGCTGAGCGAGCCTGCCGAGCACCCCTACGGCTCCAAGGCCGCAGGCAGCAAGTACCAGGGCCAGGTCGGCCCGACGCCGAGCAAGTACTACCTGAACTTCCGCGAGCGCGAGTAGGTGTGGAACCCGTTCCTGACCTGATCCGGGCACTCATCTACGCATCGTCGGCGCCCACCGCCGCCGAAGCCGGTGCAATCCGGGAACGCATGACCTCCGTGGAGTTCCCGACGATCGACGACCACTTGGCGCAACGCAAAGAGGACCGGCAGTGGACCGCAGCCACCACAGCGATCGAATTCCGGAGCGACATCGACGAGGCCATACGTGCGGCGGCGCGCCTCGGCCTTTACCTCCGCCGCGGCGGGTATATGGCTGCAACCATTGCCGCTACCGACCGGGTCGTCCCGACCGAGCGAATCGGTCGGATCAAGCGACCGTACACGTTCGTCGTGTACTCAGCGGATCGTGATACGCTGGTCACGGCGTATCAATTCACCTCGATGGACACCATCGTGGTGCCCGGAGATGCACTATGGGTCGACCTCCCAGCGTAGCCGCAGACCCGTACCGTGTGGCCCATGTGTTGCAGTATCTCCAGCGGGAGTGGGCACGAGTGCCCGAGTATGTGCGCCACTGGCCCTCCTGGGATGAGGACAAGAAGTTGGACTTCGTCCTCGAGTGGCCGATCCGAGAGGACTCCCTGGCCATGCTTCGGGCGTGGGCGGCAAACGGCGACCTGGGTCCGTCGGAAGTAGTGTGTCACCAGGACATCGAAGAGCTGGTCGCCAAGAATCGCCCGCTCCTCCAGCCCCTGCTCGACGAGGACTAATCCCGCCGCAGCCCGAACGCGTCCGCCAGCAGCTCGTAGGAGCGCACGCGGGCGCGGAAGCCGTGCGTGATGGTGACGACGACCACTTCCTCGGCCCCGAACTCCTCCGCCATCTCCTCGATCCGGGCCTTTACCCGGGAGGGGTTCCCGTAGATAGAGTTCGCCTTCGCGAATTCGATGTAGTCGCGTTCGGGCTCGCTGAGCGGGAAGGCTTGCGCATCCTCCGGAGTGGGGATGCCGCGGAAGCGGCCGCGTTGACCTGCGAGGCGCCAGACCCAGCGGCTCCAGCTCAGCCGCTCCGCCTCCTCGCTCGTCTCCGCGCACGTCACGGAGATCGCGAGGCTCCCGCGCGCCTTCGCCAGGAACGGCGACGGCTCGAAGCGCTCCCGGTAGGTCCGCATCGCCTCCGGCCCGCCGTGCTGGTTGATGAAGTGCGCGAAGCAGAAGCTCCAGCCCAGCTCCGCGGCGTACTGCGCCGACGCGTCACTTGAGCCAAGCAACCACAGCTCCGGCATCGTCTCCACCTGCGGGTTGGCGCGGATCCTGGCGAACGCGTGGTCTTCGGGCAACGAGTTCGAGAGGTAGCCGTAGAGCTCCATGAGCTGATCCGGGTAGTGGTCGATGCTCGGTGGCGAAAGGCGGTGCGTGAGGGCGGCCGCCGTCAGCCGGTCGCTGCCCGGTGCGCGGCCCACGCCGAGGTCGATGCGGCCCGGGTGCAGCGCCTCCAGCATGCGAAAGCTCTCCGCCACCTTCAGCGGGCTGTAGTGCGTGAGCATCACGCCACCGGATCCCACCCGGATCTGCTCGGTCTGCGAAGCTACCGCGCCAATTAGCACCTCCGGCGTGGCAGACGCGAGCCCGCCCGAGTTGTGGTGCTCCGCCAGCCAGTAGCGCGAGTACCCCAGCTCGTCCGCCGCCTTCGCCAGCTCGATCGTCTCGCGGATCGCCTGCGTGGCCGTACCGCCATCGCGAATGGGTGACTGGTCGAGGACGCTGAGGCGCATGCATCGAGTGTTGCCGGTTGCGAACCTAGCCGCCACGTGGGGAAAGGAGAGTAGGGGCTGGCAGCAGCCAGCCCTCGGGTCAGCCGCCGCTGCGGATGCGCGTTGGCGTGATGCGGATCACCACGAAGTTGTCGCGAATCCTGCCCCAGTCGGCCAGCGCCTGGGAGCGTCGCGGCTCTTCGTAATAACGCTGAGCCAGCCGCTCGGCCAGCTCGTACCCGCCTGATCGTTCGATCGCCGCCGTGCCCTCGACGGTGACCCATGCCTCCCGCACGCCCACGCCCTCCTCCACGCTCAGAGCCACCCGCGGGTCACGCTCGATCCGCCGGATCTTCGGGCTGGCTGGGCTGGTGAAGATCGCCGCCGTCTTGCCGTCCCACTCGAACCAGACCGGCACGATGGTCGGCGAGCCATCCGCGTTCAGTGTGGCGAGCTTCGCGATGCGCGTCTCGCGCAGGAACGCGTCGCGTTGGGCGGCAGTCATCTCAGGCATCGGGCGTCGTCTCCTCCCGCTCATCTCCGGCCTCATCCTCCACGGGCACCCCGAGCGCATCGAGCAGCATCTCGAACTCCGCCATCTTCGCGTCCTGCTCCACCGCAAGCCAGCGGAAGTAGAGACCCGCGGCTGTGAGAATCGCGACCGATGTGAGCAGCGGGAACACGTAAACGATGCTGGCCCGGATCTAGTCTTTGAGGCTGGCCTCGTTGTCGAACGGGTCGCCGCCGAACAAGGGAGCAATATCCTCGACGATCCAGCCGATGCTCACGGCTCCAAGGACGAAGATTACCGCCGCCGCGACGAGCAACCCGTTCCCCATGGTCTGTGCGTGGTACTGCGAGCGTTCCCGCTCCATAGTCACCCCCGAATCCTGCTCACGTTTCTACGCGCCGGGCGTGCACACGGCAACCATCACCTCTTCAATCAGCCTTTGTTCCTTTGTCCCTCTGTGTTCCTCAAAACACGTGCCCCAGCGCACCGGTTCCCGCCCGCTATCCAGTCCCCTCGCGCAGCCGCTGCTGCCATTCGAGCACGAACGGGTTGTGCTTCTTCTCGAACTCGATGCTCGTCTCGTCCATATGGCCCGGCAGTACGAGTGTGTCGTCCGGGAGCGCGAGGAGGCGGTCGCAGATGCTCCGCATCTCCTCGTCGAAGCTGCCCCCCGGCAGGTCGGTGCGCCCGATCGAGCCCCGGAAGAGTGTGTCGCCGCTGAAGAGCATGCCCTCCGTGTAGTAGCTGACGCTGCCCGGGGTGTGCCCTGGCGTGGTGATTGCGCGCAGTTGCAGGCCCTCCACTTCGACCACGTCCGCATCCTCCACGAACGCGTCGGGGTCGGGCGGCGCCTGCGTGGGGTCGAGCCCGAAGCGCGCGGCCGACATCTTGAACCCGTCGCGCAGCAGGTCGAGGTCCTGGTGGTGGAGGAGGAACTTCGCGCCGGTGGCGGCGTGCACGCCCTGCACCCCGAGAACGTGGTCGATGTGTGCGTGCGAGTTGGCGATGAGCTTGATCTCGACTCCCATGTCCCGCGCGAGGGCGAGGATCTCGTCGGGCTGGTCGCCGGGATCGATGCAGATCGCCTCACGCGTCCGCCGGTTCCCGACCACCCAGCAGTTCTCCTGGAACACGCCCACGACGATGCCGCGGACCATCAGTTCGTTCGCAACTTCCATAAGGAGGATTAGGCACTACGACAGTCGCATCAGGCAACCCGCACGCGGATCGTGCTTCGGCCGCCATCCCTGGTTCGGAAATGGCCGGTACCCAGCCTCGCGGGGCCATGCCCTCGCCGTGATCGTCATTGTCTTGCCTCCGTGTCTTGCTCCACGAAGACTGGCCGCGCGCGCTCACCCCCGGTGAGAACCATCCGACCCATTTTCCCCATGACAGTTGACCCGGTTGCGAGGCACCCGCCACTAGCCACTAGCCGCTCGCCCCTATACAAGCGCCTTGATGGACGCCCTCACCATCGCCATGGTCTGCGCGCTCGCGGCTGCGGCGGCCTTCACCCAGTCGCTCAGCGGCTTCGGCTTCTCCCTGCTCATCGTCCCGCCGCTCGCGCTCATCCTCGGCCCGCGCGATGCCGTCGTGACCGCGAACGCACTCGGGTTGCTGGTGAACGCCGTAACGCTCCAGCGCCTCCACGAGCACGTCGACTGGCGCCTCGGCGCGACGCTCTTCGCTGCGGCGGCGGCCGGAATGCCCGTGGGGCTGCTCGTGCTCATCTTCGTGCCGCGGGACGCCCTGCAGGTGCTTATCGCTGTGGTTGTGCTCGTCTCCACGGTGCTCATCTGGCGAGGCTGGCGGATACAGAAGACGGGCCGGGCGTCCGACTGGGGCGTGGGGCTCGTGAGCGGGGTGCTGAACACGAGTACGTCCATGTCCGGCCCGCCCGTGGTGCTCTACCTCCAGGGACAGGGCTTCCTGCGCGGTATGTTCCGCGCCACTCTCACCGCCTACTTTCTGGCAGGCGGGGCACTGGCGACTGTGCTCTTCCTGCTGAGTGGCCAATTTCACGCCGAGACTGCCGGGCTGACACTGCTCGCGGCGCCCGGGCTCCTCGCGGGCTTCGTCATCGGCCACACCATCTTCCACCGGCTGGACGAGGCTCGATTCCGCCAGATCGTCATCGCCGTCCTCATCCTCAGTGCCTGCCTGGCGATGGTCGGGCCGGTGCTGCGGGCGTTTGAGTAATCGCGGCTTGTCGACTTGGCCCTGATTAGGGCTCCGCGTCTCCGCGTTGAGATCGATGTCGCCGCGGCGACGGTCGGGGCGGTACAGTACCGCGGCATGCAGTGGCACGACGTCCCCGAGCTCCACACCCGCGTCGACCTCCGCGACCCGGCGTACAAGGCCAACCGCGACTCCAACCGCGCGCTCGTCCAGGATCTCCGTGACCGCCTCGACCGCGTCGCCCTGGCCGGCGGGGAGGAGTACGTCGCCCGCCACCACGAGCGCGGGAAGCTGCTCGCCCGCGAGCGCATCCAGCGCCTCATCAACCCCGCGACCTCGTTCCTCGAGCTGAGCCCGCTCGCCGCCGACGGGGTGTACGACGACGACGTCCCCAGCGGGGGCATCGTCACCGGCGTGGGCATGGTCCACGGGCGCGAGGTCGTGGTCGTCGCCAACGACGCTACCGTGAAGGGCGGCACCTACTACCCCATCACCGTGAAGAAGCACCTCCGCGCCCAGGAGGTGGCCGAGCAGAACCGCCTGCCGTGCATCTACCTGGTCGACTCCGGCGGCGCCTTCCTCCCCCTCCAGCACGACGTCTTCCCCGACAAGCAGCACTTCGGCCGCATCTTCTACAACCAGGCGCGGATGAGCGCCCAGGGGATATACCAGGTCGCCGCAGTGATGGGCTCGTGCACGGCCGGCGGGGCGTATGTGCCCGCGATGTCGGACGAGACAGTCATCGTCCGAGGCACCGGGACGATCTTCCTGGGGGGCCCGCCCCTGGTGAAAGCCGCCACCGGCGAGGTCACCACCGCCGAGGAGCTTGGCGGCGCGGACGTACACACGCGCATCTCCGGCGTCGCCGACCACTTCGCCGAGGACGACGGGCACGCCCTCCAGATCGTGCGCAGCATCATCGAGAGCATCCCCGCCACGAAGGCCACCCCCTGGGAGCTGACCACGCCCGAGGAGCCTGTTCATGACCCGGAGGAGATCTACGGCATCGTCGCCAACGACCTCCGCCAGACCTACGACGTGCGCGAGGTCATCGGCCGCCTCGTGGATGGGTCGCGCTTCCACGAGTTCAAGGCGCGCTACGGGATCACCCTCGTCTGCGGTTTCGCCCGGATCATGGGCTACCCCGTGGGTATCGTCGCGAACAACGGCATCCTCTTCAGCGAGAGCGCGCTCAAGGGCGCGCACTTCATCGAGCTCTGCGGGCAGCGGAAGGTGCCGCTTGTCTTCCTCCAGAACATCACCGGCTTCATGGTCGGGAAGCAATACGAGAACGCAGGCATCGCCAGGGACGGCGCCAAGATGGTGACCGCCGTCGCCTGCGCAGAGGTGCCGAAGTTCACGGTCGTCATCGGCGGGAGCTTCGGCGCGGGCAACTACGCGATGAACGGCCGTGCCTACTCGCCGCGCTTCCTCTGGATGTGGCCGAACGCCCGCATCTCCGTCATGGGCGGCGAGCAGGCCGCGTCCGTCCTGCTCCAGGTACGCCTCGACCGCGGCGAGGCGATGACCGCTGAGGAGCAGGAGCAGTTCAAGACGCCCACAGTCGAACGTTACGAGCACGAAGGCTCGCCCTACTTCAGCACCGCCCGCCTCTGGGACGACGGCGTGATCGACCCCCTCGACACCCGTCGCGTCCTGGCGATGGGCCTCGCCGCCTCCATAAACGCCCCCATCCCGGACCCAAAGTGGGGCGTCTTCCGCATGTAACGAGCCGGTAGCTGCGGCCGCCTCTGGCCGCGGGAGGCTCCCACAATCGCCCGGCGGTCGCACGAGCGGCGAGCGAAGCATCGCCGCGGCAGCTTGGCCCGCACGTCTGTCGCACGGTGACCGCCGCGGCAGTCGCAAGGCGCTTTGGTTCAGTCCACGTAGCTCCTGGCGACCCCGCGAGTACGATGTCCAGTCATGACCCAAGACTTCACCGCCGAACGCTTCATCGAGCGCATGGAAGCCCTGCGCTCCGACGATGAGCTGCGCAAGATCCAGCGCTACTTCAAGTCCGGCGAAGGCCAGTATGGCGAGGGCGACGTCTTCATGGGCGTGAAGATGGGCCAGGTGTTCGCCCTGGCGAAGGAGTTCGTGGACATGGCGGCCGATGACATCGAGAAGCTGCTCGAGAGCCCCCTCCACGAGGTTCGCGCGGGCGCGCTCAGCCTCATGTCGAAGCAGGCGTCGCTCAAGCGCACACCGGAGAACCGAAGGAAAGACCTTTTCGACCTCTACATGAGCCGGCACGACCGCATCAACAACTGGGACCTCGTCGATGTCGCCGCTCCGATGGTGGTCGGCCAGTACCTGTTCGACAAGCCCCGTGGGGTCCTCTACGAGCTGGCGCGGTCGAGCAACTTGTGGGAGCGCCGCACGGCGATCGTGAGCACCGCCTACTTCATCAAGCGCGGGGAGCTGGATGATACCTTCAAGCTCGCCGAGCTCCTGCTCCATGACGAAGAGGACATGATTCAGAAGCCCGTGGGAGGCTGGCTGCGCTTCGCAGGCGACCAGGATCGGCCGCGCCTCCGCGCCTTCCTCGACCAACACGCGGACACGATGCCCCGGACAGCGCTGCGATACGCCCTCGAACACTTCGACAAGGAAGAACGGGAGCGCTACATGAACATGCGGAAGGCCACCAGGTGACGATCGACCCGACCACCAGCAGCTTCATCGAGGAATCCGCGCGCATCTGGGATGCGAAGGCCGAGTTGCGGTTGCGGAACCTCGCCTAAAGCCGCCTTAACCGCTGGGGAACCAAACGCTCCCCGTCATCGTCTTGTACCCTAGCGCGTCACTCGCGTGGGGAAGTCATGCCCAGGAGATTCTGATGAGACAGCTCGTTTCCGATCGCCGGCGCCTCCGGCTCTTGGCCGGTGCCGTCGTAGCCGGCGCCGCGCTCTTCGCCAGCGGCGTGTTCGTCGCGAACGCCATGGGCTCGGACGACAGTCCGAACGACACCGGCGGCCCGAAGGTCGCAGTGGGGGTCCCGCGAGACGGCAACAGCGGCTCCAGCGCCGCCCAGGCTGCCTTCAATCCCGCAATCGACCGGGGCGAGGCCGGCATGGCCGGCGATGAGGACATGTCCCGCTCGTCGCGCCCGTGGGGCGGCTGCCAGGTGCCTATCACCGGCATCCTCGCGGACGGCAAGCTCGACCCTGCGGCGGCGGGATTCGCGGCCAGCTACCTCGGCGCCGGTTTCCAACTCACGAGCTTCAGCATCCGTGGCGAGGCCGATTGCCCCGACGGCGTGACGCCGTCCGGTGAGACGCACATCGTCATCGACACCGCCTGGAAGCACATCGAGACCGGCCTCGGAGTCTACGTCTCTCAACGCCAGGACGCGGAGCCCACCGCCAGTGTGCTCGAAGAGACCAACGCGCGCTTCTCGCGCGAAGGCTACGCCTTCTCCGTCAGCGTCGACGGCTACTCGGTGCAGCCCTTCGCTGACACTGACGATGGCCCCGACGTCGCCCGCGACCTCCTCCCCGGCCCCGACCCGCGCGCCGCTGAGGTGCTGCGGGCTGCCCTCGCCGACCTGAACGCACCGGCCGAGGCCTGCTTCTACACGATCCGCGCGGGCACCTTCGACGACCTCGCGGCGATGGGCATCGGCGACCCTCGTGGCGCCATCCCCGGCGGCTACTCGCTCCAGGACGTCCAGGTTCGCGCATGGAACGCCCCCGCCGCAGACTGCGGCACCCCCGCCGAGGGCCTGCAGACCAGCTTCAACGCCACCTGGGTCCTCGACAGCAGCAGCGGCTTCGGCGGCATTTATGCCAGCGCTTATAGCGTCAGCCCCGGCGAAGAGGCATACCCGGGCAGCTCCAGCGAGTACTACGCCAACTGGACCAACGGCACGTTCCACTTCAACGTCGGCGTGAAGTCGGACCCGGCCCCCACCGACGGCGTCCTCCTTACGGCCCTCGCCACCGCGCTCGACCCCCTCTTCCTGAACGCCTGCCTCGCCGTTGAGAGCGAGCTCAGCGACGACCAGCTCCGCGCCAGGGGCTTTGGCATCCCGTCGGCGCCCGGTGGTTATGAGGTCACCAACCGAGCCCACCGTGGGAGCGCCCTCAACGCCAACTGCTCCGCGGAGGCACGCGCCAACTACACAGACAGCGTGGGCGGCAACTGGACGATGACCGCGGACAGCGGCGCCGTCATCAACGTCAACGCCTACCAGTCGGGCGATGTCCCGAGCGACGAGAAGCGTGGCTACATCGGCGAGAACAACATCTCCTGGTGGGCCGGCTCGGCACAGTACAACATCAGCGGCTACAACGAGCGGGGCGGCGACGCTCCCTCGCTCGAAACGCTTATTGAGGTCGCACGCAGCATCGACCCGTCCTTCGATCCCGACTCCCTCGAGAAGGTCTCGGGCGGCAGCACCAGCCCCGGCGGCCCGGGCGTGATGCCCATCGCGGAGGACGCAAAGCCGCGCTAACCCACCTGATACAGTGTCCCCCCCGCCAGAGGCAAGGGGCCGTCCTTCCACGGAAGGGCGGCCCTTTCCTCATCCCTGGCGGTGGGCGAGTCAGAGCGAGTGGCTGTCCCCGCCGCGGCCGTGTTTGGCCCGCTGCGCGTCCTGCAGCCGCCCGATTTGCTCGGCCTGGCGCCCGTAGATCTGCGGCACATCCCAGCCGTTCATGCCGGCGTACGTGTCGATCTGGCTTCGGTGGTGGATGTCGTGCTCCATCATCATCATGAGCACGCGCCAGCCCGAGAGCCCGCCATCGGTGTCGATCATCTGGACCTTGCGCTGCAGCCACGCGTCCGGGGTGCTCTCAAGCTGGCCCCGGAACTCCGACGCGCTCGCTTCCAGCGCCGGCATCCACTGGTCCCGCCGCGAGTCGGGCGGCTCCGGGCTAATCCAGCCAGTCCCGCTGTACGCGCTCGCAAAGTACAGGCGCGAGCCGCACATGTGCCCAACGAGCTTGTTGATGCTCCATGCGTTCTCCCCCTCGCCCGTCGCAGGGGTTCCCTCTCCCGTCGCGGGCGTCCAGCCATCTGCCTCCGGCGGTAGCGCCCCGACATCACGCATCGCCCGCCGGTTCACGGCGTCGAAGTAGCGCAGGAATGACGAGATCGACGTGATCATGGGCAGGAGTCCTTAGTGCTTGGTGCTGGTCGGCTCCGTGAGCGCGAACGTAACGCGGCTGTCGCTGACGAGAATGGTACAGCAGGACTAAGGGCTCGGGACCAAGCACTTTCCTCCCGCATCCGTAGAATGCGCCCAGCGCCCCCAAGCCTTCGATGAGGGAGAGTCGCCCGCCTGTGCTCAAGCTCGAAATCTCCTATCGCGGGATGCTGTTCCTTGGCCTCGCCCTCCTCACCCTCTGGACCGCGCGCGAGATCTGGCCGGTCATCCTCCTGTTCCTCGTCGCCCTGATCTTCATGGCGGCACTCCTGCCGTACGTGAACTGGCTTGCCAAGCGCAGGGTCCCACGCGTCCTCGCGGTGCTGATCGTGCTCCTCGTGATCATCGCAGCCATCGCGGGCGCCATCGCCGTCATCGCACCCGCCATCCTCGACCAATTCGAGCACATCCGCGACGACCTGCCAGAGGACGCGCGCAGGTTCGAGGACTTCGCCGAAGACTTCGGATTCAACACCGAGGATTGGGACCTCCCGGAGAAGGCCGCCGACATCAAGTGGAGCGAGTTCGTCTCCGGCGAAGCTGCCTACGACGTGGGCCAACGGGTCGCGTTCGGCCTGTTCTCCGCCTTGACCGTCATCGTGCTGACAGCCTACCTCCTCGTCTCGACGCCGCGCCTGGAGCGATTCATCTACCGCTTCCTCCCCGCCAGCCGCGAGAAAGACGCGGAGGAGGTCCTGCAGTCCTTGGGCCGCGTGGTCGGCGGCTACGTCCGCGGCCAATCGATCCTCTCGGTAAGCATCTTCTTCTACACCCTCGCCGTCTGCCTCATCGCGGATGTGCCGAACCCCGCCGCCTTCGCGCTGATAGCGGCTTTCGCGGACGTGATCCCGCTCGTGGGGGCGCTCATCGCCACCATCCCCGTCACATTCGCGGCCTTCCAGGAGTCACCCACGCAGGCGTTGATCGTGCTGGGGGCACTGATCGTGTACCAGCAGTTCGAAGACCGTATCCTCGTGCCCCGCATCTTTGGGCAGACGCTGAACCTGCCCGCGCTCGTCGTGCTGCTTGCCGTGCTCATCGGCGCGGAGCTGCTCGGGGTCACGGGCGTGCTCCTGGCCTTGCCCGCTGCCGCGGCGGGACGCGTGCTCTTCGACTACTTCATGGAACGCCGCGGCGGCCCTCCCGCAACGCCGCCCCCGACGGAGGTCCTCGCGCCCGACCCCAACTCGACTGAGGTCCCACCCGAAGCCCCAGAACCCGCAACGTGAGCGCAGCCCCTCCCCACCGATGTCCCCGGAAGCGGACCCATCACTCCCCTCTCCGCCCGAAGCGGGGAGACGAGGCCGGGAGATGAGGGGCCTTAGCGGCCGGGGTGTGCCGTGCCGTCGTCCAGGAATGGCTGACTCGCAGCGTTCAGGGCGCTCAGTTCGCCGGCAGAGAGCGCGAGGCTCAACGCCGGGAGCTGGTCGGCGAGTTGGGCCGCGGAGTTCGCCCCGACAATCGGCGCGGTAATGCCCGCCTGCGCCAGCGTCCACGCGAGCGCCACGGCCGCCGGCGCAACGCCATGGCTCCCCGCGATCTCCCGCAACGCATCGACCACGGCCCACCCGCCTTCGTTGAAGTACTGCTTCACCGTCCGCGCCCGCTGGCTCTCCACCTGGGGACCGTCCTTCGTGTACTTCCCGGTGAGGAAGCCGCTCGCGAGGGGGCTGTAGGGAATTACGCCGAGGTTCTCCTCCAGGCAGATGCGCTGCAGCTCCTCCTCCCACTCCTTGCGGTGCACGAGGCTGTGGTGCGGCTGCAGTGACTCGACTTTCGGGAGCGAAGGGTCTCTCTTGGAAGCCTCCAGCGCGGCCCGCAGCCGGTCCGGCGGGTAGTTCGACACCCCGAAGAACCGCACCTTCCCCGCCTGGCGAAGTTCGTCGAAGGCCCCCAGTGTCTCCTCAATCGGCGTGTTCTCGTCGAACCAGTGAGCCTGGTAGAGGTCGATGGTGTCCACCTGCAACCGCTTGAGGCTGCCGTTCACCGCGTACTTGATGTGCTTGGGGTGCAGGCCCTCGCCGTCAGGCCCCGGCCACATGCGCCCCCGCACCTTTGTCGCGATCACCACCCGGTCGCGCACGCCGCGGTCCTTGACCCAGCGCCCGATAATCTCCTCGGACTCGCCGCCCTTATTCCCCGGCAACCAGCGGGAGTAGATGTTCGCCGTGTCGATGAAGTTCCCGCCCGCCTCGAGGAACGCGTCCAGCACCGCGAACGACTCCGCCTCGGTCGCCGTCCACCCAAAATTCATCGTCCCCAGGCACAGCCGAGAGACCTCCAGGTCGCTGCTTCCGAGCCGCATCGTCTGCATGGCGGCAAGTCTAGCCGCAAACCGTAGCCGCGGCCCTCCGTGGCCGCTGAAGTACAGCGACCAATCCGCCCCAACTGTTCGAGCGAGTGGCGAAGCAACGCTTGCGGCCCGCGCAGCCCCCCAACTTGGCCCAACCCTCGCTCCTCGGCGTCTTTGGCGGTTTCCAACGTGGGTCTTGGCGCCTTGGCGGTTCGACCCCTTAAACTCCTTCGCACTTCCCTAACGATTCGAGGTCTTCATGGCACGCATGCGCTTCGGTGTGTTTCTCGCACCCCACCACCCCATCGGCGAGCACCCCACCCTTCAGATCCGCCGCGACATCGAGCTCGCCGTGCACCTGGACAACCTGGGATACGACGAGTTCTGGTGCGGCGAGCACCACTCGGGCGGCTGGGAGACCATCGCCTCCCCGGAGCTGTTCCTCGCCGCGGCCGGCGAACGCACGACGCGCATCATGCTCGGCACGGGCGTCGTCTCGCTGCCCTACCACCACCCCTTCAACGTCGCCCAGCGCATCGTCCAACTGGACCACCTCACACGCGGCCGGGCCATGCTTGGCGTCGGTCCCGGCGCGCTCCCGTCCGACGCGCGCACGCTCGGCATCGAGCCCGCCACCCAGCGCGACCGCATGGACGAGGCGCTCGGCGTCATCATCCGTCTCTTCCGCGAGGACGCGCCCTTCAGCCATCAGTCCGACTGGTTCACGCTGAACGATGCCCAGCTCCAGATCAAGCCGCTCCAGGAGGACATCCCCATCGTCTGCGCCTCGACGCTCAGCCCGGCCGGCATGAAGGCCGCCGGCAAGTACAACGTGGGTGTCATCTCCGTCGCCAGCAACAGCGAGGAGGGCCTCGCAGCGCTCAGGACGCAATGGGGCTTCGGTGAGACCTACGCCGCCGAGTTCGGCAACCAGATGGACCGCTCGAAGTGGCGCATTAACATGCCCTTCCACATCGCCGACACGAAGGAGCAGGCCATCGCCGAGGTCGCGGAAGGCGTGCTGCGCTGGCACAACGAGTACAACGTCACCATCCTCGGCCGCCCGAACGCGACCATCCTGAGCGACGCAGTCGGCTTCGCCCGTGGCATGGACCGCAACGGTGGCGCCATCTTCGGCACGCCAGGGGAAGCCGTCGAACGCATCGCTCACCTGCAGGAGATCTCGGGCGGCTTCGGTTGCCTCCTCGGCTTCGCCCACGACTGGGCAACCCGCGAGCAGACCCTCCACAGCTACGAGATGTTCGCCCGCTACGTCATCCCGCGCGTCAACGGCCTGCTCACCAGCGTCCAGCGCTCCGCCGACTTCGTCAGCGAGCACAAGGCCGAGCTCATGGAGAAAGCCGGCGCCGCCGTCCTCGCCGCCATCCGCGCCCACAACGCGACGCACCCGCGCACGTAGCACCAAGGAGTCGCGGCCCTCTGTGGCCGCTGCGCGCTCGGAACCAACGTGCACGGCGCACCCGAGCGACGCGCGAAGCGCCGTCGCGGTGGGACCCCACAGGGGGGTGGCGGCCACCTCCGCCTACGTGCCTAGAAGGCGCACTTGGTGGCGCCGAGATCATCGGCCGCCGTCTTCACCGTGGCCTTCGTGTCACCAGCATCTACGAGCGTTGCTTTGAAGCCTTCGACATCTCCAGCTCGAGCGGCGTGCGCCTGCATCCGCGCGGCCTCACCCTGGAACTCGAGGGCTGAGATAAGAGCGTTGACATCCGCTTCAATCTCGATCGGCGGGGAGAGCTCGCGAAGCGCTGTGAGCGCCTCCTCCGCGGCAAGTTCCCCTGAACCGAAGTAGTCCCCAACCGTTCGAAGCTCTTCGGGAGACGGGTTTTCGGGGTCGAAGTCATCGAGTGGGAAGCCACCGCGCTCGTCGAGCTTCAGCCGCCAATCGTCACAGATCTCGTCGATCGCCTCGATCGCCCGTTCTGACTCATCCGGCTCGGAATCTCCACATGCGGTCGCTCCAAGCGCCAAACATGCCACCGCAGTGAAAATCAGCGCTCGTCTGCGCATTCGGTGTTCCTCTTTGCTCGGATGGTTAGCCGCTTCTCGCCGGGAGATACGGGATCGTTTGGGGAACCAGGCGTGGGCGGTCACCGAGGCGCGCGAACGCTAACATCACGCGCGCCCAACGGATAGACCGCCTTGGCATCGCAGGCAAGTCTAAACGGCCTCGTCGCACTCCATCCGAACGAGGTCCTCGAACGACTCCCGCCTCGCGATGAGCGTCCCGCGGCCGCCCTCCCAGTACACCTGCGCAGCGCGGCCCATGGAGACGTAGTTCGAGCTCATCGCCGCCCCGTACGCGCCCGCATCGTGCAGCACCAGCAGGTCGCCCGGCTCGGGGCGCGGGAGGTCGCGCGGCTGCAGCAACTCGTGCTCGTCGCGCGTGAACACATCTCCGCTCTCGCACAGCGGACCGGCCACTACGAAGGGCTCCGGCTCGCGTCTGGCTCCCCGGCCCACGATCGACATGCGGTGGTAGCTCCCGTACATCGCGGGCCGAATGAGGTCGTTAAACCCTGCGTCCACCATGATGAACTCGTGGCCGAGGCCCTTCTCGTTCGAGCGCGTGGCCTTCACGTCCTTCACCCTCGAAACAAGCACGGCCATCCCCGCGACCGCGTAGCGGCCCGGCTCGACCTCCACCCGGATGGGCCGGCCCGCCTTCTCGCTCACGTGGTGACGCGCACCCGCGAGCAGCTCCCCGAACCCCGCCAGGTCGAGTCCCGCCGCCCTCTCACGGTATGGGTGGGGGATGCCCCCGCCAAGGTTCACTCCCTGCACATCGCCCAGGTCGCCCACCAGCTCCCCGAACACCTCGACCAGCCGGCCCATGTTGACCTCGAACTCACCCGGCTGAGGCCCGGTGCCGACATGCGCGTGCAACGCCACGACCGGCATGCCGGCCGCCTTCGCCGCCTGGATGACGGGCGCAAGGTCCTCGAACCACAGCCCATGCTTGGATGACGGTCCGCCCGTATCGCACGCCTGCACGTGCCCGTGTCCGAACCCGGGATTCACCCGCAGCGCGATCGGTCCCCGGTACCCTCGCTCCGACAACTCCCGGATCATGCCCGGCGAGCCCACGTTCGGGAGCACGCCCTCGTCCATCACGACATCGAGCCCGTTGTCCCGGAAGACATCCGTCGTCAGCATCACCACCGGCGGCTCGTTCCCCATGGGGAAGCCCGCCCGCTTCGCCCGCAGAACCTCGTTCCCGCTCACCGCGTCGATCCACAACCCCGCCTCGCGCGCGGCATCCAGCACCTTGCGCGCCGGGTTCGCCTTGATCGCGTACCGCCCCTGCAGCCCCTCGCCGCGCGTCAGCCGCGCGAGGTCGCCGATCCTCTCCTTCAGGATGTCGCCGTCGTACAACCAGAACGGCGTGCCGACCTTCGCGGCGATCTCATCGAGCGGGTACTGCGTCAGATCCATGCATCGAACTGTATCCGAGGATGACCGCTCGCTCACGCTCACCCCCTCGCTAACGCGTCGGGCTCCATTGCGGCCATCCCAAACGCGAGTGACCGGTCGCTAACGCTTCCGGCTCTGATCTCCGCGTCTCCGCGTCTCCGCGGTGAAATCACTCGTCCCGACCCGTACACTCCCCCCGTGTTCACCTCTGTGCTTGTGGCCAACCGCGGCGAGATCGCCGTCCGCATCTGCAAGACGCTCCGCAAGATGGGCATCCGCTCGGTGGTGGTCGCGTCCATCCCCGACCGGCGCTCGCTCGCCGTGCGCACCGCCGACGACTGGGTGCTGCTCGAGGGCTACTCCGCCGCCGAGTCGTACCTCGACGTGGAGGCGGTCATCGCCGCCGCGAAGGAGAAAGGCTGCGAGGCCATCCACCCCGGCTACGGCTTCCTCAGCGAACGCGCCGACTTCGCCGAGCGCTGCGCGGCCGAGGGCATCGTCTTCATCGGCCCGCCGCCAGAGGTGCTGCGAGGGCTCGGCGACAAGTCCGCCGCCCGCCGCCTCGCGGTCGACAACGGCGTCCCCATTGTCCCCGGCTGGGACGGCGCCGACGACGACGCCACGCTCATCGCGAAAGCCGCGGAGATCGGATTCCCGGTCATGGTCAAGGCGCGCGGCGGCGGCGGCGGCCGGGGCATGCGCCCCGTGCACGAACCCGCGGAACTCCCCGAGGCCATCGAGAGCGCCCGCCGCGAGGCCGAAGCCGCCTTCGGCGACTCCGGCCTCCTCCTCGAGAAGCTCGTCACCAACGCCCACCACGTCGAAGTGCAGGTCATCGCCGATGCCCACGGAAACGTCATCCACCTGGGCGAGCGCGACTGCTCCGTCCAGCGCCGCCGCCAGAAGCTCATCGAAGAGACCCCCAGCCCCATCGTCGACGACGCCCTCCGCGCCGAGCTGACCACCGCCGCCCTCAAGCTCGCCCGCGCCGTGAACTACGTGAACGCCGGCACCTTCGAATTCCTCGTTGGCGAACCGCCGCCGTCATCAGAGCCGCGACTGCCAAGGAGCGGGCGCGTGGCCAGCGCAAAATCGTCCGACAACACCTCGACGCGCCCCTTCTACTTCCTCGAGGTCAACCCCCGCCTCCAGGTCGAGCACCCCGTCACCGAGATGGTCACCGGCCTCGACCTCGTCGAGCTCCAGCTCCGCATCGCCGCCGGCGAGCCCCTTCCCCTCACGCAGGAGGACGTCACCTTCACCGGCCACGCAATCGAGTTCCGCATCAACGCCGAGGACCCCTGGAACGACTTCCGCCCCAGCAGCGGCCGGATCACCTTCCTCTCAGCGGGCGAACATCAGCGATGGGACTCAGGATATGTCGTGGATGACCGGGTTCCGGCCCAGTACGACTCACTTGTCTCAAAACAGATTGGCCACGCCGGAAATCGGCGCTCGAACATCCAGAGCATGGCAAGGATTCTCCGGGACTACCGTATCTCCGGGATTCGGACCAACTTAGCGCTCTTGGCCGCGATCGCGAGCGACCAAGAATTCCGCAAGGGGCGTTCGCACACTGCCTGGGTCGAAGAACGGTTGGAACGCCTACTGCTACAAGCGCGACGAGAGGATGGTTGGTGGCTTGCAGCTGCAGGGGCAGTGGCAGTGGAGGCGCGAAGGGGATCACGAATGCCCGGCTCAATCGCACCGTCGCTGGGTGCCTTCGCAAGCCCCAACTGGTTCGGAGCCGGTGCCGTCACCTGGTGGTTGGACGATAACAATGTGTCCCGCTCGGTGTCCGCCTCCCTGAACGATAACCAACAGGGGCTCGCAACCGTCGACGGCAACAGAGTCGAGTTCTCCGTTCTCGGCCGCGAGCATTCCCTCGGTCCGGGCACGGCATTGTACCTGGAAGGCGACAACGCCACTTATTCAGTGTCAATCTATGGAGATGCCGAGCTGAGCGTGTTCCGGGGCTATGGAGACTCTCCGTTTCGCGAAATGGCGCAGTTCCGCATCGTCCCACCCCCACCCCTTCCCCGCCGCGCACACGCCACCGCCGAGGGCGCGACCGCCGTCACCGCACCCCTCGCCGGCACCATCGCCACCGTCCGCGTGGCCGCGGGCGACGAGGTCGAGGCCGGCGACCTCCTCCTCACCCTCGACGCCATGAAGATGGAGCACCGCATCGCTGCCACCGCGGGAGGCACAGTCGCGGCCCTGCACGTGGCCGCCGGTGATGTGGTCCGCGAGGGCGATGTGCTCGTCGAAGTCGCCTGACCCGGTTAAGGCTGGACCCCGGGCGCAAACCATTTCGCTACTTTCGTCGATCTCTGTACAGGAGGGCCTATCCTCAGCCCAGACGTCTCACAAGAGGGGACCCGTTGACGCCATCACCCCTGCCAGCCCGGCGCGTCCGCCTGTTCGGGCGCGAGCGCGACGCCGCGGCGGTTCGTAATCTGCTCGCGACCGCCGCAGGCCGGCTCGTGACCATCCTCGGCCCCGGTGGCTGCGGCAAGACGAGCCTCGCCCTCGAAGTCGTCCACGAGGCCATCCCGTCGTTCGCTGACGATGGTTACTGGATCGCGCTCGACGCCTGCACCGAGCCCTCCGCCGTGACCGCCCTGGTCGCGTCCGCGGTGGTCGGCCCTGAGGGCCTGGCGGGGACGGCGACGGAAGCCCTCGCGGCGACCCTTGAGGGCCGGCAGGCGCTGCTCGTCCTGGACAACTGCGAGCATGTGCGTGCGGCCGTCGCCCCACTGGTCGACGAGCTGCTGGGCCGCTGCCCGGACCTGCGCATCCTCACCACCAGCCGGGCGCCGTTGAACGTCCGCGGGGAGCAACTCTTCATCCTCGAATCGCTCGCTGTCCCCGGCCGGCGGGACCGTGCCCCTACCGAGCTGGCGATGGTCCCATCGGTGGCCCTGTTCCTCGATCGAAGCCGCGCGGCGGGCCGCACCGAACCGTGGAGCCAGGCCCAGTTGGAGGTAGTCTCCCGCATCTGTCAGCTGCTTGATGGCCTGCCCCTCGCCATCGAGCTCGCTGCAGCCCAGATGCTCGTGTTTTCGCCCGAACAGGTGGCCGAACACCTCGAGGCGAGCCTGCCGCTGCCCCCTCGCACGGCGATGGTGGGCCCCGAGCGCCAGCAGACCATGCAACGCGCTCTGGACTGGAGCTACCAGCTCCTCGCCGACGGCCAGAAACGTCTGCTCATGCACAGCGGCGTATTCGGCGGTCCCTGGACCCTCCAGGCACTTGAGGCGCTCTCCCCCGACTCCGGCGATGTCGCCCTCGGCCTGGCACGTCTCGTGGAGCACTCTCTCGTCACGCCAGTCGACGTCGGTGGCGAACGCCGGTACCAGTTGCTTGCCCCGGTGCGCGAATACGCGCGCGCCTTGCAGGACGCGGCCGGCCAGGTCCGGGACCTCAGAGAACGTCACGCCAGGTACTACGCGAAGTTGCTTGAGGCAACCGCCGGGAAGCCGTGGAGTGAGCCGTACACGCCGGAGCAAGTGCACGCCATGAATCGCGACCATGAGAACTACCTCGTCGCGCTCGCCTATGCACATGAGGAAGGGCGCGCCGGCCTCGCGTTCCACCTGACAACGTCGCTCTGGGTGTTCTGGCGCCTCAAGGGTCAGCTCTACCTTGGGTACGAGCGCTTCCGTGCGCTGGCTGCGCTGGAGCCGCATGCCGTGCACCAGCGGGCGGCTGCGCAGGGGGGGATGGCGAACTTCGCCCAACTCCTCGGCAACCGGAGTGTCGCGACCAACCATGCCACCCTCGCGCTCGCCCTCTACCGGGAGGCAACCCTCCCCGGCGGGGAGATCATGGCGAGCGGCATGCTCGCGGAAATCGCGGCCGAAGGCGGCAACTACGCGGAGTCGCGCGACCGCTGGCAGGCGGCGATGACGCTGGTTCGCGACGAGGGGGCGCCGGGCTTCAGCATGGCGTTGGCACTCATCGGCCTCGGGGTGACCGAGTACTGGGACGAGAACCTGGACGAAGCGGAGCGGCTTCTGCACGAAGCGCTGGAGGCCCTCGGCGGGATTGTGACCTGGCACCGGGGGTCGGCTCACATCCGGTTGGGGAGCGTCGCGCGCCGGAGGGGCCTGGTCGATGCGGCCCTGACCGAGATCCGGGAGGGCCTGAGAGTCGTCGATCGGCTCGGAGGCGGACAGGAAGTCGCCCAGGGTCTCGAGGAGCTGGAGGCCGTCGAGCACGTAATGGACCACCCCGATCGAGCGGCCACCTTTCTTGGGGCGGCTAGCGCCCTCCGTGATTCGACGCGATCGTCGCCTGCCGCTGCCGATGCGAAGTCCAACGAAACGCTGACCGCCGCCTTGCAAGCAGCATTGGGCGAAGCCGCATTCGCATCAGCCTGGGTGAGCGGTCGCGCGCTTTCGCGCTCCGCCGTGCTCCAGCTTGCGGCCAGCGACCTGCCGGCGGCGGGCCCATTCGTCGCGCCGCTCTCATCGCTCACGGGCCGCGAGCTCGAGGTCGCTCAGCTTGTGGCGGCAGGTCTCAGCAACGCCCAGATCGCCGCCGAGCTCGTCATCAGCGACGCCACCGCGCGCACCCACGTTGAACGCATCCGGGGCAAGTTGGGCGTCCACTCCCGTGTCCAAATCGCACGTCTCGTACTCGACTCACCAGTAGAATCCGCGCGCTCCGACTGACCCCCAACTCCGGCGAACGAAATGCGTCGAAGGAATACGTAGTTCTACGTACGACAGGCGCTCGCCGGGCGCGCTAGTGTCGCTGCCTGGGGATTGGTTCCCTCGGAGGCGCCGGGGCTCGGAGGTGGAGGCCCCCGAGCCCCGGCTACATGACCCAAACGGGAGCGGTCTCGCTCCTGAGACGGTACGATGCCGAGGATGGCCTCTCCCTCGCCCGAGCGGTTCGACCTTGTCGTGATTGGCGCCGGCCCGGCCGGCGAGAAGGGCGCCGCGCAGGCCGCCTATTACGGCAAGCGCGTGGCAATCGTCGAGGCCGAGCAAGAGCCCGGCGGCGCAGCCGTCCACACCGGCACCCTCCCCAGCAAGACCCTCCGCGAGACCGCTCTCTTCCTCTCCGGCTACCGCACCAGGAACCTGTACGGAGTCGCCGTCGAGCTCCGTCCCGACGCCACGGTCAGGAAGCTTATCGAGCGCAAGGACGCCATCGTCGAGACGGCGTCACGCGCGATGATGCACAACCTCAACCGCCACAACGTCCGCTACTTCCACGGGCGGGGCCGGTTCGAAGACCCACATACCGTCGTGGTCGATGGCGAGGACGGATCCACGCGCCTCTCGGGCGAACACATCCTCGTCACCACCGGCTCACGCCCCTACCATCCTGAGGGCATCGAGTTCCAGGACCACAACATCTGGGACAGCGACGAAATCCTCGGCATCGACCAACTCCCGGGATCGATGGCGATCCTCGGCGGCGGGGTTATCGGCTGCGAGTACGCCTGCATGTTCGCCGCCCTCGGTGTCGACGTGACCCTCGTCGACGCTCGCACGGAGCTACTGCCCTTCCTCGACGCGGAGATCAGCGCGCGATTGGCCGAGGCTATGGAGAAACTCGGCATCTGTCTCGTCCAGGGGCACCGCTGGACCGGGGTCGAACGCAAGGGCGCGGGCGTTGTCACCGCCCTCTCCGACGGAGGCGAGCTCCAGGCGGAGTACCTGCTCTTCACCGCCGGGCGCACCGGCAACACCGCCGGCCTCGCTCTCGATCGCATCGGCGTCCTGACCGACGACCGCGGCTACATCCCCGTGGACGATTGTTATCGCACGGCCTGTGTGAGTGTCTCCGCCGCTGGCGACGTAATCGGCTTCCCGGCCCTCGCCTCCGTAAGCATGGAGCAGGCCCGCGTGGCTGTGTGCAAAGCGTTCGGCTTCGGCTATAAGCAGGCCGTCTCCTCGATCATGCCGTACGGTATCTACACCATCCCCGAAGTCAGCAGCGTCGGCGAAACGGAGCAGAGCGCGCGTGAGAAGGGCATGGACGTCGTGGTCGGCCGTGCCCTCTCCCGGGAGAACGCCCGTGGCCAGATCACCGGCGACCTCGAGGGCATCACCAAGCTCATCGTCGAGCGCCAAACGCGGCGCATCGTCGGCGTCCATGTCATCGGTGAGCGCGCCAGCGAGCTCGTGCACATCGGCCAGACCGCCCTCCACCTCAATGCGCCCGTCGACCTCTTCATCGAGATGGTCTTTAACTACCCCACCCTCGCGGAGACTTACAAATACGCCGCCTACGAGTGCCTGGCAGCGCTGAATCAACCGTGACCGGGCAGGAGCTGGGCACCCGTCGTGCGCGTGTTCCCGGCAACCACAGTCTGGCTTAGCCCTACCCGGCGTTCGAGTCCTACAAGAGCGCTCGGAGCTGGTCACCCGTCAGGTCTGCATCGCGGAGGATCGCCGACAGCGTGCCGACCGGCACGTCCTTGCCTGAATGCCGGAACGGTGACGCGTCGCGCATCAGAGTCGCGGCGAAGGTGGACGTGACTTCCGCGAGTTCTCTGCTGTCGAACCCAGCTTTCTCAAGCGCACGCACGAGGCGTCTTCCGTCGATACTTGGGAGCCGCTCGCTCACGATGCCAGCGGGACGTTGACTTGCGTGACGAGCAGCGGCTCCCGCGTGAACGGAATCTCTTCGCCGTCGGCGAGCATGGCCTCAAGGTGGAGTTCGACGGCCTCCTGGAGATTCGCCTGCGCCTCTTCCACGGTGGCGCCGAAGGTGTGGCACCCTGGAAGTGCTGGGACGAACGCATGAAATCCGCCTTCATCGGGCTCAATGATGGCCGTGAAGTGTGCCTCTGCCATAACTCCTCCAATTCACGCGGGCTGCCGAGTCGAGATCAGTCGCTCGAGAAGGGGAGCTCGACGCCTTCCACGCGGCGCCCCTGGCTCGCATGAATGCGGGCGATCTTCTCCGGCTCCTGCTCGTGGACCGTTGTCGTCTTCGTGCCACGCACCATGGCGATGCGGCCCGTGCGCGTCAGCTCGCGGATTCCGTACGGCTCGCACATCTTGATGAGGCCGTCGATCTTGTCCTCGTCGCCCACCACCTGGAGGATGAGCGAGTTGGTCGCGATATCCACGACATCCGCGCGGAACACGTTCGCAATGTCCAGGATCTCGTGGCGGTTGACGTTGTTGCACCGCACTTTGATCAGCGCGATCTCACGCGGAATCATGTCCTCGTTCGAGAGATCGCTCACCTTCACCACGTCGATGAGCTTATAGAGCTGCTTCTCCACCTGCTCGATCGGGGCGCTTGAGCCGTCGACGAGGAGGGTCATGCGGCTGAGGCCGCGCTCCTCGCTGTGGCCGACGGTGAGGGACTCGATGTTGAACCCGCGCCGCCTGAACAGGCTGGCGACGCGCATGAGCACGCCCGGCTTGTCCTCGACGATAGCCACCACTGTGTGCTGGCCGCCCCGCGGCTTGTGGCCGTTCGATCCGTTCAGGTAGGTACTCATCGCGCAAGCTCCTCTGCCGGGGCTTCGATCGTTTCCGCGAGCGACGCGCCCGCGGGCACCATCGGCCACACGTTCTCTTCCTGGTCGATCTGGAAGTCGATGAGCACGGGCCCCTTGTGCTCCCTTGCTTCCTTGATCGCGGGCAACACGTCCGACTTCGTTTCCGCGCGGATTGCCTTGATGCCATAGGCGTCGGCGAGCTTGCAGAAGTCCGGTTGGGTCATCGCCACGGAGACGAAGTTCTTGTCGTAGAAGAGCTGCTGCCACTGGCGGACCATGCCCAGGTAGCCATTGTTGAAGATCGCGATCTTCACGGGTAGTTGCTCATCCACGAGCACGGCCATCTCCTGCATCGTCATCTGGAAGCCACCGTCGCCGCAGATGGCCCAGACCTCCTGGTCCGGCAGGGCGACCTGCGCCCCAATCGCGCCCGGCAGCTCGAAACCCATCGTGCCGAGCCCGCCGGAGCTGATGAGCTGGCGCGGCTTCTTGTAGAAATAGTGCTGGCCGGCCCACATCTGGTGCTGGCCCACGCCCGTGACGATGGTCGCGTTGCCCTCGGTCTCGTCATAGAGCGAGCGCACGACGTATTGCGGCAGCATCCGCCGCGATTCGCGGATGTGGAGGCTCGGGTGCTCCTCGCGCACGCCATCGATCCACTGGATCCAGGCGGGATGCGTCTGCTCTTTCACCTTCTCCGTGAGTTGCGGCAGCACGCGCTTGATGTCGCCGACGATGGGGACAGCCGTCGCGAAGTTCTTCCCGATCTCCGCGGGGTCGATGTCGATGTGGACGATCTTGCAGGTCGGGTTGAAGTCCTTGAAGCGGCCCATCGCCCGGTCGTCAAAGCGCATGCCGACGCCGATGACGACGTCGGCGTCGTCGGCCGCCATATTCGCGTAGAACATGCCGTGCATGCCCAGCCAGCCGTAGCTCAGGTCGTGCCCCTCGGGGAACGACCCGATGCCAAGGAAGGTCGTGATGACGGGCACGCCCGCCTTCTCCGCGAACTCCACGAGCTCCCGGCTGGCTTCGCTCCAGATCACCCCGTGGCCCGCGATGATGATCGGCTTCTTCGCCTGGTCGATAAGCTCGGCCGCCCGCCGGATCATCCCAGGGTGGCCCTCGGTGGTGGGCTTATAGCCCCGCAGGCTGACCTGCTCCGGCCACTCGAAGTTCGCCTCCTCCTGGAAGACGTCCTTGGGGATGTCCACGAGCACCGGGCCCTTGCGGCCAGTGTTCGCGATGTGCACCGCCTCCCGCATCGAGAGCGCGATCTCGTGCGCGTTCATGACCAGGTAGTTGTGCTTCGTGATCGAGTGCGTGATGCCCGTGATGTCCGCTTCCTGGAAGCCATCCCGGCCGAGCAGCGTGCGCGCAACGTTGCCCGTCAGCGCGAGCACAGGGGTCGAGTCCATCCATGCAGTGCAAATGCCGGTAACGAGGTTCGTCGCGCCCGGGCCAGAGGTTCCGAGGCAGACCCCGAGCCGTCCGCTGGCGCGCGCGTAGCCATCGGCCATATGCGCGGCTGCCTGCTCGTGGCGGACGAGGATGTGCTTGATGCCCGGGAACTGTGGCAGCGTGTCGTAGAGGGGCAACACGACTCCTCCGGGATACCCGAAAATCGTGTCGACCCCCTCACGTTGGAGCGATTCCAGCGTGATCTGGGCGCCTGTCATGCGCGGCATAGGGGTGGGTCCTTCCGCTACGGCCGGTACGCTGATTCCCGCGATGCCCCCGGTAAGGGGTAGCGGCGCCTGCCACGCCATGCGGTCGTGGCCGCCTCGGGCTGCCCGGTGGGCTCGCCGTCGGCTGAAGGCTGTGGGGCGTTGGGCCGGTAAGCCCGATTCACCCCGACGCAAACCGTAGTCATAGGAGAATACGACGGAATCTCACGTTACGTGAAGAGCAGTCATCGCTCGCGGGCGCCGTGGGTGATGCCGAGGATGATCACCGTTTCTGGCCCGACGGCGTACGAAATGATGTACTGGCCCTCGACCAGCTCGCGCGTTCGAGTGTGCTCCTGGCCGAGCGGCACACGTCCCGAGTTCGGGAACAACCCGATTTGGCGGGCTCTTCGAAGGATGCCCTCAGTAAAACGCCGCGCGGCGTCCGGCGATCCCTCTCGTATGGCATCGTGGATCTCGTTCAGATCCTTTTGGGCTCCGTCGGAGTACTCCAGCCTCAACCCTTGAAACCGTACTTGCGCTCGACTACCTCAGCCGCGACCACTCGGCCGGCAGCCATGTCCGCCAAACCGCGATAAAGCTTCTCTCGAAGCTCTATCTCGAGCTTCAATCCGCTCCAATCGACATCTTCAGGCAACTCGTCGATCAGCCGTCGCGCTTCTTCCTTCACCGTGCTCATCGCTGCCATCCTAACACGATTCGGTCGAGTCCTTCGTTGAAAGCACCCGACCAGGCTTCGGCGGCACGCCGGTCGCGGCCATGACGCCCCATACACGCCACTTGTGGTAAGCAGGTGTGCACATGGCGGACGGCACGAGCGCCCTCACCCACCTCCGGGTAGCCGGCGAATGACCGGGCAGCCGGTGCGAGGCAACGCCGCCTGGGTTCCGACGGTGGTCGTCCGGCACCCCCTCGCCGCAATCATCGCCGCCGGCATGGCCGTGCGGATCGCGCTGCTCCCCCTCACAGCGCGCCTCCCGAACGGCCTCACGGACGAGGGCTTCTGGAAGCACTGGATGGAGATCATCGACCGCGAGGGTGTGCTGAACATCTTTCGCGCGAGCGATACCGACTACGTCGGCTACCACTGGGTGCTCTGGATGCTCACGCTCGTCTACGACGTCATGGGCGGGCCCTACAACAACCAGGACTTCTCGCTCCACATCCTCGTCAAGATCCCGCCCATCCTGTTCGACGTCGCCCTCATCGTCACGGTCTTCCACGCCACGCGCATCCTCTTTCGCCACCAAGGAGTCGACGAGTCACGTGCGCGGACGTTCGCCCTTGTGGGCGCCGGCATCATCGCCTTCCAGCCCGCCGTGCTCTACGACAGCGCCGTGTGGGGGCAGACCGATTCCGCAATCAGCACGGCCATCCTCGGCTCGTTGGTCCTCGCGGCAATCAACCGGCCCTTCGCGGCCGGGGCAGTGCTTGCCCTGGGCCTCGCCGTGAAACCGCACCCGGTCATCATCGGGCCGGTGATCCTGATCTTGCTCTGGCGAGCCGGTGGGATGCGGTCGATTCTCCACGCCGCCGCCGGCGGGCTTGTCGTGGCAGCGGTGGTGCTTGGCCCGTGGATCCTCCACGGCGAACTGCGGCGCATCATCGACGTCTACGAGGTGCTCTTCACGAAGGAACGCCAGAGGCTCTCCGAGCTCGCCTGGAACTTCTGGTGGGTGCTAGACCAGCAGGGTGACCCCCAACCCAACGACCGGATAGGCTCCTGGTTGCCCCTGACCTACAAGAATGCGGGCTTCGCCATCTCCGTGCTCTCGGGCGTGCTGGCCACCGCCTACGCCTGGCTCCGTCCGGGCCTCCGGGGGGCGCTCGTCGCCGCCGCCTACCTCGCCTCCGCGTTCTACTCGTGGCCTGTCGGCTCCCACGAGCGCTACCTCTATCCCTTCCTCGCGCTGCTCCTCCCCGTCGCGTTGCTCGATCGCAAGTGGATGTGGCTCTACGTGGCCGTCTCCACAACCTTCTTCCTCAATCTCGTGACCGTCGCTCCGCCTCGCCACGAGTGGATGGATCGCTGGGTCTACGGCGACTTTGGCGTAGCGGTGGCGGCGCTCAACACGGCCCTCTTCGCCGCATTCACCTGCATGCTCCTGCTCGGGCTCCGGAGCAGGCTTGGAACCTTGCCTGTAGTCCCAACTGCGACGCCCCGGCCACCGTCCGCCGAGCCCCGGCCGGCTTCGGGGTGAGCTCAGGGAGCGGTGACGGTTCGCTTCGGGAAGATCCAACGGTCCGCGATCAGGTATTTCGCCAACGTGGTCGCGCCGATGCCCACAGCGCCCGCGATGATGTAGGGCACGACCATCTCAGCGAGCAGGTAGGCGCCCTGGTTCAGCGGTAGCCCGATGGCGACGAGTACGTTGAACCCCGCAAGCCTGCGAGCCAGCACCAATACGCCCGGAGTCATCCGGTCACGCCAGGTGACCGCATAGTTCAGGACGAAATTGATCTGCGCCGCCACGAGGAACGCCAGTGCGTTGCTCCATGCGCCAAGCCCCGTGCGTTCCTGGAGGAGCGCCAGCAGCAACAGCTGCGCCACCGCGCAGACGCCACCGATCGTCGCGAACTGCGCGGGCCGAACGGCCGCAAGGAACGGGATCCGGAGGAGGGATAGGCGCGAACGTGGCGCAGCCAGCACGGGCGGCGGTTGTGCCTCGATGGGTGCACCCTCCTTCTGAGAACCTCAGTCATCGTAGCAAGGCGCCGCCGGCACCCCCGCCATCACCCTGGCAACGCCTTTACCCACGCGCCACCCGCTGGTGAGCGTCAGCGGGTCCGAGCATGGGCTCGCCGTCCCCGGGCAGCACCACCCGGTTTGCCCAGCACGGCACTTCGCCCTAGGCCCGCGGCAGACCCAGGCCCCGCGTTGCCACGATGTTGCGTTGGATCTCGCTCGTCCCGCCCTCGATCGTGTTCGCGATCGACCGCAGGTACATGTACTTGATCCGGCCCTTCATCGGCACTTCCGGCCCCGCCGACTTCGCATCCACCTGCCCGTACATGCCCAGGAGCTTCATCCCCGTGCGGTAGATGCGCTGGTTCAGCTCCGTGCCGTACAGCTTCGCGACGCTCGCTTCGTGCCCCGCCGGCACACCCTCCTTCGCCTGCATGGAGACGATCTTGTAACTCATCAGCGTCGACAGGCTCGCTTCCACGAAGCGTTCGATGAGCTCGGCGCGCATGGCGTCGTTGTGACCGAGCGTGCTGTGCGCCTTGCCTTTGTTCTCGCGCGCGAACGTGACCAGGTCCTCGACCGTCTGGCGCGCACCCACGCTGGCGCCAATGCTCGATCGCTCGAAGCTGAGCGTGGTCTGCGCCAGGTACCAGCCGCGGTTCTCCTCGCCGATAACGTTCTCCCGCGGTATCCGCACGTCCTCGAAGAACACCTCGTTGAACTCGTGCGAATCCGCCGCGTTGATGAGCGGCCGCACCTGCACGCCCGGCGACTTCATGTCCACGATGAAGTACGTGATGCCCCGGTGCTTCGGAGCGTCCGGGTCCGTGCGTGCCAGCAGGATCATCCATTTCGAGACGTGCGCGCCGGAGGTCCAGATCTTCTGGCCGTTGACGATGAAGTCGTCGCCGTCACGCACCGCGCGAGTCTGCAACGACGCGAGGTCGGAACCAGCGCCCGGCTCACTGTAGCCCTGGCACCAGACCGTGTTCCCGTCGAGGATCTCGGGGAGGTACTTCAGCTTTTGCTCCTCCGTGCCGTGGACGATCAGCGTCGGCCCCGCGAAGCCCACGGCGATGCCGAACGGGCGCGGCGCGCGCGCCTCCGCCAGCTCGCTGTTGAAGATGAACTGCTCCATCACGGACATGCCCGCTCCGCCATATTCGACGGGCCACGCGGGCGCGATCCACTTGCGGTCCGCGAGCTTCTTCATGAACTCGCGGTTCCCTTCCTGGGAGAACGGGTCCGCGGAACGGCCAGCCTGGCCCCTCGGCGCTGCCTCGGCAATGAAACCGCGCACCTCCTTGCGGAAGGCGGCCTCGTCGGGTGTGTCGCGAAAGTCCATGGGAGTGCTCCAGCGAGTTGGTGGTTGTGGCACCGATTCTAACTCGGAACGGTCGGGTTCGCTGAGGGCTGGAACGCGACAGGCGATGTCGCGTCGGATACGCATGATGGGGTGCGCTCTTGCGCGACTGGAGGATCCATGCGCTGGGAAGAGTTTGAACGCGACGCAGCGGAGCTGTCACAACTGGCGAAGGAACGCTTCGCCGCAACGGAACTGGCGATGCTCGGGACGTTGCGGAAGAACGGCTGGCCTCGCATCACGCCTATCGAATACACGTTCTTCGAAGGCGACCTCATGCTCGGCGGGATGTGGCAGTCGAAGAAGTGCCTGGACCTGTTACGTGACCCCCGGTGCGTGCTTCACAACACCACGTCCAACAAGAATGGGCAGGAGGGCGACATCAAGATCTATGGGCGAGTAGTCACGCTCGATGCCGAGCGGGAGGAGCGGTACTGGCAGCACATCTTCGAGGTGATGCACTTTCGGCCCGACGGGCCGGCGCACGTTTTTGCGTTGGACATCGAGTCGGCGGCGTACGTCGCATTCTCGGGAGACGGCACCATGCGCTGGCTCACCTGGCCTGGGAACGACTGGCGCACGAAGAAGAGCAGCTAACTCAGTGCCAGCGAGCCCCTCGCGTTAGCGAGGGGGCCAGCGCGCGAACCACAAGCCACCACATGGAGCCGCCGGCGTCAGCCGGCGGACCTGCTCCAGCTCAATCCCTCGGCCCCTACTGCGGGTCCCGCCACATCAGCCAGATCGGCGGTCCGCCGTTCGGCACCTGGAACTGCTCCGTCACCTTGAACCCGTTTCGCTCGTACAGCGGGACGTTCCGGTCCTTCGAGCTTTCCAGGTAGGCTGGAGTGCCCTCGCGGTCGCAGCGTTCGAGCACCGGCGCCATCAGTTGCGCGCCGATGCTCCGGCCCTGCATCTCCGGCTCCACGCCGAGGGCGAGCAGGTACCAGTGCGGCTCGTGCGGATGCTTCTTCTCGATTGCGTTCAGGCCGCCCATGATCGACGGCACGCGCCGCAAAGTCGCCGTGCGAACCATCGACGGCATCAGCCTCAGTTGCTGGAGGATGCCCATCTTCCACTTGCCCGGAGGCGCCCAGTACGCCCCACCTTCGATCCCGTCGCTCGTGTAGATCTCGTTGTGTGGCGACGTAATCTTGTAGGCCACGTCCATGAAATCGTAGATGCGGCCCGCCCGGCGCTTGTCCTGGGCCGCGAACCAGTTCGCGATCGGGTCGTCGTCGAAGGCCCGCGCCATGGCCGCCGTCAGCGCGCCGCGGTCCCCCGCGAGGGCCTTTCGCACATTCACCGCCGTCGGTCCCCGCCGCTCGGTCTGGTCCTGTACCTGGGTCATCGCTATTCCTCCGCGCGGGACGATGCTGCCCACAGCGCATCGTCATTCGGGATGCCGAGATGGTACGCCCCGGGCGCGAAGAGTCGTGTGAACCGCGCTACGTACGGCTCTCAGCCATGAGCTATGGTTGCGACCAGCGCCAACCGCCAACCGCTAACCGCTATCAGCCGACAGCCCTTACGATTCGCCCATGACCCTCGCTCCCGCCTTCAATCCTCCCACCCGCGTGCTCATGGGCCCCGGTCCCAGCGGCGCCCACCCGCGCGTCCTCCGCGCCATGACCGCCCCCATCCTGGGCCACCTCGACCCCGAGTTCCGGCGCATCATGGACGAGTGCCACGACATGCTCCGGCAGGTGATGGGCACCGCCAACCAGGTGACCATGGCCACTCCCGGCACGGGTACGAGCGGCATGGATGCGGCCGTCATGAACCTCATCCAGCCCGGTGACCGGGCCGTCATCGGCATCTGCGGCTACTTCGGCGAGCGCATCGCCCTCATGGCCGAGCGGGCCGGCGCGGAGGTCACCCGCGTGAACGCTCCCTGGGGCTCACCCGTCGACCCACAGGCGGTGCGCCAGGCCGTCCGCTCGGCAGGCGGTGCCGTGCGTCTCATCGGCGTCGTCCACGCGGAAACCTCCACGGGCGTGCAGAACCGCATCGAACCCTTCGCTGAAATCGCGAAGGAGTCCGGCGCGCTCCTCCTGGTGGACTGCGTGACTTCGCTTGGCGGCGTCCCGGTCAACGTGGACGAATGGGGCGCCGACGCCGTCTACTCGGGCACCCAGAAGTGCCTCTCCGCACCGCCCGGGATGGCCCCGCTCACCCTCTCGGAGCGAGCCTGGGACGTCGCCCGCAGCCGCGAGGTGCCCTGCAACAGCTGGTATCTCGACCTCAGCCTGCTCGAAGCCTATTGGGACGAGCGCCGCGCGTATCACCACACAGCGCCCATCTCCATGGTCTACGCCCTCCATCAGGCGCTCGCCCTCGTGCTCGAAGAAGGCCTCGAGAACCGCTGGGCCCGCCACGAACGCAACGGCCGCGCCCTCCAGGCAGGGCTCGAAGCCATGGGCCTCGTCCTCCACGCCGACGAAGGCTACCGCCTGCCCGTGCTCACCACCGTGCGCATCCCCGAGGGCGTCAACGATCCCGAGGTGCGCGGCGCCCTGCTGAAGCGCAACAGCATCGAGATCGGTGGCGGCCTCGGCGACCTCCGGGCCAAGGTCTGGCGCGTCGGCCTCATGGGCGAGTCGTCCACGGCCGGGAATGTCTTCCTCTTCCTTTCGTCCCTTGGAAAGATACTCAGGGAACAGGGCTTCGCCGCGGACATCCGCGCCGCCGTGACTGCCGCCGAGGCACGCATCGCCACCGGCTAACCCAAAGAGGGCCGATTGCGTCGAGTCAGCCAACCATCGCGGAGCGGATTCCCCTCTCCCTCTGGGAGAGGGGTCAGGGGTGAGGGCGCGCGCCCGCCTCTTCGAATCCTCGTCCTGAATGCGGCCCTCTCCCTCATCGCGGCCGCCTGCCAGGGCAACGGCGACAGCGCCTCGCAAACGCAGACTCCGCCGCTGATCACTGCCACGGTCACCATGGTGGCCCGGGACGGGACACCCGCGCCCTCGGACGGCGCCGGCAGCCCCGCGAGCTTCGCGGCCGCCTTCCCCCAGCTGCCCCTGCTCCAGCGCCCGACCGTCATGGTCGAGCTGCCGGGCCAGGACCAGATGCTCCTCGCCGAGCAAGGCGGCCGCGTCGTGACCTTCCCCAAGGACCCGGCCGCGAGCGCCGTCACGGTTGCCCTCGACTGGACCGACCGCACCTCACGCAGCGGCAACGAAGAGGGCCTCCTCGGCCTCGCCCTCGACCCGGAGTTCGAAGACAACGGCCACGTCTTCATCCACTACAGCGCCCGCCCGGGCGACCGTCGGGGCCAGCTCAGCCGGCTCACCGCATCCGGCACCGGCGCCGACTTCCGCATCGACCCCGCCAGCGAACTCCCGATCCTCACCATCCCGCAGCCCTACTCGAACCACAACGGCGGCCAGCTCGCCTTCGGACCAGACGGCATGCTCTACATCGGCCTCGGTGACGGTGGCTCCGGCGGCGACCCCAACGGCTACGGCCAGGATCTCGCCAGCAACCTCCTCGGCTCCATCCTCCGCATCGACGTCCGCGACGCCTCCACTCAGAACCCGTACTCCATCCCCTCGGACAACCCATTCGCCGGCCCGAACCGCACCGAACGTGGCGAAACGTGGGCCTATGGCCTCCGCAATCCGTGGCGCTTTAGCTTCGACCGCGAGACCGGCCTGCTCGTTGCCGCCGACGTGGGCCAGAACGAGTGGGAGGAGATCGACATCATCGAGCGGGGCGGCAACTACGGCTGGAACATCATGGAAGGCCCCGACTGCTTCGAGCCCCGCAGCGGCTGCGACCAGGACGGGTTGACGCTGCCCATCGCCTGGTACGGCCGCGATGCCGGCTGCTCGGTCACGGGGGGCTACGTCTATCGCGGCGAGGCAGTGCCCGCCCTCACCGGCGCCTACCTCTACGCCGACTACTGCACCGGCACCATCTGGTCCATCCCGCGCGTCAACGACGACGACCGCGGCGAACCCGTCGTCCTCCTCGCCGAAGGCCCCCAAATCGCCTCCTTCGCCCAGGACCTCGGCGGCGAGCTCTACCTTCTCGCCTTCGACGGCCGCATCTACACCATCACGGAATAAGGAGTCGCGGCCCTCCGTGGCCGCTGAACTTCACCCCACTCCTGGTAGCTGCGCCCCACCGTGGCCGCGGGAACCACCCGAGCTCGGGTAGCTGCGGCGGCCTCTGGCCGCGGGTCATGCCACGAGATCCGGCCTTTCAGCCGCACCCCAGCGGCCAGCGAAGCGCCGCCGCGGCCGCGTCACGCCACACCGTCATCTCCGGCGCGATCCGTGTCCAACCACCGGGCACCAACCAACCTCAATCCGCCGTCACCGGCCGCCCGATCCCCACGTACCGCACCCCCTGCGCCTCCACCGCCTCGCGGTCCATCGCGTTGCGTGCATCCACCAGCAACGGCGCGACCCGCCGCCACTTCACCGCCGCGTACTCGCGGTGGTACGCGTGCACCACTGCCACGTCGTATCCCGCCAGCGGCTCGCGCGCCGGTTCGAAGCCCAGCGACCGCACGCCCGCCTCGCTCAGGAGCGCATCGTGCCCCTCGACCACCGCGCCCCTCGCCAGGAACTCGCGCAGCAGGTCGACCGCGTTCGTGTGCGGCGTCACCGCCACGTTGGGCCGGAAGGTGAGGCCCATGATGAGCACCCGCTTCCCCTGCAAGCCCCCCAGCAGCTCCTCTACGCGCGCGGCCGCATACCCGGGCATCGCGTCGTTCACGCTCCGGCCCAGCGCCGCAAGGTCGCTCGGGCCAGCCCCCTGGATGAGGAACCGCGGATACACCGGGATACAATGCCCGCCCACGCCCGTGCCCGGCACGTGCAGGTGCGAGTACGGCTGACTATTCGCCGCCTTCGTCACCTCCGTGATGTCGATGCCGTGCCGGTCCGCGACCATCGCCAGCTCGTTGGCGAGGGCGATGTTGAGGTCGCGGTAGACCCCCTCGGCGAGCTTGCTCAGCTCCGCAGTCTCCGCGTTCGCGAGCACCATCACCTCGCCCCCGAACACCTCGCGGTAGAACGCTGCCGCCCGCTCGCCGCCCTCTGCGTCGACGCCTCCGACCACCTTGGGGTACTTCGTCAGGTCCTCGATCACACGCCCCATGAGCAGCCGTTCGGGGCTGAAGGCCACGGAGAAGTCCCGGCCCAGCTTCAATCCGCCTGCTTCCAGCAAGGGTGCGAGGACGTTCCGGGTGGTCCCAATCGGCAGCGTCGTATCGAATATGCAGAGCGTCCCCGGCTTGAGTCCCCGCGCCACGTCCGCGGCGGCCGCCTCCAGTGACGACAGGTCCGCCCGCCCATCTCCGTCGACATCCACGGCCACCGCGAAGAGGACGACCTCGCTCGTATTCACAGCCGCCGCCGTGTCCGTCGTCGCTTCGAGCATGTGCGAAGCCACCACCCTGCGGAGGAGCCCGTCCAGCCCCGCCTCGTCCGGGATCGGGTTCTCGCCGCGGTTCACCCGCGCGACCCGCTCCGGGTTGATGTCGCAGCCGTAGACGTGGTTGCCCGTCGACGCAATCTTCGCCGCTAGCGGCAGCCCGATGCGCCCGATGCCCACGACCGCGACGTTCATTTGCCTACCGTCACGTCCTGCACGTTCACCGGTGTGCCCTCCTCGGCCGACCGCACGAGTGCCTCGGCCGTGGCCAGCGCGACCATGCCGTCGCGCGCGCTCACCGGCGCCGGCCCGCCCGACAGCACGGCGTCGCGGAAGGCTTCGAGCTCGGCGCGGAGAGGCTCACGGTTCATGATCGGGTAGCGTGTCATCGACCCCTCGGTCACGCTCCCGAAAGAGCCTTCCTTCGCCTGTGCCGCGTAGTTCTCGTAAAAGTGGAGCGACTGCGCAGCGTAGTCCGCCACGAACATGCCCTTCTCGCAGAGCACCGTCAGGGAGCGCTCTTTAGTGGGCGTGAGCCAGTTGATGTCGAGCATGCCCATGGCACCGCCGCGGAAGGTAACGAAGCCCGCGAACAGGTCCTCGTTGCCGGTCGCGATGTGGCTGCGCGCCTCCGCGTACACGCGCTCGATCTCGTCCCCGAGGAGGTAGCGCATGATGTCGATATCGTGCGGCGCGAGGTCGTGAATCACCCCGACGTCGCGGATGCGATGCGGGAATGGCCCCACGCGCCGCGCACGTATCTGGAGTACGCGCCCGCCCTGGCCTTCGTCCAGCCGCGACTTCAGCTCCCTCACCGCCGGGTTGAAGCGCTCGATGTGACCGACCGTGAGCACCACGCCCTTCGCCTCAGCGGCTGCCGCGATGCGCGCCCCTGCGTCCAGGGAGGCCGCGATCGGCTTCTCCACGAGCACGTGCGCGCCCGCCTCGATGCAATGCAGCGCCACCGACTCATGCAGCATCGTCGGCACGACCACCGAGACCATGTCCGGCCGCATCTCGCGCAACATCGTGGTCACGTCCGGGAACCCGGGGATCGACGTCCGCCCCACCGCCTTCGCCACCCGCTCGGCATCCGAATCGACCACCGCCACCAACTCCACGCCCGGCAGGTCGCCCAACACGCGCGCATGGTTCGCCCCCATCGACCCGAGGCCGACCACGGCGGCGCGCAGCGCGTCACTCATAGAAATCCAGCGTATCGCCGGCCGCTCGAAGGCGCATCAGCGCCGCCCCGGTCATACCCGCGACCGGGAGGGAGCGTAGGGCACGACCGCCTACCCGGGTCTCCGCCTCAACGACCACACGACGGCCAAGCCCGCTACCACAGCAGCCACTCCAGCCATCATCTCAATCACCGGTGGGCGATCCGCGGGCGGCTCCACTCCAGATCCGGTATTCGGCGCACCAGGCGGGCCGACGAGGACGGCGCAGGCGGCGCGCAGGCTCGGCCCCGCGTCACCGGACCGGTAAATGGCGAGGGACGTACCGTCGGCATCGTAGATGGTCCTGGGGCCTTCGGTGATCGATATGGCATCGGTGTTGAAGAAGTGCAGCACCAGAGCTGCGCCAGCGCCCTCAGACGGGCCCACGCGCGCCTGGAAGAGGACATCCTCGAACACCGGACCGGCGCTGGCCGAGCAGTCGCCGGTGTCGTAGATGATCATGGTGTGGGCGAACGGCAGGTCGAAGTTGAACAGGCTGAGCCGGATGCGAACGATGCCCGCCGTATCCTCGGTGAGGGTGACGTAGTGCGTGCGCCCATCGTCCCCGATTAGCGGCACCACGACCTCCTTCACCTCGTCGAAGTTGAACTCCGGCTCAGGCGTGGGTGTGGCAGTCGGCTCGGTCGTCACCGTCGGAACGGGCGTCCCAGTTTCGGGCGTCACCGTCGCCGTGGGACTCCCGGGGGTCTGAGTGGTCGTCGGGGATTGTGCCGCCACGATCGCGACCATACCCAGCGCGGCGACTGTGCCAATGACCAATGCTCGACCAATCAATCGAGTCCTCCGGGGGCTGCTGGGAGTCTAGACGACCGGGCGCGCTGCAAGGTTCCCTCCATAGGAGCGGCGAAGAGCGGCTGTTGACAGGTGGTGAATAGTTAGCTAACTTACTTACTAGCTTTTCTGGAGGTTATAGGTTGAAGACGATCGAGCTTCAAGACGAGACCTGGGGACGGCTGCAACAACACGCGATCCCGCTCCAAGACAACGCTGACGACGTAATTAATCGACTCTTGGACCTCGCCGACGGACCCCCGGCCTATGCCGGGGACGCTCCGACCAGTGTCAACGGCGCCGCGCCCGCTGAGAGTCCCGTAGCCCGGATGCCGGTTCCGCTTCGGGCACCTTCTGACCGCCGGGAGCACACCGATGTCGTCCTCCGTCGCGCCGGAACAGTCACCCCCGGCGCACGAATCGCCGTACTCCTGGAGAAGGTCCCGCATGGGCGTGACCCTGACGAGAACATCTTTCTCGCCCGTTTCGCCGCAGACGGAAAGCGGGTCGTATGGGATTTCGACGGGAAGACCTATTCGATTAGCTACCTGAGTCAAGTTCTCGCCAGGAGGTATGGCGTCAGAGCCAACGCCCCGGGCGAGAATGGTTTCCGAGTTTTCGGCCTTGCATCGGACCGGACACGAAGCCTTGAGGAACTGCGTAAGCGGATAGAGGGCCGCCTATGACCGCCGAAAGTGCGTGGGAACAAGCTGCGAACCCGGGCTCAGCGAAGGCAGCCGGGGACCGGCCTCCCGGCCGCGCTGCAGTGTTCCCTCGACAGGAGCGGCGATGGCACCAGCCCCGGCGGCCACAGGAAGGCCCACGACGGCGGCGCGAAGGGTGTTAGCCATCGCAGTCGAGCAGTGTTGCAGGCCGCGTCGAAGCCGCCCGCATCAGCGCGGGTACGAGTCACGGCCGCGACCGGAAGGGAGCGTACGGCTCGCTTGTGGAGTCCGTTGCTCGGCCGCTAGCTCACCGCCCGCGAGTACGGCGCCAACGGCCAAACGATGGCAGCCCAAGCTGAATGCACTCGCCAAGCGCGTCGCCCCACGCGAACTCCAGGCGAATTGCCTGGGGCCTGGACTCCTCTTCGAAATGACAACGCACGGCGTCACGCACTCCTGCTCGAAGCGAAGCGAGGTCGTCGGCGTCGGTGAAAATCGACGCTCCGACCGCACGGGCGCTGAAGCCACCCTCGGCTTCTTCGCTCACCACGAAGACAATCTCGTCCACGTTTGCAATTGTAACAGCGTCGCGAGCCGCGGGGGCGCTCCGCTGCTCGCTCCCGCGCCATGGGGCACGGTTGTCGCTGAGGTCCCGAGGCCGCAGGGGGCCTCGACTACCCCCGGATGGCCGCGTTCACAGCCTGCGCCACGTACGCCACCTCGTCCGCGGTCAGGGTGGGGTGTACGGGGAGGCTGAGGACGCTTTCGGCGGCGGCCTCTGCCACGGGGAGGCTGTAATCGCCGAAGCCGAGCTCCTGCATGATCGGCTGCCGGTGGATGGGGATGGGGTAGTGGATGGCGCTGCCGACGCCGGCCTCCTGGAGGCGCTGCTGCACGCCGTCCCGGTCGCCCGCGACGCGGATGGTGTACTGGTGAAAGACGTGGCGGTCGCCCTCGCGCACGACGGGTGTCTGCGCCGTCGTGATCGCGTTCGAGAGCACCTCGGCGTTGCGGATGCGGGCCGCGTTCCACGCCTCCAGCTTCCCGAGCTGCGCCAAACCGATGGCCGCGTTGATATCCTGCATGCGCCAGTTCAGCCCGAAGTAGTCGTGCCGGTAGCGCACTTCCTGCCCGTGCCCGCGGATGAGCCGGCAACGCCGCGCGACCTCGTCGTCGTTGGTCGTGATGATGCCGCCCTCGCCCGTCATCATGTTCTTGGTCGGGTAGAAGCTGAAGCAGCCCGTCCCGAACGTGCCCACACGCCGACCCTGGTGCTCGGCGCCATGCGCCTGGGCGGCATCCTCGATCAGCGCCAGGTCGTTGTCCTCGCACAGCTCCGCGATCTCGGTGATGCGCGCCGGGTGCCCGAAAATGTGCACCGGCATGACGGCCTTCGTGTTCTCTGTGATCGCGTCCTCGATCTTCTCGGGGTCCAAGTTCAGGTCAAACGGGTCGACGTCCACAAACACGGGAACGGCCCCGCAGGCGATGATGCTGGTCGCCGTCGCGATGAAGCTGAAGGGCGTGGTGATGACCTCGTCGCCCTGGCCCACACCGTTCGCCTGCAACGCCACGATGAGCGCCGCTGTCCCGCTGTTCACCCCAATTGCGTGCTTCGCGCCCACGTACCGCGCGAACGCCCGCTCGAACTCCTCCGTCTTCGGCCCCTGCGCCAGCTGCCCGCTTTCGAGCACCGCCATGACGGCCTGCTTCTCCTCCTCGCCAATCAGCGGCCTCGCCACCGGGATAAACGCCCGCGCCGGAGCAGTCATTGCAGTCGTTCCTTTCGAATCTCCCCTCTCCCTTTAAGAGAGGGGTCGGGGGTGCGGGCAGGATGACCGAGCCCTCAAGAATCTTGGCGTTCTTGGCGCCCTGGCGGTTTACCCTCTCCCTCTCCCCTTGGGAGAGGGGCCGGGGGTGAGGGCGGGAGTCAGCGCGTGACCGGTTCGCCCACCAGAGCCAGTCCGTCCGCGCCGTGGGCATACGTCCGCCCGCACGAGCCGCATTTCAGTCCATCGTCTAACTTCCGCGCGCAGACGCAAACCCACCCCATCGGCCGGGCGGGGTTCCCCGCCACCAGCCCATGGTCCGGCACGTCTTTCGTCACCACGGACCCCGCCGCGACCAGCGCCCACCGCCCGATCGTCACCGACGGCAGCACCACGGATCGCGAACCGACCGCCGCACCGTAGCGCACCGTCGCCCCCTGGAGATCCCAGTCGTCGGCAGACTTGAGCGTGCCATCCGGGTTGATCGCGCGGGGGTAGCGGTCGTTCGTGAACACGACCTCCGGGCCCACGAACACGCCGTCCTCGAGCGTCGTGCCCTCGTAGACACACGAGTAGTTCTGCACCTTGCAGTTCGCCCCTACCTGCACGTCCGCGCCGATGTACACGCCCTTGCCGATGATGCAGCCAGGACCCACGCGCGCCCCCTCGCGCACCTGCGCCTGGTGCCAGATGCTCGCGCCCGCGCCGATCACGGCAGCCGGGCTCACCTCGGCCGTCGGATGAACGCGGATACCGCGCACGCGGACACCGCGCACGCGGACACCGCCCACGCCGACACGGAAGTCGCTCACCGCGCCGCTTCCTCTCCGGCCGGGCTCTCAGCCGCCCCCTCATCTTCGAGCGAGTACTTCCGCGCTACCAGGTGGAGCCGCCGCCGCAGTTCCTCCGGGTCGTCCCACATGGAAGCCCGGATCTCCTCGATCAGCCGGAACACCTCGCTCTCGGTGACTTCCACCGACGCCGAAAGCAGGTTCACCTTCGGGTGCTCCGTCGCCTCCATCTGCTCGAAGTCGGCGACCAGCTCCTCGCGCAGCTTCTCGCCCGGGCGCGGACCCGTGAACACGACCTCGATGTCCCGACCGGGCCGCAATCCCCGCAGGCGGATCATCCGCTCGGCCAGCTCGAGGATGTTGATCTCCTCGCCCATGTCCAGCATGTAGATGTTGCCATAGCCCCCGAACGTGCCCGCCTGGATGACGAGGCTCACCGCCTCGGGGATGCTGATGAAGTAACGCATCATGTCCGGGTGCATGACCGTCACAGGCCCGCCCAGCTCGATCTGGCGCATGAACTTCGGCACCACAGACCCGCGGCTGCCCATCACGTTGCCGAATCGCACGGCGGAGTACGTCGTGAGCTCGCTCTCGCGTGCCAGTCCCAGCACGAGCAGCTCGGCGATGCGTTTGGTCGCGCCCATGATGCTGCTCGGGCGAACCGCCTTGTCAGTTGAAATCAGCACGAATTTCTCGACCCCGAACGTCTTCGCCGCCCGGGCCACGTTGAGCGTCCCGAGCACGTTCACCCGGAAGGCCTCGCCGGGGTGGTCCTCCATGAGGGGCACGTGCTTCAGCGCCGCGGCGTGGTAGATCAGGTCCGGCCGCACCGTGCGCACGATCTCCTCCACGCGCTCCTGCTCGACCACATTCGCCACCCACAGGTGGATCGCGGTCTCGGGCGAGATGCCGGTGAGCTCCAGCTCGAACTCGTAGAGCCCGCTCTCGTTATTGTCGACCATGTGCAGTTGGCGAGGTTCGAAGGCGAGCACCTGCCGGCACAGCTCCGACCCGATCGATCCCGCCGCGCCCGTCACCACCACGACCTTGTCGCGCACGGTCTCCGAGCAGGCGGCGTAGTCGATCTGCACCGGGTCGCGGCCGAGCAGGTCGTCCAGCGTGACGTCGCGGAGGGTGTCGTGGCTCTGCCCGCCAACCCACTTCTCCACGCCGGGCACAATCTGCACGGGCACCTCGAGCCGCTGGCAGATGCCCACGATCTCGCGCACCATCGCCCCGGGCGCCCGCGGAATCGCGATCGCGACCGCATCCACGTCGTTGGCGCGAATGGACGCGCCGAGGTCCGACGTCGGACCGAAGACACGCAGGCCGTGCATCCGGCGGCCGTGCTTCTTCGGGTCGTCGTCGAGGTAGCCGATGGGCTGCAGGTTCAGCCCAGGGCTGTTCTGCAGCTCGCGCACGAGCGCCTGCCCCGTATGCCCGCCACCCACGATCAGCAGCCGCCGCGAAGCGGGCGAGGCCCACGGCATCCGTGAGAGCAGCCGGCTGCGCATCTTCACCGCCGCCATGCCGGGGAAAATCAACGCCCCCGCGATCAGCACCACCCCGAGTGGCAGGTCGCGCTCGAGGGAACGCGGGCCGAGGCCGTCGGGATCATGCGCGAGCACCCCCTCGAAGGCGCCCCAGTGCGGCGCAAAGACGTTCACCGCAAAGATGACCGCCGTCACCAGGAGCACGGGCCGGAAGAGCTGGATAACGTCTCCGAGGCTGCCGTAGATCCAGATCGTGCGATAGACGTGGAAGAAGAGGTTCGCGGTGATGTAGGCCGCGGCGATCAGCGGGACCGCCCAGAGCGCGGTGTCGACACTCTCCTCGGGCACGCTGCTGTCGAAGCGAAGGATGAGCGCGGCCGCATAGGCCACGACCACCACCACGACGTCGAGCGCCATCGCGCCGGCCACATGGACGCTCTCGCTCGCCACGAAGCGGCTCAGCTTCGAGCCACCCTCAACCGGAGCCATTTCTTCTTGCACTAGCGGGCCCCACTTCCTGTGAGGACCACCGCCACGGTCTTCCAGAGGATGTGGAGGTCGCCCATAACCGAATGCGAGTCCACGTACCGGAGATCGTAGGAAGCGACCTCGTCGTAGGTCAAATCCGAACGGCCCGTAATTTGTGCCAATCCCGTAATACCTGGCCGCACGTCGTGCCGCCGGTGGTACTCCGGCGGGTACTGCGCGACCAGCTCCGGCAACTCCGGTCGCGGCCCAACCAGGCTCATTTCGCCTTTCAGCACATTTATCAGATTGGGCAATTCGTCGAGCGATGTCTTGCGTGCGAACTCACCGCGGCGGGTCAGCCGGGCGTCGCGCACGCCGCTCGGGGCGAAGACGTACGTCGTCCAGTCGTCCACGATGTAGGGCTTCACCTCGCCCGGCTTCGGATGCCGCATCGTGCGCAGCTTGTACATCCGGAACGGCTTCCCGTCCCTCCCCACGCGCTCCTGCACGATGAACGGGTTCCCGCGCAGCTCGACCGCCAGCACCATCGCCATCACCCCCGCCGCGACAATCGCGAACGGCGCCACAACGATTGTGCCCAGGACATCGAACACGCGCTTCCCCACGCGGTTAAGGGTCGAGGCGCTGGGGACTAGGGGCTAGAGCCTCGCGGCGCAACCACAGAGCCTCGCGGCGCAGCCTTGCCCGACCTGCCTACAATGCCGCTTACCTCGACGAGAAGAAGACGCATGCACGAACAGGCCGAAGCCGCGAAGACGACCACACTCCGCATGATTCCCTACGGTCTCTACGTGCTCGGCACCAAAAGCGGCGATGAGCTCGGCGCCTCCACCCATCAACTGGCTCACTCAGACCTGCTTCGCCCCCGGCGACCACGCCTGCATCGTCGCCGAGGTCACGAACGCCGGCCAGCGTGAGCAGGACCCCAGTGTCCTCACCCTCGACGAAGTAGGCGTGAAGTACGGCGGCTAAGCCGGGACCAGCAACCGCGCTGGGGCTGCCTGCCCGGCATGCTAGAATGAACCGCTATGAGCACGGTGAAAGAACGCCTGCAGAATATTCTCGACGAGCTGCCGGACGACGTCAGCTTCGAAGATGCCGTCTACCAGATGTATCTACAGGCCAAGATCGGCCGAGGACTCGCTGATGTCGAGGCTGGGCGGACCGTGAGTACCGAGGAGATCAAGAGCCGGTTCCGTCTCACCCGGTGAGAGTCGAGTGGACCGACGAGGCTCAAGCGGACCTCGACAACATAGCCGAGTTCCACGCCAACGACCCGGCCAGGGCACGAGCAATCATTGATTCCGTCGTCCGCCGGATGGAGCAACTCGCCTTGTTCCCGCGTTCGGCTGGGCTCATCCCGGGGGCGAACCCGGCCCACATCCGCCAGTTAGTCGAGGGTCAGTACCGGGTCCTCTACGCCGCAGGCCCCGAGACGATCATGGTACTCGGCGTTCCCCACGCATCCCGCTTGCTCTGACCAAAGCTCCCGCATAGCAGGCCTCTCGGATCCGACACCTAACCCAACACCGCCTCCAGCCACCAGTCGGCGAACCCCGGGCCATCTACCCCCGACACGATCTCCGCCTCGTGGCCCTCGAGTGGATCGATGAACGTGCGCAGGTGATCGCCCACCGGCGCGACCGTCACCTTCGCACGCATCGTGCGAACGAAGCTCCGCTCGACGATGGTGGCGACGGCCAGGGGGTCGTGGAGCCGGCACATGTGGTCCTCCGGCGCGCGTTCGTCCTTGCGGTAGATGTCGATCTGGCGCGCCAGCTCCCGGCAGAGGTCGTCGCCAGCCCGCAGGCGGTCGACGTGCTTCCGCCTGAGCCACAGGTCCATCGTCACATCGCACGGCACATACACGAGCCGCATGCCCGCGTTCAGGCTCCTCAGCGACGCCCCCTGGTCCACGTTCAGGTTGTGGTCGATGGAGGCCGGCAGCGCCTTGCCGAGGGTCCGTGGCTCCGCGAACAGCCCACCCATGACCGTTACCCGCGGCACAGCCGCCACCAGCCCGGGCGCACGCTCCAGCGCCGCGGCGAGGTTCGACTGCATCCCCACGGTTGTCAGCTCGACCGCGCCTCCGCGCAGCTCCTCCACCAGCAGGTCCACCCCACCCCGCTCGGAAACCAGGAGTCTCCCATCCCACTCCCCGAGCATCTCGTCCTCGTGCTCGCCCTCGGCGCTCCGGTACTCGTGCGTCTGCTCGCCGCGCTCGCCCGCGGCGACCTCCACGTCATCGCGGCCCGCGAGGTGTAGCAACTTCCGCGCGATCCTTGCCCGCCGCACCGTATCCCCCGAGACCGTGGTCACCGCCCGCAGGTCGAACGCCGGGTGCCGCGCCATCAACGCCAGCGCCAGCGCATCGTCCACATCGCTGCCAATGTCTGTATCGAGGATCACGGGGACGGGCGGCATCGGCGCAGTCTACTCGGGCCGGAAGATGTCGTGCTTGCCTACTCGCAGCCAGATGATGTGTGGGTGTCCCGAGCGAACCTCGTCGCCGTAGCGGAACAGCGCCCTGCCGTCAGGCGCCCACGTTAGCTCCCACCAGTCAGCTGAGCCACGAAATCGCTTAATGCGCAATGCCGGCGGGAACGAGCCAGACTGGAGCGTGGCTACCAACTGCCGCACCGCCCGCAGAAACGTCAGCTGTTGTGCGGCCGACAGGCGGCTATACTCGCGCCAAAACCGCTCGTCCGCGTGAAACGTTGGCATGTCCTAGTGATCCGGGTCTGCGAGCGCTGCGAGAAACTCCTCTGTGCTCAGATAGATCCTTCCGGTGGCCGTGTCGTCCTCCGGCGTCGGCCTGAGCTGGTCGGTCCGCCACCACCACTGCTCGGGATCAACGTCGGAGGGCGGGTGCACAAGAAGGCATCCGCCGGTCGTAATCTCCATCTCGATTTCCTTGCCCGGTTCGAACGCGAGTACGCGACGTAGCTCGGCCGGAATGCTCAGCGTGCCGTCCTGCCGCACAACAACCCGCCGCTGAAGAAGGCCACGCGTGTGGTGCCGCACGATATCGGGGAGGTCCGCCTCCCACTCGCGCAGCATCGCGGAGTCTTCCTCGGGGGATAGCTCCTCTGCTTCTGACCGATGTTGGACGGCTTGCGGTCTCCGGATTGCCACGAGTGGTCTCCAGGTAGGGGCTCACTTGAGTTTACACCAGCTCCACCATCTCGCCGTCGTACTTCTTCGCCCCCCTCCGCAACTCCACCAGCTTGTCCAGCTTCACCACGCAGTCGGCCACGCCCTTCTCACCGCGGAGCGCATCGAAGGACTGCACCCCGCAGACGTTGCAGGCGCCGTGGTGGCAGTCCGCGACCGTCTCCACGGAATGAACGTCCTTCCACTGGCCCCGGAGGTAGCTCTTGGTCACGCCGCAGTCGATGTGGTCCCACGGCAGCGGCTCGCGTGTGTCCCACTCCCGATGCGCGTACCAGCCCGCATCCACGCCAGCCGCCGCAAACGCGTCCCGCCACACGTCTGCGCGGAAGTACTCGCTCCAGGCATCGAACTTGGCGCCCCGCTTCCATGCCTCGTACACGCCCGCCGCCACTTTGCGGTCTCCCCGGCTGAGCACAGACTCGAGGAACGAGTCCGCGGGGTCGTTCCAACTAAACTCCACGCCCGCCGCCCGGCAGCCGTCGCGCAGCAACTGGTGCTTCGGCCGCAGCTCCTCGGCAGTGTCCTGGCGCGCCCACTGGAAGGGCGTGTGCGGCTTCGGCACGTGGTTGCTTGTGCTCACGCGCACCTTCGCGCGCCCGCCGACGTGCTTCTTTCCAACCGCCTTCACCTTCTGGCCCATCTCGAGGATGCCGGCGACATCGTCCATCGTCTCGGTCGGGAGCCCGAGCATGAAGTACATCTTGATCCCCGTCCAACCGCGCTCGAAGGCGTTCTCGGCCGCCCCGAGCAGGTCGTCCTCGCTCACGAGCTTGTTGATGGCGTTGCGCAGTCGCTGGCTCCCCGCCTCGGGCGCGAGCGTGAGCGTGTGCTTCTTGCCCTTGGCGATGGCGTTCGCCACGTCCACGGAGAAGGTGTCCACGCGCGTGCTCGGCAGGCTCACCTTCAGGTTCGGGTACGTGCTCGTGAGCTTGTTCACCATCGGCACGATCTCGCTGTGGTCCGTGGTGCTCAGCGAGAGCAGTGACAGCTCGTCGTAGCCCGTGTTTGCCATGAGCTGGCGTGCGGCCTCGGCCACCTCCTCCGGCGACCGCTCGCGCGTCGGCCGGTAGATCATCCCCGCCTGGCAGAAGCGGCAGCCCTGCGTGCACCCGCGCTGGATCTCCACGGCCGCGCGGTCGTGAACGGTCTGCAGGAACGGCACGATCGGCTTCACCAGCGGTGGGGGCAGCACCTCCACGATCCGCCGCTTGATCAGCTTCGGCGCCTCCGCGATTGTTGGCTCCAGCCCCGCGAAGTGGCCGGCATCGTCCCATTTCGCCTCATAGAACGAGGGCACGTACACGCCCGGCATCGTCAGCAACTGCCGCAGCCGCTCCTCCCGTGGCGTGCCGTCGCGCTTCCACTCGCGCACGCGATCGGCCAGTTCGACGATGGCGTCCTCGCCCTCGCCCAGGACGAACGCGTCGATGAAGGGCGCCACGGGCTCGGGGTTGAACGCACCCGACCCGCCAGCAATCACCAGCGGGTGCTCGTCCGTCCGTTCCCGCGCCCACACGGGGATCCCACCGAGTTCCAGCATGTTGAGGACGTTCGTGTAGGTCAACTCGTACTGCAGCGTGAACCCGAGCACGTCAAACTCGCGCAGCGCCCGCCGGTTCTCGAGGCTCCAGAGGGGCACGCCCTCGCGTCGCATCTCCGCCTCCATGTCCTCCCAGGGCGCGTACGCGCGCTCGCAGAGCACATCCTCCACCTTGTTGAGGATGTCGTAGAGGATGCCGATCCCCATGTTCGACATGCCGATGTCGTAGTTGTCCGGATAGGCAAGCGCGATCCGCACGTTTGCGGAACTCCACGGCTTGGTCACGCTGTTCCACTCACCCCCCGTGTAACGGGCCGGCTTGGAGACGCGGGTCAGCAGCTGATCGATGGAAGCGCTCATAGCCGCTCCCTCCTGCGGGCACGCAGGCCCGGGGATTGGTCGAACCTCCATCTTAGGCCACCCCGCGCGCCCGGTGAACCCGCGCCGTTGTGTCGCTCTCTACTTCGGAGATCCGCCCTCTGGTAGCCTTCCCCCGTGAAGGTCGATTGCGTCATCGTAGCCGCAGGCTCTTCCGCCAGGTTCGGCGCCGACAAGCTCTTCGCAGACCTCGACGGGCGCCCCGTCCTCGCGTGGAGCCTGGTCGCGTTCGAGTCACTCCCCGACCTCGGCTGCCTCACCGTCGTGACCAGCCCCGACCGGGTCGACGAAGTCGGAAGTCTCGCGCGCGATTGGGCCGGCAAGTCCTGCGTGTCGGTGATCCCCGGCGGCCAGCGGCGAAGGGAAAGTGTGGAAGCCGGCCTCCGCGCCTCCAGCACCCGCTACGTCGCCATTCACGACGGTGCCCGGCCCCTCGTCACAACGGACCTCGTCGAGCGCGTCATCGCCGCAGCCGAGGGCAAATCCGGCGCCATCGCCGCGGTCCCCGTAACCGACACCATCAAGGAGGCAAGCCGCGGCGTCACCACTGCTCACCCCGACCGTTCGCTCCTATGGGCTGCGCAGACCCCGCAGGTCGTCCTCCGCCAGGCCTGGCTGGACGCCGCCGCCACCAGCGACAACGACGAGACCGACGACGCCGCCATGCTCGCGCGCCTCGGCTTGCAGTGCGCAGTCGTGGAAGGCGACCCGGACAACATCAAGATCACCCGCCCTCTCGACCTCGAGATCGCGCGCGCGATAATCCGCTCGCGAGGCGCCCCGTGATCCGCGTTGGGCTCGGCGAGGACATCCACCCGGTCGACGACGCCCGCACCCTCGTGCTCGGGGGCATCATCATCGAGGAAGGACCCGGCCTCGCGGGCCACAGCGACGCCGATGTCCTCCTCCACGCCATCACCGACGCCGTCCTCGGCGCCGCGGCCCTCGGCGACATCGGCCACTACTTCCCGCCCTCCGACCCCCGCTACGCCCACGCCGACAGCGCCGACTTCCTCCGCAAAGCCCTCGATCTCGCGAGTGAACAGGGCTGGGAGCTCGTGAACGTGGACTCCACCGTTCGCGCCGAACGCCCGAAGCTCGCGCCATACATCGATCACATCCGTGAGCGCGTAGCAGAGATCGCTGGCATCGACACCGGCGCCGTCAGCGTGAAGGCGAAGACCGGCGAGGGCCTCGACGCCGTCGGCCGCGGTGAAGCGATGGCCGCGACCGCCGTGGTCCTCCTCCAGCGCCTGGATTCGCTCGCGTAGTACACTTTTGTCATGGCCTTCACCGTCAACGACTTCGAAGACCTGCGCCGCCTGCTCGCAGCTCACCCCGAGTGGCGCGCGGAGCTGCGCCCTCTCATCCTCGGCGACGAGTTCGAGGAGCTACCTGCGCGGATCGCCCGGGTCGAAAGAGAGTTGGAGGAGATACGAGAGATTCTCGCTGGCGTGGCCGAGACGCTTCGTCAGATCGCCGAGCGTCAGGATTGGACGGAAACACGAATAGGGAGCATCGAGGGCACGCTTGGCCGATTCGAAGGACGATTCCTTGAGCTGAAGTACTTCCAGCAGTTCGGCTCATGGTTCGGAAAGTACGTCCGGGGCGCCCGTCAGGCCGTCATCACCGAATTGGAGCAGGTTGACCGGGCTCTCGGTGATGGCGTCATCACCCAGAACGAGATAGACCGGCTCTACGACCTCGACTTCCTCGTGCAGGGCCGGTCCAAGGCGACCCAAGAGGACCTCTTCCTCGCCGTGGAAGTGTCCACAACGGTCCGGCTTGACGATGTCCTCCGGGCGGACGAGCGTGCCCAGACCCTAAGACGAGCCGGTTACTCCGCGACGGGCTTCGTCGGGGGCGCGTCGATTGACGACGTGGCCCGAACCCGGGCCGAGGAACTGGCCGTGTTGGTCGACCTGCATCCGTCTGTCACCGCCTAGCTCACGTTAACTCCTTGATAGCCGCGCGCGTTTCTGCCTATAGTGCAATCCAATACCCCTCGGAGGGACGCGTCACCATGATGAACGACACCAGCGGGATCCGCGCGTTCCTCATCGTCCGGCAGCCAAACCGAAACCGACACGGCGGCCGGGCAAGCCCTCAGCGCTGAGTCTCACAACTCACTGAACTCACGCGCCGTGGGCTCTCCGGATGGCCCCACGGTATCTTCCTGTCCCTCGCATCGTCCGACAGGAACAGCCGAACCGGCATTCACATTCGGCCCGAACGCGACGTTGACTTCAACCACGCTCGAAGTCCTAACGTCGACTCGTATCGAACGCCGCGGGCGCCCCCACTGGTACCGGCCTCCCCACCTCCGTGTCCGCCCTTGCGTTGGGGGCCCCCCAAGGGCCCCCCCCCCCCTCCCACCGCGACCCCCAACCCCACCTCCTCACCGGCGAAGCCGCCCGCGCCAAATAACCCCCGGTCAAAGACCGCCGCCC
>JBBDMZ010000040.1:0-172883 GCA_040877955.1 Dehalococcoidia bacterium | reverse complement strand
CCCCCCCGGGGCCCCCCCCCGCCCAATCGCAGGAGCCTTTCTATGGAGTCCACCTCAGTGCTTGAACCAGCACCGCCGGCCGCCAGCCCCAACCCGGTGCTGGCGGTCACCCCCCTGAGAGATCAGAAGATCGCGGTCGACGTGCAGAACGCGACCAAGGTCTTCGTCACCCCGCCCAGCCTGCTCAGCAGGCTCCGCGGCAACCGCACGCCCCGCAAGCGCGTCGTCGCCGTCGACAACATCAGCCTGCAGGTCCGCCGCGGCGAGATCTTCGGCATCCTCGGCCCGAACGGCACCGGCAAGAGCACCCTCATTCGCCTCATGTCGACCCTCCTCATCCCAGATTCCGGCAGCGTCACCGTCTTCGGGTACGACATCGAAAAGGACGAAGCGACAGTCAAGCGGCTCATCAACCGCGTTTCCGTCGAAGCATCGTTCTTCAAGAAGCTCTCGCCCATGGAGAACCTGCTCTACGGCGCACGCCTCTACAGCGTCGACGCGGCCGAGGCCCGCGTCAGCATCAGGCGAATCCTCAAGCGGCTCGGCATCGAGGACGAGTCCGTGATGTCGCCGATGGAGGACATGTCCCGCGGGATGCAGCAGAAGGTCGCCATCGCGCGAGCCTTCCTCTCCGCACCCATCGTGCTCCTCCTGGATGAACCGACCACCGGCCTCGACCCCCACTCCAAGAAGGAAGTGCAAGCCTTCGTGCGCGAGATTCGGGACGTCCACGACGCCACCGTGCTGCTCACCACCCACGACATGCAGGAAGCGGACGACCTCTGCGACCGCATCGCCATCGTGGACCAGGGAGGCATCGTCGCCCTCGACACTGGCGCCGCCCTGAAGGAGCGGGTGAAGGGCGAAAAGTATCCCAACCCAACCCTTGAGGACGTGTTCCTCGAGCTCACCGGCAAGTCCTTTGTGGACTCGGATGTGGAGGAAAAACCGTGACCATGGCAGCCGCGGCAACCGAAGTCCGCGCCAGCTACGCGTTCGTCGAACGCAACATCAACCTCGTGAAGCGGTACTGGGGCTGGGAGCTGGTGTGGATGCTCTACACCATCGCCAACTCCATCGCCGTCGTCATGATCGCTCGCGGCGTAAACGGCTCCGTTAGCGGACAGGGCCTCAGCGACGCACAGATCGATGAGCTCGTCCTCATCCTCTGCGTTGGCGCCCTCGTCTGGCACTATCTCGCCGTCGTCTTCGAGACGGTGAGCGACATGATCTCCTGGGAGCGCTGGGAGGGCACGATCGAGTACACCTTCATGGCGCCCGTCCACCGCGGTACGCACATGGTGGGCACGGCCCTCTTCTCGCTCGTCTACGGGCTGGTTCATACAGCCGTGGTACTGGTCGTGATTGTGCTGATGTTCGACCTGAACATGGATCAGGCGAACTACCTGTCCGCAACGCTCGTGCTCATGGTCGGCAGCATCAGCCTCATCGGCATCGGCATTATGGGCGCGGTGTTGCCACTTCTCTATCCCGAGCGGGGCATGCAGATGACGCACGTCATCCAGGCGGCGCTGGTGCTCATCTCCGGCGTCTACATCGCAGCAGAAGATATGCCCGAGCCGTTGGCGACGATCTCGGTGATATCGCCGGCACGCTACATCATCGAGGGCATCCGCGAGGCGCTCATCTACAACGCTTCACCCATGGATCTCTGGAAGACGATGGTGGGCCTTCTCGCCGCCGGGCTCGTCCTTATCCCCGTGGGCGTCTGGGTCTTCTCTCTCGGCGAGCGCTACGCCAAGCGCACCGGCAAGCTCAAGCGGAGCGGATGATGCCAGACCAGGCTCAATCAGACGGCAGGCCCTCGGTGGAGGGCCCGCCGTCTGCGTTCGTCCCGATCAGGCGTCAGTTCACCGTCACCGTCGCCTGCATGTCCGGGTGGAAGTCGCATGTGATATCGAATTCACCTGTCGTGGGCGGTTCCCACTCGAACACGTCGCCCTCCCGCATGTCTCCCGACTCGTTCTCGCCATTCACGTTCACGGTGTGAAGGGCGGCGTCCTTGCTCCTGAAGTAGACGCTCTCCTCGGAAGTCACCTCAAGCTCGTCGGGCGTGAACTCCAGGTCCTCCTGTTCGATCAGCGCGGCGCCCGCGGGCACCTCGCCGGCCGGGTCGTCACCCCCACCCGTGCCCGTCGCGGTCTCGCCGGCCGGGCTGCCGCCGATCTCGGTCGCACCCTCGACATCGTCGATGTCGTCATCGTCGTCGTCACCGCAGCCCACGAGGGCAGCGCTCGCCAGGGCGATGCTCCCAATGGCCACAACGCCCCATCTTCGCAATTGCATGATGTCTCCTTCCGAAGTCGATCACTTCGTCTGATGGCCGCCGCGGAGATCACCCAGGCAGGCGTCGGGTCCGGTTCCTCTTCTTTCAGGCTCACCGAGGCGCGGTTACAGGCGGGCACGACCCGCCTGCCGTGCCATGCATAATCTGTTGCAAGACGAACGAAGGCCCTCCATGTGGAGGGCCTTCGGGACTGCCTTCGGAGGCTGCGACTAGTTGACGCTCGCCTCGCCGCTCGTGTCGGGGATTTCGAAGTCGTCGACCTCATCGACCGGCCCGCCGATGGTGTCCTCGTCCACGTCGTCGGAGGCGCGGGACGCGAACTTGCCTGCCTCACGTTCCGCCAGCATCCGCTCCAGCTCCGCCTCTTCCTCCAGGAGCAAAGACTCCGGCAGGTCCAGCTCCGCGATGTGCTCGCGGCGCTCCACCTGGATCTCGCTCCGGGCGGGAATGAGCTTGCCGATGATGACGTTCTCCTTGAGGCCCTGCAGCCGGTCCACCATTCCCTCGATCGCCGCGTTCGTGAGAACGCGTGTCGTCTCCTGGAAGGACGCAGCCGCCAGCCACGAGTCCGTGTTCAGCGACGCCTTGGTCACCCCGAGAAGGATCGGCTGGGCCGTCGCCGGCTCGCCGCCCTCGGCGATCTTCATGTTGTTGCGGTCCTCGAACTCCCGCCGGTCCACCAGATCACCCGGCAGGTAGCCGGTATCACCCGGGTGGTCCACCTTTACACGCCGCAGCATCTGCCGCGTGATCACCTCGATGTGCTTGTCGTTGATCTTCACGCCTTGCGACGTGTAGACGTCCTGCACCTCGTCCACCATGTACTTCCGCACCTCATCCCGCCCCTGAATGGAGAGGATGTGCTGCGGGTTGCGCGGGCCATCCGTGATCGCGTTTCCGGCGTTCACATAGTCGTTGTTCTCCACCCGCAGTCGGGCCGCCGCGGGGATGGCGTACTCGCGCTCTTCACGCTCCTCATACACCACCTGGAGCTTGTTCTTCGGAAGCACGCGCACCGTCCCCGAGATGCGGGAGACCACCTGCTCGGCAACAATCGCTGCGCCACCCTTCGTCTCCGGGCCAGTAGCCAGCACCGCACCCGACGAGACATGCTCGCCGTCCGCGACCAGGAGCTTGCCACGCGACGGCGCCTGGTACTCTTCCACCAGCGTGTCCACGTTGGTGACGCGCACGATGCGGCGCTCATTCTCCTGCACGATTTCGACGATCCCGTCGATCTCACTAATGATCGCCTCGCCCTTCGGGGTCCGCGCTTCGAACAGCTCCTCCACGCGCGGGAGGCCGCTCGTGATGTCCGCTGTGCCCGCCACGCCGCCCGTATGGAATGTACGCATCGTGAGCTGTGTCCCCGGTTCGCCGATGGACTGTGCCGCTACGATGCCCACCGCCGTGCGCAGCTTCACCAGCTCACCGCGGCCAAGGTCTCGCCCATAGCACAGCGCGCAGATGCCCCGTGGCGCCTCGCACGACATCGGTGTGCGCACGAACACCCGCTTCATCCCACGCGATTCGATCTCCGCGACGACCTCCTCGGAGAGCTCCTCGTTGCGGTCACAGAGCACTTCCCCCGTCTTCTCGTCCGCCATGGGGATGGCCGCATAACGGCCAACCACGCGGTCGGAGAGCGGACGGTCATCGCGCTCATCACGCTCGATCCAGATGCCACCGGTCGTCCCGCAGTCGTCCTCCAGGATGATGACGTCTTGCGCCACGTCGATCAGGCGCCGCGTCAGGTATCCCGAGTCCGCGGTGCGGAGCGCCGTGTCGGCCAGGCCCTTGCGGGCGCCGTGCGTGGAGATGAAGTACTCCAGCACGGAGAGGCCTTCCCGGAACGAGCTGCGGATCGGCAGCTCGATGATCCGGCCGTTCGGGTCGGCCATCAGGCCGCGCAGGCCCGCCATCTGGCGGATCTGCGTGATGTTGCCCTTCGTGCCGGAGGCCGCCATGTAGTGCAACGAACCGTACTCACGGAGCCGGTCCTTAATCGACTTCTCGATCTTCTCCGTCGCCTGGCTCCAGACTTCGACCGTGCCCTGGTAGCGCTCTTCCTCCGTGATGAGGCCCATCTCGTACTGATCCACGAGGGCATCCGAGCGCCGGTCGGCCTCCGCCAGCACGGCGGGCTTGTCCTTCGGCACCTGGATCTCGTGAATGGCGATGGTCACGCCGCTCTTCGTCGCGTAGTGGAACCCCACGTCCTTGATCTTGTCCACGATTTCCGCCGTCACTTCCTGCCCAAGTTCGCGGTAGCAGATTGCTACCACCTCGCGCAGGTGCGGGCGGTCCATCGTGTCGTTCTGGAACGGGACCTCGTCCGGCAGCACCGCGTTGAAGATGATGCGGCCGACCGTGGTGTCCACCAGCCGTGCCTTCGGGTTCCCCGCCTCGTCTGTCGCCGGATACTCCGTCGTCCCGTTTCCGGTGAGGGCGCGCGCCGTGCGCACCCGGATCGGTGCGCGCAGCTCGAGGTGCCCAAGGTCGAACGCCACACGTGCCGCCTCGAACGATGCGTAGATGCCCTCGGACGACCTGCCGTTGGTGGCGGCGCGGTGCGCGCCCCGCGCCTTCGCGTCGCTGTCCGTCATGTAGTAGCAGCCGAGCACCATGTCCAGCGACGGCGCCACGATCGGGTTGCCGCTCGCAGGCGAGAGCAGGTTGCGGGTCGAGAGCAGGATCTGCTTCGCTTCCGCCACCGCCTCGCGGCTGAGGGGCACGTGCACTGCCATCTGGTCGCCATCGAAGTCCGCGTTGAAGGCGGAGCAAACGAGCGGGTGCAGCTGGATCGCCGAGCCCTCGATGAGCACCGGCTGGAACGCCTGGATGCCCAGGCGGTGCAGCGTCGGTGCGCGGTTCAGGAGCACCGGCCGGTCATGAATGACCTCGTCCAGCACGTCCCACACTTCGGGCCGTGCGCGCTCGACGATGCGCTTGGCGCTCTTGATGTTGTGCGCCAGCCCCTTCGCCACGAGCGAGTGCATCACGAAAGGCTTGAACAGCTCCAAAGCCATCCGCTTCGGCAGACCACACTGGTGCAGCTTCAACTCAGGGCCCACCACAATCACCGATCGGCCCGAGTAATCAACACGCTTGCCGAGCAGGTTCTGGCGGAAGCGCCCCTGCTTGCCCTTGAGCATGTCGCTCAGGCTCTTCAGCTTGTGGTTGCCGCTGCCGCTCACCGCCCGGCCACGCCGCCCGTTGTCGATCAGGCTGTCCACGGCCTCCTGCAGCATCCGCTTCTCGTTCCGGATGATGATCTCGGGCGCGCCGAGGTCGAGCAGGCGCTTCAGCCGGTTGTTCCGGTTGATTACGCGCCGGTAGAGGTCGTTCAGGTCGCTCGTCGCGAACCGCCCCCCGTCGAGCTGCACCATTGGGCGCAGGTTCGGCGGGAGCACCGGCAGCACCTGCATCACCATCCACTCGGGCTTGTTCCCCGAGTCCTGGAGCGCCTCCACGACGTTCAGCCGTTTCGTCGCCTTCTTGCGCCGCTGGCCGCTCGCGGAGAGGATCTCGCCCTTCATCCGCGCGCGCATCTCATCCAGGTCCACGCGCTCGAGCACGCGCAGCACAGCCTCCGCGCCCATGCCCGCCTTGAAGACGTGACCGAACAGGTCGCTGAGCTCGCGATAGCGCGTCTCCGTGAGGAGCACCACCTTGTCATCCTTGATCGGATCGGCGAGCTCCTCCAGGTCCTTGAGGCGCTCCTTGTACTGCGTCTCCACCTCGTTGACGAGCTGCTTTTCCTTCTCCTGGAGAGGGTGCAGTTCGTCGAACAGCGCCGCCTTCGCATCGTCCAGCGCGCTGTCTGCCACGAGCTTCTCGGCGTCCTTGAGCTTCACCGTTTCCTTGTCGAAGGCCACGAGGCGCTTTCCGCCTTCGCGCTCAACGCGCGTGGCAGCCGCCTTCGTCACCTTTGTGCCAGCCTCCAGCAGGGCGTCGCCGAGTACGTTGATCTCGGTCTGCAGCACCGTGCCCTCAGCCGCCCTCGCGGCCTCAGCCGCTCGCGCCACCGCGGCCTCCAGTGCGTCCCGCGAGATCTGCCGCTCCGCGCCAATTTTCTCGACGCGCTCGGCCACCTTCGCCTGGAGCTCTGCGTTCGCCGCCTCCAGCTCTTCCTCGAGCTTCTCCCGCTTCGGGCGCACCTCCGCGATGCGCTCCTCCACGACCGTGCCCATCTCGTCGCGGATGCGCTCCATCTCACGCTGGCGGGCGTGGTCGTCCACCTCCGTGATCATGTACTGCGCGAAGTAGAGCACGCGCTCCAGGTTCCTCGGCGACATATCGAGCAGCAGCCCAAGCTTCGAGGGCGTGCCCTTGACGAACCAGATGTGGCTCACCGGGCTGGCCAGCTCGATGTGCCCCATGCGCTCGCGGCGCACCTTCTCGCGCGCCACTTCCACGCCGCACTTGTCACAGATAATGCCCTTGTAGCGGACACGCTTGTACTTGCCGCAGTAGCACTCGAAGTCCTTCGTTGGCCCGAAGATCTTCTCGCAGAAGAGCCCGTCCTTCTCGGGCTTGAGCGTGCGGTAGTTGATCGTCTCCGGCTTGGTCACCTCGCCGTAGGACCAGCTCCGGATCTGCTCCGGGCTGGCCAGCGAAATTCGCACCTGGTTGAAGTCATTAACTTCGAGCATTGAAAAGATCCTCCGCTTCGAACCCGGACAGGTTGATGCCTAGCTCCGGCATGTCGCTCGTTGTGTCATCCACAAACGAGACGCTTCCGCCTTCGTCGTTCGAAACTTCCACCGAGAGCCCGAGGCTCTGCAGTTCCTTCACGAGCACCTTGAAGGACTCGGGCACGCCCGGTTCGAGCACGTCCTCCCCCTTCACGATCGCCTCGTACGTCTTCACGCGGCCGACCACGTCGTCCGACTTCACGGTCAGCAGCTCCTGCAGGATGTGCGCCGCGCCGTACGCTTCCAGCGCCCACACCTCCATCTCGCCGAAACGCTGGCCACCGAACTGTGCCTTACCACCCAGCGGCTGCTGCGTGATGAGGGAGTACGGGCCCGTGCTCCGCGCGTGGATCTTGTCTTCCACCAGGTGGATGAGCTTCAGCATGTAGATGTAGCCCACCGTCACCGGCTGGTCGAAGGAATCGCCTGTGCGCCCGTCGTACAGCGTCATCTTGCCGAACAGCGGCGGCGCCACGTTCGTCTCCGCATACACCTGCTGCGCCATCTCCTCGAGGTCTTCGACCGTCGCGTTCTTCTTGATGGTGCTTCCTGCATCCTTGAGCCAGATCTCCAGGCACGCCCGCTTGGCCGCGCCCTCGGTTCGCTCCACGAGCACCGCGTTGGCGTCGTAGCCCTTCTCGTTCAGCCACGCGATCGCAACGTCCAGGTCGAAGCCCCGGTCACGCGGGTCGATGTAGTACATCGCTCCCGACTCCTTGGCCATCCACGCACGCGCCAGCGCGTCGTCGATGGACGCGTCCGTCGCACCGTCGAACACCGGGCTCACTGCCCGGAACCCGAGCGTGTTCGCCGCCCACCCGAGGTGCGTTTCCAGCACCTGGCCGATGTTCATCCGGCTCGGCACACCAATGGGGTTCAAGATGATGTCGATCGGCGTCCCGTCTGTGAGGTATGGCATGTCCTCGCGCGGCAGGATGCGGCTGATGACGCCCTTGTTCCCGTGGCGGCCAGCCATCTTGTCGCCTTCCGAGATCTTCCGCTTCTGCGCGATGCTCACTCGCACGAGCTTGTTCACACCCGCGGGGAGTGACTCGTGGTCGTCGCGCGTGAATACCTTCACGTCGATGACCTTCCCCTTCTCGCCGTGCGGGACGCGGAGCGAGGTGTCCTTCACCTCGCGCGCCTTCTCGCCGAAGATCGCGCGCAGCAGCTTCTCCTCCGCCGTCAGCTCGGTCTCGCCCTTGGGCGTAATCTTGCCGACGAGGATGTCGCCCTCCCGCACCTCCGCCCCGATGCGGATGATCCCGTCCTCGTCGAGGTCGCTCAGGCTCTCCTCGCCGACATTCGGGATGTCCCGCGTGATCTCTTCGGGGCCGAGCTTGGTGTCCCGCGCTTCGACCTCGTGCTTCTCAATGTGGATCGAGGTGAACTTGTCCTCGCGGATCAGGTTCTGCGAGATGATGATCGCGTCCTCGAAGTTGTAGCCCTCCCAGCTCATGAAGGCGCAGAGCACGTTCTGGCCGAGGGCCAGGTCGCCGCCCTGCGTGCTCGAGCTGTCGATGATGGGCTGGTCCTTCGTCACCCGCTCGCCGCGCACGATGAGGGGCCGCTGGTTCAGGCACGTGCCCTGGTTCGAGCGCGTGAACTTCACCATCTTGTGCGTCCACTCGCCCAGGTTCGGGTCGTCGTAGCGGATGACCATGCGCTGGCCGCTCGCCTCCAGCGCCTCGCCGTCGTCCGCGGCTACGATCACGTGCCCGCTGTCCACGGCTGTGCGCCGCTCCATCCCCGTTCCCACCAGCGGGATCTCGGGCCGTACGAGCGGCACAGCCTGGCGCTGCATGTTCGCGCCCATGAGCGCGCGGTTTGCGTCGTCGTGCTCCAGGAACGGGATCAGCGCCGTCGCCACCGAAACCATCTGCTTCGGCGACACGTCCACGAAGTCGACCTCCTCCGGGCGGACCATGCGGAACTGTTCGTAGATACGGATCTCGACGCGGTCCTCGAGGATGTGCCCGGCCTCGTCCAGCAGCGTGTTCGCCTGGCCGACCATGTACTTGTCTTCCACGTCAGCCGTCACGTACACGATGTCCTGCGACACGATCGGCTTGATCGGAACGCTCTGGCCGGCGCTCGCGAGCTTCTTCGCCAAAGCGGCGTCGATCGGGTCACCCGCGCTGGCAATCACCTTGCCCTTGCCGTCGACCACGTCCTCGCGCACCGTCTCGCCGATGAGCCGCTTGTCGTCCGAGGGAAGCTCCTTGATCACGCGCCGGTAGGGGGTCTCGATGAACCCAAAGTCGTTCAGGCGCGCATACGTCGCCATCGCGCCGATGAGGCCGATGTTCGGGCCCTCAGGCGTCTCGATGGGGCAGATGCGCCCGTAGTGGCTATGGTGCACGTCGCGCACATCGAAGCCGGCACGGTCCCGCGAAAGACCGCCCGGGCCGAGCGCGCTCAGGCGCCGCTTGTGGTTCAGCTCGCTCAGCGGGTTCGTCTGGTCCATGAACTGCGAGAGCTGGCTGCCGCCGAAGAACTCCTTCATCGCGGCCACCACCGGGCGGATGTTGATCAACGCGCTCGGCGTCGCCTCCTCCGGGTCGGTGATCGTCATGCGCTCGCGCACCACCCGCTCCATCCGCAAGAGGCCGACGCGGAACTGCTGCTGGATGAGCTCGCCCACCGCCCGCACCCGGCGGTTGCCGAGGTGGTCGATGTCGTCGCCGTGGCGGTTGATGTTGTTCATGTTGACCACTTCGCGAATGATCGCGATGAGGTCCGACGGCTTCAGCCAGCGCTGGGTGACCGCGTCATCCAACTCCAGGCGCTTGTTCAGCTTGTGCCGCCCCACGCGCCCGAGGTCGTAGCGCCGGCTGTTGAAGAACAGCTGGTTGACCAGGTTGCGGGCATTCTCCAGCGTGGGCGGGTCGCCGGGCCGGATGCGCCGATAGAACTCGAGCAGGGCCTCGTGCTTGTTGCGGCTAGGCTCCTTATCGATGGTCGTGGCCATGAAGGGGTGGGCCTCGTTCGTGTCCACGGCCTCGAACATCGCGAGCACACGTTCGTTCGTGCCGAGCTCCATCTCCAGCTCGCGCAACGAGGAGTCGCGCGCCTTCTCGTCTTCAGGCGCCTTCGAGTTGTCGAGGCGGTCCTGGGCCGCGAAGAACTTCGCGAAGCGCGGCACATCGCGGTCGCCCGGCAGCAGCCCGGGCACGTCGATTGCGCGCACAAGGTTCGATACGGGAATCTTGCGCTTGCGGTCCACCTTCACCGACACGACGTTCCGGTTCGAGGTCTCGAACTCCAGCCACGCGCCCCGGTTCGGGATGAGCTTGGCGAAGCACAGCCGCCGGCCGCTCGCCGCGTCCAGGTCGATCGTGTAGTACACGCCCGGGGAGCGCACGAGCTGGGACACCACCACGCGCTCGGCGCCGTTGATGATGAACGTGCCCATGTCCGTCATCAGCGGGAAGTCGCCGAAGAAGAGCCGCTGCTCCTTGATTTCGCCCGATTCCTTGATGCGCAACTCGACGTCCACGAAAAGTGGCGCCGAGAAGGTCATATCGCGCTCGCGGCACTCCTCCTCCGAGTGCTTCGGATCGCGGAACTCGTAGTCGCCAAAGACCAGGTCCATCTTCGACCCGGTGAAGTCCTGGATGGGCGAGATCTCGTCGAGGAGCTCGCGCAGTCCTTCACGCTTGAACCAGCCGAAGCTATCGATCTGGAGTTTGATGAGGCTGGGAATGTCGAGGACGTTAGGAATCCGGCCGTACGTCACAACGTCGAGAGGGACAGAAGCCCCCCTTCGCATTACGTCATGCGAAGTGGTCATCCTGTGGCAACTCCTTCAGGACCTATGGTTCAACAAGCACGAAGAGATTGGGTTCGAACCGTTGAGGATGGGGGAAAGCGATGGGCATGGCAAGCCGAGTACAAGCGTAGATCCGCGATTACCGCGCGTCAACCTACGTCGTTTACTTTTCGTAACGGCCCCTACCCCGGCTGGTTCCGGGGTCGCAGTCATGCACTCGCACCAGTCTACTCGCTCCCAGCCCCGGATCCTAGCCCCGTGCCATAAATTTTGCGGCCACGGCGACACGATCGCCGCATCGCTGCATCAAGGCTTGGGGCGGGTCGCTGCCGAGCCTGCTACTCCGTACGCCGCGCCGCCATGCCGACCACTGAGCACTTCTGCCACACCGTCGCCAGCCCCGGCACGGACGGGATCGAATTCAGCCGCTCAGGCGTCCAGAACTCCTCTGGGCGCTGGCCAAGCGCGGAGACGGTATACCCGTGCTCTGCCACGCATGTCTCGAACGGGCTGTGTTCCGTCGGCGCCTCCGGGGTCACACCCCACCAGCGCACGTTTCCCGTGGCTCCGGAGCATTCCCGGAAGGCAGCATCCCCGGCTCTGTCAGCAATAAGCGCTCCAAACCGCTCCTTTGTCCAGAATTCTTCGTACGTCTGCCCGGGCGCCGGCACTCCGAACCCGCGCTCCGCAAGACAGTCGTGGAACAGGCCGTCCACATAGGCCTTGGTCACCCAGTCGCGGGTGTCACCCTGCGAGCCGTAGCCCATGCCCACGAACTCCATGAACTCGTCCTTGCACGCATCGACTCCGGGAGGACGGCCAGGTTGACCTGTCACCACCATGAACGACGGCGCGCGCCTCGCTGCCGGGTCGCCCTCCAACGGCCGCACGTCCAGGCCTGCCTCCGCGATGCATGCCACCGTCGCATCCCGTGCCGCGAGGGCCTCTTCGTCCGTGACCCAGCCGTCCTCCAGCATCGCCCATTGGAACTCCGGAATGGACTCGGGACGCGGGTATGGCACCGTGAGCCGATCGAGCGGGAGCCAGAAGCCCCGATTGCCGGTCGCCACGACCGTTGTCTCACGCGCCTGCTGCTCTCCGTCGGTTGCACCGTTGCCGTCGCGATTCAACGCAAAGCCTGCCCCCAGCCCGCTTACGGCGAGCACCAGCACCACTGCCGCGATCGCTACCGGTCGTCGCCATGTTCGCTGCATCTCACTAACTCTACGCAAAACGAGAGGGGCCGGATGGCCCCTCTCGGATGATGATTGCCCTGACAGCCGCCGCTATGCGACCGGCGCCGGCTCCCGTGCGGTGACGATCGCCAGGCCGCCGCCATCGTCCTCCGGCCTGCGGTCGACCACGACTGTGTCGCCCGCCGCGAAGTCGCCGCCCAGGAGCATCTCGCTGAGCTTGTCCTCGATACTGTCCGAGATCAGCCGCTTCAGCGGCCGCGCCCCGAACGCCTGGTCGTAGCCCTTTTCGCCCAGCCAGTCCTTCGCCGCATCCGTGACTTCGAGCGTGATGCCCTTGGCCTGGAGCTGCTTCGTCACGCCCACGAGCTCCAGGTCCACAACCTTGCGGATGTCCGGGGCGCTCAGCGGGTGGAAGACGACCGTGCTGTCGATGCGGTTCAGGAACTCCGGCCGGAACACGTTCTTCAGCTCTCCGAGGACCTTGTCCTTCATCCGCTGGTACTTCTCTTCGACCGACTTCACCTCGTCGCCGCCGCCCTTGGAGAAGCCCAGGCCAGAGTCCCGCTTGATCAGGTCCGACGCCACGTTCGACGTCATGATCAGGATCGTGTTGCGGAAGTCGACCTTTCGGCCCTTCGCATCGGCCAGGCGGCCTTCGTCGAAGATCTGCAGCAGCAGGTTGAAGACTTCGGGGTGCGCCTTCTCGATCTCGTCGAGGAGGATGAGGCAGTACGACTTGCGCCGCACGGTATCCGTGAGCTGCCCGCCGTCGTCGTAGCCGACGTACCCCGGAGGCGCGCCGACCAGCCGCGAGACGGTGTGCTTCTCGCTGAACTCGCTCATGTCCAGCTTAATCATGTTGTCCTGGCTATCGAACATGAACTCCGCGAGCTGCCGTGCCAGGTGCGTCTTGCCGGAACCGGTGGGGCCTACGAAGAGGAACACGCCGATCGGCCGCCGTGGGTCCTTGAGCCCGGCACGCGCGCGCCGTACGGCCCGGGCGATCGACTGGATCGCCTCGTCCTGGCCGATGACGCGGCTCTTCAGGCTCTCTTCCATCTTCAGCAGGCGGGCGCTCTCCTCGCTGGCGATGCGCGCCACCGGGATGCCCGTCCACATCGAGACCACTTCCGAGATGTCCTCATCGGTGACGACGGGGGTGGCAATGCCTTCCTCGCCCTCTTCCCACTCTCCCATCTCGGCGATCTTCTCCTGCAGCTTCGTCTCGCGGTCGCGAAGCTCGGCTGCGTACTCGTATTGCTGGGCCGTGATCGCCTGCTCCTTCTCTCGGCGCAGACTCTCGAGGCCCTTCATCGCTTCCTTCAGCGAGGGCGGCGTCGCCGCTCGCCGGATCCGGACCCGGCTGGCTGACTCGTCGATCAGGTCGATCGCCTTGTCCGGCAGGAACCGGTCGATCACATACCGGGCTGAGAGCTCGGCGGCGCTGATGAGCGCGGCGTCGCTGATTTTCAGCTTGTGGTGCTCCTCGTACCGGGGCCGGATCCCCTTGAGGATTTCCACGGTCTCTTCGACCGACGGCTCCTCCACGACGATCGGCTGGAAGCGCCGCTCCAGCGCCGCGTCCCGCTCGATGTGCTTGCGGTATTCGTCCAGCGTCGTGGCGCCGATGCACTGCATCTCGCCCCGCGCCAGGCTCGGCTTGAGGATGTTTGCCGCGTCCACCGCGCCCTCCGCCGCCCCCGCCCCCACGAGCATGTGCAGCTCGTCGATGAACAGGATGCAGTTCCCCGAGGACTTGATCTCCTCGATCACCTTCTTCAGGCGTTCTTCGAATTCACCGCGGTACTTCGTGCCCGCGACGAGTGAGCCGATGTCGAGCGTGAGCAGCCGGCGCCCCTGCAGGGTCTCCGGCACGTCCCCGCTGATGATGCGCTGCGCGAGCAGCTCCGCGATCGCGGTCTTGCCCACGCCCGGCTCGCCGATCAGCACGGGGTTGTTCTTCGTGCGTCGCGAGAGGATCTGCACCACGCGCTCCAGCTCGTTCGACCGGCCGATGACCGGGTCGAGCTGGCCGTTCCGGGCTGCCTGCGTGAGGTCGATGCCCAGCTGGTCCACGGTGGGGGTGCGGGTCGCCGTGCGGGCGCCACTGCCCGCGGCTGCAGCCTGCGGGGCAGAGTCCTTGAGGATGCGCGTCGTCTCCGCGCGCACCCGCTCGAGGTTCACGCCCAGGCTCTCGAGCACGCCCGCGGCGATGCCCTCTCCCTCGCGCACGAGGCCGAGAAGCAGGTGCTCCGTGCCGATGTAGCTGTGGTTCAGCCGCCGCGCTTCGTCCACGGCAAGCTCGATGACCTTCTTCGCCCTCGGCGTCAGGCCGATCTCGCCGAGGACCGTGCGGTCGCCCCGGCCGATGATGAACTCTACTGCCGAGCGGACCTTGTTCAGCTCCACGCCGAGGTTCGCGAGGACCTTCGCCGCCACGCCATCGCCTTCGCGCACCAGCCCAAGGAGGATGTGTTCTGTGCCGATATAGTTGTGGTTGAAGCGGTGGGCTTCTTCCTGCGCCAGCGTCAGCACCCGCCGAGCGCGTTCAGTGAACTTGTCGAATCTATCGGCCATTCCGTTCTCCCCGGTCCCCGGGCACGCCCGGAGTGCGACTACGACTTCTCAGCAGCAGCGTCCTCCCCTTCAGATGCCACGGCCGATGCGGGCGCCTCTTCCGTGGCGCGTACAACAGTTTCGTCCGCAGGCGTCTCCGCCGGCGCTTCGGTACTCTCCTCAATTTCCTCCGCGGGAGCGCTCGCTTCCGCAGCCTCCTCCACCACGGCTTCCGCGACTGGAGCCTCCTCCACGACGTCTTCCGCGACTGGAGCCTCCTCCACCGCGAGTTCAGTGGCTGGAGCCTCCTCCGCCACCTCGTCCGCGACTGGAGCTTCCTCCACCACGTCGTCCGCGGCCGGAGCCTCCTCCACCACGGCTTCCGCGACTGGAGCTTCCTCCGCCATGGCTTCCACTGCCTCCGCCGCATCCGCCTCCGCGGCCGCCGCCTCCACGATCTCGCTCGCCTCGGCTGTCGCCTCGGTAGGAGCTTCGTCCGTCGTGTCGGCTATCGCTTCCACCGTATCCGTCACCGCGCTGTTCGTGCCTTCGGCGTTCTCCAGGGCCTGGGCGAACGCGTGCGCGAACGCCGATACCGGCTCCGGGTCGCGTTCCACGGCCTGCTGAATTGCCTCCTGCGCGCTTCGCGGCTCCGACGAACCGCGCTGCGGCCGGGGCGCCGACTCATCCCTTGCCCCGAGCTGGAACTGCTCTCGCACATCGTCGGGGTAGTCGATCACGGCCCCGTTGCCGTCGAACATGAAGCCCATCGCCTCGGCATCGTTCCGCGCCTGGCGCAGGCTCAGGCCCAGCCGGTGGCGGTCCTTCTCGATGCGCACCAGCTTCACCGGCACCACGTCGCCTTCCTTCACCACGTCCTTCGGATGCTGAATGCGGCGGTTCGAAAGCTCCGAGATGTGGATGAGCCCCTCAACCGGGCCGTCCAGCCGCACGAAGGCGCCGAACGCCATCAGCTTCGTCACTCGCCCAATGAGAATTTGCCCGATCACGAAGTGGTCCACCGTCTGGTCCCACTTCTCCGGCTGCGCCCGCTTCAGCGACAGCGAAATCTTCTTGGTTTCCCGGTCGACCTTCAGGATGTAGGCCTTCACCGTGTCGCCGACGTTGTAGAGGTCCTTGGCTTTCTTGCCGCGCTCCCACGTCAGCTCCGTCATGTGCGCCAGTCCGTCCGCGCCACCGAGGTCCACGAACACGCCAAAGTCCGTGATGGAGGACACCGTGCCCTCCTTTATCTCGCCTTCCTGCAGGTCGTCGAGGACCTTGTCTTTCGCTTCCTTGCGGAACTCCGACATCGCCGCGCGCTCCGAGAGAATCACCCGGTTGCGCTTGCGGTTCAACTCGATGACCTTCAGCCGGACGCTCTTGCCGACAAGGCCCGCGAGCGCCTCCACCGCGTTCGCGTCGTCACGCCGGATGCTATCCACCTGGGAGAGCGGCACGAAGGCGTTTACGCCCTCGACGTTCACCAGGATCCCGCCCCGGTTGTGGCCCGTGACCTGCGCGTCGAAGACCTCGCCGCTCTCGTGGCGCTCGGCCAGGATGTCCCAGCCCTCTTCGCCGCGGGCACGGTCCAGCGAGACAATCGCGTGGCCCTCCGAGGAGCTCGGCTGCAGGACCATGACTTTCACGGTGTCGCCGGCCTTCAGCTTGGCCTGGCCGTCGACCCCCAGCGAGAGCATCTCGCCTTGCGGAATCAGGGCTTCGGTCTTCGTGCCGACGTCAACGATGAGGCCATCGGGCGATGCGCCCATCACCATCCCCTCGACGATTTCGCCGCGGCGCAGTGATCCTGGCTGGGCGGCCTCCGAATCGAGGAGTGCCCCCATATCCATTTCAGCCTCGACTTCGACCTGGGGTTCCGCCGGCACTTGCGCTTCGGCTTGAACCTCGGCTTCGACCTGCGGTTCGGCCGGCACTTGCGCTTCGGCTTGAACCTCGGCCTCGGCTTCGACCTGCGGTTCCGCGGGCACTTGCGCTTCGGCTTGAACCTGGGCTTCGGCTTCGACTTCGTCGGGGGCGGTTGGTTGGGCGGTATCAGTGGACAAGATGGGCTCCGTCTTGGGGGCAGATCTCCGGCGTGCCGAAGACTCCCAGGGTGAGATGGGTAGACTCATCGATTGTAGCAGCGGCCGATCCTTGTGTGGAAGCAACGACGACAGTGCGCGCAAGGTACTGTCCTCGGCGTTTACCGCACCATCTCCGCTCCTCCACTGTTTCGCTGTGCTGCTCTCAACCGGACAAAAAAACCGCCACAGGGCGGTTTCTTTTAATGACCGGCGGCGGCCTATTTTCCCACCCAGTTGCCCGGGCAGTATCGTCAGCGCTGAGGCGTTTCACTTCCGTGTTCGGGATGGGAACGGGTGGGACCACCTCGCTCTAGCCACCAGAGTCCACAGTATCCCAGACCCCCGCCGCTACTGGCAACCCGCCCGCCCGGCCAGCGCACCCTCCCCCAAACGGCCAGGGACAGCTTTCCCTCGTCCCTCCTCCTCTGCCCTATCCCTGCCTGACATGGCGCCGGCGAACCAACCACTCCCCTCGCCCGCCGCAGCGGGAGAGGGGCCGGGGGTGAGGGCGGGGTCGTGGTCACTCCTCCCTCCTTCCTCCCACTCCCCTATATACTCGGCCCGCCGTCATGCGTTCGCTCTTCATGCTGATCTTCGGAGTGGTCTGCGGCGTCATCGCCACCGTCCTGCTCTTCTCCCTCGACACCACGTTCGACTCAGACCCCGACGAAGGGGCGGTAGGCGGCAACGCCCGGCTCGTCTTCGACGAAGCCGGCCTCGCCGCCATCATCCGGGACGGCCTCCCGGAGCTCGAAGGCTTCGCCACCATCTCCCTGGTCGACGTGGAAGTGCGCGAAGAGGGCGGCGTCATCATCGTCGAGCTTGGCGCCGGCGGCTCTGGGGTCGGCATTACCGGAGAAGTTGTCCTCGACCCCAACATCGTCGACGGCCGTCTCCAGCTCGATGTCGCGGATGCGCACCTCGGCTCATTCGCCGTGCCTGAACCGCTCGCCCAACTCATCGAGGACCAGCTCAGCGCCGCCCTCGACAACCTGGACCCCGCGATCGACTACCGCCTCGTCGCCATCACCACCCGCGACCGGCAGGTCACCCTCGAAGTCGAGCTCTAGCGACTAGATCCCCGTCGACGCCCCGACAAGATTTCCGATGCCGAACGCGATCGCCGCCGAAGCGACGCCCTGGAGCATTTGCCGGCTGCCGGAATACCACGCGCTCCGTCCCGTGAAGAGCGTGATTGCCGCGCCCAGCATGAACAGACCCGCCGCGCCCAGCGCCACACTCGTCAGCGCGGCCGCGCTCCCGCCACCGAAGAACCACGGCAACAGCGGGATGATCGCGCCGATCGAGAACATCAGCAGCGATGCGAACGCCGCCACCCACGCGTTCCCCGCTTCGTCCCTCGACATGCCCAGCTCCTCGCGCGTCAGCGTCTCGAGCGCCGTCTCGTGGTCCGAGAGGATGCGCTTCGCCATCTGGCGAGCGTCCCCCTCCGTCAGTCCCTTCGCCTGGTAGATGAGCGTCAGCTCCTCTTCCTCTTCCTCCGGCATGATGGCCAGCTCGTCACGTTCGATCGCCACCTGGCGCTCGAACGCCTCCGAGCTGCTGCGCACGCTGATCCACTCGCCCTGGGCCATGCTCAGCGCCCCTGCCACCAGGCCCCCAACCCCCGCGAGCACCACGATGTCCTGCCCCGGCGACGCCCCGGCGACCCCGATCACCAGCGCCAGGTTGGAGACGAGGCCGTCGTTCGCTCCGAGCACGGCCGCGCGCAAGGCGTTCCCGCTCGCTCCACGGTGCCGACCCTCCACCTGGGCGATGCTCACCTGCGGGTCGTGGAGCTTCCCCGTCTTCCCGATCTCGCGAAACAATCGCGCATGTGAGCGCTCGTCCGCGGGCAGGTTCTCGGCCACCGCCTCCGGCTGGTCGTCGTACATGGTCTGCGCGGAGAGCTCCATGTTCGTCACGATCGGCGCCACCAGGCTCGTCCCGAAACGGCGCGCCAGCCACCCGAGCGTTCGCACCTTGAACGATGGCCCGCCGCTCGGTGGCTCCGACCCCGCCTCCCGCAGCTTCTGCTCCCACAGCGCCAGGTGCCGGTCCTCGCTCACCGCCAGCCGCTCGTACAGCGACCGCAAGTGCGGGTCCTTTTCCGCGTCTGCCAGCAGCCGGTAGAGCGCCGAACCGTCGACCTCATCCTTGTAGTTAGACCGGAAGCGCTTGATGTCGGCCGCTGTGTATTGCTGTGTTCCCTGTGCCATGCGCCGAGTCTACCCACCACTACTGCCGCCCCGCCCATGCCCTGCCTCAGTCGCGGCATTAGCCCAGGCGAATCTCCGGACAACCAACAAACAGGCGCCAGCGCACCTTTGCGGCCTCCACCGGACTGGCATGGCCCGCAGACAAACTCCCCCTCTCCCGCGAAGTCGGGAGAGGGGGCCGGGGGGTGAGGGCAAAAAGCCCCCTCTTTCGAGGGGGCTTTCGCTAGTGGTCCGTGTGCCGGGCGCTTACTGCTCTTCGCGCCGCCGGTGCGTCGCCAGGAGGAAGAAGCCTCCACCCATGGCCACCAGGCCGGCAACAGCCATCATCAGGCTGGCGGACGAGCCGCCAAGGCCGCCTGTCAGGCCGTTACCAGTCTCCGGCGGTGCCGGGGTGATGACTCCCGCCACCGTGTCGATCGGCGTCGGCGTGTTGGTCGGTGTGTTGGTCGGCGTCGGCGTGTTCGTCGGCGTGTTCGTTGGCGTCGGCGTATTCGTCGGCGTGTTGGTCGGGGTCGGCGTGACCTGCACCGGCGGGTCGTTCCGGACGTTCGTGAACGCCACGGTTACCGTCTCGCCTGGATCGAGGTCCACGTCCCGGCTCGTCGAGCCACTGGGGCTCCACGGCGGGACCGCGCCGGGCTTGCTGTTCGGGTCCTCAGAGACCTCGTAGCCACTCGGGCAGGCCGGCAGATGGGTGAAGCTCACCGTCCCCACCGGGTTGCCCTGGGCAGTGTCCTTGGTGTCACTGAACCCACAGCCCTCGACCGTGATCTCCCAGCCACCGTTCTGGCCGGGCTCGTTCGCGCCGTTTCGCTCCGTTCGCTTCGTCACCTGGATGTCCCCGAACGGCTGGTTGAAGAAGTCGACTTCGGCTTCCACGGTCTCGTCGATGGTGACCACCGCCGAGGTGCCCGCGCCGGTATCGGCGCCGTCCACGTCGACCGAGTTGAAGCCTGCCGGCTCGAAGCCGTCCTTCGAGTTCTCGTCCTCGGTCACGGTGCAGTCGGTTCCGTCGTCAAGACCGAGAATGATGATCGTGCCGTCGCCGTCGCGGCCGGTGAGGATGACCTCGTCGGCCTCGCCTTCACAGGAAATCGTGATTTCCCAGTCATCGTCGAGGGTGTCGATGCCGTCGATAGCGCGGTCGCCGTCGAAGTCGATCCACTTGCGGATGACAAGGTTGCCCGTCGCCAGCACGCAGGTGACGGGGTGGTTGTCCGTGTTCGGCTCGATGCCGTTCTCGATCTCGTTGAGAGCGGTGACATTCACGACGTTGTTCAGCGGGCCGCACACGCCGTTGTCCGGCGTCGTGCCCGTAATGGTGATGTTGGCGATGGCGTCCTCCGCCATGTCGCCCAGGTCGCAGGTCAGTAAAGCACCACCCGCGACCGGGTTGGCCGGGAGGCAGGTGCCGGTGTCCGAGGTGACGGTCCAGTTCGGAGCGCCGGTCGGCATGGTGTCGGTGAGGATGACGGCCGTGGCGGTGCCAGGGCCGTGGTTGGTGACGGTGATGCTATAGGACACCGGGTCGCCGGGGTTGATCAGCGCCGTGCCCGTCTTGATGACCCCGATGTCCGGGCAGTTCACCGTGATGATCACGGGGCCCGAGGTGTCGTTCGTGTCGTTCGTGTCCACATCCGCGGTCACGGTGGCGGTGTTCTCGATCGACGGGCAAGAGCCCTCACCGGCGTCGCCGACGACCGTGATAGTGATGACGTCCTCCGGGTCCATCGAGGCGAAGTCGCACTCGAGGAGGAGGGCCACGTCGATCGTGCAGCCGGCGACCGGCGGCACAATGGTCCAGTCCACGCCGGCCGGGAGCTGGTCGAGCACTTCCACGTTGGTGGAGGCGCCCGTCCCGCCGGCGGTCACCGTAATGGTGTAGCTCACCGCGTCGCCAGCGCTGACCTCAGGCGTGGTCGTCGACTTCTCGATCTCCACGTCCGGGCAGAGCACCGTCACCGTCGCGTCATCGGACTCCCACTCGGGCCCGAGGTCGAGCAACAGGAGGTTTATGTTGTCCTGCAGGATGAGCTCCGGGTCGTTGCTCGCGTCAGCGAACGCCGTGTTGTTGATGTCGCCGCAGGTATCGCCTTCCGTGCCGGCCAGGTCGGCCGTCGGGGAGACGATGTCCACGGTGAAGAAGTCGAATGGCGGGATCCCGTCGGCATCACCATCGAGGACCGCGATCGTGCAGGTCAGCACGCCCGCCTCCGTCACTCCGATGTCGCACGTCGGGCCACCGTTCGTCCCGAGGATGCTCCAGCTGAGGCCAACCGGGCTGGTCGGCAGCTCGTCCTTGAGCACCACGTTGTAGGCATCGCCCTCGCCGGTATTCCTGACCTCGATCCGGAAGCCGACGGTGTCGGTATCCGTGTTCACGACCGGGCTGGAGAGCGGGACCTTCTGGATGAAGATGTCCGGGCAGAGGACCTCGATGTCGGCCTCGGCGAAGTTCACCCCCGCCTCGTTCGGGTTCTCCTCGCCCTCGCTGATGACGACGGCCTCGGGCTCGTTGCCGCCAATGGCTCCCACGTTGTTGGTAATGGTCCCGCACGAGTCGGCCGTCGTCGTGGCAGTCAGTGTGATGAGCGCCGAGCCGTCCGCGGCGATCGAGGGAATCGTGCAGCTGAAGACGATCTGGCCGGCCACGGGCACGATTTCCCCAAGGTCGCACTCGTCCACCGCGCTGGAAACGGTCCATGACAGCTCGCTGCTGAACGTGTCCTGGACGAGCACGTCCGTTGCAGTGCCGCCGCCGACGTTGTTCACCGTGATCGTGAACTCCGCCTCGTCGCCCGCGTTGATGGGCCCGTTGCCGCTCTTCAGGACCTCGATGTCCGGGCACAGGACCGTGATCAGGTGGTTGTCCGTGTTATTGACCAGGCTGAGCGAGTTCTCGTTCGTCGAGGTAACGGTCACGGAGTTGTCGAGCCCGGCGCAGGACGCTGGAGTCGTGTCGGCCGTGATGTTCACGACCTCCGCGTTCAGCGCGCCCACGTCGATGTTGCCGAAGTCGCAGATCAACACGCCAGCGAACGACGCCGTGCACTCATCATGATCCTCGGTGACGTTGACCAGGCCGAGGGCCCCGAGGTCATCCGTGAACATGACACCGTAGGCCACGCCCGGACCAAGGTTCAGCACCGTGATCTGGAACGTGATCGGGTCGCCAGCGCTCACCGGACCTGTCGAGCCCGTCTTGTCGACGTCGATGTCCGGGCAGAGCACGGTCGTGGTCGCCATCGCATTGAGTGGGCTCGCGTTCGAGGCATCTGCCGTGGCCGTGTTCGGATATGCCTTGCAGCTATCCGAGGTGGTGTCGCTAATGACGTGAACCGTGAAGCTCTCGCCGTTGTCGAGGTCGAAGTCGTCCCCGCCGCAGACGAGCGTTTCGGCCTGCGGAGCGCCTGTGATGGCGCAGTCAGCGTCCACACCGGTCTGGCTCTCGATGCTCCAGTTCACGCCCTGGCCGCCCGGGAGCGGGTCGTTGAGCGTCACGTCGAAGGCCGTCCCCGCGCCCGTGTTGCTCACCGTGATGGTGAAGCCGATCTGGTCGCCGGCGTTGACCGTTACGTCGTCCGCCGCCTTGGTGACCGTCAGGCCAGGCGCGCGGACCTGGAAGCACTCGGTCGTGAGGTTCGTGTGGCTTACGCCCAGGTAGTTGGACTCCGCTCCCGGGGTGAAGACCGCGCGGAAGCAGTAGTTGCCGGCCGCGTCCGGAGAGACCGCCGCCGAGTCGTAGGGGCCGTTGCCGTCCACAGGGACGGAGCCCTGCGAGACGCCGCCAGCCGAGCAGTCCGGGTTCGCGAACGGCTCAGTGGTATCGGAGCAGAGGAAGAACTCGATCGTCCCCTCTACGTCGCCGAGGCCCGCGAAGCCCGTGATCGTAGCCGAGTCCACGACGGACTCGCCCACGCTGATCACGTCGAGGTCGACATCAGTCGAGAGAATCGGCGCGCAGCGGACGATGACGGTGGCGTCATCGATCGCCGGGTCGTCGTTCGTGGCGTCCGCCGTCGCCGTGTTCGGGAACGTGCCGCAGTGGGCGCCCTGGTCCGTCGGCGAAGTTGGCTGAGTGGTTGTCGCACGGACGCTGATGGTCAGCGAGCCGCCCGCCGGCAGGTCGCCGAACGAGCACTCAAGGTCGCCCGAGACGATGGCGCAGTCGCCACCAGCCGGCGGGGTGTTGTCGGGGTTCACCGTGATCGTCCAGGTGAAGCCGGCCGGCAGCGGGTCGTTCAGTGTCACGCCGAACGCTGTTCCGCCGTCGTCGGGGTCACCGGCGTCATCGGGGTTGGTGATGATGATGTCGAACCCGATCTGAGCGCCGGCGTTGACTGGCTGCTCCGCCGGGAACGGGTTCTTCACGATGGTGAGGTTCGGGTGCTTCACGAGGACGCACTCGGTGGTGGCGTTGGTGTGCTCGCCGCCCACGTAGCTGGCGTCGCCGCCGTAGACCACGCGGTAGCAGTACGTGCCGGGCGCCGTGGGCGTGAAGTCAACCGAAGTTGCGACGCCTGCCACCAATGGAACCGCGGCGCCTTGTTGGGTGCCGTCACCGGTCGGGCAGCCGCCCGCCGTGGCCGGGTCAAGGAGCGTCGGACCGCACAGGAAGAAGGTGACGTCGCCCGTCGGGGTGCCCGCGCCGCCACTCAGCGTGGCAACGTCGTTGAAGCTCTCGCCCAGGTTGATGACATTCGCACCGGCGCCGTTCACGTCCGTCACGATCGTCGGGGCGCACTTCACGGCCACATCGGCATCGTCGTTGCCGGTGCCGGCGTTGGTTGAGTTGAAGGTCGCGATGTTGGTGGCCTCACCGCATACCGTCTGCGAGTCCACGGTCATCGTGACGCTCACGGTCAGGTTCCCGCCGGACGCAATGTCCCGCGCGGTGCAGTTGAGGGTGCCGGCCGTGATGGTGCAGCCGTCCGGGGCGACCGGGACGATGCTCCAGTTGCCCACCGGGAGGAGCGGGTCGCTCAGTGTCACGCCGTGGGCAGTGCCCGGGCCAGCGTTGCTGACCACGATGGAGTAGGTGATCACCCCGCCCGGGCCCACCGGGCTGACGCTGGTCAGCGTCTTGAGGATGGTGACGTTCGGCGCGAGCACGATGACGCACTCGGTCGTGTTGTTGGTGTGGTTCACGTTGAGGTAGTTGCCGCTCCCCGTGAACTCGGCGCGCCAGCAGTATGTGCCCGCGGCGAGCGCCGTCGAGTTCGTGGAGCTCGCCGCGTTGGCGACCACAGCGACATCGTTGCCGAACTGCGTGCCGTCGCCGGTCGCGCAGCCCACGCCGGCCGTGATGTCGTCTGCCATGCCCGGGCCGCAGAGGAAGAAGTCCACGCTGCCGGTCACGGGGCCGAGGTTACCCTGGGGCGTGAAGTTGGCCACGTCGCTTGTCGTGTCACCGGTCGAGAGCGGCGTCGCGCTCCCACTGGCGGTGGTAGCGATGCCCGGCGCGCAGCGAACAGTGGCAGTCTCAGAGTCTCCGCCCTGCCCGTCGTTACCGGTGGTGAAGGTCGCGTTGTTGGTGTAGATCCCACAGCTCGCGGCAGTGGTGTTACTGGTGACCGTGACCACGAACTCGTCAGGCCCGCCGGCTGCACCGTTGTTGGCGGCGAGCGTGAGGTCGAGGCAGTTCAGAGTCTCGGCCGGCGGGGTCCCCGTGATCGAGCACGCTCCATTTGCAGGATTGATGGACCAGTCAATGCCAGGCCCGCCCGGCAATACGTCCGTCAGGTCTACGTTCGTGGCCTGCCCGGTGCCCGTGTTCTTGAGAGTCAAGGTGAAGGTAATCGCCTGACCTGCATCGACCGTCTGGCTCTCAGGCGTCTTGTCGAAGGTCACCGTCGGACACTGAACGACGACCGAGGCGATGTTGGAGACGATGGGGTCCTCGGTTCCCAAGGTGACCGAAGCACCCGGGTCGTTGACCAGAGTGCCGCAGCTACCGGCGTTGGTCGTCGCCTGGACATGGATCGTCAAAGAGGTCTCGGCGGCAATGGTTAGATCATTGCAGGTGAGGACGTTGCCGCCGCTGATTGAACAGCCAGCAACGGGAGGCTGAATGCTCCAGACGAGACTCGGCGTCCCGGTGTTTGGCAAGGTGTCACTGACATCAACCGGTGTAGCCGCGGCGTTGCCAGTGTTGTTAATGACGATGTCGAACCCGATCACGTCGCCCGCCGACACCGGGCCCGCCGGGTTGGCCGCCTTGCTAACCAGAAGGCTGGGAGCGGGGATAATCGCGGAGGCCTTCAGCGATCGGTCCTGATTTCCTCCCGTCCCATCGAGTCCGAGGATTCGCATGTGGTACGGCGAACCCGATGTATCCGTCACCGCGATCGGCTCGGGGTCCCAGTCTTCGCTCGTGGCGATATGCCCGCCCCACGCGAACACAATCGTTCCCGTGCCCGTCGACGTGAACTCGAACTCCATGCTGTGCTCAATCGTGCCTGTCGTCCCATCGGGTTCGCTCAAGTACGTGACGTTCGTGATCGTCGCATTCCACGCCGTGATCACCCCGGCAACCTGGATCACTCCGCTCGCCGTGTTGGTAGCCCCTTGGGGAATCGGAAAAGTGCTCGTCGGAGCGGCCAACACGCAGCCGGCCACGTCGGAACACGGATCGGCATCGCCCTCGGTGCGGTTGAACGTCGTCAGGTAGTCGTACGCATGGTTATCGCCTTCGAGCCAGTCGAACGCGATCTCCAGCGTGTGAGGACCCTCCTCGGTTCCGGTCACCAAGGCCCGGAAGGGCACCGAGTCCCCCTCATGCCAGTGCGAGTGCTGCTCGTTGAGGTTCTGATTGCTCCATTGCGCGTCAATGCACTGCTCGGGCGCTGCGAGCGGCCCGTTGGCGCACTGGTCCAGGTCGTAGCCTGCGGCCGCTTCGGCGCCCCGCTCCCCGACCGCGAACAGCGTCGCGCCGAAAACGGCGAACAGTGCGAGGGCCAGCAGCCAAACCTGCCGCCGCCGCGTCTTCCCATACAAAGCTAAAGTCATGCTTCCCCTGCTTCTGCTGACACCCCTCGGGGGGTGCAGGTTTCCTAATAGGAACTACCCGCATGCCACCAGTTCGTTACGGCTCCGCCACCTAACCCCAACGACGTTCTAACGAAATGGTTATGCACCACCTCGCCCGCGTCGCGGCCCCGGAGCGCGCCGAACCAAGAACCGGTGGGAGAAGTCGATGCCGTAGGCGGTATGCTCGTTCTCTTGCCAGCCGGCGCCCAGCCCGAAAACGAGACGACCGCCGCTGATGAGGTCGACGTTGGAGGCCATCTTCGCGAGCACGGCCGGATGCCTATAGGGTGTTGCCGGTAACGAGCGTGCCGATGCGCACGCGCGGCACGGCGGCGGCGAGCGCCGCAATCGTCGTCCACGCCTCGCTCGTGGGGCCGGAGGTGTCTGCGTCGTTGGGCATAAAGTGTCGGCGTACCAGACGCCGTCCCACCCGGTCGCCTCGGCGTGGCGGGCGGTCGCGAGCGTCTCCTCCCAGGGGTTTGTCGGGGGATGGCCAGATACTGAATCTCATACGGGCAACCTCTTGGGATCGTGAGTGAGCGATTGTGGATCGCGCCGCAGGTTTGGGCTAACCCGCCAAAGTGGTCACTTGTTCTGACTGGTCAGACAAATGGTCAGAGTGTTAGGATCGAAGCATGAGAACGATTGGGGCGACCGAGTTCAAGGCGAAGTGCCTGAAGCTGCTCGACGAGGTCGATGCGGAGGGCATCACGATCACGAAGCACGGCAAGCCGGTGGCCCGGCTGGTGCCGGCACCGGCCGACGATGACTTCCGGTCTACGTACGGGAAGTATCGGGACAAGATGAAGGTTCATGGGAACCTCTTCAGCACCGGCCGGAAATGGAATGCTCAACGTTGACACCCACATCCTGATGGCGTGGTTCGAAGGGACGCTCCGAGCCGATGAGCGGCGCCTGCTGGAGCGCGAGCCGTGGGGCATCTCTGCAATCGTCTTCTGGGAACTCTACGCGCTTGTCAACGACGGAGAATTGAGATTCGACCTCGAGGATGCGGACTTCAACCGGGATCTCGCGCGTCTCCACGTCTGGCCCATATCCATCCACGTATGCAGGCAGCTACGCCGTCTGGACTTTACCTCGGACCCCGCCGACGAGTTGATTGCCGCCACGAGTCTCGCCTTCAACGTCCCACTGCTCACGCGCGACACAACTATGCTGGTGTCGAAGGTGGTTCCGCTGGCGCTCCCGTAGAGCCTACCGGTAGTTGCCGAACTTGAGCTCGATGCCCCAGTCCTCGCCTTTCACGGCCTGGATGACCTGCTGCAGTTCCTCGCGGCTTGGGCCGGAGACGCGGACGGCGTCGCCCTGGACCTGAGCCTGGGCTTTCTTGAACTTCTGATCCTTGATGAACCGCACGATCTTCTTGCCGGTGTCGGTGTCGATTGCCTGGGTCAGGGTGAGTTGTTGCCGGACGGTGCTGCCGCCGGCCTGCTCAACACTCCCGCGCTGGATGTTCTTGAGGGGAACGTCGCGTGCCACGAATCGCTGCTGCAGCACCTGCCAGATGGCATCCAGTTTGTACTCGTCCGCGGTGTGGATGTTGATCGTCGCGGCGTGGCGGTCGTAGTCGACCTCGACGAGGACGTTTTTGAAGTCGAAGCGGTTAGTAATCTCGCGCTTGGCCTGGTTGACGGCGTTGTCGACCTCCTGGAGGTCGGCGCCGGTGGTGATGTCGAAGGATTCGTCTTTGGCCATGGGTGGGATTATCGCGCACGTGGCAACAGGGGCCTAACGGCCTCCGTACTGAAACGCCGGGGTCAGCGGCGGAAGCGGCCGCCCTTGCGGTCACCGCGCAGCTTCTGGACGAAGCCGCCCCAAGAGGCCTCGGCGCTGGCGGCGCGGTTGAGGTCGCGCACGCGCTGCTCGATGAGGTCGACGACGCGGTCGGTCTCGCCGGCGTCGAGCCAGTAGCCATGGTCATCGGGACAGCTATCCAGCTCGAGGTTGTTGGCGCGGTAGTTGAATGCGGTCATGCGCTTGCCACACTTTGGGCAGGGCATCTCGCTGATGCGTTTGGAGTACTCGATCATGCCGCGCCGCGACTCTTCGCCTGCGGCGGTGGCCTCCAATTGGTCGAGCTCGTGGGCATCGAGCCAGCGGCCGTTGCAGGCCTCGCAGCGATCAACCTCGATCCCGCCATGGTGTTCGACGACGAGCGTTCCGTGTCCGCGTGGGCAATCCATACTCCCAGTTTAACGACACAGCAGGTTCAGGGTGTGGTGAGGCGAGCACCAGGGCTGGCTACTGCCAGCCCTACGCTCAGCGCGGCGGCCCAGAGTTGGGCCGGCATCAAGGTGCTCGGCACCCCGATATACTGGAGGACAGGGCGACGGCAGGAGGCACCGGTGGGAGAGAAGAACGGGCGAGACCGTGCGAGTGAGCTGCGGAAGGCGTACGACGAGTCGGTTGTGCAGGAGGGCAAGGAGCTGGCCGGCCCGTTCATGACCGTCTCCAGCCGCGAGATCGATCGGCTGTATGACGCCACCGACCTCCAGGGCATCGACTACGAGCGCGACATCAACCTCCCGGGTTCCTACCCGTTCACGCGCGGCGTTCACAAGACGGGGTACCGGGGCAAGCCATGGACGATCCGGATGTTCAGCGGTTTCGGCTCAGTGGAGGAGACGAACCAGCGTTACAAGGACCTCCTGGCAGCCGGGAATAACGGGCTTTCGGTCGCATTCGACATGCCCACGCTCATGGGCTACGACCACGACGACGTGTGGGCCGAGGGCGAGTTTGGGAGCTGTGGCGTCGCCGTGGACCACCTCGGAGACATGGACATCCTGCTGAGCGACCTGCCGCTGGACCGGATCACCACGTCCATGACGATCAACAGCCCGGCGCCGGTGATCTGGGCGCTGTTCATTGCCGCGGCGGAGAAGCGGGGAGTCCCGCGTGCGAAGCTGGCAGGGACGCTCCAGAACGACATCCTGAAGGAGTACATCGCCCAGAACGAGTACATCTACTCCCCGGCCGATTCGATGCGGCTGGTGACGGACACGGTGGAGTTCGCCGCGAAGGAGATGCCCCTTTGGAACCCGATCAGCGTGAGCGGGTACCACATCCGCGAGGCGGGGTCGACGGCCGCACAGGAACTGGCGTTTACGCTCGCCGACGGCCTGGAGTACGTGAAGTGGGCCCTTGCCCGGGGCCTCGACATCGACTCGTTCGCGCCGCGCATCAGCTTCTTCTTCAACAGCCACAACGACTTCTTCGAAGAGGTCGCGAAGTTCCGGGCAGCGCGGCGGATCTGGGCGCGCCAGATGCGCGAGGGCTTCGGAGCGAAGAGCGAGCGCTCCTGGTACATGCGCTTCCACACGCAGACGGCAGGTGTATCGCTCACCGAGCAGCAGCCCGAGGTCAACCTGGTGCGCGTGGCCATCCAGGCGCTGGCGGCCGTGATGGGCGGCACACAATCGCTGCACACCGATGCCATGGATGAGGCCATTGCTCTGCCGAGCGAGAAGGCCGCGAGGCTGGCAATGCGCACGCAGCAGGTCATCCTCCACGAGAGCGGCGTGATCAACACCGTCGACCCACTGGGGGGAAGCTACTTCATCGAGAAGCTGACGACCGACATGGAGAACGAGGTGCTCAAGTACTTCGAACAGATTGAGGCGCTGGGCGGCGTTCTCCCGGCGATCGAGACGGGGTTCTTCCAGAAGGAGATCGCGGACGCGTCGGCGCGCTTCCAGCGCGAGGTGGACAGCCGCGATCGCGTCATCGTGGGCGTGAACGAGTACCTGGAAGACGAGCCGGTGGAAATCCCGATCCTGCGGATGGACCCGCAGGGCGAGAAGCGCCACCTGGAGCGCCTGCGCCGCTGGAAGGCGGAACGGGACGCGGACGCCTGGGGTGAGGCGATGCGGGCGCTCGAGGACGCGAGCCGGGACGGCAAGTCGAACACCATGCCATTTATCCTCGACGCCGTGAACGCGGGTGCGACGAGCGGCGAGATCTGCAACCTCTGGCGGCGCGTATACGGCGAGTACAAGGAGCAGGTGGTCGTTTAGGCGTGACGTATACTGGGAGTATGACGACGCCAGTGGACATCGGGACGTTGATTGTGACGAAGCCCGGCTACGCGGGCGGAAAGCCGCACATCCAGGGCACGGGAATCACCGTGATCTCCGTCGGACTGTTCGCGCAGGACGGCGAGGCTGCGGAGCAGATCATCTCCGAGCACTACCCTCAACTGAGCCTCGCTCAGGTGTATGCCGCCCTCGCCTACTTTCACGTGAACCGCGCCGAGATCGACGCGATCCTCGATGAGGAGGAGCGGAACTTTCGAGAGGGCGAGGCTGCTCAGCACACAGCAGCCGACCGCCGCTGACCACCGATTTGGACCCAGAGCTTCCCGAGTTGTACACCGATGAGGACTCGGGTGAACGCGCCTGGGTGGATTCGCTGCGCTCGTCGGGCTTCGATGTGCTGACGGCGAACCAGGCAGGAACAACGGGTCTCTCAGACCAAGATCACCTCAGCTTCGCGGCGCGCAGCCAGCGCGCCATCATTAGCCAGAATGTCGGTCACTTCCATGCGCTCCATACACAGCTCATGAGCTCGGGAAGCGAACATTGGGGGATCATCCTGATCCATCAACACGACCGGCTCGGACCGGGAGAAGTCGCCCGGCGCTTGAAGGTTCTCGCATCGATGTTCTCGCGATCGGAGCTCCGTAACCAGTTGGTCTACCTTGGCGTTGCTTTTGCTAGCAGCGACTAAATGCCCTTCGTGAAGACCCGGTCGAGTGCGGCGCTGTGCTCGCGCTGGGCGAGGCGGGCTTGCTCGAGGCGGCGATCGACGCGGTGCTGGTTGCGGGCCTCGTAGCATAACCAGCCGTTGATGAGCCCGACGATGGCCGCGATGAAGACAAGGTTTCCGCCGATCCAGAGAATGAGGATGGCCATCCGCTGATCCATCATCGGCGACAGGCCCCAGGCAGGGAGGTTCTCCGCGAACGACTGGTGGAAGGGGGTAGACATGCTGAGGAACATGCCCCCGAAGAGGCCCTTGTGGACCATCTCCACGCCGACGAAGAGGACCCGGAGGGGGTAGGCGAGTCGCCAGAATACCGGGTCGACCGCGAGGGCGACGTACCAGAACACGAGCCCGACCAGGAGCAAGGTCACCTGCTGGACGTCCCGCACAAGCCAATCGCGGGCTGCAATCTCGGTGAGGCTGCTGAACTGCCAGACGTAGGTGACGGCCGCAAAGAGGAACCACGCGGTGACCGGGAACGTGACGGAACGCGCAACCGGGTGCCTGTACAGGCGGCGGAGCCGGCGCCGGCCGGCCGCGTCGCTCACACGGAACGCGAGCGTCAGCGGGGCGCCGAGAACGAACAGCGGCGGCGCGAGCATCGTGAGCACGAGGAATCCGGTGAAGTTCACCCAGAGCAACTGGTCCCCGTACTCGTGAATCGGGGACATGACCGCGATTCCGACTATGACGAGCGCGCTCATGAAGCTGACCGTGCGCCAGAGAGGATGGGCTACGCGCGGATCAGTGAGGGCGAGGGTACGACTGGAGCGCAGATACCAGGCCCCGGCCACGACGATGGCCGCGGCCCAGAACACGTCGAACGACCAGTGCGAGAGGACCTCCCACAGCCCCGGCGTCCCGTCCATGTCCGCCTCCCGCCGGTCAGGATAGCACTGCGGTGGGAGCCCGCGGTCAGGGGGCGCCGAAGGCCTCGAACGTCAGAATCGTGAAGGTCTCACGGATGTGGGGAATCGAGTGGATGTCGCGCTCGATGAGGCGGCCGAGGCTGTCGACATCCTCGACGTAGAGCTTGACGAGCAGGTCGTACTGGCCCGTGATGCTGAACCCTTCGGAGAAGCTCTGGATATCGGCGACGGCGTTGGCCACCTCGGTGCCGTGGCCGGGGTCGGTCTTGATCATCACGAATACGGCGCGCATCGGCGCAGTCTACAGAACCAGCCTGGCACGCTAGTAGTCGTTTGGGTCGCCGCCGCCCTCGAGGGCGTCCCGGACGGAGGAGACGCGCTGGCGTTCGGCGAGCAATTGAAGGATGCGAACCGACTGGGCGGCATCGAGCTCTTCGCCCGCTTCGTCGACAATGCGCGCGATTTCGGCGTCGAGATCCGCGAGGCGGCGCTCGATCTCCTCGAGGCTGCCAGGGCGGGAGGAGTCCGGAGTGGCCTCACCGGGCTCGCTGTCCGGGGGTGGGGTCATACCAGGCTCGGGGGTGCCGCCGGGCTCCGGCGTGGAGCCGGGTGACTGGCCCTCGCCGGGTGTTTCCCCGGGGTCGGGCTCTGCCTCCCCGGGTGGCTGGAGGAGGCGGAGCACCACCTCGTAGTCATGCCGTGAGTCGTCGTCACCGGGATCTTCGAGCAGCGCCTGCCTGAAGGCAGCCAGCGATCCTTCGAGGTTGCCGGTGGCGAACAGGTGGTGGCCGATGCTCGCGTGGGCTCGCGCCCGGATGCCCGGGTCCCCGTCCACCAGCAGCGTCCGCGCGGTGAGGGCTGCGTCTTCGTAACGCTCGGCCTGGTGGTAGGCCGCGGCGAGGTTCAAGCGCACGCGGGGATCGTCCGGGCTCTCGGCCTGCGCTTCAAGGAAGAGGTTGATAGCCGCCTCGGTGTCGCCAGCCCGGAAGGCGTCCCGCGCTTCCTCATTGAGCTCGTGCGCGCGAGTGGCGCAGCCGGCGAGGAGGGTTGCCCCCACCGCGAGCGCAGCCACAGCCGTCCGCCGCGACGGCCGGGGTATCCACTCGAGGAGCGAAGCAAGGACAACGAGCGCCAGGGCCGCTCCCGCGAACCACTGATAGCGCTCGATGGGGATCGGGCGCGTCTCCTCTTCGAATCGCGTCCGTTCGAGCGCTGCGAGCCGGCCGCTGACCGCGCCAGGCACGGTGTCGAGGCCGGATCCGAGGTAACGGCCGCCGGACGCGACGGCGAGCGCCCGCAGGAACGGCTCATTCAGGCGGGTGATGATGGGATTGCCGTCGCCATCGAGCTTGTTCGTGAACGAGCCGCCGTCAGCCGCGTCGTACACGGGGATCGTGCCGCCTTCAGGGGTGCCAGCGCCGGCGACCAGCAGCTCGACGCCGGAGGCCTGAATCCGTTGGGCGACGGCGACGGGGTCAGCGCCCAGGTCGTCCCCGTCTGTGATGAGGAGGATGACGCGGTTCGAGTCGGCGTCCTCCTCGAATGAATCGAGCGCGATTTCGAGGCCGGCGGCCGCGGACGAGCCCTCGGATACAAGCACCGGCGCGGTCTCGATGGTGCCGATCACCTGCGACGCGGCGGCGAGGTCGATGGTGAGCGGGAAGCGGAGTCGTGCATCGCCGCCAAAGATGACCATCCCCACTCGATCCCCTCCGAGGCCGCCGAGCGCCGACTGCAGCATCGCTTTCGTGGCTTCCATGCGACTCGGCTCCACGTCGCGTGCATCCATGCTGCGCGAGACATCGAGAACGATGATCAGCTCGGCTCCGGAACGGGGGACGCGCGTGTGCTCCTCGCCCCACTGGGGCTGCGCGGCGGCCACAATCGCCAAACCGCCGGCCGCGAGGAAGAGCATTGCTGCAACGTGACGGGCGCCGGGGATGTATCCCCGGGACAGCGTTCGCGCGCGGCGGCGGGCACGCACGCTTCCGACGAACCAGAGGGTGGCGAGCAACGGCAACACGGCCAGGGCCAGCAGAATCCATGGCCGCGCGAAGGTGAGCTCGCTCATGCGGGCGACCTCCGGAGCCAGGTGGCTGCCAGCAGGAGCTCGACACCAAGAACAGCGGCCGCGGCCGCCGCGAACCATGGGGCGTATTCTTCGTAGCGCTCGAACGTCTCGCCTCCGACACGGCTTGTTTCGAGGCGGCCGATCTCCTCGTAGACCTCGGCGAGGGAATCGGGGCTGTCGGCGGCGTAGTACTTGCCGCCGGTGCGCTCCGCGATGGAACGTAGCCGCTCCTCGTTCACGTCGCCGGACGCCCGAATGCCTTCCCGGTCCACCACGCCGATGGTGTACACACGAATCCGGAGCGCGGATGCGACGTCGGCTGCGTCCTCGGGAGAAATGGAGGTGGCGTTGTGGTCGCCGTCGGTAAGGAGGATGACGATGCGGCTGGCGGCGTTGCTATCGCGGAGCATATTCAGGGCGCTGGCCATGCCCACACCGATGCCTGTGCCGTCCGGGAGGAGCCCCGTTTCGATGTCGGCGACGATGCGATCGAGAGCGTCGTAGTCGAGCGTGGGAGGAGTGAGGGCGAGCGAGTCCTTCTGGAAGACGACGAAACCGATACGGTCGTTCTCCCGCTCCTCGATGAAGGCCCGGATGACGGACTTCGTGACCTCGAGCCGGTCCCGCTGATCCTCGTCGCCGGGCATCAGGGCGGTCATGGAGCTGGAGATGTCGAGGGAGAGGGCGATGTCGATGCCCTCGGCGGGGACGACAGCGTCAACCTCGCCGGTGCGGGGGCGGGCCAGGGCGATTGCGAGGAGGACGACGGCCGCCACCCTGCAGAGGGGCAAGAGGCGGGCTGCCCTCAGGCGGAGGTTGGGCGCCAGGCCCGCGACGCCCGCCGCCGCGGGTATCGCCACAGCTGCTCGCCGTCGCCACCAGGCCGCGGCGAGGACCGGGATCGCGAGGGCTGCGAGGCCGAGCAGGTAGGGGTAGGCGAATTCCATCAGGCGCCTGCCTCAACGATCTCGCGGGCCATGGTTAGGTCGGCCTGGCGACGCTCGAAGGCGGGGCGATAGCCGGCGTAGACGACGGCATCGCAGTTCTCGAGGAGCCCCCCGACGAGGCGCGCTTCCCAGCGGTCTACGCCCTCCGCCTCCATGCGCCGCTCGAGCTCGCGGGCGGTGAGGGCGACGGCAGGGAACCCGTAGCGGTCGGAGAGGTGGCGCCGCACGGCTGCCGCCAGCGTCCGGTAGGCGCCCACAGGGTCGGAGTCGAGGATCGCATCCGCGCCGGCGAGGTCTGGTGGCGCGCGGTACGGATCAGGCAGGGCCAGCCGCCTCGGCCGCCGGAGGATGGCTCGCACAGTGAGCCAGGTGAGTGCGACGAGCAGCAGCAGGCCAGCGACCGCACCCAGGCCGATGAGTGGCTTGAGGAACGGAGACTCGCCGCCCGCGATCCCGGAGGGCAGCGGCAGCGGAGACAGCTCGAGGGGGGCGTCTGCGGGGAGTGTCGGAAGCACGTCGATTGAAAGCGCCGGCAGTTCCCGCGGCTGGGATTCGGAGCCCGTGACGACATTGACGGCAGGGGCAAATGCGACCGCGCCAACGTTGAAGGGGGCGACCCGAACTTCGAGCACGTGGCGGACGCGCTCACCCTCGGGGAACTGCTCCTGGGAGTCGATGCCGATGACTTCGATGTCTCCCCAGGCCGGGGACGCCGGGTCGAGCTCGACGGTTGAGCCCGCATCCGTGAGCACTTCGATCGTGAGCGTGACGGGCTCGCCGAGGCGAGCATCGGTCACCCGGAGCGTGGCTGAGTCCCCATCCTGAGCGCTGGCGGTTGGGCCCAGGATGAGCGCCACCGCGAACAGCGCCAACCCCGCGAAGAGGCGGCTCATGCTCCCACCGCCACGGCGCGACGTTTGAAGAACTTGAGGAGCGCGGGAACGTAGTCCTCGCCGACGCGGACGTCTATCTCATCCACGCCCGCTTCTCCGAAGAGACGGCGACGATCGTCATCGAGCTCCTCGACGTGGGATGCGTAGGCCTGGCGGACGGAGCGGCTCGAACTGTCGACCTCAACGACGCGGCCGGTCTCGGAGTCGGCGAGCTGGATGATGCCGGCGTCTGGAAGCGCCTCGTCCATGGGCTCTCGCACGCGGATGGCGATGATGTCGTGGCGGCGGGCGGCGGCGCGCAACTCCCGGTCGTAGCCGTCCGTCAGGAAGTCAGAGACGAGGAAGACGGTGGCGCGGCGCTTCTGGACGCCGACGAGGTAACTCAGCGCCGCGCCGATGTCCGTGCCGCGGGACTCCGGATGGGCCCAGAGGACTTCGCGGACGACGCGAAGCACGTGCGTGGGGCCGCTCGAGGGGCGGATGTAGCGTTCGGGCTTGCTGGCGAAAAGGAGCAGCCCGACGCGGTCCTTGTTGCGAATGGCGGCCATCGCGAGGACGGCGCATATCTCGGCGGCGAGGTCGGCCTTGCTTCGAGGGAGGGCGCCCGCCGCCTGGGAGGCGCTCACATCGACGACGAACAGCACCGTGAGGTCGCGGTCCTCGCGGTAGCGGCGGATCATGGGGTGCGAGGTTCGCGCTAGTGCCTTCCAGTCGATCGAGCGCACGTCGTCTCCGGGGACGTAGGGTCGGAGCTCGTCGAACTCCAGCCCGCGGCCACGAAAGACGGCCTGGTACTCACCGAGGAAGAGGTCGTTCACGAGACGGCGGGCCCGAATCTCGATGGCGCGGACGCGGTCGAGCATCTCCTTGGGGAGGGCGCCGGGGCCATCGGCCTCGTGACGTTTCGAGTGCTGGGTGCCGCGGGCCCATGAGAGCAGCTTCATGTGAGGCTCCGGCTCAGGGGACCTCGATGCCGTCGAGGACGCGGTCGATGAGGTCGTCGGTGGTCAGTTCCTGGGCTTCGGCCTCGTAGGTGGTCACGATGCGGTGGCGGAGGACGTCGTGCGCCAGCGACTTCACGTCGTCGGGCATGGTGTAGGAGCGCCCCTCGAGAAACGCCTTCGCACGCGAGGCCTGGGCGAGGGAGATGCTGGCGCGGGGCGATGCGCCGTACGCGATAAGCGATTGCAGCTCGGGCATGCGGAAGGCGGCGGGGCGGCGCGTGGCATGGGCTATCCGGACGATATAGTCCTTCAGCGCGTCGTCTATATGGACTTCCTGCACGGCTGCGCGTGCGTGGACGAGCTCGTCCCGGGAGGCGACGGGCTTGATCGCGGGACTGGCGCCGTTCAGTCCCATCTCGAGGATTGCTCGCTCCTCGCCGCGGTCCGGATAGGTGACGCGGACCTTGAGGAGGAAGCGGTCGAGCTGGGCCTCGGGCAGGGGATAGGTGCCCTCCTGCTCAATCGGGTTCTGGGTGGCCATCACAAAGAACGGCTCGTCGAGGGGGAAGGTGTGGCCCCCGATACTCACCTGTCGTTCCTGCATGGACTCGAGCAGGGCGGACTGCACCTTGGCGGGCGCGCGGTTGACCTCGTCCGCGAGGACGATGTTCGCGAAGAGGGGGCCGCGGCGCACGGAGAAGGAGCCATCCGAGGGGTTGAACACTTCGGTCCCGATGAGGTCGGCCGGCAGAAGGTCGGGCGTGAACTGGATGCGAACGGAACTGAGCCCGAGTGAGCGTGCGAGGGTGGAGATGGTGAGGGACTTCGCGAGCCCCGGCACACCCTCGACGAGGACGTGCCCGTGGCAGAGGAGGCCGATGAGCAGCCGGTCGATCAGGTCTTCCTGGCCGACGATGATGCGATGCACCTCCGCCCGCACGCGCGCGAGGGTGGCAGCGGCCGAAGCCGCGGAGGGTGAGAGCGCGGGGGCGCCGCTGGCCAAAGGCCTTCTCCCGGGGTTGAAGTACGCACGACCCTCCGCCCGGGGGCATGGCGTGTCTATTGTAGGCGCGGCTGCGAAAGAGCGGATTAACCTCGCATACGTTCAATCGTCCGGGGGGGTGGCTGAGAGAGTCTCGTAACTCGCGCGCGCAAATGCGAGCACGATCACGCCGCGAGCTCCGTGCTCGCGAAGGGTGCGAGCGCACTCGTTCGCGGTGGCGCCTGTGGTGATGACGTCATCGACCACCGCAATGCGGAGCCCCTTCAGCGATGGGCCACGCCAGGCGAAGGCGCCGGTGATGTTGGCGCGGCGTTCTCCGGGGCGGAGGCCGACCTGGGAATCCGTCCTCCTCGTGCGCACGAGGCGGCCGGGAGGCGCGGGCCAATCGAGCGCGCTGACGATCTCGGCTGCCTGGTTGAATCCGCGCGAACGTTCGCGGCTGCGGTGAAGGGGAACGGGGACGGCCACGTCGAAAGCGTGCCGCTCCCGGAGGGGATCCATGCGGGCAGCCATGAGCCCAGCGACCTCCCGGATGCCGCGGTACTTGAGGCCGTGGACGAGCTGCCGGGCGGTGCCCTCCATGTCGTAGGCGCCGGCGAGCACGTCGAGCGCCTCACAGGAGAAGCAGCGCGGGCAGTTCAGGCCGCCACTCCAGCGGGCGGTGCAGTTGGGGCAGCGGTCGCCCACCGAGGTCGGGCCCATGGCCCCGTCGCACGGCGGACAGAGGAACGTTCCGAACGCGCCACATCCGAGGCAGCGTGGCGGATAGAGCAAGTCCAGGGCAGCGCGGTAGATGTTGGAGATGGCCACGGAGGTCGTATTCCACGGCTCAGAAGCGGACGGCGCAAGCCCAGACCGTACTCGGATACAATCGAGGTGATGGAAGTGACCGTGCTGCTGTTCGCATCGCTGGCAGAGAAGGCGGGGTGGCGGAAGCGCGCATTCGAAGCGCGTGAGGGCGACACCGTCGCCACGATCCGCGACCGGCTGGTTGATGAGCACCCCCAGCTCCGCGCGGCGGTGCCGTCGCTGCTGTACGCGGTCAACGAAGAGTACGCCCGCGACTATGACCCCGTGCCGGCCGGGGCGACGCTCGCACTCATCCCGCCGGTCTCGGGAGGTTGCCGACGATGCTGATACGGGTGACAGACAACAAGCTAAGCGCGGAGGAAGCCGCCGAAGCGGTGGCGTCGCCGGCGGCGGGCGCGATCAACGTGTTCCTCGGGGTGGTGCGCAACAACAACCTCGGTCGGGACGTCGACCACCTGGTCTACGATGCTTACCCGGAGATGGCAGAGAAGGTGATGCGCCAGGTGGCGGTGGAGGCGCAGAGTCGCTTCAAGCTGGAGGAGGTCGCCATCCTGCACCGGACGGGACGGCTGGAGATCGGCGAGACAAGCTTGGTTGTGGCCGTGAGTTGCGGCCACCGGGCGGATTCGTTCGAGGCGGGTCACTGGCTGGTGAACGAGATCAAGAAACGAGTGCCGGTGTGGAAGAAGGAAGTGTGGACGGACGGCGAGGAATGGATCGAGGGACCCGAATCGCTGGGGAAGCAGCAGGCCGCGGAGACGGCAGGCAACAGGTAGGCTCGTGACCCAACACCCGCACAACTTCAGCCGATTCTGCATGCACTGCGGGCAGCGGCTAAGCACGGCCACACCCGAAGGCGACACGAAGCGGCGCCTCGTCTGCATCGACTGTGGGTTCGTGCACTACATCAACCCGCGGCCGGTAGCGGGCGTCATCCCCGTCCGCGAGGAGGACGGGCACGTGCTTTTGGTGCGACGCGCGATCGAACCGCGGGTCGGCTGTTGGGTGTTCCCGGGCGGGTTCATGGACGTGGGCGAGACGGCGGAGGAGGCGGCGGCGCGGGAGACGCGCGAGGAGGCCTGCCTCGAGGTGGATAGCCTGAGCCTCGTGGGCGTTTACACGCGCGTGGAGCCGGGGGTGGTGGTGATCGTCTACATGGGTGTGGCCCGGAGCGAGGCGGCCTGTGGCGACGAGACAAGCGAAGTCCGGTGGTTCGCGCCCGACGAGATTCCCTGGGACGAACTGGCGTTCGACAGCACGACCGCCGCGTTGCGGGATTGGGTCGCGCTGCGCGAGTAGCACTCGGTTGCAAACGGGGCGTTCAGTTGGGGGCGATCCCGCCCTCACCCCCGACCCCTCTCCCGTGCGCGGGAGAGGGGAGATGGGTTTGTCAGGAGAGAGTGGTCGCCGCCAAGCACTCGCCACTACCAGAGCGGACCGCCGGAACCGCGTTTGGGGAGAGCCTTGCGGGCCGCACCGGGGGCAAGCTCCGCGCTACGGCCGAGACGGTAGTGCGGGGACTCGATCTTGATGAACGTGCCCACGGAGCCATCCACGATGCGCGAGTAGATTCGCGGCCGGAGCAGCTTGATCCGATCGTCGGTTTCATTCGTGGTGACGACCATGGGCAGGCCCATGAGCGCCCGGAAGTTGACGATTTGGTAGAGCTTCTCCTCGGCCCAATCGGCTGAACGTTCCGCGCCGAGGTCGTCGAGGATGAGGAGCCCGGCCGTACGCACCCGCTCGAAGATGTCGTGGTAGGTCTCGGCGTGCGTGGGGGCGAAGGTGGAACGGAGGTAATCCAACAGGTCAGGGACCACAGCGAAGAAGGCCTCGCCTCCGGCTGCGAGCGCCTTGTTGGCGATAGCGCCGGCGAGATGCGTCTTGCCGCAGCCGTTCCCGCCCTGGAAGGTGATGCAGCCGCCCGGAGCTTCCGCGAATGACTGGGCGGCGAGGAACGCGGACCGGAGGCTCTGACGCTCGCGCTCGTCCAGGCCCGCCTGGCGGAGGTCGAAGTTGTCGAAGCGAAGCTCGCCGAGCCGCTGGCGCGTCATGCCGCCGACTTGCTCGTAGTTGGAGCGGGCGCCTTCGAGCGAGAAGACCCGGGTCACGCGCTCATCGCGCAGGCGTGTCGCCAGCCGCTCGTCGAGGCGCTCGGGCGGGTTGGTGGTCGTGAAGACGGTCGGGAGGGTGGCGTTGAAGCGGTGGTTGACGAGTTGGAGGAGCTTTTCTTTCGCCCACGGCTTCGGGGCCACGGCGTCGATGTCGTCGAGGAAGAGGAGGGGCGCGTTGCGGACCTGGTCGAAGAGCTCGTCGTAGCCGAGGTCGTCGCCTTCGGCGTCGTAGCTCGCGCGCAGGTGGTCGAGGAGGTCGGGGACGACCATGAAGAGGGCCGGCTGGCCCTGGTCGATGCAGGCGTTGGCGATGGCGGCGGCGAGGTGGGTCTTGCCGGAGCCGCTTGGGCCTGTGAACACGAGCCAGCCCTCGGGCTCGGTTGCATAAGCGCGGGCCGCGGCGAACGCGGTCTCGAAGAGGGGGTCCGGCACCCCTTCACGGAGCGTGGCGAAGGTGAAGCGGGTGAGGGAGCCGAGGTTGCTGATGCGCTCGAGGCGCGAACGGCGGACGGTGGCCTCCTCGTTCAAGACGCAGATGCAGGGCTGGGCCTTCCCGAAGCGGGGGTCATCGACGGGCAGCTCGCGGCGCACGAATCCGGCGCCCCCGCAGATAGCGCAGCCCGTGCCGGCCCCCTCAGCGAGACCGGTACGCGGGGCTGGGGCTTCCGCCGAGGTAGCGCCGTTTGCGCTCCTCGAAAGAATCTCCTTCAGCTCCTTCATCGCCTCGACCCTCCTCGGACCAACGCTTGAGGATGCGCTCGATGTACTTCCAGTTGCGGACGTTCATCTCGGCGGCGGTGCGAAACGCCTCCTCGATCCACTCCTGGGGATAGAGCTCGACGGCTTCGAGCAGGCGCTCGCCCACGAGGGGCGTGATGGTGCCGACGTTCTCTTCGTAGAGGCGGAAGATCCCGGGCCGGTCTTCGGCCGGGGGTGCGATCGCGATGGTCTCGGGCTTGAGCCGGAGCTCGCCGGCACGAGCGCGTCCAACGGCTCGGCGGGAGGATGGGTTGTTCACGAAGTAGACGGTCTCTTCGCCGCCGGGTCCCGCGAGGCGGAGACTGAGGAGGGCGCCAATGCGGGCACAGGCGTCGAGGCCGCGATCGAGCGTCGTGCGGCCGCCCGCGAGCTGCTCGAAGGAGGCAGGGGCGCCTTCCGCGTTCCAGACCTGGCCCGCATTCACGAAACGGGGCTCACCGCGCTGCGCCTGCGTGAGGCGCGACACCCAGAGGAACGCGAGCAACTCGCAGGGCTCCTGGAGGCGCGGCAAGATGACCGCGAAGAACACGTTGGGGATGGCCGTCGCCTGGGCGATCCCGGGGAAGCCAGGGAAGGGCTCATCCGCAGACGGTTTCATTGTTCTTCGTCCCGTCGCAGGACCCAGTCTTCGAAGCGGGCGAGACGGTCGCGAAAGCGCAGCTCCACGGTGCCTGTGGGGCCGTTGCGGTGCTTGGCAACGATGACCTGCGCGACGCCCTTGGGATAGGCGCTCTCCGGGAGGTCCGGGTGCTGCTGTGCCCACTGCTCGGGGGTGATGTACATCTCCTCCCGGCTGAGGAACATGACAATGTCGGCGTCCTGCTCGATGGAGCCGGAGTCGCGGAGGTCGGAGAGCATCGGGGTACGAGGGTGGCGGTTCTCGATGGCGCGGGAGAGCTGGGCGAGGGCAATGATGGGCACGTCCAGCTCGCGCGCGAGGCCCTTCAGGGTCCGGGAGATGTAGCTGATCTCTTGCACGCGGTTCTCGCGTGACTTCCCGCCCGGTTCGCCCTGCATGAGCTGCAGGTAGTCGATGATGATCAGGTCGAGGCCCTTCTCGCCGGAGAGCCGGCGAGCCTTCGCCCGCAACTCCGCGACCGTGAGGATGGGGGAGTCGTCGAACCAGATGTTCGCTTCAGAGAGCTCGCCCGATGCGCGGATGATGCGCTGCTCCTCGGGCTCGGTGTGCTGGCCGAGGCGGAGCCGGGCGCTGTCGACGCCGGACTCAGAGGAGAGCAGGCGGATGGCGAGCTGCTCGCCGGACATCTCGAGGGAGAAGAAGCCGACGTTGGCGCGCTGTAGGACGGCGGCATTGCGGGCGATGCCCAATGCAAAGGCGGACTTACCCACCGATGGGCGGGCGCCGATGATCGCGAGGTCGGAGCGCTTGAGGCCGCCCAGCAGCACATCGAGGTCGCTGTAGCCGGTACGGATGGCGGCGAGCTCGCGGCGCTCGATCGCCTCGATGTCCTCGTCAAGATAGGCCTGGAGGAGCTGGCGGATGTGGACGAAGTCGCGGAACGACTCGCCGCTACGCAGGCGCTGGAGGAGGTCTTCCGACCTTGCGAACACGTCTTCGATCTCAGGAGGGGCCTCGTATGCCATCTGAAGAATGCCCGTGGCCGCGTGGATGAGCCCGCGGTATGTCGCGTCACGCTTGACGATCTGCGCGTAGAACTCGGCGCCGAGGCTCGTGGGCAGACGGCGGATGATCTCGGCGAGGTAGGTCTGGCCACCGGCGTCTTCGAGGCGCTCCTTGCGGGCGAGCTCATGTGCGACGGTGATCTGGTTTATCGCCTCGTCGCGCGACCACAGGTCGAGGCAGGCCTCATAGACCCAGCCGTTCTTCTCACGGAAGAAGTCGAGCGGCTTGAGGATGGGAGAGACGTGAAAGATCGCCTCCGGGTCGACGAGAAGCGCGGCGACAACGGCCTCTTCGGCCTCGATGTCATGCGGGGGCAGGCGTTCGAGGGTGGCGAGTTGCGACATCCGCGAAGGAGGGAGCAGGAACGGGTGCGGCGTGCCGCGAGCGAGTGCTGTCCTGTCCCTGTCCTCCTTTCGCTAACTTACTCGGTCTCAGAGTCCGCTTCAGATTCGGCTTCGGTTTCGTCGTCTTCGCCCTCGGCCACAACCACCGCAGCAGCGGCGGCCTCGTCGGCGGCAGCGCGGCTACGGTCCTGCTGGCGGCGCTGGTATTCCTCTTCGGCCGCCTTCTTGGCATCGGCCTCTTCCTGGGCGACGCGCTCCGCTTCGAGGCGCTCGACGATGGGCTTCGACTCTTCGTCCGGCACCACGTCCACGTTGACCTCGATGGTCACGTTACGGGTGAACTTCACGGTCACGGGCCGATTGCCAAGCTCGCGGATGGGCTCGGCGAGAAGCACGATGTGGGGGTCGATGTCGACGCCCGACGAGCTCGTGAGCTTCTCGGCGATGTCGCGGTTCGTGATGGCGCCGAAGAGCCGGCCAGACTCCCCGACGCGTGCCTCGAGCGTGATGGTGTAGCCGTCGAGCCGGTCGGTGTACTTCTTGGCCTCGGTATCGAGCTTGTCCTGGCGGCGGGCTTCCTTCTGAGCAAGCGCGCCGGCATGTGCGATGTTGTCCTTGGTGGTGGCCCCGGCGAGGCCGCGAGGCAGCAAGAAGTTACGGGCGAAGCCGTTCTTCACGTCCTTCACGTCACCGACCTGCGCGGTTCCTTCAACGTCTTCGAAAAAGACGACCTTCATACGGACCTCGAGTGGTATGGGACTCGCCGTGCGACCAGTGGTCATGGCGGGCGCTGCCGGGCTTGTCCCGCGCGGCAACGTAGACGACCAATGGTAATGGCTCAACGGGTTATGGTCGCGTTGCACGCGGTCTGAACCGTTCTTTCATACCGACCAGCCGCTTATGCACTGTAGAACGTATGTGCGGATGGAGTCAACCGAGAGCTCTGCGGTGATACACTTGCGATGTGACCGCGAAGGAAGCACTTCATCGAAGGGTCGATGCGATGTCGGACGAGGAAGCCCATCTCGCGCTAGAGCTTCTTGCGACGGATGAAGAGATTGAACTCCCGCCGCTGACGAGGGACGACCTCGTGGCCCTTAATCGGGCGCTCCTCCAAGAGTTGGAAGGCCGGGTGGTGCCTCACGAAGAAGCGATGCGCAGGCTCGGTCGCCGCTCAAGTTGAACATCATCTGGACGGAGGAGGCAATCGACTCCTTCGAGGCGGCTTTCGAAGGCCTCGCCGCGCGCTTCCCACGTTCTGCGGCGGAGTTCGCGGACAAGGTGACAGACGGAATCCAGCGCCTCTCGGAGTTTCCGGAATCTGCTCCAATGGTCCCTGAGTTTGAGAATCCCCGGTTCCGCCAATTTCGGGTGGGCGCCTATCGCATGCTGTATCGCATCTCCGCCGACGGAATCACGATCGAGGCGTTCCTTCACTGGTCGGTTCGACTCGACACAGGTGAGTGAGACCCGAGAGCCACAAGTAGCTCCGCGGCCAGCTCGCCGTGGAGGAGGCGGCCATGGCGGGTGAGCCGCACGTGCTCCTCTTCCATCGACAGCACACTCGCGTCCCGCGCTCGTGTCAGCACCGGACCAACCGCCGCCTCCAACGATACGCCGAACCGCGCCTCGAACTCCGCGGCCGCGAAGCCGCCGACGAGGCGGAGGCGGAGGGTGAGCCAGTCGAACATGGCGGTAGCGCGGTCCGGGGTGTAGGCGTTGGCAATGGGACGCGTACCGGTGCGGACGGCCGCGATGTAGTCACGCGGGTGCGCGATGTTCTCGTAGCGGTCGCCGTCCAGGTAGCCGTGGGCGCCGGCGCCGAGGCCGAGGTAGTCGCCGCCGGTCCAGTAGACGCAGTTATGTCGTGATTCATGGCCGGTCCTGGCCCAGTTCGAGAGCTCGTACTGGGAGAACCCGGCCGCTTGCAGGAGGTCCGTGGCCCGTTCGTACATGTCTGCGGCGACATCGGGGTCGACGGGCGCGACTTCGCCCCGGTCCACTCGAAGCGCGAGGGGTGTCCCCTCCTCCACGGTCAGGGCGTACGTGGAGATGTGGTCCGGCGCGAGCGAGAGCGCGGCGTCGAGTGAGCGTTCCCAGGAGGCCATTGACTGGCCGGGGATCGCATAGATGAGGTCGAGCCCAACGTCGTCGAAGCCCGCTTCGCGCGCGAGCCGGACGGACGCGGAGATCGCCTCGGGCGAATGGATGCGGTCGAGGAAGGCGAGCTCCTGGGCATCGAAGGACTGAGCGCCGAACGAGACGCGGGTCACTCCAGCGTCGCGCAACTCCTGGAGCATGCGACCGGTGGTGGTGCCGGGGTTCGCCTCGAGTGAGACCTCGGCGCCTGGCGCGACCGGGGCGGCATCCCGGAGCGCCGCGATGACGCGGCCGATGAGCAACGGGGGCGACTCGCCGGGAGTGCCGCCGCCGAACGCGACGGTGGCGATGGCTCTGGCCGAGAGCACCGGGCGAGACGCATCGATCTCTCTGAGCAGCGCGTCGAAGTACGACTCCTGCAGGGTACCCATGCCGGCGTAGGCGTTGAAGTCGCAGTAGCCGCACTTGATCGTGCAGAACGGGATGTGGACGTAGACACTGATGGGCTTCATGTCTGGAGGGCGGAGAAGCGGTCGCGGATGCGCGGGACGACGTTCGTGGTGATGCCATCGACGCCCCAACGGGCGAGCTCCCACGCGCGGTCCGCGTCATCCACCGTCCACGCTACCACGAGGTAGCCGCGGTCGTGCAGCATGCGGACGAGGGACTCGTTGAGGAGCGTGTGCTTGCAGGAGACGCCGCGCGGGCGGGTGTCGCGTTCGGCCACGGAGAGGAAGAGGTCGAGCTTGGCCCGCACGTCGATGGAGTAGAAGAGGGCGACTTCGGGCGCGTGCTCGCCGATTCCTCGCAGCACGGACCAGAGTTGGGAGGAGGCGGCGATCCGTGGGGCCGGCTGACCGGCACGGTCGATCGCCCTCCTGAGCAGCTTGCCCGCGGATGCGCCGCCGTTCTTCATGTCGAGCAGAAGGCCAGGCCCGTGGCCGGTCTCAGCGAGCAATTCGACAAGCCCGAAGGGCCTCTTCGGCGCCCATCTGAACCGGTAGAGCCCGCCCCAGAGGACGGGCAAGGGACGTAGCAGCTTGTCGTGGCGAGCCTCGAACCTGCCGCCTTCGACCCAGAGGTCGACCTCCAGGTGGTCCGCGACGTGGGCGAGCGCATCGCGCACCTGGCGGGGTGTGTTCCCTCCCTGGTGCGCGATGATGGCTGGACCCTTGCGGTGCGGGTTCAGGAGATTCGCCGGGCGTCCCGGGCCTGCTGTCATCCAGCAGCCATAGTACCCGGCGCTGGAGTTACAGGGTGCCGAGGCGAGACCGCGATGTCGCCATTCGCGATGTCGTCCAGGAGGTCTTCTTCAACGATGCGGTAGCCTTCCGGCACAGGTGCGATAGCACCGAGGGTGACGAAGCGGCTGAGCAACGCGGTGACCGTCTCGCGGCTGGTGCCGATGGTCTGCGCGAGCTCCTGGTGTGTAAGCCCGAGGCGGACGAGGCCGCCTTCGTGCCGCTCGACGAGGAAGTCAGCAAGACGGGCGGAGACGGGCTTCGAGACGAGATTCATGAAGGTCCGCTGCATTGACGAGAGGCGGCGCGCCATGAGCTCGACCATGGCGAACCCGAGGCGGGGCGACTGTTGCATGAGGTGGGAGAAGTCGTCCCAGGAGATGCTGGCGGCCACCGTGTCATCGATTGCCTGGGCGCAGGCGCCCCGTCCGCCATCCTCGACGACAGCCATGTCGCCCACGACGCCGCCGCGACTGACGACGTCCAGGATGATCTCCTTGCCGTTCTCGGCCACCTGGAAGATCTTCACGCGGCCTTTGAGGATGAGGTAGACGCGTTCAGCGGGATCGCCGGCCGAGAACAACAACTGCCGGGGCACGAAGTGGCGCTCGGAGAGGTGCGGGATGAGGCGGTCGAGCTCTTCGTCGCTCAGCGCGCTCATGACGCGCGATAGCTGACGCAAGTACCAGCCGATCGAGCGTTGGATGCTGTTCCGGTTCGTCATTGGGCGGGTACGACTCTCAATCATCCTGAACCTCCTTGTCCAGTCCCAGGTCATGCGCGCGCAGTTCGTCGAGAAGGCGGAGAGCCCCTGGTGGTGCGAAGCCCGCACCCGTCGCCTCCACGTAACGCTCCAGGTCGGCGAGAGCCGCCTGGGAGTCGCCTAGACGGTAATGGAGCATGCCCCGCTCCCCGATGAGTGTGGCGTTCCAGGGCTCCAGGCAAAGCAGAAGGTCGACCACTGAACGCCATCGGCTGATGTCTCGCTGCTCGCGGAAGACCACGTGCAGGTTGAGCAGCATCCGTTGCAAGAGCTGGCGGCGCGTCACGGCCGCGATGAACGACTCGGGATTGGCGCCACTGAGGTTGTAGCTGCGAAGCCCGGCGAGGAGCTCTTCGCGGTCGAGACGGGCGCCCTGGTGGAAGGGATCGATGTAGATGGGAGCAGCCGGCCCGCCGCAGCGGACGATGAAGTGGCCCGGGTAACCCACGCCTTCGCACAAAAGACCGACGCGTTGGGCGACCTCCATGTACAGGAGCGAGAGTGTGATCGGCAGGCCGAGACGGCGCTGGATAACCTGGTCGAGGTAGCTGTTCTCCGCTTCCGCATAATCCGCGGTGTTGCCGTGGAAGCCGAGCACGGCAAAGAGCTGGTAGTCGATAGCGCCGGCCAGCCTCTCGGCGTCGGTAGTGTCCCCCGCGTAGGCGCGGACGGCGTCTGCGATCAAGTCCAGCTCACGCGCAACCGCGTGAGGGGAAGGATCGTGGTCGCCCAGGGAGGCGATGATCATTGCTCCGCCGAAGAGGTCGACTTCGTGGTCTGCTCCCCGGGTGGCGGCCAAGAACCGGTCTGTGCGTGTGCTGTCCATTGGTGTCGGCAACTATAGTTGCGCCCCGCAAGGGGGCGAGTTAAGCCGACATTGCATTCTCGTTATGGGAACTAAGGCTTCTCGAGGCCATGCGCTTCGAGTAGCGCGCCATCGGAGAGCACCACGCCCGACGGCCCATCCGCGACCACGCGTCCGTCGTCGATGACGATGCAGCGGGGGAAGACCTCGGCCACGAGCCGCATGTCGTGCGTGCTCACGAGCATGGTCTGGGGGAGGCCGGTCATGAGCTTGATCAGCTCCCGGCGGCCTCGTGGGTCGAGCCCCGCGCTGGGCTCATCCAATACGAGAACCGATGGATCCATAGACAAAACGGTGGCCAGGGATACTCGCTTCCGCTGGCCGAGGGAGAGGTGATGGGGCAGCCGGCGCTCGAATCCGCTCATCCCCACGTCGGCTAATGCTCGCTCCACGCGGGCATGGATCTCCGCCGCGGGGACGCCCATGTGCAGCGGTCCGAAGGCCACGTCCTCGAACACTGTGGGGCTGAAGAGCTGGTCATCGGGGTCCTGAAAGACCATCCCGACCTCTGCACGGATGCGACCGAGGTTCTGTTTTGTTATGTCCAGGCCCGCAATTGTTATGGTTCCGTGAGATGGAGTTTGGATTCCGTTGAGGTGAAGCATGAGCGTGGACTTGCCAGCGCCGTTGGGCCCGATGAGCGCAACCTTCTCTCCCTTCTCAACGGAGAGGTCGACCCCCTTGAGCGCTTCGTAGCCGTCGGGATAGGAGAAGTGGAGGTGCTTCACCGAGATCCAACCGTCCCCGGGGGCTGGGACGGCGTGGAGGTGCGATGCCGGGCGCGGGTTTGTGGGGGCGGTCATGCGTGTGGCATCCACAGGTGGGCGGACAGCTCGAAGGCGAGAAGCAGGGCAGCGGTCGTGCTCAGCACGGCCCAGTCCCGGCCGACGAAGGTGCGGGTGTCGAGGAACCGAAGCTCGCCCGTGAAGCCGCGCGACTGCATGGCGGCGTAGATGCGTTCGCTGCGCTCATACGCGCGCAGAAAGAGCGAGCCGACCATGCCGCCGACCACCTTGGCGCGCCACCTGATCGACCCGCCGGCACGCCCATTCGTGGAAGCGGAGCGGGCCGACCGCGCGCGCATCATGCGGCTCGCCTCGTCCGTGAGGACGGCGAGATAGCGGTACATGAAGCTGATGATGGCCACCATGAGCTTCGGGACGCGCAGGCGCCGAAGCGCCTCCACGATCTCGGGGAAAGGGGTGGTGAAGGTGAGGAGAAGGGCCGCCTGGACGCTCACCCAGCTCTTGAAGGCGATGGTGGCGAATAGCCGGAGGCCCTCGCCGCTGACGGTGAGGGTGAACAGGCCGAGGTCGATGTCGCCAAGGGGGTCGCCCGTTTTGGTGAAGATGAGCGGGAACGCTGCGAAGAGGAACGGGAGAGCGACGAACGCTCCGCGGGCCAGGCGGACGGGCCCAAGGCGCGCAACAACAGAGAGCGTCGTGAGGGCCGCGAGCGCCACCGCCAGCGCGAGGAAGGAGGCGACCGGCAGCAGGCTGATGGAGAGGGTGAAGGCAACCACCAGCACGAGCTTGAGACGCGGCTCTGCCGAATGGATGGGGCTCGAACGCGGGACGTACCGGTCGAGGGTGAACGAGCTCATGCGGGCGAGCGTCTGCGGGCGACGAGCCGGCCGAAGCCCACCATCAGCAGGAACACAACGACCAGGCCGATAACGCCGGCGAGGATGCCAGAAACCCTCTCGTTCTCGACACCAGGGACGGAGTAATCGGGCAGCCACTCATAGCCGTTGTCCTCGGCCTCGGTGACGAATTCCTTGTCCTCGGCCACCTTCTCGAGCCCATCGGGGTCGGAGGAAGCAAAGGGGACGGCGAAGAAGACGACCACCACGGCGATCACGAGGCCGGCCACCCACCAGTAGCGGCGGAGGAGCGATCGTGACTCGGGCGGCGTGCTGGCCTGGTCGGTCGATGCCATCAGATCCCCCCTAAGCGGTTACCGGCTGGCGGAGCCGGAAGAGGTCGGACCGGGTAGCCTGGATGAAGCCAAGAGCGGCCACGGTGACTGCGGCCTCGCCGATGCCGATGAGCGCATGCACCCCGAGCATCGCTGGCAAGGCCACACTCAGCGTCGTCGTGTCGGAGGCGGTGAGCTGCAGCGCGATGGCGAGGGCGGCGGCCTCGACGGAGACCCAGGCGGCGATGCCCGCGGCCGGCAGGCGGCCTTTCTCCACTCCACCGAGCACCGTACAGAGGGTGCGGAAGAGCCAGTAGCCTCCGAAGGTGCCGATGATGCCCATATTGAAGATGTTGGCCCCCATGACCAGCAGCCCGCCGTCCTGGAAGACGAGCGCCTGCACGCCAATCACGCAGGCCATCACGACAGTTCCGGCGTAAGGCCCGAGCAGGACGGCCGCGAGCACGCCCCCGAGCAGGTGGCCCGACGTGCCGCCGGCTACCTGGAAGTTGAACATCTGGGCGGCGAAGATGAACGCCGCCATCACGCCCATGAGGGGCACGGCCCGTTCGTCAAACTCATCGTTGGCCTTGCGCAGACAGAGCGCGAGCACGGCGATGGTGGCGAGCCACATCACGAGGGCGATGGGCGTGGAGAGAAAGCCATCTGGTGCGTGCAGGAGGAAGGGGGGCATGAGGGGACCTCCAGGATCGGTCGCCGGGGGCGTGACGCCATTACAGGTGAACACCCTTACGGGTAGAACCAAGAGCTTAGCCTACTTGCAACGAGTTGCAACTACGTCTGGTTACGAAAACAGAGCAACTAGCGATCAATCCCGACAGTTCGTGGCAGGAGCCTCCGGTCGTAGAGGTCGTGTATCGTTCCGCCCGTATGAGCCCCGCGAAGTACCGGGTGGGGGAGTTCGACATCGCTGTCGTCTCGGACGGGACGTTCAGGCTGGATGGGGGCGCCGTTTTCGGGATCATCCCGCGCCTCATGTGGGAGCCTGTCATTGGCAGCGAACGCATCGACGCGCAGCATCGCATCCCGCTGGGGCTGAACTGCATGCTCGTGCGGCGGGGGACCGATGTCCTCCTCGTGGAAACGGGCCTGGGCGACAAGCTCGAGGGAGTGGCCCGCGAGCGCACCTTCCCGGGGGAGTACGGGCTCCTGCTCGGTGAGCTCGCGAAGCTCGGCATCAGCCCGGAGGACGTGACCCACGTGGTGAACACACACCTCCACGCCGATCACTGCGGATGGAACACGCGCCGCCAGGATGACCGTCTCGTGCCGACTTTCCCGCGGGCGCGGTACTTCGTGCAGGCGGACGAGTACGAGTCTGCGACTCACCCCAACGAGCGCACGCGAGGCGCTTATTTCGCGGAGAACTTCGAGCCACTCGCCTCAACCGGGCGATTGGAGCTGGTCGATGGGGAGCGGGAGATCCTGCCGGGCGTGCACTTCGTGCCGACGCCCGGGCACACCGCGAGCCATGCATCCGTCGTCCTGTCGTCGGGCGGGGAGACGGCCATCTACGTCGGGGACGTAGCGCACCACGAGGTGCAGGTGGAGCGCCCGGTCTGGACTGCGGCGTTTGACGTCCTCCCACTGGTGAGCCTGGAGACGAAGAAGAAGCTGTTCGACCGGGCGGTGCGGGAGCAGGCGCTGTTGATCTGCGTCCACAACAGCTTCCCCGGTGTGGGCCGGTTGACCGAGCAGGATGGCCGCCGCAAGTTCGTTCCTGAATGACCTCGCTCGAAAGCACGTTCCACCTCGCGCTGAAAGAGATCCATGCGGCGGCAGGCGCGAGCGTCGCAAAGCGCCACGGCTGGCTCCTGCCCGTGCACTACGGCGACATGGAGCGGGAGTACCACGCGCTGCGGGAACAGGCAGCGGTGGCGGACCGATCACATCGGAGCCGGATCATGGTGACGGGCACAGACGCCGCGGAGCTGCTGGGGGCGGCGTTTGCGGGGCATCCCGGTGAGCTGGAGGAAGGGCGGGCGAGGCGGGCGGTGTGGCTCGACGGCGAGGGGCGCATCGGTGACCTGGTCCTCATCGCACGGACGGGCGGGATTGCGTACCTGGTGGCGGGTGAACCGGCGCGGCGCTTCGAGACGGTTGCGCAGCTCCAGGGCGCCCGCGGGGCGGACTGGGACGTGCGCATCGACGATCGAACGGAGTCGACCTGCCTGCTGTCGCTGGCGGGGCCGCGAGCGGCGGAGGTGGTTGAACGCTTTCTCTCGGATGCGCTGCCCGCGCGCTTGCCGACGATGATGGCCGCCGCCTTCGAGTTTCACGGCTTCCGGGCGCTGGCGATGCGCGCCTCAGCCACGGGAGACGACGGCTTCGAGTTCATGCTGGCGCCCGCTGTCGCGCAGCACCTGATCGAGACACTGGCGCAGGCGGGCATCGTGCTGGCGGGCGACGACGCGCTCGAGGTGGCGAGGGTGGAAGCATGCATCCCCGCCTTCGAGCCTGACCTCGAGCCGCGCCTCACGCCGGCGCAGGCAGACCTCGATGTCTTGCTCGAGGTCGACGGCGGAGACCAGTCAGCGATCCTCGCGGGCGTCATCCTGGACGGTGATCCGGTGCGGACAGGGACGGCGATTTCGATCGATGGCCGGCCGGTCGGGCAGGTCCGCTCATGCGTGCGGTCGCCGGGGCTGAACGCGACGATCGGGCTCGCGCTGCTCGACGCGGCGAACGCCCTGCCGGGCACGCCGCTTGACGCTTCGGGCATAGCAGGCACGATTGTGGCCAAACCCTTCTATCGGCGGAGAACGTAAATGGTCGACTTCGATCAAATGGCTGTGGCGGCGCGACGATTCAACCAGTCGGATGCTCCAGTGGAGCTGAACATCGGCGACGAATGGCGGGCGCGGTGGGTGGAGGGCGAGGGGCTGCCCGCGGACGTGCCTGTCCTGCACGTCTATGGCTCGCTTGTCATGGACGACAAGGGCTACGTGGTGCGGGAACGCGGGAGCGAGGCACGATGGTCCACGGTCGAAGGACCGGTGGCGGCGGGCGAGAAGCCGGAGCCGGCGCTCAAGCGCCTCGCGAAAGAGCAGGCCAACGCAACCGTGGCCCGGGTGGAGATGGTGGGATTCCTCGACTGTCGCGCCACGAGTCATAACCCGGACTATCCGAAGGACTCCCGTTCTCTGCGCCCAATCTATTTGGTGGCCGCGAAGCAGGTGAAGGACCTCGGAAGCGGGGCGGCCTTCGAGCGTCGCCGGTTGCCGATGAACGAATACGTGATGGCCATCCGCAACCGCTACCCGGAGATCGATGACTACCTCCCCAAGGCCGTGGAGCGGTACATGATCCTGCGGGCGCGCGGCGAGCTCTAGGCAGCTACGCCTCCAGGCGGACTGGCGCCCCTGAGCGCCGCGACTGCTCGCAGGCGTCCGCGAGCCGAAGGCTGACCAGGCTGTCCCGGGCGGGAGAGGGATTGGTGGCGCGCCCGGCGACGACATCGATGAAAACCGACAGTTCGTTCAGGTACGCGTCGCGGAACCGCTCGGGAAAACCCGGGTACGCGTCCGCCTGAACGGCCGGCCCGCCCGGCTCCAGGGACGTCAACGGTGTGCGCTGGTTCAGGCCAACGGCAAGGGAGTCCTTGCTCCCGAACACTTCGATGCGGCAGTCGTAGCCGCGCGGGTTGTGCCGCCCGCCCGAGAGGAGGGCGTGGGCGCCGCTGGCGAAGCGGAGCATGACCACGGTGCTGTCGACGTCGTCCGCCTGCTGGAACATATCGTGTACCAGCACGGAGCCGGACGCGTACACCTCGACGACGGGCTCTCCCACGAGCCAGGGGACGGCATCGAGGTCGTGGATCAGCAGGTCCCGATGGATGCCGCCCGAGGTGGCGAGATAGGAGTAGTTCGGCGGGTCGGCATCGAGCCCGAGTGCCCGCACCAGGTAGACCGTGCCGACCTCGCCGGCGCGGATGCGGCGGTGCAGCTCTACCGTGGGCGGATCGAAGCGGCGCTGGAAGCCAACGAGCACCTCGATGCCCGAGTCCTCGATGTCACCGACCAGCCGCTCCATCTCCCCGAGGTCCATAGCGATGGGCTTTTCGCAAAGGACTGGCACCCGGGCGCTGAGGCACCGCCGGACGATCTCCGGGTGGGTGGGCGTTGGGGTCGCGATGAGCACGCCCTCGCAGCGGGAGAGGAGCGCATCCAGGCTGCCGACCTCGTGCGCCTTCCCGCCGAGCGTCGCCGCCACCTCCGCTGCACGACCCTCTGCCTCATCGAAGAGGACGAGCTCTTCCACGTCACCGAGAGAGGCGAAGTTACTGGCGTGCATTCGCCCTATGCGACCGACGCCGACCACCCCGATTCTCATTCGACCCATCCTCGCGTGGAGTGTAGTCGGGCAAATTCGCACAGACACCCTCTCGAGGCCTTCAGAGCTTCGCCAGCCTCCGGTTAGGGCGCTTCGCGGTTGGCCTGACTCGCGTACACTGCCGAACAAATGTACGTAGTCGGCACGGCGGGGCATGTGGACCACGGGAAGAGCACGCTCGTGCACGCGCTCACGGGGATCGACCCCGACCGGTTGCGCGAGGAGAAGGAGCGAGGGCTCACCATCGAGCTCGGGTTCGCCTGGCTGGAGCTGCCTTCCGGCCGGGAGGTGAGCATCGTCGACGTGCCCGGACACGAGCGCTTCATCAAGAACATGCTCGCCGGGGCGGGCGGGGTGGACCTCGCGTTGCTCGTGGTGGCGGCTGACGAGGGCGTCATGCCGCAGACGCGCGAGCACCTCGCCATCCTCGACCTGCTCGATGTACCTGCCGGGATTGTTGCCCTCACCAAGTGCGACCTCGTGGAGGAGGAGTACGCGGGCCTCGTGGAGGCGGACGTGGCCGACGTGCTCGCAGGGACGCGGCTTGCGGGCGCGCCCATCGTACGGACGAGCGCGGCGACGAGAGCCGGCCTCGATGGGCTGCGCGCCACAATCGACGACGCGCTGGAGCGCACTCCGGCGAAGCGCGACCTCGGACGCCCGCGCCTGCCCATCGACCGCGCGTTTACGATCCAGGGATTCGGGACTGTGGTGACGGGCACTCTGCTGGACGGCAGCCTGGAGATCGGGCAGGAAGTCCAGCTCCAGCCTGGAGGGCTGAGGGGGCGCATACGGGGACTGCAGCGCCACCGCACGAAGGTGCAGCGGCTCGAACCGGGAACGCGCGCCGCCGTGAACATCAGCGGCTTGAAGACCGAGGACATCGAGCGCGGCATGGTGCTGGCACTGCCCGGGAACCTCAAGCCGGTGCGGGTGGTCGACGTGCGGCTGACGGCGCCGCGAATCCTCTCTCATCCGCTCGCGCACGACGCCGGCGTCACGCTGCTGTCGGCCACAGCGGAGTCGGAGGCGAAGCTGCGGCTGCTGGACGCGAATGCAATAGGGCCCGGCGAGTCGTGCTGGGGGCAGATCGTGCTGGAGACGCCGATTGCGGTGCTGCCAAGGGACCATTGCATCGTGCGCACGCCGAACGAGACGGCGGCGGGCGGTGTAATCGTAGCGGTGAACGCACGGCGTCACCGGCGGAACGACGCGGCCACGCTGCCACAGCTTGAGCGACTGCTCGCCGGCTCCCCGGAGGAACGGCTCATCGACTTGCTGGCGTCGCGCCCGCTGGCGGTGGGCGCGATCGCGACGAGCCTTGGCATCGAGCCGGCGGAGGCGGCGAAGGTCACCGCGGAAGCGGCCGCGCGGGCGTTGGTCGTGGAACTTGGCGGGATGCTCGCGTCGGGGGCGTGGATGAACCAGGCGACCTCGCGGATCGAGGGTGCGACGAGCAACTACCTCGACTTGCACCCATTGCGGATGGCCGTACCCAGGGAGCACATCCGCAGCACGGCAGGAATCGACGCGACAGTATTTGACGCGATCGTCGCGTACGCCTGCTCCATGGGTGCGATCGAGGAACGAGGCGCGGGGCTGGCTACGCCGGGGTGGGAACCCCGGCTGACTCCCGCGCAAGAGGCTGAGGCCGAACGGTTTCTCCGGACAATCGGGGAGGGCGGATACAGCCCGCCGACGGAGGGCATGCCCGGTGACGAACTGCTGGCATACCTCACGGAGCGGGGCCTTATCGAGAACACAGGGCGAGGCGTGGTCTTCGACCGGGAGGTCTATGGCGAGATGGTGGCCAAAGTGGTGCGTCACCTGGAGACCCATCCGCAGATCACGATCGCCGAGGTGCGCGACCTGTTCGGGACGAGCCGGAAGTACGCGCAGGCGCTCCTGGAGCACCTCGACGCCACGAAGGTCACGCGCCGGTCCGGGGACGCACATGTGCTCCGAGCGGGAGTGGAGGCGAGACGGTGACGCTGCGGATGGAGCACGTGGTCGCACAGTTGCCGGGCGTAATCGAGAGCTACCGGGAGCAGATGGCCGCGCGCAATGCGGGGCTCGCAGCAGCGGGCAGCGCGCTGGCGGGCTGGAGCGAGGACCCTCTCGAGGGCGACAGAGCGATCGAGCGAGCGATGGCGGGCGATCCGCGGCCTTACGCCACCTCGTTACGGGAGCCGCCGGGCATGGTCCGGGATGCGCCCGCGTTCACGCCGGTGACGGTCGTGGCGGCGGATGGGTCGTCGATCGAGCCCGACCGGTTCGCGCCCGTGCAGTGCTTCGTGGTGAATACGGGACACGTGGTGCTCCCCTACGGGACCGCGGCCACGGCGGAGCTGGGCGCCGAGGCGTGGATCGGCCCACGCAGCGTTTCCGACGAGGGCGAAGACCACGGGCGCGAGGACGCCGGCCCCTTCTCGTGGGGCGTGAACCTGCACCGTGACGTGAGCGAGCTGGACACGGCCTCGCGGCTCGCTGCCGAGGCTGACGGCGAGGTGGTCGCCTTAATCGACGGCACGCTGCTGCCGTGGGACCTGGACTCGCCCCGGGTGGCGGAGCACATCCGGGATGCGCTGGCGGGCGCGTCCGCGGACGCGCTCAAGCGCCTGAGGGACGCTGGTTCCCGCGTCGCGCTGGGGGCGTACGTCTCCGGGTCGCGGGCCAGTGATGTCGTCACGAGCCTGCGGGCGCTGGCGGGCGGCGATGCGTCGGGCTGGCCGTTGTGCGACGCACCGTTGTTCGCGCGGACGCTCGTGCATGGCCAACGGAGCGCAGTGTTTCGCAGCAAGAGCCAGCGGCGGGAACAGGTCGAGACGCTCTTCCAGCTTCGAGACGTGACTGTGGACGTGTGCTTCTTCTACCTCCGCATCGGCGGCGACATCGCGCGCGTGGAATTGCCCGCCTGGGCGGCGAGCGACGACCAGGTAGACCGGCTGCACGCGACTCTGGTGCAGCAATGCGCGGACTGCGGCGGCTACCCGCGAGCGCTCCAGGAGGCGCACGAGCAGGCGGTCATCTCCATGGGCGACCGGCTGCAGTTTGAGCGATTGCTAGAGGTCGAAGCGGGACGCCAGGGGCTCTTCGGACAGTCGAACAGCAAGCAGATGAGCAAGCGGCGGAGGGCGATATGAACGTGGCGCGGGTGGTCGAGGCCAGCCTCCGGAAGTTCCAGTGCGCGTACGACGGGTACGTGGAGCGGCCATTCCCGCTGGGGTCATTGCTGGCGGTGCGAGAAGGCGAGGCGCACGTGTTCGGCGTGGTCGCGGAGGTGGAGAGCGGTCCGGACGACCCAACGCGGCCGCTTTCGCCGCCGGCCGACGCCGGTGAGCTCACTGCCGAAGCGCTGCTGAACGAACGGCCCCACATCCGGCCGCTGCTGCGCACGCGCGTGACCGTGGTCACATGCGGCTTTTCCGAAGGAGAGGTGATCTGGCCGAGGCTGCCGCCGTCGCCTCCACCGTTGCTGGCGATGGCCGGCGAGGCGAGTGCGGACGAGACGGTGCGACTGGTGAGCGACGGCCGCTTCCTGGCGGCGCTGGTGGCTTCAGCGGAGTGCGATGACGCGGTGATCGCGGCCACTATCCGGCGTGCCAGCATCGCCTTCGAGATGGAGTCTCGAGACTTCAAGATTCGCGCGGGCAAGGAGCTCGCCAGGCTACTGAAGGCAGAGCCGGCGCGGCTCACGAGCATCATCCGGGGGGTGGCGCCATGACGGAGCAGGTCGGAGTGGTGGTCGGCGGTTCGCTCACGAAGAGCCTGGAGGTGCGGCTGGAGCCGGGGAGATCAGCGCAGCTGGGCCAGTACCTGATGGCGCCGCTGGACGGGGGTGGCTCGCTGCTCGGGATGGTGACGGACGTGCTGCTGAAGTCGGCGGAGGCAGGCGCCGTGGCGTGGCCGCCACCGGCCGGGGACGACGCCGCGAGCGCTCTCCTGCGGGACGTGCTGCTGGATACGGGCGTGTACTCGCAGGTGGAGATGAACCCGTACCTCGAGATCGGCCCCGACGGCAACAGCCGAGCCCGCCGCCTTCCGCGCCACTTCTCCGCGGTCGCGCTGGCGGACCAGGAGGCGATGGACCGCGCCTTCGATACAGGCGAGCGCAACGCCATCTCCCTGGGCGAGCCCCTGGGCATGACCGGCGCGGACGTGGAGCTGTTCGTCGACATCGAGCGGATGTTCGAGCGCTCGGCGGGCATCTTCGGCAAGAGCGGGACGGGCAAGACGGTCTATGCCCTGCAGTTCCTGAGCGCGCTGGTGAAGCACTCCGTAGGGCAGCGCACGAACCAGCAGCGGACCGTCGCGCTCGTGTTCGATATGCACGACGACTACGGGGACTACCTGAAGTTCGAAGGCGGGCAACGCCGGTCCCTGAAGCAACTGCACCCGAACGACGTCACGATTTACTCGCTCGACGACCGCAGCGCCAACGCGGACGAGCGCATCGTCATCGGGACGAAAGACATCACGCCGGACGACCTACGCGTGCTGACGGCCACGGCAGAGTTCACGTCCGCCGCGCTGGAGGCGGCCGAGGTGTTCGAGGACCGGCTGAAGAAGGGCTGGATCGACGCGGTGTTGTCGGACGGGCCGCCAGACGCGCTGGTCCGGGGTCTTCACCTGGACGAGGAGGAGAGGGGCGACTGGCCGGCGGCGCTCAAACGGCTCGACATCCATCCCGGGTCGTTCCAGAACCTGCGGCGCAACCTGAGGGCGATCACGAAGGCGGACTTCGTGGACCGGGGCGAGGGCCAGTTCTCGGGCGTGCTGGAGCACATCGTGCAGACGCTGCTGGGTGGCAAGAGCGCAGTCGTGCAGTTCGGGCGCCACGGGCGAAACCTGGCGAGCTACATGCTCGTCGCGAACATGCTGTCGCGGCGCATCTGGGATGCTTACCGGTCGGAGATGGAGAAAGCACGTGGGGACGCGGCGAAGGAGCCGAACGGCCTGGTGATCGTCATCGAGGAGGCGCACAAGTTCGTGGACCGGTCGCTGGCGGGGCACACGATTTTCGGGCAGATCGCGCGCGAGCTGCGCAAGTACAACGTGACGCTGCTGGTCATCGACCAGCGGCCCAGCCAGATCGACCCGGAGGTGCTCTCGCAGATCGGGACGAAGTTCTGCCTGCAGTTGGACAGCGAGTCGGACGTGGAGGCGCTCGTGGGCGGGATGCAGGGCCGCGCGGGGCTGCGGTCGGTCATCGCCTCGCTGGAGAGCCAGCGCCAGGCGCTTGTCTTCGGCCACGCGCTGCCGATGCCGGTGGTCGTGCAGCCGCCGGAACTCACGCGGGACTACCGGCCGGGGCAGTCGCTGCGGGACCGGTTGAACGGGGGGCGAGCGGCGGAGGAAGTGACGCCGAAGGGGTTGTACGGGTAGCCGTCCGCGTGTGCAATCGGCGAGCTGACTGAAACGTGGACCTCATCCCCCGAAGCCGGGAAGCCCATACTCCTTCTGGATGTCCTCGAGGCAGGGGAGGAACGCCTCTGAGCCCCAGACCCAGTCTGGAACCTGTGCACCTGGAGTGATTGCACCTGGCAACGCCTCGCTTAGGCATTCCACGAGCGACCGCCTCGCCTCGGCGAAGATCTCCTGGGAGGGCGTGTTCTGGGCGGACCACAGTATGTTTATGGCGGCGAGATGCTCGACGTAGCACTCCCGATGAATCGCGCTTGACCGTTCGGCTTCTGCCAGATCCATGCCTGCGGCGAAGCTATACTCAAGCACCTTGCCGCTAGGGTCGGGATGTGGCTGCTCAAGGATCTTGAGCCCGGCAGCCTCGATGCAGGCGATTGTAGAGAATACGGCCGCCTCGTACTCCACGTAGGTAACAACGCCATCCGCCAGTGCCTCACGCTGGCTCTCGGGCACTGGAGTACTTGCGAGCATGGTCCGGGCAGCATCGATCACGCCCGGATCCGCTCCCTGCGGATGCCCTTCCTCGCCTCCAGCTTCCTGGCCTCCAACTAAGACGGCGACCGAGGCCGATGCGAGCAAGGCAGCCAGTGCGCCCACAGCTAACGTGCGTGAGATCTGCTGCTTCGTGAAGCGATCGGTGACGTTCCACATCAGACCAGATTCTCCCTTCCGGCTAATCCTGAGCCGAGGTCAGCGCCAGCTCCGGGCGTGCTGCTGCTGGTTCCGTGGAGGGCGGGTACGCGCCAGCATGCTCCAGCTGAGAAGGTTGATGTCAATAGTCAATATGGGGAGTCCGTGATTGCAATACAACGGCCCGGCAGCGTTTGCCGGGCCGTCCGTGGTGATTCGAGCTCTGTGCCCTCCCTCGCGGTCGGGGCTCGGAGTTCGCCTTACATCCGCTCGATGATCGTGGCGGTGGCCATGCCGCCGCCGGTGCACATCGCGACGAGCGCGGTGGACTTGTTCGAGCGCTCGAGCTCGTCGAGGGCGATCTGGATGAGCATGCCGCCGGTTGCGCCGATGGGGTGGCCCAGGGCGATCGCTCCGCCGTTCACGTTCAGGTTCTCATCGTCGACCTCGAGCTCGCGCTGGAACTTGAGGATGACCGAGGCGAACGCCTCGTTGATCTCGAAGAGGTCGATGTCTTCCTTGCGCATCCCGGCCTTCTTGAGGACGAGCTTGGCGGCGGGTGCGGGCGCGGTCAGCATGATCACGGGCTCGGCGCCGGCGGTGGCGGTCATGACGATGCGGCCGCGTGGCTTGAGGCCGTGCGCGCGGGCGTAATCGGGCGATGCGAGGAGGACCGCGCTGGCCCCATCGACCACGCCGGACGAGTTGCCCGCATGGTGGACGTGGTTGACTTCCTTGATTTGCGGATAGACGTCCTTGCAGATCTGGTCGTAGCTGCGGGGGTCGTTCCCGGGGTTCATGGCGCCCATCTTCGCGAACGACGGGTTGAGTGCGGCGAGGCTCTCCATGGTCGTGCCCGGGCGTGGGTGCTCGTCGTGATCCAGTGCGGGGGTGCCATCGTCGTTGCAGATGGGGACGACGCTGCGGGCGAAACGGCCCTCGCCGATAGCTGCGGCTGCCCGCTCCTGGCTCTGGACGCCCAGGCGGTCGCACTGCTCGCGCGTGAACCCCTCGACCGTCGCAATCAGGTCGGCTGAGACGCCCTGCGGCACGAGCGGATACTGCTCATAGAGGTGCGCGTTGTTGGCCGTGAAGCCATCGACCGAAAGCGAGGCCGGGCGCGACATGGACTCGACACCGCCCGCCACGAGCAGGTTGTTCTGCCCGGACATGACGCCCATGGCAGCCATGTTCACGGCCTGCTGCGCGGAGCCGCAGAAGCGGTGGAGGGTCACGCCGGGGACGGTGACCGGCCAGCCGGCGTCGAGGGTGGCCATGCGCGCGATGTCCATCGCGTGGTCACCGACACCGGAGCCGTTGCCCATGATGACATCCTCGACGTCCGCGGGGTCGAACCCGGCGCGGTCACGGAGGTGATTGAGCACTTGCGCGAGGATGCGCTGGGGGTGGATGTGCGTGAGGCCGCCAACGCCGGGCTTGCCTCCGCCGCGCGGCGAGCGGACGCCTTCAATGATCCATGCTTCCGTCACGTGATTCTCCAATCGAAATACAGTGGCTGGTGGCGCCACGATAGACGAGCGGGCGGGGTCGCGCCATTCACGGGAGATGGGTGGGCAACCAAACGGCCCGGGGGTTGATCCGGGCCGTTCGTGGTGAGTCGACCTCTATGCCCTCCCTCGCGGTCGGGGCTCGGAGGCGGTTTCGCGTTACGCCGGCACCGGTTCGCCTGGCGGAACATCGGGCATTTCCTCGCGGACTGGCTCCTTCTTGCCGCGGATGCGGCGCCAGAAGCGGCCGAAGTCGTCGTTCTCCCAGGCGACCACGAGCTGGGCCGCGATGCCGATCGACGAGTAGGTGCCGAGGATCGTGCCGACGAGAAGCACGAGCACGAAGTCGCGGATGGTCTCGCCGCCGATGATGAGCATCGAGGTCACCGTCAGGGCCACCATGAGGGATGTGATGATCGATCGCGCCAATGTCTCCGTCAGCGAGGCATTCACGGCTTCCTCGAAGGGGATGTACGGGTCTGCGGTCACCTTCTCGCGGATCCGGTCGTAGACCACGATGGTGTCGTGCACCGAGAAACCGATCACCGTCAGGAGCGCGGTGATGAAGGCCGTGTCCACCTCCGTCCCGAACACCTTTCCCAGGATCGAGAACAGCCCGAGGATCACGAAGGCATCGTGGAGGAGGGCGAAGACCGCGGCGCCGCCGAAGACGACTGGCTTTGGCAGATTGCGGAATGTCCAGGCGATGTAAATCAAGATGGCTGCCGACGCGCCCGCGACGGCAATCGCCGAGTTCCAAACAATCTCCTGCGACACCGTGCTGGAGACAGTCGAGAAGTCGAGGCGGGTGGCAGGGCCGAAGCGTTCCTCGAGGCCCGCTTCGATGCCATCGAGCTCGCTCGATTGGGGCTCGACGGGGCCGACTACATCATCCGTCGCCCCAATTGGCGGAGCACCCTGAAGCTCGTCGGTGCGGATGATGAACTGGCCGTCGCCGGCGCCCTGCACCTTGGCCTCTTCGTGACCGAGGTCGGCCATGGCGCCGCGCACGTCCTCCGTGGAGGGCGTTTGCTCGGTGAACTGCACCGTGAAGGACGAGCCGGAGGTGAACTCGATGCTCGGCACGAGGCGAGGCGGAAAGAGCAGGGCGATGCCGGCGATGACGACGAAGATCATCGAGAAGCCGAGGTACCACCAGCGCTTGCCCGCAAAGTCGAGCAGGCTCGGCCGCGTGGTGATGGCACCCTCGGCGCTCTCGGGGGCGGCGCGGTGCTGCTCCTCGGCGTTGAAGAGGAAGTGGTTCCTGGCGAGGGGCGTCCCCAGCACCATGCGGAGGAAGGTGCGGGTCACCGTGATCGCAGAGAACATGCTGACGAGCACGCCGATGGCGAGGGTGATGGCGAAGCCCTTGATCACGGTCGCGCCGAACTGGTCGCCAAACCAGTAGAGGATCACACAGGTGATGAGGGTGGAGACGTTGGAGTCGCGGATGGAGGACCAGGCACGGTGGAAGCCGATGTCGATGGCGTTGCTCAAGGGCCGGCCACGCCGCAACTCCTCTTTCATGCGTTCGAAGATGAGGATGTTTGCGTCGACGGCGATGCCGATGGAAAGGATGAAGGCCGCGATCCCGGCGGTCGTCAGGGTGACTTCGAGGACTTTGAAGACGAGGAGCGTCGCGAGGGTGTATACGCCCAAGGCCGCCACCGCGAGGAAGCCCGGCAGACGGTAGTAGAGGATCATGAAGATGGCGACGGCGGCCAGCCCGATGAGGCCGGCGTGCACCGAGTCGATGACCGAGTTCTCGCCCAGGCTGGCGCTGACTTCCTGGGACTGGACGGTCCTCAGCGGGACGGGGAGGGCGCCGGCGTTTAGCTGCTTGGAAAGGTTCGTGGCGGTGGAGAAGCTCTCCTGGCCGGTGATGACGCCCCGGTCCTCGATGACGGCCTGAACCACCGCGTTCGAGATCTCCACGTCGTCGAGGTATATGAGCAGCAGGCGACGGGGGTCGGTAACGCCGTAGCGCAACGCGTTGCCCGTGATCTGCTTGAGAAGCTCGGAACCGTCGCCCGTGGTCTCGAACTCGACGAGGAAGTCGGTCCCCGAGCGGTTGGGACGGGTGTTGCTCTTGAGGTGGGAGCCGGTCATGGCAACGGTCTCGCCGTCGACGGTGCCTGTGGCGGGCACGACCTGGTTGTTGTCGTTGATGATGCGGAACTCGAGTTGGGCCGTGCGGCCGATGAGGCGTTCCGCTTCCGCGAGCTCGATGCCGGGGACGGACACCTGGAGGCGGTTGCCGCTGGCCTTCGTGATTTCCGCCTCGGCGAGCCCGAAGGCGTTCACGCGGCGTTCGATCACGTCCTTGGCGGTGTCGAGGGCGTCGTCGATGTCCCCTTCGTAGCCCTCCGGGGGATCGGCTTCGAGAACGAGGCGGGAGCCGCCGCGCAGGTCGAGACCGAGGCGCATGGTGTCGCGTTCGAGTCCGGGCACGTTGATGCCCTGCCCGTGGGGCCAGAAGCTCCCGGGGAGATACCGGTCCGGATCGCTCGGCCAGACGGAGACGAGCGAGAAGGCGGTGAGGGCGACAACGAACAGGAAGACTAGAACGGTGGATGTACTACGCACTCGGCTGGGAGACCTCTTCGATGGTGGGGGCGCGGGGTTCCTCGACGGCCGCGAGCGTGGTTAGCCGTCGCGAGACGGCTTCAGTGACCGCCCGAACGCGGACCCCAGGGGCGAGCTCGAGGATGAGCTCGGTCGGCCCGTCGACGGGGGTGACGACATCTTTCACCTCGGCGATGAGGCCGCCGGTGGTGACCACCTCGTCGCCGATCTGGAGCATCTGCTGGGCCTTCACCTGGGCCTTGCGGTCCTGCAGGACGGGGCGCAGGAGCAGGAAGTAGAACGCGGCGACCGCGAGCACGGTATAGAAGATGACGCTCCACATGACTGCCATGGGGAACAACTCCTGGCCGGGCCGGTAGAGGGTGTTTCAGCCTCTCGGCTGAAATTAGCTTCCGTCCGCGGGGAGGTTCGCCAGGACGCTGCGGGCGTAGGCGAGGGCCTCATCTCGGTCCGTAATGGTGCGATCGGACTGGGCCCGGCGTAGCGATGTTAGGATAGCCCCCAGCAAGCGTCCACTCTGCAGGTCAAGCTCGCGGATCAGGTCATCGCCATTGACGAGGGGCGGATTGTCGGTGTCTTCGAAGGCGCCCCAGGCGCGGGCGAGCACGTAGTTTACAAAGTCGCGGTGCCGGCGGAAGTTCTCGCGGGTGTACCCGGGTCCGCGGGTAGCCATGCCGTCCGAGAGATTCACGAGCATGAGCGGGAGGACGTGGCCATCGAGGTCGGTGACGAACTTGCGCACGGCCCTGTCGCTCGGTGGCCAGTTGCGGACGAGCTCGCCGGGGCGGAGATGGTAGCGGATGAGCTTGCAGACGAGGGCCGTTGTCTCCTCCCCGAGCCCGAGCGCGGGCAGGCGTTCCGCCATCAATTCGGCGCCACTGGGGCCGTGGCGGGGAAAGCGAAGGCGGTCCTCGACGACGGTCGCGGTGTGCGGCTTCGCTACGTCATGGAGCAGGCAGGCGAGACGCGTGACCGCCCGGAGGGAGTGCCCCCCGACCGTGCGCGAGAGGGATTCGTCGAGGTCGATCCACGCAATAGCGGCGCGAAGCTCGGCGCTGTCGGCAGTGTGGTTGGTGGACGCGTCGAAGGCGGCGACGGCGGCCATGTTGTGGTCGAGGACGTCGTAGTAGTGGAGCTCGGGCTGCTTGAAGCCGCGGCCGTCTTCGAGCTCGGGGACGAGCCTCGTGAGGATCGAGCGGGAGTCGAGGTCGCGCAGGGCGGCCGCCGCGTCGGGGGCGTTGAGGCAGTCGACGAGAGCGGAGAGGGTCACGGGGGAAGGCTACGGGTCTACGGTGTCGGAGGCGAGAGCACGGACGACCCGTCGCTAACGCTCCGGGCTCTAAGTGGGGCCGGGGAAATTGGGGAGGGACCGGTCGCTGACGCTCCCGGCTCTGACGGGCCCCGCGGCACTACCGCCGCCAGACCTTGCGGCGCTCCCAGCAGCGGGCGCAGACGCTGAGGCGCCGTTCCTGCACCACCCAGCCTTCGCGGATCGGGTACATGCGCTCGGAGAGGTGAATACCGCAGAAGAGGCCCTGGCAGAGCGAGCACTCGAAGCCGGGGTGGGGGCCGCAGTCTTCGGCGCCGCAGAGCCCCGCGTGATTCCGCTGCGTCACGCGGGCGCGATATTCCATGTGAACGACGAGGTCGTCATGCTTCCGCTTGCAGGGCGGGCGTGTGCAAACGGCCTCGTGGTCCTGGAGGTAGTGGGTGTGGGGCTCACAGAAATGCCGCCCGCAATACTGGCAGGTATTGGGCGCGGGGTTATGGCAGCGGGAAAAGCGACCGCCGACCCGGCAGGTCGCAATCCTGATCGCGGGAGGATCTGACACCGGCATGTGATACGCGGATCGTTGCGCGTTCAAGGGTGGCCGGTCAAACGGCATGGCCGCGCGGCGGGTCGCTTGGGGTAAGGGCACGCCGCGGGCCTGATGCTGCGACCTCGGAACCCTTATCTTTGTGTGCATGACGATGCGGATTGCCGCTACAGCCCCCCTCGCCGCCCTGCTTGTGTTGCTTGGAATGCTTGCGGTGGCCTGCGAGGACGACGCCGACTCAACCTCTGACTTCGCGCGCTTCCGCGAGCTGGTAGCTGCTGCGGGCGACGTCGACTACGAGCCGCTGGCCGGACCGCTGGAGGCGGTCGGCTTCTCGGATGCGATTGTGCTCGGCGAGGTGGTTGACGCGACGATCGGGACGGAGCTGCTCGGCGCGAACTCCGAGCGCGAGGTTCGCTACATCATCCTCAAGGTGGCGATCACGGCCGTGCTGGCGGGGACCGTCCCCGGCGGGGAGTTCGTCTACGTCGCGCTGGCGGCGGGCGGGGTCGATCCCGCGCGCGACCTCGAGGAGGCGCTCCCGGAGACACGGACGTTGCTCGTGCTCGACGACTGGCGACCATCCGGCCAGCTCGAAGGCTTCCCGGAGCAGGTCTACGCGCCGTTCACGGATGGCGCCTGGTTCGAGGTGGGAGACGAGGTCGAGGGCCTGTGGGTGGACCGGGGTGAGGTGGAGGAACGCTGGGGGGAGGGTTTCGGGTCGATCGACGAGCTGGCGGCGCTGCTGGAGGCGGCGGCGGCACAGTAGGGGTGGATCAGTCGCAACCACCACCCATAGGTGTGCGGGGCCAGCGTTCGATGCGGTCCTCGAAGACCAGGTAAACGGCGCTCCCGTCCGGCTCAAGCCAGAGCTCGGCCTCCTCGGTGTGGTAACCCGACGGGACGGCGTCGCCGGGCAGTTGCGTCTGCTCGGCGAATGTGCCGGGTGTCGGCATCTCGGGTAGGTGGAGAGAATCTAGGACGCCGGAAGGATCACGGACGTACTGCCCGCCGTCCGACTCCGGTCCTCGATCCAGTGCAATCCACCAGATGTTTTCGGTCTCGCAATGCTCGTCGCCCCGGTAGGAAATCACGGTCGACCGGGGGACATCGGCGCCTGACGCGTCGTGCCACTCGGAGAGCAACTGGTCGTCACCGCCGCACGCAGCTAACGGAAGCGCCGAGACCGCGAGGGCTACGAGTTGGTAACGCCGTTTCAGGCAGAGCCCTCCTCCTGCTCCCGGCCGATCGAGCAGACGTAGCATACTCGCAACTCGAACCACTCCTAGCTCCACGTTCGTCCAACTGACAACCCCGTTCGGATTGGTTACCGTACCCACAGAGCCCCACGCCCGGGGCCGCGGGGAGGGCCCGGCCGATGACCAGCACCTATCGCTACTCCATGTGGGACGGGACGCAAGAGGTCCCGCCCATCGAAGCGGATGAGATCCTCGACAACCTGACCGACGACCTCATGAACTTCGGCGATCTCCAGCACGCGCTGCGCAACCTGTTGCAGCGCGGGATGCGGAACCCCAATGGGCAGCGCATGCAGGGCCTGCGCGACCTCCTCCAGCAGCTCCGGCAGCAACGGCGCCAGCAACTCGACAAGTTCAACCTGAACTCCGTCTTCGACGACATCAAGAAAAAGCTCGACGAGATCGTGGAGATGGAACGCAACACGCTGGAGCGGCGGCTCGACGAAGTTGACCAGCCGCAGGGCGAGGCGGGCCAGGACGGCCAGCCCTCCGGAGAGCAGCAGCCGGGCGAGCAGGGTCAGCAGCAGAGCGGGCAGCAGCAGGGCCAACAGTCGGCGATGGAAGGCCAGCCACAGGCTGGCAATCAGCCGCGGGCCGGTCAGCGCCAGCGCGGGCAGCAGGGCCAGCAGCAGCCGGGTCAGCAGCAGCCCGGGCAGCAGTCACCCGGCCAGCAGGGGGGCGAGCAGTCTCCGGGGCAAGAGTTCGCGGAGATGCTGCGCAACATCGCGCACAAGAAGCAGGAGTACCTGGACCAACTGCCCGAGGACGTGGCCGGGCAGATGAAGAACCTGCAGCAATACGAGTTCATGGACCCGGAGGCGCAGGAGCGGTTCAACGAGCTCCTCGAGTCGCTGAAGAAGGCGATGATGGAGACCTTCTTTAAGGACATGTACGACCAGATCGCGAACATGTCGCCCGAAGAGCTCGAGCGCATGAAGCAGATGGTTCAAGAGCTGAACCAGATGATGCAGGACCGGATGGCCGGCAAAGAACCGGACTTCGACAGCTTCATGCAGAAGTACGGCGACCTCTTCGGCGACAACCCGCCGAAGTCACTGGACGAGCTGATCGCGCAGATGCAGCACCAGATGGGGCAGATGCAGAGCCTGCTCGACAGCCTCCCCGGCGACATGCGCCAGCAGCTCCAGGACCTCCTCGCGGACAAAGTGGGCGACCCCGGGCTGCAGCAGGGGCTGAGCGAGCTCGCCCAGAACCTTGAGTACCTCTACCCCATGCGCGAGCTACGCAACCAGTACCCCTTCCGCGGCGAGGAGTCGATCGACCTCGAATCGGCCATGCAGCTGATGAACCAGATGCAGTCGATCGACGAGATCGAGCGGCAGCTGGAGCGCACGCAGTACGGCGGCGAGATCGACGACATCGACGCGGACAAGCTCGAAGACCTGCTCGGCCCGGAGGCGCGCGAGACGCTCGACCAGCTCAAGCAGTTCCTCGAGATACTTGAGGACGCGGGGTACATCCGGAAGAAGGGCCAGAGCTGGGAGCTCACGCCGCGCGGCACGCGCAAGATCGGCCAGCGCGCCCTCGGCGAGATCTACGCGCAGCTCAAGAAGGACTCGTTCGGCAAGCACGAGATCCGCGAGAGCGGCACTGGCGGCGACCGCACGGACATGACGAAGAAGTACGAGTTCGGCGACCCGTTCTACCTGGACATCCAGAAGACGATGATGAACTCGATGCTGCGGGAGGGCCCCGGTACGCCGATCAAGCTGCGCCCGGACGACTTCGAGGTCGCGAAGACGGAGCTGCTGACGCAGACGGCGACGGTGATCATGCTCGACCTGAGCTGGTCGATGGCACTGCGGGGGAGCTTCCAGGCCGCGAAGAAGGTCGCGCTGGCGCTGAACAACCTGATCTCATCGCAGTTCCAGCGGGACAGCCTCTACATCATCGGGTTCAGCGCGTACGCGCGGGAGCTGAAGGCGGACCAGCTGCCGTACGTGCGCTGGGACGAGTCGGTGCTGGGCACGAACATGCACCACGCGCTCATGATCGCGCAGTCGTTGCTGGCGAAGCACAGCGCGGGGACGAAGCAAATCATCATGATCTCGGACGGGGAGCCGACGGCGCACCTGGAGCGGGGGCGCAGCTACTTCGCCTACCCGCCGAGCCCGATCACGATCCGCGAGACGCTCAAGGAAGTGAAGCGCTGCACCCAGAAGGGGATCACGATCAACACCTTCATGCTGGACCGGAACTACTACCTGAAGGAATTCGTGAACCAGGTGGCGCGCATCAACAAGGGCCGCGTCTTCTACACCACGCCCGACAAGCTCGGCGAGTACATCCTCGTTGATTATGTGGCGAGCAAGAAAAAGCGCCTGGGAGCGGGCGCGCGGGTGGGGTAGTTCGCGCCGCCCATGCAGACAGCGCATCGGCACATGCAGCTCCCGCATGTTACGATGCGTGTGTGCCAAAGACGATTCAGATCCGGGATGTGGACGACGACGTCTACCGAGCGCTTGCTCGAATTGCCGCCGATGAAGGCGTCTCAGTGCCCGAGTTGCTCAGGCGAGAGGCCTGCAGGGTTGCCGCCCGGCCGAGCATGAAAGACTGGCTGGAACGCACACGTGAGGTCTCATCCGGGCTGAGCCGCGAGCACATCCTTGAAGTGTTCGACGAGCTCCGTGGTCCGTGGCCAGATGCTGGTCATTGACGCCTCAAGCCTCTACGAGGTGCTCGTCGGGGGTGCGCGAGCGGCGGCCGTGAGAGCCCGGCTCGAGGGAGACCAGGACCATGTCGCGCCGCACGTTATTGACGCTGAGGTGCTTGGTGCATTGCGCCGCGATGCGCTGACGGGTGATGTCGATCAGACCGCCGCGCGGCTGGCAGTGCTCGGCTTGCGCCGTTGGCATGGGCGGCGGTTCCGGCACACGCCCCTCCTGGAGCGGGCGTGGGAGCTTCGAGCCAACGTCCGCACGTGGGACGCGCTCTACGTGGCGCTCGCCGAGGCGCTCGACGTTCCGCTGATCACGCTCGACGGAAGGCTCGCTCGCGCAACCGGGGTGCGCTGCCAGATAGAGCTCGTCTAAACGGGCAGAGTCAGGGGTGTGCCATCGCCCCACCAAAGATCTCTTCCGCGCATTGATTGGCTGAGAGATGCCGCAGCGGGACCACTCGCGGGTCGGGTTCAGTCACCCCCAGAGCCGACTCCAGGTCTTCGAGCGGCATGCCGCCCAGATCCTTAAGCCACGTCCGGCCGTTCGAGAGGTCGCGGGTAAGCCGGTCGCCGTCGACTTTGTACCCGCGAAGCCCGATGTATCCCCAGCCGCGCTCGAAGCGTGCCAGCGGAAGCATGTACCGCTCCCCGACCTTCATGTGGTCGTTGGACGCCTGGCGGCGGTTATCCACGATCGACCAGCCCCAGTCACTGACCTCGACGCTTTCCAACTGCTCGAAGCCGGGGGCCGCCCATATGGTGCGCTCCACCCTGAGCGTCACCGATCGTCCTACGGAACTCGTGCCGTCGCCATGCACCTGGCGCTCGCCCACCTCTGACTCGCCGATCACCGTGCCCACGACCACATAGTCCCCGTACGAAATCCAGTCGCTGAGGCTGCCGTGGGGGACACTGCTGTCGAAGTTGGGCGCCTCGTAGGGGGAGTCCCCGGCTGTCGAAGAGCCGGAGGCCATGAATGCCACGGATCCGCCAACGACCGCGGCAGCGCCGGCCCCGCAGGCGATGTACGTGCCCAATCCCATACGCCGAATCATCGGCTAGAATCCTGCGCATGACCACACTCACAAGAAAAGTCGCGCTCGTCACGGGCGCCTCGCGGGGCATCGGCGCCGATGTGGCGAAGGAGCTGGCGCGGGCTGGCGCAGCGGTCGTCGTGGCGGCGCGGACGACGGAGGTGAAGGACAGGCGGCTGCCGGGCACGATCCACTCCGTCGCCCAGGAGATCGAGGAAGCTGGCGGGCGAGCCGAGGGCGTGTACATGGACATGCGCGAGCCGGAGTCGATCGCGGCGGGGGTGGCGAAGGCAGTGGAGCTGTTCGGGCGGCTCGACATCGTCGTGAACAACGCCGCGATCCTCGTGCCGGGGACGATCGAGAGCATCCAGCCGCGGCACATCGACCTCATCTGGCAGGTGGACCTGCGGGGGCCGATCCTGCTGATGCGCGAGGCAGTGCCGCACCTGCGCGCGGCGGGCGGCGGGCACATCATTAACGTCTCGTCGCGGGCGGGCGTGTTCCCGGGACCGGGGCCATACCCGGAGGCGCGACGAGGTGGCTCGTTCTACGGGATGATCAAGGCGGGGCTGGAGCGGCTCTCGCAGGGGCTGGCGATGGAGCTGCAGGAGGACGGCATCGCGGTGAACGTGCTGTCGCCGCAGGGCCGCATCAAAACGCCCGGCAATGCCTTCGCGACCAACAATCCCGAGAATCCGGACCTCGAGTTCGAAGAGGCAGTGGCGATGGCTAAGGGCACGCGCTGGATTTGTGAGCAGCCGGCCAACTTCACGGGGAACATCCTCTTCGATGAGGAGCTCTGCCGGGAACGCGGGCTCTAGGCGGGGTCATCCTGGAGGACGGCTACGGCCCAGCCCGACTCTACCCAGGGCCGCCAGCCGGCGACGCACCCGGCGAGAGTCGCGGGCAGCCCAGGAGCCTCCGGCCATGAGCCGGCGGTGAAGACTGTGGCGGCGCCGGCGTGGGTGGTCCCGGCAACAACCCAGGAACACTCCGGATTGGCCTGGAGATTGCGCACCCAGTGGGATTGCGGCCCGCGGAATGTGGAGACGACGGCCGCCCCGGGCACGGTCCACGCAAGCAGCGGGACGGAGTGGATGCGGCCGGACTTGCGACCCTTCACCTCGAGCACGATCGCACCTAACGGGGTGAGCAGGGGTGCGCCCAGGCCCGCGCGGATGAGGGGCTCCAGCCACGCGTTCAGGGAACGGTACGCCTCGCGCTCGAACTCAGCCCAGGGGCCAACGGCGGCCATGTTATGGGAAGTCGCTGCCCGGAACGGACTCCGGGTCGGCAACAAGCTCGCCCCAGCGGCGGACGAGCGAGTCGAGCGGGCTTGGGGGTGGCGCCCAGGGGATGCCGCGCACGATCACGCCGCGGTTGGCTTCGTGGTCGACGAGGCCCTCGCTTTCGAGCCGGCGGAAGGCTTCGCGCACAGGTGTCTGGGAGACACCCCAGCGGGCGGCGACCTCCTCCTGGCGCAAGTGTTCGCCCGCGGCCATACGCCCGGACATGATCGCTTCCTGCAGGGCCTGGTAAACGACCTCTGCCTTCGTGCGGTGCGGGGGCTTGCGGAGGGTCACCCGTGAAGGATAGCACGGTGGGCGAGTGCCCTACGTTGGCGATGTGGTACCCTATGTTCATGAAGCGCGTTAGCGTCTCACTCGCCGAGGTTGATCTGAGAAACCTCGACACGGTGGCTGCATACGAGGCCACGTCACGGGCTGAGGTGGTCCGCCGCGCCGTCTACGCATACTTCGCCAACCGCAACCACGGGATTGGCGGTCTCTTCGATGCGGATACGACCCATCGAACGATGGATGAACTGATGAAAGGGTTCGGCGAGGACTCGCTGGCCCCATGGCAGAGGAGTAACCGATGAGAAAAACGAGCGTGTATCTGTCGGACGAGGAGTCGGATCGTCTGGCCAGGCTCGCAGATGAGGAAGGGAAGTCGCAGGCGGAGATCATCCGGCGGGCGATCGCCAGCTACGCACCGTGCGATCCGCCGAAGCGAGTGTTCTCGATGGCTGGGTGCGCACGGGGTGACGGGACGTCGGCTGCTGATGTCCCGGAGGAGGAGTACCTCAGGGGCTTCGGGCGGGACGCACTCGCAGCCCTTCAGAGGAGTCAGCGATGAGGAAGACGAGCGTCTACCTGGAGGAACGGCAGATCGACAAGCTCCGCCGGCTCTCCAGATGCACCGATAAGGCGCCCGCAGAGATCATCCGCGATGCGATCGATGCTCTGCCCGACCCGGACAGCCGCTTCGCCATATTCGACAGCCACGATGGCGATGGGCGATCGGTGGAGGACATCCCGCGGCGAGAGCGCCTTCAGGGATTTGGCGACCGGTGATCGTCGCTGACGCCACGCCGATCATTGCTGCATCCGAGCGCCGGGCACCCAACCGGGCGCTGGCGCAAGCGTGGCTGCAGGGCGCCAGGGAGCGGATCGTCGTCTCCGCACCGGTGACGGCGGAAGTTGACTATATGTTGGCGACGCGCGGCTCTCTGGGATCGGCTCGAAACTTCATCTCCGACGTTGCCGCCGGCCGCTTTCAAGTGGAATGCCTCGCGAACGAGGAGTACGCACTCATTCTCTCTCTGATGGATCAATACCAGGCGCTCGAGCCCGGCCTGGCCGACCTCTCCGTGGTCATCCTCGCCTATCGCTTCAACACCACGCGCATCCTGACGTTCGATCAGAAGCACTTTCGCGCGATGAAGCCCCTGCAGGGCGGCAGCTTCACGCTGCTACCATTCGACGAGCCTGCTCCCGACCCCCGCCAGGCGTAGACTCCGGCGCATGACCGAGATGAACCGGCAGTTCCCTCCTGTCTTCGATGGGCACGAGGACTTCATCACGCAGGCGAAGCGGAAGAAGGATGCCTGGCCGCCGCGGCCTTGGCACGAGATGGGCCGCGACCTGCTTGAGCAGTCGGAGGAGGGGCACGTGGACCTGCCGCGGGCGATGCGCGGGGGCCTCGGCGGGTGCTTCACGTCTATCTACTTGAGTGACGAGCGCGCGGAGATGAATGCGCCGGGGTTCGCGATGGCGGAGATGAACGACGTGTTCGGCGTTGCGGACCGGAGCGAGGGCACGTTCCGCGTCTGCAAGACGGTTGCGGACGTGAAGCGGGCGTTCGCGGACGGCGCTTTCGCCTCGGTGTTCATGTTCGAGGGGGCAGACCCGATCTCGTGGAGCCTGAAGGAGCTGCGCGTCTTCTTCGAGGCGGGGCTGCGGTGCCTGGCGCCCACGTGGAGCCGGTCGACGATCTTCGCTCACGGCGTCTCCTTCGGGGGCGGGCTGCCGGAGACGGGGCTCACCGACCTCGGACGGGCGCTGGTCCATGAGTGCGACCGGCTGGGGATCATCCTCGATGTTTCGCACATCAACCCCGCGGGGTTCTGGGACCTGCTTGGGGAATCGAAGAACCCGGTCGTCGCGACCCATTCGAGCGTGAAAGCGATCTCGCCCCATGTGCGCAACCTGGACGACGAGCAGATCCGGGCGATCGCGAAGAAGGGCGGCACCATCGGCATCAACTTCGCGAACATCTTCCTGCGGCCAGACATGCGCCCGGACGCGGATGTGGACGTGGACCTCATCGTCCGCCACTTCGAGCACATCGTGGACCTGGTCGGAGACGAACACGTTTCGTTCGGGACTGACTTCGATGGCGCCGCGATCCCGGAGGTCGTGAAGGACGCGACGGGCCTGCCCGTGGTGCTACAGCAGATGAAGTCGCGCGGCTGGTCGGACGCACGCCTCGAACGCATCTGCAACGGGAACTTCATGCGCGTGATGGAGGCGGTCTGGCGCGACTGAGGTAGCCACGCTACCAGGGGAGGCGGAAGATCTTCTCGGTGACGAAGTCGTGGGTCTGGGCCTCGCGGTAGTGCATGGCGTACTCCTGCAGCACCTTCGGTGCGCCCACGAAGACGATGATCGCGGCGAGATGGCCCTTCGAAGGGATGCGATAGGCCGCATTGATCGTGAGCATGCCGGCGACGAAGAGGTAGAAGTTCTCGAAGATGTTCGGGCCCACCGCGAAGAACAGCCAGCGCGCTTCGGTCAGCTCGAAGAGCAAGACAGCGAAGACGCGCAGCCCGAAGAGCACGAGCGCAGCCACGCGGGCGAGACTGTCCAGCCAGCCACGTGCGACCCATGCTTCGAAGGCCAGGTAGTAGAGGTCGAACACCTTGTCGACGTCGTGGTAGTGCCCCTCGAGCGGCTCAACTCCCACGACGTCCTGGAAGGTCGAGTCGAAGACGTCGGCGGCGATGCAGGCCAATCCACCCCAGAAGGGCCAGCGCAGCACGGTGAGCGGGACGAGAAGCCGCACCGCTGCGATCACCGCGAAGGTGAGCGCTTCTTCCACCGGCTATGCCTCGCCAGTCACGAGCATCGCTATGGCAACGGCAGCGGGGGCATAGGCGACGGCGACGACAATTGCGACGATGAGCCAGCGCCGCGCCTCGGCCAACCGCGCGGGCTCCGCCTGTGGTATCCAGGGCATGCGCGGACTCTACGCGACTAGAACTGCAGCTCGATACGGCGGAAGCGTTCGAGATAACGGCCGTCTTCGGCCTTCCAGCGTTCGCGGGCGAACTCCACGAACTCCTCGCGGTTGCCGAACTGCGTGTCGTGAGCGCTGAGCGCGAAGAGCTTGCGGTCCACCTCGGCGGAGATGTCAACGTCGAAGTTCGTCTGGTTCGAGCTCCAGAGGAGGACCTCGCGCACCTTGTGCGGCTCGATGCCTTCAGCGAGATGCTCGGGGAAGTTCAGGTGGTCGCGGGCGGTGGGATAGACCGCGTCGAGGGCGGCCGTGCCCGTCGCGCGGTGGTCGGGGTGATTGATGAAGCTGTCCCGGATGATGATGTCGGTCGGGTCGTGGGTGAGCACGGTGTCCGGCCGGAGCATGCGGATGTGGCGCACGAGCTGTTCAAGGAAGACGCGGTCGTAGACAAGCTCGCCGTCTTCGTTGTCGAGGAAGTAGACATCCTTCGCGCCCATGCGACGGCAGGCTTCGCGCTGCTCCTCGCGGCGCAGGGCGATGAGCCGCTCGCGGGGCATCGTGCGGTCGGAGGTGCCTTTCGCCCCGTTCGTGCAGACGAGGAAGTAGACGTCGACCCCGCGCGTGGCGAGCTGCGAGGTGTATCCGGCGCAGCCGAAGTCGCCGTCATCGGGGTGCGCGGCAATGACGAGCGCGGCGTTGCTCGGCGCGGGGTCTTCGGGCATTCGGGGTTCTCCGTCGTGCGAGTGTGAGCAGTAATCGTGCGTTGCGCGAAGCTACCGATGCAACCGGGGAGCCTCGTGTTCCGAACATGTTTGGAACACAATTGACGGAACGCTTCGGCAAACGTTAAATTAACGGCGAACATCCGTTCGGACGAGGGCAGCCGGTGAACAACCTCTCGGAGAAGCAGACCCAGATTCTTGACTTCCTTCGCGAGTTTCTCGACGAGAAGGACTATCCGCCGAGCATTCGTGACATCCAGGAGGGCTGCCGGATCAGCAGCACCTCAGTAGTGGACTACAACCTCCGCAAACTCGAGGACAAGGGCCACATTCGTCGCGACCGGGAAGTCTCTCGCGGCATCGAGATTCTCGGTGCGCGAGGGCGGCGGCAGCGGGTGATCGATGTGCCGCTCCTCGGCGCGATCGCCGCGGGTCAACCTATCCCCGTCCCCACGAGCGACCGCTGGGAGGCCGACGCGGACGAGTCCGTCACCGTGACGGAGGACTTCATTCGCGGTAAGACCAACGTGTTCGCCCTGCGCGTGAAGGGGACGTCGATGATCGAGGACTTGATCGACGACGGCGACATTGTCTTCCTCGAGCCGGTCCGGACCGCCGAAAACGGCGATCGGGTGGCGGTATGGCTCAAGGATCGCGGCGAGGTGACTCTCAAGCGGTTCTACCACGAAGGCGACCGTGTAAGGTTGCAGCCAGCTAACAGTTCGATGGAGCCAATCTACACAACGCCAGAGAACGTAGAGATCCAGGGAAGGTTCGTTTCCTCGCTGAGGCCCAGCGGGGATTAGAATCTGAGGACACTCCATCATGAACGGGGCCCGACGAGGCCCCGTTTGGTTTCCAAATGACTGAAGCGCGAATCCTCGACGTCCGGGACCTGACTGTGCGCTACCGCGGCAGAGACGCCTCCGTGCACGCGCTGGACCAGGTGTCGTTCTCGCTCGAGCGGGGGAAGGTGCTCGCCCTCGTCGGTGAGTCGGGCGCGGGAAAGACCACTGCGGGGATGTCTATTCTCCGGCTGCTGCCCCAGGAGGCGGAAATCCTCTCCGGCGAAGTGCACTTCGAGGGCAAGGACCTCCTCCGGCTGCCCGAACACGATCTGCGCGGCCTTCGGGGCCGCCGAATCGCGATGATCTTCCAGGACCCCATCGCCGGGCTGAACCCCGTCATCTCGATCGGGGACCAGGTGGCGGAGATGCTCACCAGCCACGTCGCCATCAGCAAGAAAGATGCGAAGAAAGAGGCGCTCAAGATCCTCGCCTCCGTCGGGCTCGCCGACCCGGAGCGCATCGCGAAGGCGTTCCCGTTCCAGCTCTCGGGCGGAATGTGCCAGCGCGTCATGATCGGGATAGCGACGGCACTCGATCCCGACGTCATCGTCGCGGATGAGCCTACGAGCGCGCTCGATGTCACGGTCCAGGCCCAGATTCTGCATCAGCTCAACCGGCTGCGGGAGGCGCGCGGCACCGCGATCCTGCTGATCACGCACAACTTCGGGGTTGTGGCGCAGATGGCGGACGAGGTGGCCGTGCTCTATGGCGGCCGCGTGGTGGAGGAGGCGGACGTGGAGGAGATGCACGACCGGCCGTACCACCCTTACACGCACGCCTTGATCGACACGCTCCCGCGCCTGGACGAGGCGGGGCGCCAACTCCGGTCGATCCCGGGCAACCCGCCGGAGCTCTCGGAGGCGCCGGAGCACTGCCCGTTCATCCCGAGGTGCCCCAAGGTGATGAATGAGTGCCGGGAGTCGGTGGCGCCATCGCTTTCGCAGCGGAATGGGACGAACCACCTGGTGGCGTGCTACAACCCGGTCTGGCAGGGCGAGACGGAAGGCTAGCGGCGAGCACCCGCCGCCTGTGGGGCGAGCGCGGACAGCCGCATAACCGCGATCTCGAGCGCCAGGTCGTCCCTCACTTCGCCCGTCTTGCTCGTCCTGTCGGCTTCGACCATGAGCTCGTACGCCCGCCTCAGACCCTCGGGGCCAAGGCCACGCGCCCGGTTGATGGCGCGGTCGCGAAGGTTCGGGTAGCGCCCCGCAGGCCCCATCGCAGCGCCAATCTCCTCGGGGGATGCGCGCTGCTCCACGAGGTCGACAACGGGCGCCAGCCGACGGTAGGCGCTGAGCAGAAACGCGAGCGACCCTGCATCGTCTATCCCCTTCTGGCGGAGGGACTCGAGGATATGCAAGGCAACCTCCAGCTTTCCGTCCATGACCGCGTCGGGGAAGTCGAATGCGCCGAATGCACGGGCCCCGGCGCTCACTTCGTACACGTCATCTACCGTCACGTCTCGGCCCATCGTGTAGAGGGCGAGCTTGTCGAGCTCGTTGGCGAGACCGAGGGTGTCGCCCTGGAGGAGCGTTTTCAGCAGCTCGACGGGGTCGGTTGGTGGGCCGTTGCGGTCGTGGAGGCCCGCGTGCTCCCACTCATCGTTGCCGGTGTGGTGCTGCCTGGACGGCCCGTTCTTGAAGCGGATTCCGCGGGCGGCGGCTTCGTCCCGGACGTAGCGGCTGAGGGCCTCGCCCTTCAGCTCCGGGAACTCCTCGTCGAGGGCGCCGAGCTTCTTGAGACGGTCCAGCATTGGGTTGCCGCGGGATACGCCGGGGCCGGTGAAGACGAGCACGGTTGAGTCGGGGATGCCACTTTCGAGTGCCGCAAACAACGGATCCCAGGGGCCAAGGCTACGCGGTTGCCGCTGCTCGGGATTGTACTTGTACCGCTCGAGGAGGTTGTCGACGATGACGAGCCGGCGGGGCGCGAGGAAGGGCATAGCCATAGCCGGGCCGATGACCTCGGCTGGCTTGGCATCGCGGCCATCGATGACGGAGATGTTGCTGATGAGCATGCCGGTGCCGCCGTCGGCCTCATCCTTGAGCTCCTGGAGGCGGCGGCGCATGCCCAACTCGTCGGCGCCATAGAGGAGAACGATCACGAGGGGAAAGCTACGGCAGCAGGGCCCGGGGCGAAACCCCTAGCCGGCGACAAAACATGCCTGGATAGCCGCAGCGGTCTCGGAGGAGCCTTCGAGATCGCCACAATCCTCTGGCGGGGCCTGGTTGTGGATGAACCTGAAGAAGCCGGAGGTGTTGGTACGAAGGCGGATGTCGGCATCCGGGAGCCCATTGCGGCGGGGATGGATGTGGCCATCGTGGATGGCGAGCGTCCAGGTGTTGCAGTCCTCGCAGTCGCTGATCTCGACGACCATCGTGGCGGTGAGGTCCGGCGCGCGCTCGGGGTGGAAGCTGAACGCGGGGATCACGCGCATAGCGAAATCCGTCGACACTTCGGTGCCGACGGATTCTTCGGTGATGCGGTGCGGGAGGTTGTGGTTGCCCCATTCGATGAGGGAGAGGAGTACCGGGCGGACGCTCCAGCCCTTGTCGGTGAGGGTGTACTCGACCCGGGGCGGGAGGCCTCGGAAGTACTCCCGGTGGACGAGCCCGTCGGCTTCGAGTCGCTTCAGGCGGTCCGAGAGGACGTTGGGGGACATGCCGCCGCAGCTCTCGAGGATGTCGCTGTAGCGGTTCAGGCCGGCCATGAGGTCGCGGAGGATGAGGAGCGTCCAGCGGTCGCCGAGGATGTCGAGGGTGCGGGCGATGGTACAGGGATGGTTATAGGACTTGCGGCTATCCGCATCGCGGACGCGGCCCTGAAGGTTCTCGCCATTCGAAAGGCGGAGAGCTTTACCCATCCGAAAGCCTCGAGACTATTGACTTGATTGTACCGGATGCTAGAATCCGGGTGAGGCACTACGAAAGCGATAGTGCTAGGGCTACAAACCCACGGCTAGCTTAGCCGGGGGAGCATGGCCCGGTCAACCGAAAAGGAGGTAGACCATCATGGCTGAGAAGACTCAGACGGCCGCCATGCCTGCCGCCGACCATTTCCACCGCTGGCGGATCGAGGAGCCCGATGGGCCCAAGAGCCGCGGCGTCTGCAAGGTCTGCGGTGTGGAGAAGGAGTTCAAGAACTGGCTCAGTGACATGGACTTCATCACCAACGAAGAGCATCGGAGCGCCGCCTAGCCTGTAACCGACTGCAATCGTGGCCGGGCGCGCGACCCTCTCCCGCCGCCCGGCCTTTTCGTCTCCGCCGCCAGTCTCGTCCCTTCACGAGGCTGGCGGCTTTCTTTGTCCCTGGCGCCGTGGCACCCGCGGTCGGTACGGCGGGCCTTAGCCCGGCGCCCTCGGCGAGCAGCGGACTAACGTCCGCTGTACTGATCTGCCTGCCGCTGAGCCGACTGAGTCCGCTGTACCGGGATGCGGCCATGCACTTTCTGGATGCGGCAGATCCGAGCACGAGTATCAACGAGCATGCGAAGTCGCCCGCGCCCACAGCGCTATGGGCACGCCACGAGTCCCAGCGCGAGTGTCAACGAGCATGCAATGTCGCCGTCGCTACCGGCCGTGCTCGTCAGATCACACCCTCGACCTGCAGACGCGCCAGTTCCGCTGCCCCAACGCCCAGCAAACCCCCGAAGATCTCCTCATTGTGTTCGCCGAGGTGGGGGGCCGGGGCGCCCACAACGCCTGGCGTGCCAGTGAGCTTCGGGACGATGCCGGGCTGGAGGAGGGGGCCGTGCTCGTTGCTCTGGACCGTGACCACCTGCTCGCGGGCGGCGAAGTGGGGGTCCGCCACGATGTCGCTGACCGCGTTGACGGGGGTGGCGGGGACGCCGCAGGCGTCGAGGGCGGCCTGGCACTCGGCCATCGTGCGGGTGCGTGCCCAATCGCCGACGATGGCGTGGACGACGGCGTGGTTCGCGAGCAGGTTCTTGCGGGGAACGAAGCGCTCGTCGTGTACGAGCTCCGGACAGCCCATGGCCTCGCAGAGGCGCGCAAACGCCCGCTGCGTGGTGGCGTTGATGACGAGGTAGCGGCCGTCGGCGGTCTCGAACTGCTCAGCGGGGACAACGCCGGGGTAGTAGTTGCCGGTGCGCGGGCGATCCTGGCCGCTGAGGCCGTAGTTGGCGGCGTGCGTGCCGCTCATGCGCCAGACCGCCTCGTAGAGGGCGACATCGACATCCTGGCCCTGGCCTGTGAGGTCGCGGGCACGAAGGGCGGCGAGGGCGCCGAACGCGGCAAACATGCCCGCGCCGTAATCGGCGAAGAAGTAGCCGGGCCGGACGGGGATGCGGTCCTCCTCGCCGGTGACGGCGGTGGCGCCGGCGAATGCGAGGGCGACGCGGTCGAAGCCGCCCTTGTCCCTGTAGGGACCGTCCTGGCCGTAGCCGCTAATGCGGACGGCCACCAGACGGGGGTTCACCTCGCGGAGGGAGTCGGGCGCAAGGCCCATGCGCTCGAGCGTCCCAGGGCGGAAGTTCTCGATGATGACGTCCGAGACCTTGCAGAGCTCCCGGAACAGCCGTTGCCCGTCCGGCTTGTGGAGGTTGAGCGTGATGGACTTCTGGCCGCGGTTGTCCTGGGCGAAGGAGATGCTGCCACGGTTGGCCTCGCCGGTGCCCGGAGGCTCGACTTTGATGACCTCCGCGCCGAACTCGGCGAAGACGGTGCCGCAGAAGGGCGCGGCGAGGATCTGGCCGCAGTTGATGACGCGGATGCCAGCGAGGGCGCCGGGGGTTGGTTCCATGGGGGCGCATTGTCGATTGTCGATTTCCGATTGTCGATTGGGGCGCTGGTTGGGAGGTTGTTAGGCTGGCGCCGTGGATGAGCTGAATTACTACGAGCGGGTGTATGGGATCGTGGCGACGGTGCCAGTTGGGCGGGTGGTGACGTACGGGCAGGTGGCGCGCGCCCTTGGAGTGAACCGGGGAGCGCGGGCGGTGGGCTATGCCCTGCGGGCGCTGTCGGACGCGGACGGTGTGCCCTGGTGGCGCGTGGTGAATGCGCGCGGGGGCATTAGCCCGAGGGGCGAGGGCCACGGCGCCGAGATCCAGCGCGAGATGCTGGAGGGCGAAGGCGTGGAATTCGGGCTGGCCGGGACGGTGGACTTGCGACGGTACAGGGCGGAGATCGCCGCACGTTAGGAGTGATTGGACGCACCCGCTCCCTTACGGTCGCGGTATCGAGTCGTTATCCTCCGTGCGACCAATCGCGGAGGGGTGACGATGGTGACGATGGAACGGCCCGCGGGCGCGACGGCGCGGCTCTGCTCGTGGGACAACGACCCGAGCCCCCTCTACAACTTCTACACGACGGGCAATGTCGAAGAGATCGTGCCGGGTGTGTCGACGCCGTTCGTGGCGACGTTCTTCCAGGACTCCGACTATCGCGGCATCACCGACATGCACGAGCGGCTGGGCGTGGCCGACCTCATGAAGACGTTCCCGCCGCCCACGTCGAACTTCATCTCCGTGTTCGGCGGGCGGTTCGCGCTCAACCTGGCGTGGGCGAACGAACTGATCGCAACGTGGACGACGACCGAGGGCTCCGGGCTCATGGAGCAGTTCATCACGACGGACAAGGCCGACGTGAGCAGCGGCGCCCTCGCGGATAAGGAGCGCGCGGCGAAAGTGCAGCGGCGGGTATACCACTACTTCTGGCCCCAATGTGTGCCCACCATCGACAAGCACAGCGCCATCGGGCACCAGCTTCGCCAGGAGCAGGCGACCATGGACCTCACGACGCTGAGCGACCGCGAGCTCTGGCGGTACCTGCGGCGGCTGCAGTCGGCGCAACTGCGGATGTACGTGAACCACCTCGGCGTGAGCGGAGCCGCGGGCGAGTACGCAAGCCTCACGGGGAAGCTGCTCGCGGCGGAGCTGGGCGACAGGTTCGACCCGGCGATGGTCGCTGGCCTGACATCTGGTCTGGGCGGGATCGAAAGCGCGAAGCCCGGGTTCGAGCTGTGGAAGCTGGGCCGGTTCGTTCGCTCCAAGCCGGCGCTGGCAACGGAGGTGCCGAAGATGAGCGCCGCCCAGGTCGACGCCGCACTGAGCACCCCGCGCGATGCGGACTGGAAGGCGTTCGCGAAGCGCTTCCGCGAGTTCGTCGACGAGTACGGCTACCGGGGGATGTCGGAGGCGGACCCGTCGGTGCCGAGCTGGAGCGAGGACCACACGTTCGTGCTCAGCGTGATCAAGACGAACGCGACGGCAGGCGACGACCGCGACCCGCGTGGTCATGCCGATACTGCTGTCGCGGCCCGCGAGAAGCTGGAGGCGGACATACTGCGTAACCTCCCCGCGGCCTCGCGGAGATTATTCCGGCGGCTCGCGACGCTGGCGCAGCGATATGCCCGCAACCGGGAGCGGTCGAAGGCAGCGTGGGTGCGCGGACTGCGGCTCATCCGGCCACCGTTGCTCGAAATGTCCCGCCGGGCGGTCGACGGCGGCCTCATCGATGGCCCGGACGACTTCTGGTATCTGACGTTCGGAGAGATGGAGGACATAGCCGCGGGACGAGGCCATAGTGACTACCGGGCCAGGGTGATGGCGCGTCGGGCTGAGCGAGAGAACCTGCTGAACGTAGCCCCTCCCGAGGTGTTCCAGGCGCCACCCGAACTACTGCCAATCGCGGCCGTGAAATCGACGTCCACGGAGCTAAGCGGGATGGGTGTGAGCGCGGGCATCGCCAGCGGCCGGGCGCGGGTGATCACGTCCGCCGCGGCGGCAGAGGAGACGGACCTGCAGCCCGGCGAGATCCTGGTGGCTCCCTTCACAGACGCGGCCTGGACTCCCCTCTTCGTCGCAGCGGCAGCGGTGATCGTCGAGACGGGCGGGATGCTCTCGCACGCGGCGACCGTGGCGCGGGAATACGGCATCCCAGCGGTCGTAGCGGTGCGTGGCGCGACGTCGCTGATTCGGGACGGGCAGATGGTGAGGGTCGATGGTGCGGCGGGGAAGGTCTCGCTGGGGGACTGATCCTTCACCCCAACCCCTCTCCCGGAGGGAGAGGGGAGTTCATTTTGAGGCCGCGGAGAAAGAAATCGGGTGCTGCCATTGCGGCAGCACCCGTCGGGCGCGCCCACTCCACACTCGTGCAGCTACTTCACCCAGCCTGCCTCCATACCCACCGCGACGGGCCGCGCCTCGCCCGTGGTGGTGTCGAGCAGCCAGGTGAGCTGGAAGGAGACATCATTGATCTGTTCGAAGCTGGTGAAGGTGACCAGGTCCGGGCCGATGGCGTCGAGGTCGGCGATGTTCCAGAAGGAGAGCACCTTGCGCTGGCCGGTGCGCAGGTCGCCGATGGTGATGCCGTTGCTGCCCTTCGCGGCCAATGACTCGTGGTAAACGACTCGCCCGCCACCGAGCCAGTCTGAGAGCTTGCCGATGGAACCGCCGCACATGTTGCCGGGCTGGGAGGGCTGCGGCGCGCGCTGGAACTCGCTGATCGCACTCGTTTCCGGGTCCACAATGCGCAGCGGGCCGGCGATGCCACCTGCGAGCAACGTGCCATCATCCGGGGACACGCTCAGCTCGCCGAGCCAGACGTCCTCCGGGAGCTGCTCAATCAGTACCTCGTGGCGGCCGTCGAGCCAGTAGCGCACGACCTTCCGGCCGTCGATGGTGCCGACTACCGATTCGCCGTCTGGCGCCCAGACGAGATCCTGGCCTTGCGGGAGCTTCTCTCCGAGTGGCCGCGGAGCAGCGTCCCCGGGATACATCCAGGCCGGCCCGCGGTCACAGGAGACGCTGTCGCAGCCGCCTGACGAGAGGAGCAGTTTTCCGTCTTCGCTCCAGGCGATGGCTGCCGCGCCGTCGATGGCGCGGGTGTCGCCCGAGCGGAGGTCGACGATGCGCAGCGAGGGTGCCGGGCCACTGATGGTGTAGGCGACCCACTCGCCATCCGGGGAGAATCGGAGGTTCTCGCCAGGCTGCCCGTTCGGTTCCTTGAACGTCGCTATCCGCTCCAGGCGTCCGTCCGCGTCCATGCGCGCCGAGCCGCCGCTGCCCGGCCAGCCGTTCGACGCATCGAGAAGGAAGACGGAAGCGAACCCGCCCAGCGGATTCTCAGCAGAACGTGGCTCCATGCGCACGTACTGCGTGGCGAGCCAGCCGCGGCCGAGCGCGTAGCGCCATTGCTCACCGTCGGCGTCGATAGCATCGCCGTGCAGATACACGATCTCGCCCTCATTGAGGCAGAAGCGAGGGTCGGACTCGAACAGCTTACTCGGGACCGGGCGGACGTTGAGGCAGTCGCCGTCGCCGGTGTGCACGACCGCGCGGTCAGATGTGATCGGACCGAGTGGTACGCGCTTTACCTTCAGTTCGGGGTAGTCGTCGCGATTCAGGCCGACAGGCGGTGGCGGTGGCCCGGCCGGGGTTGGTATGGGGGTCGCGGTTGCGGTGCCCGTTGGGATCTCCGCCGCCGGTTCGCCGTCATCCTCAGCGCCCGCGATCCCGGTGACCATGAACACGCCCGCGCCGACCACGAGCATCAGCCCCGCCGTGAAGGTGAGGGCAAACGCGCGTTTTACGCCGTTTCGATGAGAACGGGCCTCGGGCGTTTCGGTGCTTGGAGCCGCGTTGCCCTGGTCCATCGCCGTGTCCCCACCGGTTCTTAGTGAGCAAGACGACAAGCGGCGCCGAAAAGTTGCATCGGTCGTGAATTGTTACGAGCTCTGCGCGGTGACCTGCACCTGGAGGGTCACGTCTTCTTCCACCGTGACGAAGCCGCCGATGTTGAGGAGCGGGATGTCGAAATCTTCGTAGCGGAAGTTGATGGTGGCCAGGGCGGTGAGCACGTTGCCATCGCGGCGGGCCTTCACGTCCCAGGTGACTTCCTTCTGCACGCCCTTGATCTCGAGCGTGCCCATGAGCTTCAGATCGGTGTCCGTGGTGGCGTTGAGCAACTCGAACGGCCCGGTGAGAGCCTTTGCGACAAAGGTGGCGGTCGGGAACTGTGAGGTCTGGAGGGCGCCGTGGACGCGTCTGTCGCGCATATCTTCGTTGCTGGTGAGGCTGCGCAGGTCAACCGTGAAGCTGGACTCCCGTGACGGGTCGAGGCCGGACTCGAGCAGGTGGAATTCGCCGCTCACCTGCCTGGTCGTGCCCTGGGCGGTAGACGGGAGTGGGAGGCGGGCGAGCTTCTCGCCGGCGAAGTAGGAGGCTTCGGAGCGGTCGGTGAGGATGGCGAAGGTGGTGGCGTTCGACGGCGGACCATCAGAGAACTGACCGGTGTCGGCCGGCGTCGCCGTGGAGCTGCTGGTGCGCAGGTCCGCGGGTATCTCGGGGGCCGCGTCCGCGAGCTCGGCGTCCTCGCGTACGAAGAACCACCAGCCCGCCCCCGCGGCAGCGACGAGTAGGGCCACGGCCGGCAGGCCGAAGAAGAGCAGGCGACGAAGCATGGGTCCCCCGGTGGCGAGTCTCAGTGGATGGTGCCGGTGAGTGCCGCAACTGAAGGTAAAGCCGCTGCGGCCGGCACCCCCGCTTGCTCACGTGCGCGGTACCGACAGGCCGTACCGGTGCGTATGCTTCGGGAGCATGTGGTGGCGTGGCCTGACGGCGACCGCGGTCCTCTGGGGCGGCGGGATCGTGACCCTTCGGGCGGTCGTCGTGCCGGGCGAGGTCTGCGAGCCCGTAGAAGTGACCGAGACGCGGGCGGCGGCCGTGGCGGCCGCGGACTGGATCGATCGCGGACAGTACAGCGATGGGAGCTATCTCTACGAGTACAACCGGGACACGGATGAGCGCATCAATCTCGGCTACAACATCGTCCGGCATGCCGGCGTCACGATGTCGCTGTACCAGATGGCGTTCGAGGGCGAGGGGATCTATCTCGCGCCCGCAGACGAAGGGCTGGGCTGGATGGAGGAGCGGCTGGAGCGCCGCGAAGACTGGGCGGCGATTGCGGACAACTCCGGGGACCTGCGGCTGGGCGCGAACGCGCTGATGCTCGCGGGGCTGGTGTTCCGGCGGGACGCTACCGATGAGGCGTCGCGGGATGACCTCATGCGCGAGATCGGACGCTTCCTGGTCCGGCTACAGCAGCCTGACGGCAGCTTCGTCGACCGCTGGCGGCAGGGGGACGACGGGCCTTACCTCGAGCTGAAGTCCAAGTACGCGACGGGTGAGGCGTTCTGGGCGCTGGCGATGATGCACAACCGCTTCCCGGGCGAGGGATGGGACGAGCCGGCGATCAAGGTCGCCGACTACCTGTCGCTCTACCGGGATGAGCTGGAGGGATTCGAGTTCCCTCCCTGGGCGGACCAGTGGGCGGCGTACGGGCTGCACGAGATGGTCGACTGGCCCCTCTCGGACGACAACATCACGTACGCACGCTCGCTCGCCGACCGGTTCGGGTTCCTCATCCGGACGGAGGCGCAGCGCAGCGACGCCGACTGGTATGAGTTCGTGCACGGGCGAAAGACACGAGCGGCGGGCATGGGCACGTGGGTCGAGGGGCTGAACTCCCTATGGGTGATAGCGAGCAACGACGAGCGGATGGCCGACATGGAGGGCGAGATCGGGGATCGCATCGCCTGCGGGACGGCGATGCTGGCCGAACGGCAGGAGCCCGCCGGCACGGGCGGAGCTGGCGCCACAATCGACGGCGGGCGGGACGCAATTTCGGGCGGCTGGTTCACGGAGGGGGTCACGCGGATGGACGACCAACAACACGCGATCTCGGCGCTGCTGGATGCGGAAGCGGCGCTGCGGGCGCGCGAGGGGGACGAGTGAACGAACCATGGCTGGCGCTTTTCGCGGCTATCAACCCGGCGGCGGCGCTGATCGCATTTCGGGGTGCGGTCTCGGACCGGTGGGGCACCAACGCCTTCGCGAAGGAGCGGCTCCTCGTCGCTGCTGCCGGCGTGGTCATCGCGGTCGCGATCTACGCGGCGCTGACGTTCGCGGGCGAGGACCTGCTGGACGGCCTCGACATCGCGCCGGAGACGTTCCGGATAGCGGCCGGGATCGTGATGGCGGCATCGGGGGTGTTCGCCATCTGGCGGATGGGCCTCGCGGATGACGGCGCGCTCCCCGGCATCGGCGCGGGCGTGTTCCCGCTCGGGGTGCCATTGCTGGCGAGTGCGGCGGGGCTCGTGGCGGCGCTGAGCTACGGGGTTGACCACGGCTCGGGGCGAACGTTCGTGGCCGCGGCGGTCATCGTGGTTGTGACCGGGACGCTGGCGTGGCTGTACCGCGACTCGTGGCGACCGATCGCCGGCGCGTTGGCCCGGATCACGGGCGCGGTGCTCGTCGCCGTGGCGGCCGCGCTGGTGGTCGAGGGCGTGCGAGACATCTGACGGGACAAGTGTCGGAGTGCCGGAGTCCCGGAGTGTCGGGGATTCGCCGGGCGAGCTGACCTACACGGTACCGGCCAGCCGCCCTACACTCGGAAGTCCAGAAATAACTTTGAGACGGGGTTCGGAGATGTCCGGACATTCCAAGTGGTCCACGATCAAGCGACAGAAGGGCGCGGCCGACGCGAAGCGCGGGGCGGTGTTCACGAAGCTCTCGCGCGAGATCATCCTCGCGGCGAAGCAGGGCGGCGGCGACACGAGCACGAACTTCCGGCTCCGGCTGGCCGTTCAGCGCGCGAAGGCCGCGAACATGCCCAACGACAACATCGAGCGTGCAATCGCGAAGGCCACGGGGACGGGCGCCGACGGTGAGCAGCTCGACGAAATGACCTACGAGGGCTACGGGCCGGGCGGGACGGCGATCCTCGTGGCTGTGCTGACGGACAACAAGAACCGCACGGTCTCCGAGGTGCGGCACCAGTTCAGTCGCGCGGGTGGGAACCTCGGCGAGAACGGCTCGGTGGCCTGGCAGTTCGACGCCAAGGGGCTGATCACCGTGCCCGTGAACGGCAGCGACGCCGATGACATCGCGTTGCAGGCGATCGACGCAGGCGCGGAGGACGTGGACATTTCCGGCGAGATGATCGAGGTGCAAACCGAGCCCTCCGACCTGGAGGCCGTGCGCAAGGCGCTGGAGTCGAGCGGGCTGGAGATCGAGAACGCCGACTTCGCGATGGTGCCGAAGGTGATGGTGGACCTCGACGAGAGGACCGCCCACCAGGCGCTCAAGCTGCTCGACGCGCTTGAGGACCTGGAGGACGTGCAGCGGGTGTACTCGAACGCGAACTTCAGCGATGAAGCGATCGAGTCGTACGCGGGGTGACCTCACCCCCCGGGTAGGGATTCTGCCTCTCCACAGGATGTGGAGAGGGGGAGTCGCGCGCGTAGGGAGCGGGTGCGGAGATACCGCCCTCACCCCCGGCCCCTCTCCCAGAGGGAGAGGGGAGTCGTTGGTTCCATGGTGACTGCTGGTGGTCAGTCGGCCCTGACGACTACGAAGTCGCCGCAGAATCGGTCGTCGGGAGGCGCACTGCGGCACTGGTCGAGCAGGTCGTCACGCATGACGCGGACCAGGGCGTTATAGCCTGGACGCCGTAGTACGGGGCCTTCCGGTGATGTCTCCAACGACCATCCGAGCCGTTCCGCCTCCGCATGAACGGCGTCCAACCGCTCCTCGGGGCGGCGATTGCCGTCAGGGATCCAGAACAACTCGTGGCAGGTGTCCTCGGGGTTGTAGATGCGGTCCCAGCCATTGGTGGCATCGCATTTCATTCCTCGCGAGATCACGATCTCGGCGCTTGGCGGCAACAGCTCCAGCGCGTAGTTCTCAAGGTTCGGGTCGGCGACGGCCCACTCACGCGCCCAGAACATGCCGCCCGCCACGAGCAGGGCGACGGCGGCCACGGCGCCAACGAGCCAGAGGGGAGCCCGCCCTCGCATCATCGTGCCGACTATAACGTGACGGGCAGGGCCGAGGTTAGGGGATCGCTACATCGAAGCGGATGACGGGAGTGCCACCGCCGCCGCCGACCGTGACCCCGCTGGCGTAGACCCCACCGTTCACGGAGATCGCGACCAGTGCGCCCACGCGGTTGGCGCACTGGCTGCCGCCCGCGGACCAGTTGATCTTGTAGCCGCCGGCCTCGGCGATGATGGTGCTCGGACCGGCGACGCCGTCGAAGAGGACGGTGACGGCGGTGCCCGCGGGCGCCGGTGAGCCGGCGATGGTGAGCAGGCCGAAGATGCTGTTCGGGGGCGAGCTGGAGCTGATGAGGTCGCAATAGGGACCACCGGCGACGACGGGCGGAGCGGTGGGCTCGGCGGTCCGCTCCGCCGTGGCTTCGGGCTCGGGCGGTGTGTTACCGCCGGTAGAGACCTGGGCGCGCGGCTCGGGCGTGGCGGTTGGGGTCTCCGTGGGCGTCGCTGTCGCCGTCGGGGTGCGGGTCGGCGTCCGAGTGGGAGTGCGAGTGGGCGGCGGTGTTTCGAACACGAGGGGCGCGACGGCGCGGGTGCCGTCGCTGCCGCCGTTCGTCGCCAGCCAGATCCCGCCGCCAGCAAGTGTGAGACCGAGAACGCCGACGAGCGCCCAGCCGGCTGCCTGGCGTGCAGGGGTGGAGAAGAAGGCGCGAATGGCGGGGATGACGCTCACGATCCGTAGTGTTCGACCGCGCGCGCTACGGACAACAGGAAGAGCGAGCGACCGGCAAGGCGGCTTGACCGCCGGACCGTCAGGCTCGGCCGGGTCGGTACTCCGGACGGTAGTCCGGACACATCCCGGACGCCGGACTACCGTCCGGCGTACTGAACGGCCCACCAACCTATCGGCCCCGAGAGTGATCAGCATCCGCCCGCCCTGCGTAAAGACAGGGGACGCGGCCCCCAGGTGCACCGGGCTGCGGCACACCACCCAGGTCTAGCAAGGAGTTCCAATGAAATTGCGCAAGCTGACAGTCGCCCTTGGCGGCGCAGCGATGGCGGCGGTCGCGCTGGGGTCCATTCCCGCGATGGGGGCGGACCACCGTGACTCGCCGGCCACCACTGCCGCGCCACGCAGCGACATCAACGACGTCTACCTCTTCCGGGGCGAGCAGGCCAGCGGCGCCGTGCTCGCGATGACGGTGAACCCGCTCACGAGCCCGGCCGACACAGTCGGCCTGCGGCTCGACCCGGACACGCTCTACGAGTTCAAGGTGGACACGAACGCGGACGCCGTCGCCGACATCGCCTACAAGTTCCGCTTCAGCGGGACCGGCGCGGTGCAGGACGTGACGGTCCATCGTGCGACGGGTGCGGCCGCCGTCAGCAACGACCCTGGCGGGGACCTCATCCTCTCCGGGAAGACGAGCACGGGCTCGGGCGTGACGGCGATCACGGACGCCAGCGGCCGGAAGCTCTACGTCGGTCCCCGCGACGACCCGTTCTTCTTCGACCTCGCCGGCTTCCAGGCGGGCCTGCAGTTCACGGGCGTGGATACGTTCAAGGGCACGAATGTGACCGCGATCGTGCTCGAAGTGCCGTCGCTGCCCGCGCAGGCGCTCGGCATCTGGGGCACGACTTCGAAGCAGAACAACCTCAGCCAGTGGGCGCAGCTCGAGCGCATGGGCCGCCCCGCCATCAACACCGTCTTCATCCCCTCGGCCCAAAAGGATGCCTTCAACACGAACAGTCCTGACCGGGACGAGTCCATCTACACCGATGAAGTGACGGCTGCGCTGAACTCGCTCATGAGCCCGGCAACCGAGGCCCTCGCCGGCCTGCTGCTGCCGGACATCCTGACGGCTGACTTCGGGATGGGCGTCGGCTACCTCAACGGCCGCGACCTGAACGACGACGTCATCGACATCTCGCTGCAGGCGATCACCGGAAACACGGCGGCCAGCGACATGGTGCCGGCCAACGACAAGGCGTTCTCGAACACGTTCCCGTACATGGCAGCTCCGCATGGCGCGGCTGCACCGGGCGCCCCGAGCACGGGCACGGGCACAGTCACAGAGAGTGGCACCGACATGCTCCGCTGGACGCTTCCGGCGGGCCTCATCGCCGGCGCGTTCTTGTTCGGCGCCGCCGGGCACGCCCAGCGCCGCCGGCCGGGCGTGCAGGCCTAAGGAGCGAACGATGGAACGCGCCCAGGAATCCACGGCACTCCGGTCAGCGGCCACACCCCTCAGTTGGCGGGTGACCGGTCAATACATCCCGGTGCTGGCTCTTCTCCTGGGCGTGTTCCTCATCGTCCGGAACCTGGCGGGTGACGGCGCCTCCACGCCGTCGCCCGTCACGGTCGACCCGGGCTACCACGAGCGGCTGAACGACAACATCGCCTTCTTCGAGACGCGGGTGACGGAGACGCGCGACAGCCTGAGCTACAACCGGTTGACGCAGCTCTACCTCCAGCGGCAGCGGACCACGGGAGATGTGAGCGACACCGCCCGCGCTGAGATCAGCGCCACAAAGTCGCTCGAAGCGGCGCCGGGCGCGTATCCCGGGCTCGTGAACATGGGATACGTGCGGCTCGCGCAGCATGACTTCGACGCCGCGCTCACCGCCGCCAATGACGCGGTCGCACGGTTGCCGAGAGAGTTCGATGCTTATGCCGTGCGGGGCGACGCCCTGCTGGCGCTCGGGCGGTACGACGAGGCCGGCGACGACTACCGGCTGCTGCTCGAGAAGGCTCCTGGACCGGCCGCCTATGCGCGCAACGCAAGCATCGCCGAGGTCTACGGGAACACCGACATCGCTGCCCAGTTCTGGCAGGCGGCCATCGACTCCGACAGCCAGGATGCGCCGGAAGCATCGGCGTGGGCGCGGGTGCAGCTGGCAAACCTGCTCTTCAACACGGGCGAGCTGGGGGACGCGGAGCGAGAGTTCGAGACGGCGCTCCGGGTGTTCCCCGGATATGGCGCCGCCGAAGCGGGATTGGGCCACTTCGCCGCGGCGAAGGGCGACGACGGCGAGGCGATCGAGCGCTATGAGCGCGCAGTCGGGGCGCTCCCGATTCCGGAGTACGTGGCGGCCTTCGGCGATGTGCTGGCGCGCGATGGCCAGGCCGCGAGGGCCGAACAGCAGTTCGCCCTCTTGCGCGCGATGGGCCAGCTCTACGAGGCGAACGGCGTGCGGAACGACCTGACACTGATCCTTTTCGAGCTCGACCACGGGGGCGAGGCGGGTGGGCTGGTTGAACGGGCGCGGCTGGCGTACGAGGAGCGGCCCTCGCTGGCGGCGGCGGACACGTATGGCTGGGCGCTCTACCGGGCGGGGCGCCTCGACGAGGCGCGGGCGAAGGCGGACGAGGCGTTGCGGTTGGGGACGAAAGACCCGCTGTACCTGTTCCATGCGGCGGTGGTCGCGGATGCGCAGGGCGACACCGCTGCCGCGCGGGGACTCCTCGAGCGGCTAAACGAGCTGAATGCTGCGTTCTCGGTTCGGCACAGCGAGTGGGTGGCCGAGCTGACGGTTAAGGCGGGACTGGAATGAGTGCGCAGCCTCCCTCCCTCACCCCCGGCCCCTCTCCCAGAGGGAGAGGGGAGTCGCTCGCCCGGGCGCGGGCGTGGCACCGGCCGGGAGCGCGCGGGTGGGCCTTGGTCACCATCCTCGGGCTGGTCGCGGTGATGCCGTTGTTCCACGCGCAGAGCGCGAGCGCGCACCCGCTGGGGAACTTCACCATCAACCGGTACGCGCGGCTGGAGCTGTACGAAGACCGCGTGCGCATCCACTACGTGGTGGACATGGCCGAGATCCCCACATTCCAGGTGCTCGGTGACATCGAAACTGACGGGACGGAGGGGGCGAGCGCTGAGGAGCTGGCGGCGTTCGCGCGGACAGCGGCGGAGGAGCGGCGCCAGTCGTTCGAGCTGTCGGTCGGCGGCGAGCCTATCGAAGCTGCGGTCGTCGAGTCGGCGGGGCAGTTGCTGGATGGCCAGGGCGGGTTGCAGGTGCTGCGACTCACGTTCGTGTACGACGCGGCGGTGGCTGCCGGCTCGTCCGAGACGGCCGTGACCTTCGTGGACCGCAATTACGCGGGGCGTGCGGGCTGGAAGGAGATCGTGGTCCGCCCGAGTGACGGAGCCACGGCAACCGTCCCGGCGGAGCTGCAGACCGACCGAAGCAACGGGCTGCTCGAGTATCCCGCGCAGTCGCTGACGTCGGCTCCGGATGTGTCGCAGGCATCGTTCACGTGGGTGCCGGGGACGGGAGCGGCGGCGCCGGTCATCGAGGACCTCTCGGTGGAGGCTGAGGGCCGCAGCAGCACGGGCTTCGCGGGCGTGTTCAGCGACCTCCTCACGCACGAGCGCTCGGGGCTGTTCATCCTGCTGAGCCTGCTGATCGCGTTCGCGTTCGGGGCGCAGCACGCCCTGGGCCCCGGGCACGGGAAGACGATGGTGGCGGCGTACCTCGTGGGCAGCAAGGGCACGCCGAAACAGGCGGCCATCCTCGGGGCGACGGTCACCGCGACGCATACGTCGACGGTGTACCTGCTCGGGTTGGTGACGCTGGTGGCAGCGGAGTTCATCGCGGCGGAGACGGTGTACCTGTGGATGGGCGTGGTGTCGGGGGCGCTGGTGGTGGGATTTGGGGCGGTGCTGTTCGCGGCGCGGGCCCGGTCGGCCGTAAAGGGTAGACGGTCGGCGGTTGCCGGGGAGCATCGCCACGGGCTGTTTGGGAAGTCCCATTCGCATGAACCTCATGAGCACGCGGCTGGCCCTCACCCCCCAGCCCCCTCTCCCAACTTCGCGGGAGAGGGGGAGCCAACCCGCGGTGAGAGTGGGCACGGTCATAGCGGGGGCAATTCTCACGTCGAAACGCGGAGTCTGCTGTCGCTCGGCGTGCTGGGTGGGTTGCTGCCGTGCCCGTCGGCGGTGGTGGTGATGGTGGCGGCGATCTCGCAGGGCGAGGTGTTGCTCGGGATGCTGCTGATCGTGGCGTTCAGCCTGGGGCTGGCGGGCGTGCTGACGGCGATTGGGATGTCGCTGGTGCTGGGGAAGCGGCTCGGCGCGCGGCAGCGGTCGCTGTTCGAGCGGCCGGCGGGGCGCGGGCTGGTTCGGGTGATGCCCGTAGTGAGCGCGCTCGTCGTGATGCTGGTGGGCGCGGGGATCACGTACCAGGCGTGGAACCAGCCGGGACTCTGAAAGGGAGCGGGCGTGGCGAAACGTAGGGCTCCGCGAACGCGAAGGTCGACCCCGGTCAGCCGCCTCCCAGGAATCACCTCCGGTTTCCCCGTCCTCTGCCGCAGACCGGGGGCAGTGGCGAGCCATCCAACCGAACCGGGACGTACGTCTGCACCAGCTGCCGAAGAGCACGAGATTTCCAGCAACGGCGAGAGCCTCGCTACCCTTTACAGGCGGCCTCCCTCATTACGACCACCGGGCTTCAATCGCGGACGACGACCGGCGGAAATCGTAGTATCACCACGTTCATCGCCGCACAATCGTCAATCCTGAGACCGAAGAAGTCCCGAACGAACCGACCGTCGGACGAGAAGGATGATCCCATGACCATGCCAGCCATGCCCAACATGCCCGCCGAGGAGGTGCAGCGCGTGCGCGACTACCTCATCGCCCAGGCCAACAAGCTCAGCATGCCCGAGCTTGTCGAGAAGGTCCGCAAGGACACGCTCCCGCTGAAGGACCTCGCCGAGGCGGCCGGCGCTGCGACCTTCCGCAAGAAGCCCGCACCGGACGACTGGTCCGCGGCCGAAGTCTGGACGCACATCCTCCAGATGAACGACCACGGCGCCGCCGCCATCACGGGCATTCTCGACTCCGGCGCCGTGCCGCCGCGCACCCGCGACATCCTCACCGGCGAGACGCGCGAGGGCCTCGCCACCGCCCGCGACTATTACGACACGTACCTTGCCCGGCGAGAGGCGCTCCTCAGCCGCGCACTCGAGGCGAGCGGCGACGAGCACCTGGAGATCAAGATCAACCACCCGATGTTCGGCGACCTGAGCTGGCGCGAGTGGCTGCTCTTCATGCGCGTCCACGACCTCGACCACGCGAGGCAGCTCCAGTCGGTTGCCGCCGCGGTGGGTGGCTGAGGACGCCGAGCACCGGGCTAACGCCCGCTGTACCGACCGCTCCTCGACCTCGACCGCGCCCCCTCTCCCGCTCAGTCGGGAGAGGGGGTTGGGGGGTGAGGGCAAAGTCCGGTAGGATTCGCTTGTTTCGCCCCCCGGAGGGAACGCGTTTGACCGATAAGCTCTTCGACCTCACCGGCCGCGTCGCGGTCGTGACCGGCGGCAGCCGCGGCCTCGGCAAGGAGATGGTCCTCGCCTTCGCACGGCACGGCGCCGATGTCGTCATCGCCAGCCGCAAGCTCGACTCCTGCGAGGAGCTCGCCCGAGAGGTGGAGTCGACCACGGGCCGCAAGGCCCTTCCGGTCGCCTGCCACGTCGGTGACTGGACCCAGGTGGAGCAGCTCGGCGAGCGCGCCTACGACACCTTCGGCAAAGTCGACATCCTCGTGAACAACGCCGGGATGTCGCCCATCTACGACCACATCAACAACGTCTCGGAGGCCCTCTACGACAAGGTCCTGGACGTGAACCTGAAGGGGCCCTTCCGGCTCACCGCGATGGTCGGGACGCGCATGGCGGCCGGTGCCGGCGGCTCCATCATCATGGTCTCCAGCACGGCGGCCGTTCATCCCCGTATGAACGTCATCTCCTACGCGGCGGCGAAGGCCGGGCTCGAGGCGGCCACGGTCGGGTTCGCCCACGCCTTCGGCCCGAAGGTGCGCGTCAATTGCATCCGACCCGGCGCCTTCCTCACGGACATCTCGAAGGCCTGGGATCTCGCCGCGTTCAACCAGCGCGCGAAGGCGACAATCATGCTCGGCCGCGGCGGCGAGCCCAACGAGATCGTCGGAGCAGCCCTCTACCTCGCCTCCGACGCTGGCAGTTACACCACCGGCGCCGTCATCCCCGTCACCGGAGGCACATCGGACTAGTCCCTCACCCCCCGCCCCTCTCCACAGGATGTGGAGAGGGGAGTTAAGTCCCTAAAAGCGGAAATATCTGGAGGTTTTTCACATGGTTGATTTCGCAATCCCTGAGGAAACAAAGCAAATCCGGCAGACCGTGCGCGACTTCGTGCACAACGTCGTCATCCCGGCCGAGCAACAACTCGACGACGGCAACGCCAAGGACATCGTCAAGGACTTGCAGGGCAAGGCTCGTTCGCAGGGCCTCTGGATGCCGTTCCTGCCCAAGGAGTGGGGCGGCATGGGCCTCGGCCCGCTGGCGAACGCCATGGTCCAGATCGAGCTCGGTGAGAGCCGCCTTGGCGCCCTCGCACTCAACTCGCAGGGCCCGGACGACGCCACCATCCTCACCCTCCACGCCCACGGCACCGACTACCAGAAGGAGAAGTTCCTCAAGCCGCTCACCAACGGCGACCTCCGCGTCTGCTACTCGATGACAGAGAAGGCCGCGGGCGCCGACGCCACCGGTATGCAGACGATGGCCGTCCGCGATGGCGACAACTATGTCCTCAACGGCGAGAAGTGGTTCTCCTCCGCGGCATCGGTCGCCGACCTCGCCTTGATCATGGCGAAGACGAACCCCGATGCCCCGCGCCATCAGCAGTTCAGCACGTTCATCGTCGAGCTGCCGAACCCCGGCTACAACATCGTCCGCGACATCCCCACGATGGCCGACATCGGCGGCCATAGCCGCGGCGGCGGCCACGCCGAGATCATCATCAAGGACCTCGTTGTGCCCGCTGCCAACCTCGTGGGCGGCGAGGGCAACGGCTTCGCCATGGGCCAGCACCGGCTCGGCTACGGCCGCCTTCGCCACGGCATGCACAACGTCGGCATGGCCCAGCGCGCCCTCGACATGGCCACCAAGCGTGTGATCGAGCGCAGCACCTTCGGCCGCCCGCTCGCCGACCGCCAGGGCGTGCAGTGGATGCTCGCGGACTGCGCGAGCGAGCTCTATATGGGCCGCCTCATGCTCATGCACATCGCCTACAAGGCCGAGAAGGGCATGGACCTCCGCCAGGAGAACTCCATGGCCAAGGTCTTCCTCGCCCACATGGTCCACAAGGTGGTGGACACCGCCATCCAGCTCCACGGCTCCCTCGGCTACAGCCTCGATACCCCGCTGGCGTACTGGTACACCCAGATCCGCTCCCAGCGACTCGTCGACGGCCCCGACGAGGTCCACCGCTGGACCGTCGGCCGCAACCTCATCAAGACCTACAAGGAGCACGGCACCACCGCACCAGCCTGCGGCGGCGACCTGATCTGAGTCCAAAGTCGCAAGTCCAAAGTCCAAAGGCAGCGCGCGGTCCTTTGGACTTTGGACCTTGGACTCTCGGCACAGCGCACAGGCCGGGTGCGACAGGCGCGAGGTAACGGCATGACCTACGAAACCATCCTTTATGACGTCCAAGACGGCGTTGCGACGCTGACCATCAACCGCCCCGACCAGTTCAACGGCATGACTGTGCGGATGTTGAACGAGACGTACCAGTGTCTCACCACCGCGTCGACCGACCCGGGAGTGCGCATCCTGGTGATGACGGGAGCCGGGCGGGCATTTTGTCCTGGCGCCGACCTGAAGGGCACGGCGTCCGGCGCGAACGACGGCGCCGTCAACCACAAGGCCTCGTACCACGTCGGGCGGCTGTTGCACGAGATGCCGGCGCTTACGATCGCGGCCGTCAACGGAGCCTGCGCGGGCGCTGGCTTCGGCTGGGCGTGTGGTGCGGACATCCGCGTGGCTGCGCGCTCGGCCAACTTCAGCACAGCATTCCTCAAGGTCGCCGTCGCGGGCGACATGGGCATTCCGTGGTCGCTCCCGCGACTCATCGGCGCCTCGCGCGCCCGCGAGCTCTCGTTCCTCTGCGAAAAGTTCAGCGCAGAGGAGGCCCGCGAAGCGGGATTCGTTGCCCGCGTCTGGGACGACGCCGTCTTCCGCGACGAGGTGGCGACCATGGTCGCGTTCCTCGCGGCCCAGGCTCCGGCGGCGTTGCGCACCATGAAGGCGCACTACCTCGCCGCCGAACGTGTGCCGTATAAGGAGTACCTTGAGTTGGAGACCGAGCGGCACTTCCAGCTCACGTCCTCACCCGACTTCCGCGAGGCCGCGCTGGCGTTCGTGGAGAAGCGCGAGCCCCGCTTCGCGCGCTAGCCACCTCACCCCCCGGCCCCCTCTCCACTGGCGTGGAGAGGGGGAGTCAAGTGGCGCTTCGCGAGCGGTGTTGCCAGCAAAGGAGATTCACATGTGGCTTCGATTGAGGCAGGTCGCACTCATCGCGAAGGACGCCGACGCGGTCGTCGCTGACCTGAACGCGGTGTTCGGGCTGAACGTCGCGTTCATCGACAACCACCTGCCGGGCGCCTACGGTCTCCAGAATCGCCTGCTCCCCGTGGACAACCAGTTCATCGAGATCTGTGCGCCCATCCGCGAGAACACGGCGGGCGGACGCTACCTCGATCGCCGCGGCGGCGACGGCGGCTACATGGTCATCACCCAGGCCGACGACCACGGCCCCCGCAAGGCGCGCGTGAAGGAGCTGGGCATTCGTGTGGTCGCCGAGCGGGATGGCGAGACGGCCTGCCTGATGCAGCTCCACCCCCAGGACACGGGCGGCTCCTTCCTCGAGATCGACTGGCACGAAGGCGCTGACGAGCCGGTCCCGGGCTGGTCGCACGCTATCCGGGCCGACTGGCGTCCCTTCGTGAACACGGAGCTCGTGAAGTCGATCGCCGCGGTCGAGATCCAGTCGCCCGACCCGGCGAAGCTCGCCGCGCGCTGGGGCGAGATCATCGAAGGGCCGCTCTCGAGGGACGAAGCGGGGAACGAGATGCTCGCCATCGACAACGCCACCATCCGCTTCGTCCCGGCGACCGACGGCCGCCCCGAAGGCCTCGGCGGCATGGATTTGGCCGCGACTAACGGGGACGAGGTCTACGCGCGGGCGCGCGCCCGCAACCTCCTCCGCGAAGACGGGGCGATCATGATCTGCGGGATGCGCTTCCGGCTCACGTGAGCGCGCACGAACCTGACGGACGAGATCGGATTGCCCACCTCGACCGTATCTACAACGACCACCACTACCCCCTGTACTCGGACCTGGAGGTCTCCTCGCATCCCGCGGGGCCGCAATCGCTGCATGAGCTCGCGGGATCCCTGCTGACCACTGGCAGCAGGATTCTCGATGCCGGTTGCCGGGACGCCACGCACCTGATCCACCTGGTCCGTACCAATGGCTGCCAGGGAGTTGGCGTCGATCCCCTCCGCTGGCACGTCGAGCGGGCCGTGACGGCGGTCGCTGGCAACGGTCTCGGGGGTAGCATTTGCATCGAACAGGGCGTCATCGAACGGCTCCCGCACCCACCGGCCAGCTTCGACCTCGTGTGGTGCCGCGACGTCCTCACGCTCCTTCCCGACCTCGACACAGCCGCCGCCGAGTTCGCCCGGGTTCTCTCGCCCGACGGCCACGCCGTCATCTACGTCAACGTCGCAACCGAGTTGCTCGAACCTCGCGAAGCCGAACGCATCAACGGCCCGCTCGGGAACGTTGCCGCCAGCATGAACCGTGAGCGCATAGAGTCCGCATTCGCCCGCGCCGGTCTCGCCATCGCCGAGGTCCGGGAGGTCGGCACCGAGTGGCGAGAGTACGAGGAGGAAACCACGAGGCCCGTCTCGGACGAGCTCCTGAAGCTGGCGCGGCTCCGGCGGAGGCGAGACGAAATCGTGAGCAAGTACGGCCAGGAGACCTACGACACCGCGGAGGCGAGCCTCCACTGGCTCCCATATCAGTTGTTGGGCAAGTTGAACCCCATCATCTATGTCCTTCGCCAGGACTGAGGGCGGCGCGCCAAGGTCCCTCACGTGGAGGGAACGAAGTCCGGAGGCACCCGGTACCAGTACTCGTACGCGGTCTCGAAGCCGAGCCGCCGGTAGACCGCCAGTGCCGGCGCATTCGTGGCCAGCACCGACAGCCACCCCGTCGTCGCTCCCTGTTCGCGATCGATCTCCAGCAGGCGCCGGCAGAGCACGGTCGCCAGCCCCTTCCCGCGGAATTCGGGCGGCGTGTAGATGTCGAACAGGCCCGCATACGCACCCTCGAGCGTCACGAGCCCGCACGACGCCACCGACTCTCCCGCGACCAGGCTCAGGCAATGCGACGCCAGCACCGATGAGGCCATCCGCCGCGTGTGCGCCTCCACGTCGTGCGCCGGCCAGCCACGCAGGCCCCCGACCATCGCTACCCACGGTTCCATCTCCATTGTCTGGAAGCGAAGTCCTTCGGGCGGGTCGGTCGCCCCTCCCAACGGCGCGAGCGGCGCCGCCTGCACCAGGGACGGCTCGAACACGCGGTAGCCCCGCGCATCGAGTTCCGCGTCCAGGCCCGGGTCTGCTGGCTGTGAGGTGACGCGGAAGATCGGGACGAGCCCGGGTTCACGGTAGACGCGCTCACAGGCGTCCACCTTCGCCGCCAACGGCAGTGTCGATGCGAACGGGGCGTTCACCGACGAGGCGCGCTTGATGTGCTCCCGCGAAAGCCTCAGCAGCCAGCCGTCGTAGAGAAGTTGCTCCGTGGGTGCGGTCGCATTGAGGAGCACTTCCTCCAGACGCCGGGTATCCACCGCGTGCGCGCCCATCGAGTGGGATTCTACTGCCCGCCTGTTTCCATCACGTGACGAGGTCCGCGACCGAGCGCCGCGACCGCGAAGCGCCGCATGATCGCTCCCCCTCTCCGCGCGCAGCGGGGAGAGGGGGTTGGGGGGTGAGGGGCCACCCCGTACCATACGCTCCGCATGACTATCTCCTCCCTCCTCGTCGCGAACCGCGGTGAGATCGCCATCCGCATCGCCCGCGCCGCGAGCGACCTCGGCATCCGCACCGTTGCGGTGTATTCCGAGGACGACGCGCGTTCGCTCCACATCCGCCGCGCGGACGACGCAGTCGCGCTCCGCGGCTCGGGCCCCGCCGCGTACCTCGATGGCGCCCAGATGATCGCAGCGGCGAAGGGCGCTGGCTGCGATGCAATCCATCCCGGTTACGGGTTCCTGAGTGAGTCCGCCGCCTTCGCTCGCGCCGGCGCGGAAGGCGGCCTCACCTTCGTTGGGCCTCGCCCCGACGTCCTCGACGCGTTCGGAGACAAGGCACGCGCTCGAGAGATGGCCGCCGCAGTCTCGGTCCCCATCCTCCGCGGCACCGGCCCCGTCAGCCTCGACGGAGCTCGGGACTTCCTCACTTCCCTCGGCGATGGCGCCGCGGTGATGGTGAAGGCGGTCGCCGGTGGTGGTGGCCGCGGCATGCGCCTCGTCCGCCCCCTCGATGAGCTCGATGAGGCTTACGCCCGCTGCGCCTCCGAGGCCCGCTCCGCCTTCGGGAGCGGCGATCTCTATCTCGAGGAGTACATGTCCGGGGCGCGCCACGTCGAGGTGCAGGTCGCGGGCGACGGCGAGGATGTCATCCACCTCTGGGAGCGCGACTGCAGCATCCAGCGGCGCAACCAGAAGGTCGTCGAGATTGCACCCGCTCCCGGCCTCCCGGACTCGCTTCGGGCGCAGATCCTCGACGCCGCCCTGCGGATGGCGCGCGAGTGCCGCTACGACAACATCGGCACGTTCGAGTTCCTCGTCGACGCGGCCGGCGACCGCTTCACGTTCATCGAGGCGAACGCCCGACTCCAGGTCGAGCATACGATTACGGAGGAGGTCACCGGCATCGACCTCGTGCAACTCCAGCTCCGCCTCGCCGGAGGCGAGTCGCTCGGCCTCGCACAGGTGGATGTCCCCGCGCCGCGTGGTCATGCGATACAACTCCGGGTCAACATGGAGACCCTTGCGGCGGACGGCACGCCCATGCCCGCGGGCGGCACGCTCGCTGCTTTCGAGCCACCAGCCGGTCCCGGCGTGCGCGTCGACACCTTCGGCTACGGCGGCTACACAACCAACCCCCGCTTCGACTCGCTCCTTGCAAAAGTTATTGTTCACGCGCCTACCGGGACCTTCGCACACGCGGTCGCTCGCTCCCGGCGTGCGCTCAACGAGCTGCACGTCGAGGGAGTCGAGACCAACGCACCGCTCCTGCTGGCCGCCCTGGCACATCCCGAGTTCGCCCCCGAATGCTTCTCCACGACCTGGCTGGAGGACCGCCTCCCTGCGCTGTTGGCAGCGGCGCAGCCAGTTCCTGGCGGAGCCGCGACGACTGGACGCCTCGCGGGCGCCCGCATCGACGCCTCCGACCCGCTCGCCGTGCTCCATCACGGCAAGGCCGAGGACCTCGGCCTGCCCACCGCGTCGACCTACGACGATCTCGATGCCGGGGCCATCCCTGCCCCGCTCCAGGGAACCATCGTGTCCATCGATGTCCGCCCCGGCGACACGGTCCGCAAGGGCCAGCAACTGATGGTCATGGAAGCGATGAAGATGGAGCACGTCATCTCCGCGGAGAGCGCGGGGCGCGTGCTCCACGTTGGAGTCGCCCTCGGCGATGCCGTGTTCAAGGGCCACCCCCTGCTCACCCTCGAGGAGTCCGCGGTCGACGCGAGCGAGGACGCCGCCCAGCACACCGTCGACCTCGACCGCATTCGCCCAGACCTCGAGGAGGTGCTCGCGCGCCACAATATCGGCCTCGACGTCGCTCGCCCCGATGCGGTCGCGCGTCGTCGCAAGACCGGCCAGCGCACCGCCCGGGAGAACATCGAGGACCTCTGCGACCCCGGCACGTTCATGGAGTACGGGCCACTCGTCATCGCCGCCCAGCGCCGCCGTCGCCCGGTCCAGGAGTTGATCGAGAAGACTCCCGCCGATGGCATGGTCGCCGGCATCGGCTCCGTCAGCGGGAGCCTCTTCGACGAGGAACGCGCCCGCTGCATCCTCATGTCCTACGACTACACAGTTCTCGCCGGCACCCAGGGCGGCATGAACCACAAGAAGAAGGACCGCATGTTCGAGCTCGCCGAGGAGATGCGCATCCCCGTCGTCTTCTTCACGGAGGGTGGCGGCGGCCGCCCCGGCGATACCGACGGCACGGGCGTCGCCGGCCTCGACTGCCTCGCCTTCAACTACTACGCGAAGCTCAGCGGGCTCGTGCCGCTCGTGGGAATCACGTCGGGCCGGTGTTTCGCGGGCAACGCTGCGCTTCTCGGCTGCTGCGACGTGGTCATCGCCACGAAGGGTTCGAACATCGGCATGGGCGGCCCCGCCATGATCGAGGGTGGCGGGCTCGGCATCTTCCGGCCCGAGGAGGTCGGGCCGATGGACGTCCAGGTGCCAAATGGCGTGGTCGACATCGCCGTCGAGGACGAGTCGGAGGCCGTCGACGTCACCCGCAGGTACCTCTCCTACTTCCAGGGGCCGGTGAGTGAGTGGGAGTGCGCCGACCAGCGCGAGCTGCGACACATCATTCCCGAGAACCGCCTCCGAATCTACGACGTGCGCAAGGTCATCGAGACGCTGGCAGACACGGGCTCCGTGCTCGAGCTTCGACGGCACTTCGGCCTCGGCATGGTGACCGCCTTCATCCGCATCGAAGGCCGGCCGCTGGGCGTGGTTGCGAATAACCCCACACACCTCGCCGGCGCCATCGACAGCGATGGGGCGGACAAAGCCGCGCGCTTCATGCAGCTCTGCGACGCCTTCGACATCCCCCTCCTGTTCCTGTGCGACACGCCGGGCATCATGGTCGGGCCGGAGGTCGAGAAGACCGCGCTGGTGCGGCACGCATCACGCATGTTCGTGACGGCGGCGAACATCACGGTCCCCTTTTTCACCATCATCCTGCGGAAGGGCTATGGGCTCGGCGCCCAGGCCATGGCCGGCGGCAGCTTCAAGGCGCCCATTTTCACCGTCTCCTGGCCCACCGGTGAGTTCGGCGGCATGGGCCTGGAAGGCGCCGTGAAGCTCGGCTACCGCAACGACCTCGCCGCCATCGAAGACCCGGAGCAGCGCCGCACCACCTTCCAGGAGATGGTCGACCGCATGTACCAGCATGGGAAAGCCGTGAACATGGCCTCACACTTCGAGATCGACGACGTCATCGACCCGCTCGAATCGCGGCGCTACATCATGCGGGCCCTCAAGTCGTCGCCAACGCCCGCGCCGCGCACCGGCAAGAAGCGCCCCAACATCGACACGTGGTGAGCGGCCGTCCGCTCTCGGCCATCCGCTGTCGTTAGCGATCTCCGCTGTTGGCCGATGGCGGATAGCCGTGGCTCACAGGACTCAGCGTGCTACCCTCCGTCGCTCGGGGAAGGACGGACAGAATGGTCGATGGCGGATGGGACGCGTCAGCTGAGGCATGGATTGCGAATATCGACCGGGGTGATCCGAGTCGCGAGAAGCTCCTCGATCGCGTGATGCTCAACCTTTGCGGCGATGTTCGTGGTTGTCGCATGCTCGACGATGGCTGCGGCGAGGGGCGTTTCTCCAGGATGCTTGCCAGCGCCGGGGCTGATGTATGGGCGCTCGACTACACGGCCGCGCTCGCGCGCGCAGCCCACGAGCGCCGGGTACCGGGTCAGGCCACCATCCGCGCCACCGCCGAACAACTGCCGTTCGCTCCAGACTGGTTCGACCTCGTCGTGAGTTACCTGGTCCTGGTCGACGTACCCGACTTCCGTGCGGCCATCCAGGAGGCCACCCGCGTCCTTCGTCCCGGTGGGCGGCTCGTGGTCGCGAACACGAGCTTCATGAGCGTCTCCGCCTCGTGGATTCGGGATGCGGGCGGGAAGCGGCTGCACTACCCCATGGACCACTACCTCGAGGAGCGGACTGTGGAGCTCAAGTGGAGCTGCATCGAGATCCTGAACTACCACCGGCCGCTCAGCGCCTACATGGCGGCCTTCCTCGATGCCGGGCTCTCCCTCCGCGACTTCGTGGAGCCGATGCCGCCGGATGACTCGCTCCGGGAGGATCCGTACTACGAGGATTGGTATCGCCTGCCGAACTTTGTCGTGATGCGCTGGGAGAAGCCAGGGGATTAGTCGCCGCGCTGGGTGGCAAGCACGCCAGAGAGGTCCATCGCAACCAGGGCCGCGACGTTGAGCCTGAGGCCGGGGAAGATTCGGCTTTCGATGACGCCGCGTTCGTCAGCCTGGAGGGGCACATATTCGCCGAGCTCCAGGACGAACCAGTCGACGGCCTCGTCGCGCACGCGCCAGACGAAGTACTCGGGGATGCCGTTCCGCCGGTAGGCGTTCTTCTTCGCATGCGTATCGATTGAGGTGCTGCTGCTGGCGACTTCCACCGCGAGCTCGGGCACGCCAACGAGGTACTCCTCCTCGTCGAGCGTCGAAGTGCCGCCCTCGCGGTAGCGCAGCAGGGCATCCGGCTGCGGCTCGTTGTCGTTGTCCAGCCGGAGCGTGGAGTTGTCGCCGAGATCCGCCTCGGGATGATCGTCCACATAGGCTGCAAGCCAGCCCATCACCATCCCGTGCGGCCGACCGTGCTTGCCGAAGTTGACGGGTGACGCCACGTACACGACTCCTTCGATGAGCTCGGCCTTGTTGATCTGAGGCGACGCGAAATATCGCCGCTCGAACTCCTCACGCGTCAGCCGATCCCCGTTCTCCAGCGGAGGAATCTGGTCGGCCTCGGTGTCGTGCAGGCGGGCTGCAGTGCTCATGCAACGCATTGTATCCCACGCGAGCCGGGCTCATCGCTACACTGATCGCATGCGCATCCTCGCCATCGACATGGGCACCGGCACGCAGGACATCCTCCTCTTCGATTCGGAGCAACCTGTCGAGAACAGTCCGAAGATGGTGCTCCCCTCCGCCACCGAGATCGCGGCCCGGCGCATCCGACGCGCCGCTCGTGAGGGGCGACCGCTCATGCTCACCGGCACCGTCGCAGGAGGAGGGCCATGTGCCTGGGCGCTGGAGGACTTCCTCCGCGCGGGTGGGGAGGCATTCGCCACGCCCCTCGCCGCTCAGACGTTCGACGATGACCTCTCCCGCGTGGAAGAGATGGGGGTCCGCCTCGCGAGCGAGGAGGAGGCACCTGCCGATGCCGCGCGCGTCGAGCTGAAGGACCTCGATCTGGACGCCATCCGCACCGCCCTCAGCGCGTTCGAAGAGCCCGGGGAATTCGACGGCATTGCTGTCGGCTGCCTCGACCACGGCGCAGCGCCTCCCGATGTCTCCGACCGCATCTTCCGGTTCGACCACCTGCGCCGCACGGTCGCCGCGCGCAACGACCTCCTCGCGTTCGCCACGGCCCCCGAAGATCTCCCCGAGTACCTCACCCGCGCTCGCGCGATGGTCGAACCCGCCGTGCGCGAGGCTCCGACCACGTTCATGGACACCGGTCCGGCCGCGGCGCTCGGGGCCCTCCATGATGAGCGTGTCGCCGCCGAGCCAGAGCGGGTCGTGATGAACCTCGGCAATATGCACCTGCTGGGCTTCCACCTTCGCGGACGGCAGATCGCCTCCCTGTTCGAGCATCACACTGGCGAGGTGAGCGCAGGGCAGATCGTCGGATTCGCCGAACGCATGGCCTCGGGCGAGCTCACGAACGACGAGATCTTCACGACGAAGGGCCACGGCGCCTACCACGCGGACCGCACCCTCGTCGCCGACCGGCTGCCGCCGCTCGTGGCGGTGACCGGTCCCCAGCGTTCGAAGATCCGCGAGAGCGCGCTCGCGCCGTACTTTGCCTCTCCCTTCGGGGACATGATGATCAGCGGCTGCTTCGGCCTCCTCCGCGCGTTTGCGGAGGTGCACCCGTGGAGCGCGGAGGCCATTGAGTCCCGGCTCGGAGCGCTCCCCTCGTAGCCGCGTGATGACCCCGTGATCAGGCACTCGCCGCCGCGGCCTGTCCACGCCACCGCAGCGCTCCCATTCCCACCGCCACGCCCGCGAGAATGAATGGTGCGCCCACGAGTACCGTGACCGTCGGGTCCTCGTCGAGGATCAGGATCGCCAGCAGCGTGGCGCCGACCGGCTCAATCATCGCGACGATGCTCACCGTGACCACGCGGAAGTGCCGCACGCCCCAGTTGAAGGCCGTGTGGCCGATCACCTGCGGCCCAACCGCGAGCAACACGAGGTACGTCCACGTGTCCACGTCGAATCCGCCGACTGCTGGCCGGAACACCGCCACCAGCGCCCAGAGCGCCGCCGCCGCCAGCGCATAGACCGCACCCGAATAGATCGCGGCGCTCGTCTGGCCGCGCAGGTAGCGACCGACAGTCCGGTACGCAGCCGCCAGCAGTCCACCCAGGAGCGCGAGCGCGTCGCCGCCGAGCTCGCCCGCGCTGCGCACGAGGTCCCCGCCGCCGATGATGACCAGCCCAACAGTTGCCAGCGCGATGCCCTGGTACTCCGCCCGCGTCGGACGCTCCTTCAGGAACACGAAGCCGAGCCCGGCGGCAAGCAGTGGCTGCATCGCCACCAGCACCACCGAGCTCCCCACGGACGTGCGCTCCAACGACGCGAACCAGCTCCAGAAGTGCCCGGCGAGGAACAGTCCGCTCAGGAGCAACCACGGCCACACCGCGCGCCGTGGCATCCGGTCCGCGCCGAGGAGCACCCGCACCGCCGCGAAGCCGCCGACGATGATCGCCGCGAAGAGCATCCGGTAGGCGGCCGTCGTCAGTGCCGGGGACTCGTCTGCCAGGCGCACGACGATCGCCGCGAACGACGTGGCGGCGACGCCCGCGAGCAGCACCAGCCACGCGTACCGTGGCGTCTCCATCAGATCGACTGGCCGTGAGAGCTCGCCGCCGACTGTCGACCGAGCTCGGTCGCCGGAGGGTCATCGCAGACGTACTCCCTCACGATCGCCCGCCAGGGCGCAGTCGCCCCGAGGCTCGCCAGCAGCCCGGCCAGCCCGAAGTTGATGCGCGTGAGGAAGACCATTCCCCGCGGCACATTGCACAATCGATTGATGGCGCCGCCCTGCCCGGTGGTCATCGTGTTGCGGCGGATCATCTCGCCCGCAAGCTCCGGAGTGAAGGTCACCTCATCCGCCAGGATCGGCTTCCAGAACCAGTGCATGTGCTCGTACAGCTCCTCCGTCGAGAACGGAGCGCCACGCTTCACGATGCCCATGTCCTCTGTTGCCACGCGCCACCCATCGATGTCCCCGTCCAGCAACGCCCTGATGATGCGCTTGAAGCCCGCGATCGTCTCCGGATCGAATCCCGTAACGCATCCGTAATCAACGAACCCGACGGTGCCATCCGGGAGGAGCAGGAAGTTCCCCGGGTGGGGGTCGCCGTTGAACAACCCGTGGCGATAAATGGACCCGAACGCGAACCGGAAGATCATCTCCCCGATGCGATTGCGCTCGGCCTGGGGCAGATCCAACGCAGCCCGGAGTGGCCGGCCATCGAGGTATTCCTGAACCAGTACGCGTCCGCTGCTCAGCTCAGCGAAGACGCGGGGCACGCGCACGAATGCGTGGCAGGCGTACATCTGCCCGAACTGCTGCTGCCAGCCCGCCTCACGGCAATAATCGAGCTCGTCGGTGATGCCCGCCTTCAGGTCGGCGACGATCGGCCCCGCGTCCAGCCCCCGCGACACCATCCCCGCCAACGAAATGAGCATCCCGAGGTTCGCCAGGTCGTGTCCGATCGCCTCGCGCACGCCCGGGTACTGCACCTTCACCGCCACCCGCGTTCCGTCCGCAAGCTCGGCCCGGTGCACCTGCCCGATGGACGCGGCGGCGAAGGGCTGGTGCTCGAACCTGCGGAACAGCCGGTCTGGGCTCTCGTGGAAGTCCTCCAGGAATATCTGCTCCACGAGCGGGTACGCCATGGGCGGCGCCTCCGCCTGCAAGGTGGCGAGCTGCGCCGCCATCTCCGGCGGCACCAGGCCCGTCATCATCGACATCACCTGCCCGACCTTCATGACCGCGCCCTTCATCTCGCCCATCGTGCGCGTCACATGGTCCGCGGTGCGCAGCACGAACTGGTCGCGTCTCGCCTCCCGGGGCTGCCCGAGCGCAACGCGGCTCACAGCCCAACGGACAGCAGTTCGCACCGCGAGCTTCGCGGGCTGTCCGGAGCGCTGAAGACGGCCGGCCCTGAGACCACTATTCGGTGTCATGCATCGTCCTCCCCTCTCCCGCGAAGTCGGGAGAGGGGCTGGGGGTGAGGGCTAGTACCGTCCGCCGAGCTTCGAATGGTCCCAACTGTACTCGTCCACGGGTTTCACGCGGATGACGACGCGCTTCGATGCCACTGCGAGCGCTGCATCCGGCGTCTCCGTGGGCGCGGGGATGCCGCTGTACTTCTGGCCGACCTGAGCCATCACCTTCGCCGTGAACTTCGGGTCGTCCGTGACTTCCGCCTCGCCCTCGATCACCAGCCCCCGCAGCTCGGCGTAACCCTTGCCCGACTCCAGCATCACCGTAAGCTTCGGGTCACGCCGGAGGTTGAGCACCTTCTGGCTCTTGCGGAAGGTCGTGAACACGATCTCCCCGTCCACGAGCACGTACCACATGGCCACGAGGTGGGGGAATCCGCCCGGCCCGACGGACGCGACCTGCAGGGTCCAGCCATCGGCCAGGAACTGCTCGCGTTCTTCGGGTGTGAGGGCGATGGAGGCGCGTCGGCTCGGCATTTGGGAAGTCCTTGCGTGTGAGATGTGACGCACAGCCTACCGGCGCATGTGCACTCCCGCACCCCGCAGGCGCCGCGTTCGCGGTACCATGCCGCCGAACACTACCGGAGGGTGCGCCATGCCTGACCCCGACGACACTATGTTCCACCCCGGCGAACGCGAGATGCAGGAGCGCTTCGACTCCATCCGCCTCGCCGATGCGGTCTCCAACGCCACCATGCACGATTGGATCAGCGATCGCGACAAGGCCTTCATCGAGCGCGTGGATATGTTCTTTCTCGCCACTGGCGATGCTGACGGCAACCTCGACTGCTCGTACAAGGGCGGCGAGCCCGGCTTCGTGCGCGTGGTCGACGAACAGACAGTCGCTTTCCCCCACTACGACGGCAACGGCATGTTCATGAGCACGGGCAACATTCTCGAGCACCCGAAGGTGGGCATGCTCTTCATCGACTTCGAGCGCCAGCACCGCATGCGCATCAACGGCGAGGCCCGGATTGAGTACGACCACCCCCTCATGGCGGAGTTCCCGGAGGCCCAGTTCATGGTCGTGGTCCGGCCCCATCAGATCTTCCCGAACTGCCCGCGGTACATCCACAAGATGCAGCTCGTCGAGCGGTCGAGGTTCGTCCCGAAGGCCGCCTGCGAGACGCCCGACCCCGACTGGAAGGAGAGCTTCGAGGAGCACTTGCCGGAGGCCCAGCGGAAGCGGCGCGCCTCGAAGCAGGAATAACGCCGTGAGCCAGCCTCTGATCCCGCCTCCGGGCAAGCCCTTCGACCTCTCGAGATTCGACCCCCGCTACGACGGCGGGCTGGACAAGGAAGCGAGCAAGGCCGAGCTCGCCCGGCTTGCGGTCCGGATCGACGAGCTCCAGAACACGCTCTACGCGGCGAAGAGCCACGCCGTGCTCATCGTCACCCAGGGGATCGACACCTCCGGCAAGGACGGCCTTGTCAAGGACGTCTTCCAGGTCACCGGCCCCATCGGGTGCAGCGTCGTGAGCTTCGGGGTACCCACCGCCGAGGAGCTCGCGCACGACTACCTCTGGCGCTACCGCAAGGAGATGCCGCGTCGCGGCAACATTGTCGTCTTCAACCGTTCCTACTATGAATCCGTACTCGTGGAGCGCGTGAAGGGCATCGCCCCGGAAAAGGTCTGGACGCGCCGCTATGGCGAGATCAACGACCTCGAACGCTTCCTCATCGACAACGGCACCGTCATCCTCAAGTTCTTCCTCCACATCTCGAAGGACGAGCAGCGGGAACGCCTCCAGGAGCGGGTCGACAATCCGAAGAAGCACTGGAAGTTCAACCTCGGCGACCTCGAGGAGCGCAAGCTCTGGGATGACTACCAGGCCGCCTTCCAGGACATGGTCGCCCACTGCAACACGGAGATCGCCCCCTGGCACGTCGTCCCCGCTGACCGCAACTGGTACCGCAACCTCGTCGTCGCGCAGGCGATCGTGGCCAAATTGGAGTCACTGGACCTGAAGTACCCGCTCTCCACGGACGATCTTACAGGGGTGAAGGTGGTGTAATTCTCCACGATGGACATGCAGAGTGGGCTTCTAGCGCTGGGTGTCGGCGCGTTCACCTTCGCAACGTTTCTCGCCGTCGTGAGGCTGACATGGGCGTTGTTCGCCGAACAGCCGGAAGGGTTCCGGCGGTTCGTTTTTCTGACGATGGGCTGTTTCGTTCTGAGCGCGATTCTCAATGCATCGGTAAGGGCCTTCGACCTAGGGTGGGTGCTGGCAGCAGTCACGACCGCATTGGTCGTCCCCATTCTGCTGCTGATCGCCTACGCGGTCCCGCTGGGAGCCGCCGTCGCTTTCCGGCGTGGGATGAGCGTTCGTGCATCGCGGGCATCGAACCGCCGCGGGTCTTAGAGCCCGGTTCGTCCCACGGCCGGTACGTGATCCCCACGCCCACCAGCGTCACCACGAGCGCGCTCACCACCGGCATCACCCGCACCAGCCCGCGCACCGCGAGGCAACTGGCGACTCACTCCGCGCCTAGATCACGTCCGAGACGCCACGAATGAACAGCGGCTCGATTCGATGCTGCCGCGCGTCCTCCCGGAGCGCCTCGATGGGAACCGGCCGGCGCTGCCCGGCCGCTGCCTCAAGGGTGAGAGTGAGCAGCGTCGCGTCGCTCGACGTGTTCAGGAAGAAGTCGGACTGGGCGAAGACGTATTCGACGGCGCGCCGGATTGCGTCGGGGTCGCGCAACGGCTCGTACCACGAGTAACGAGGACCGTCGCCCTCCTGCCAGCGTCGTCGCGCTACGCTCTTGATCGTCTGAATTGCCACGCCACGGTCCCGGCAGACGCGGATGAGAGCATCGAAGTCGGCGGCGTAGTCGGGCTGGGACATCATGCTGAAGTTGTACGGGAGTAGGACCGAGTCGAAGGCGAACCGCTCCAGGATCTTCAGGTGCATCTCAGCCACCCTGGTGCCGTGGCCGGTGACGCCGATGAAACGCACGAGTCCCAGTTCGCGGGCCTCGACGGCAGCCTCCAGTGCGCCGCCCGGGCCGAGCGCCGTTTCCCACTCCGCCGGTTCAACGAGGTTGTGCAACTGAATCAGGTCGAGTTGATCCACGCCAAGCCGCTCGAGTGACCGGCGAATGCTCGCGAGCGCGGCGTCATAGGTGCGATCGCCAGTCTTGGAGGCGAGGAACAATCGTTCGCGGTGGCGCTTCATGAGGGGAGCAAGGCGCAGCTCCGACTCGCCATAGGACGCGGCCGTGTCGATGTGATTCACGCCGAAGTCCATCGCGGTCTCCAGCACCGCATCAGCCTTCTCCTGGCTCAGCCGGCCAAGCGCCGCAGCCCCGAAGATCGTGCGGGTGGAGTTGTGGCCGGTGCGGCCGAATGGCAGCTCTTGAATCAAGTGGGCCTCCGAGAGCAAGCACGTGGTATGGCGCCAGCGTACACCGGGGTGGGAACCCCGAACTAAGGCTTGTTCGGATTTAGGAGGTACTTCTCGCCGGTCGCCTGCTTTCCATAGACCGCAATCGACTCGAGCTGCAGCGCTTCCACAAGCGAAACGACCCTGGTGTAGGTGCTGGCGAACGTGGTTGTGATCTCCGACGCCACCCGCTCTCGCAGTTCTTGAGCAGCGTCAGGCCCGATCTTCTGAAGGAATGGCGTGAGTAGCCAGCCGCCGATTCCCCATGCCATGCCGAACGCGCGGTTGAACTCCGTTGGGCCGCGATCCAGGCCTCCGTAGATATACACCTGCTTGTGCGTGGTGGAGCCGTAGCGGCTGTACTCCTGGGCAGACCTGTTGGCGGCGATCTCCATGGCCGTGAGGATCTGTCCCGCCTGGCGACCGCCACCGATGGCATCGAACGCGAGCGTGGCGCCCGTTGCGGCGATGGCGTCTGTCAGCTTCTCCATGAAGGCCGGCGAGCTCGAGTCGCACACATATTTCGCACCGAGGCCCTGCAGCAGCGCTGCCTGTTCGGGCTTCCGCACGATGTTCACGAGTCCTACTTCGTCCTTGAGGCATAGCCTGACGAGCATCTGACCGAGATTCGAAGCGGCGGCCGTGTGCACGATCGCCTTGTGGCCCTCATCGCGCATCGTCCCGATCATCCCGAGGGTGGTGAGCGGATTGACGAAGCACGAGGCGCCCTCCGCCGCCGTGGTCCCCGGGGGGAGGACCAGGCACTGCGCGGCATTGAGGCAGCGGTACTGTGAGTACATCGCACCGCCAAGAATGCCGACCGTCTTCCCGACCAGCCCCTGCGCCATCGGGGACGAGCCAGCCTCGATCACGACGCCTGCGCCCTCGTTTCCAACCGGGAGCGATTGCCCGACCCGGCCGGCCATGGCCTGCATCACAGCAGGTGGAACCGGGGCGGTGATCACCGGGCTCTCGGACGTGCCCGTGGCCTTCGCCGTTGTCATGTCGGCGCCGCCGAAGAGGAGGCCGAGGTCGGACGGGTTGAGCGGGGACGCCTCGACTCTGACCACGACTTCGTCAGCTCCCGGCCTCGGAGTCGGAACGCTGACCAGCGAGAGCTCGAGGGCGCCCTCCGGTTTGATGAGGGAGCGTAGCTGCAGGCCAGTGGTGGTGTCGGCGGTCGTCATCGATTCGTCTCCTTATGGCGAGCGGGGAGCGCGCGGCGTATTCCGAACGAGCCCGCTGCGGCCGTGAGGAGCTTACCGCACGAGCGCCCGGGCTCGGAGCGCGAGGCGCCACGCCCGCCCGGAATGAGCAGAGGCCATCCGGGTTCAAAGTGCTGGTACGGCTGGAGGGATTCGAACCCCCGACCCTCTGTTCCGAAGTTCGGGTAAGGGCGTTTGTAGGCGTCCGCTGCGAAATCTTGAATCTTTCGGCGTCAGCCGCTGGCGGCCGTCGCCGGTCGCGGCGGTTGGGGTACGGCGAGGGGTGAACTGCGTTCTATGCCAGAGGGACGGGCGCTCCGAAGGGAGTGCCCTCGTACGGTGACTGCTCGTAGACGTGCGCCAATACGTCCTCAAGGGGACGGCGCCCCCACGTGGACGCAATCGACTGAAGGACCTGGCGATCCTCATCGGTGAGAAGTGAATAACGCGGACGCGCACCGGGCGCTAGTTCGTACTCGTACCCTTGTCCACGAGACCACAAGTAGCGGCGCTCCCGGAGGTTCTCAGCAAGGGCCAATGCGTCGTAGAGCTGGGGGAGCCACGGTCCGTGGTCGTACGCGATGTAGTCGAGCCCGGTGACGGAGCGTCCTGTCCGTCGCACAGACTCCACATCCGATAGGTACAGCAGTTTCTGCAGGAGGGTCCGTCCCGGCGGCCGGGGCGAGTGCTCCACCACGTAAGTGATGGCTTCCACGAGCTTCGGTGGGGCGCTCATAGCTCAGCCTTCTTGTTGATCTTGCGCGCACAGCGTTGGGTGGAGCAATAGAAGCTCTCTCGGCTCAACCCCGACTGCGAGATCATGCTCTTCACCAAGTCAACGCTGAACTCACGACGGGTGCTGTCCACTGTGACCGCGCGGCGGGAGCCACCGGTGTCAGGGTGCGTCCATTGCTCATGCGAGCTTCGGGTCCGAGCCAATGTGAACCCACGCGCCCTGAGGATGTCGCGCACCTCTGCGGGTGTCAGTGGGGGATACGCATTGGGCACGATCGGTCACGCAGGCACAGCCATGCGTTCGCGAGCACGCGTCAGGTTGGGGTGCGTGACGAACTCTGCCTCGGGAATTCCGGCCGGCAGACGACGCCGCGTCAGTGCCGCTTTGACGGTTCGGAGTCGCTCTTTTGCCCAGGCGCGGCGATATCGGAGGCGAAAGACGAGTGGCGAGGGGCGAAGGATCTCGCGCTTCGAGTGTGCGGTCTCCAATGCCCATTCCAGATACTGGATGATTGCGACGTCGAGCTTCTTGCGAGCCTCGAGATAGGAGTCCGCTTCCGCATCCAAGGTCAGATCGATGCAGTGGGCATACCAGGTGCCGTCTCGGCGACGTTCAGAGAAACACCTGAGAGTGATTTCCATATTTCTACCTTACGCAACGACCGTAAAGAGCACGTGGGACAGCCGTCACATATGTATAACGCCGCAATCGTTGCGGAAATTACCCGCATCGGCAAGCGGCGCCCCTCAGGACGTGGCAAACAACGCCCACACATGCCCGGCGCGCTCGGGCGCAGCAATACGAATCGAACTACCGCCCGGTGCCCACAGAGCGCGCACGGCAACCACGGCCCGTGCAGCGCGCCTGCCCATCCAGATTCAATTTGCTGGTACGGCTGGAGGGATTCGAACCCCCGACCCTCTGTTCCGAAGACAGATGCTCTAATCCACTGAGCTACAGCCGCACGTGCGACTCCAGTATATCGCGAGTCGCGCGGCGGGCGGAGTCGGGGCCTGGTCGCGACGGCCTATCTAACGCTCGTTATACTGCGCGCCATGAATAAGCGACCGCGACGGATGAAGTTCGGCATCTTCATGGCACCCTTCCACCGGGTGGGCGAAAACCCCACCCTCGCCCTCAAGCGGGACATGCAGCTCCTGCAGCACCTCGATGCGCTCGGCTACGACGAGGCGTGGATCGGGGAGCACCACTCGTTCGCACGCGAGCTGATCGCGGACCCGGCCGTGTTCATCGCGGCGGCGGCGATGGTGACGCGCCGCATCAAGCTCGGAACGGGCGTGACCTCGCTGCCCTACCACCATCCACTCATGGTGGCGGACAAGATGCTGCAGCTCGACCACATGACCGAGGGGCGCGCGATGCTGGGCATCGGCCCCGGAGTGCTCACGTCGGACGCCTACCAGATGGGCATCGACCCGGCGACGCAACGGACGCGCATGGCTGAGTCGATCGACGCCATCATGAAGCTGTTCCTGGCGGAGGAGCCCGTTTCGATGGAGACGGACTGGTTCACGCTGCGTGAGGCACGCCTGCAGATGGCGAGCTTCACGTTCCCTCACCTCCCCGTGGCAGCCGCCGCGAGCGTGACTCCCTCAGGGCCGACGCTCGCCGGGAAGTACGGCCTGGGCCTGCTTTCGGTCGCGGGCGCCGACAGTGAGGCGTTCGAACGGACGTGGGGATGGGTGGAGGAGGCTGCGGCCGACTCTGGAAAGCCGGTCGACCGGTCGGAGTGGCGGGTGGTGATCCCGGTACACCTGTCGGATTCGAAGCAAGAGGCGATCGACGACATCCGCGAGGGCTTCAAGCGGCGAGCCTACGTGGGGGACCGCAAGAACGAAGGGCCGGTGACGGGCGGGCTGATTGCGGGCGCGGCGGGCACAGCGGGCGCCTCGCTGGAGGAGTCGGTGGAGAAGGGATCGATGCTGGTGGGAACGCCAGACGATGCGATCGCGGCGCTGCATGTGCTGCAGGAGCGCTCGGGCGGCATCGGCGGGCTGCTGGTGCTGGCGAACGAACTGGCGAGCACGGAGAAGATAAACCGCAGCTACGAGCTGCTCATGCGATACGTGGCGCCGGTCTTCCAGGGCCAAATGGACACCCTTGTCGCGAACCGGGACTGGGTCGAGGACAACATGGCGACCGTGTTCGGAGGGGCCGGGCAGGCGATGGCGAAGGCGTTCGACGATGCGGGCAAGGAGATGCCGGCCCAGATGGCAGCCGCGTTCGGTCGAGCAGCGGCGACTTCGGACCGAGGGTAGCAGACGGGCCGGCTCAGCGGGCCCCTACTCTCGATGCGGGTGATGTCATGCCGACACGGCCGCTCGCTCCGCATTCGCGACGATGCCGTCTACGATCTCCGGCCACGCCCCCTCGGGCGTGGAGTGGCCCATGCCCGGGATGGTCAGGAGCGTGGCGCCGGGAATGGCGGCCGCGGTCGCCTGGCCGCCGCTGAGCGTGACGAGCTGGTCGTCCTCGCCGTGGATGACGAGCGTGGGGACGTTGAGCTTGCGCAGCTCCGGGGTTCTGTCGCCCGAGGCGACGATGCCGACCAGCTGGCGGGCGAAGCCGATGGGGTAGTTCATGCGGTCATAAGTCTGGGCGGCACGCTCGCGGGTCTTCGCTTCGTCGAACTTGAAGCCGCTGCCGAGCAACAGCTTCGTGGACTTCACGGCGGCGTCGATCGCCTCTTCGCGGGTGGTTGGTGCCGGTCCCATGAGGAGGGCGAGCGCTTCGGGGGTGCCCTGACCGACCGTGCGGTCGCCGGTGGTCGACATGATCGAGCAGAGGGAGAGGATGCGGTCCGGGTGGCTGATGGCCATTTGTTGGACGATCATGCCGCCCATTGATGCTCCCACGATGTGCGCCTTCGGGATCCCGAGCGCGGTGAGCAGGCCGGCCGCGTCGTCAGCCATATCTGTCAGGGTGTAGGAGGCGGAGCTGGTGTCGCCGCCCATGGCGGCCGCGACATCTGGCGCGGGCCCGTCCTCGATCTTCGACGAGAGGCCGGTGTCCCGGTTGTCAAAGCGGATGACGTTGAACCCGCGGGACGCGAGCAGCTCGCAGAACGCCTCGTCCCAGAGGGTCATCTGGGCGCCCAGGCCCATGACGAGGAGGAGGGCCGGATCGGACGGGTTGCCGAACGTCTCGTAGCAGATGTCGATGCCGTTTGCTTTTGCGATTCCAGTAGCCATGCCCCCGAGTATGCCGCAACCACGGCGGACCTGCATTTGGTTCCCGCCCGGCCACTTGTCGTATGTCACTTATTTATAGTAAGATACTTGGAGGACGTTCTGCTAAGTCTCTCCACAGGACGACGACACCCGTGTCGAATCAGCGGCGTTTCATTCGTCGTAATGGTGAGTGGCTTGCAAAGGCCGCTCGCGAGACCGGATTCCGGGCCCTTGTGTGACGAGCCTCCCACCAGCCCACGGGCAAGTGAGTAACACGTCACAGAACTCCCCCAGAAGGCGGAGTGCAATGTCCCCATCCGCAGGGGGTCAGGTCTCGCGAACTGAAACAGGATGAAGGCGCGGACGACTAGACCTCGTTCCACAGACCCAACGGAGTGCCCCACATGACCGCCTGGACTCACACCAGCACAAACACTCACACGGACCTGCCCCTGGTCCAACACGCTCTCGTGCACGTTCGGCGCCAGTTCCCCCGGCTGGCGATCCTCGCGGGCGTGGCGTCGGTCGCGGTGGCACTCGTCATGGCGGCAGCCGCGGCCACGATCAGCCTGCCGATGCTCGCGCTCGCCGTGGCCGGCGTGGTCGTGTTTGGCGCTGGCGTGGCGACCCGGCCCTCGCACGTCGAGCCCGTGGCCCCCACGGAGGTCCCCACGACGGGCACGGTCATGACTGGGTCGATCTCCAGTGACGTGCTTCTCGACTATGACAAGGGCACGGCGGAAAAGGTCTACCGCCCGACGAAGCCAGTGAAGCTGCTGTACGCGCTCTCCTTCCAGTCGAAGTTCCCGTACACGGACAACGAGCCGGCGTTCGAGGCTGCACGGCTGCGGCGAGAAGTCGCCGGCCTGCTGTCCGAGGCGTGGTTCGGCGAAAACATGGTCTCCCCGACGCTCGAAGTGCGGCCGAACGGGGACGGCCGGTTCGTGTTCGTGACCGAGCTCGTGCGCGGCACCGAACCAACCGACAAGCAGCATGCCCGCGCCTTCCTCGACCAGCTGGCGGAGAAGTTCACGGCATCGGGTCTGCCCCTGTGGCAGGTGGCTCCTTACAACCCCCGCGCCATCGGCAACCTGATCGAGCGCGCTGACGGCACGTATCGCATCATCGACCTCGAGTCGAACCTGGTGACGCCCTTCCTGCCGCCGAGGTCCCTCGTCCGCGCCATCCGCGCAGGCCAGTACCCGTCCTTCGATGAAATCGACACGGCGCGGTTGGGATCCTACCTGGAGATGAACAACGACATGCTCGTGTCCACGTTGGGCGCCGAGAAGGCCCTGCGCCTGACGGTCGCCGCCAGCGAGTACGATGCAGCTCAACGAGCCTGGCATGCCTCCGAGCGCCGCTACGCAACGAAGGCCCTTCGCTTCGCCTTCCGGCTGGTGGACGTGCCGAGCTGGTTCCGTGGCATGAAGCGCCTGACGGCGGGCGGCGAGCGGCTGGCCGCGAACGTCACGAACACGGGCATCGACACCTGGGTGGCCGAAGGCGTCCTCACGGAGGCCGAGGCCAACACCGCCCGCGAGCAGCTCGCGACGCCCGAGATGACCGCTGCGACAGCCAACCTCGGTGCGCACCTGGCCATCACGGTGCCGCTGCGCTTCCCCTTCGGCAGCATCGCCCGCACATTCTGGACACTCGGCCTGCGCGCCAAGGGTGAGTGGGACGGCATCCGCGGCAAGGCCCCGGCAGCCAGCGCGCGGCGGGTTCACTCGCTCCCGGTCGCGGCGCTTGCGCTCGTCCCCGGGTTCGGCAGCTTCGCCTACCTGGCCTCGAAGCCCTTCCGCCAGGAGCCTGTCATCCGCGCGGTGGCGTTCGACCAGGCGCTGCGGCACACGCCCGCCAGGGGCTACGACCGGCTGCACCTGGGCGCGCTCACGCGCTCGATGGCTACCGGCGCCCCGAAGTCCGAGCAGCCGCTCGGGAGCCGCGTCGTACGCGGGCTGCCCGCCCTGGGTGGCGGCGCTGTAGCAGCAGTGGCACTGACGGCCGGCCTGCTGATGAGCGGCATCTCTGATAGCGCTCTGCAGGCAGCGGCTGGCGCGACCATCGTTGTCGCCGGCGCGGCCTCGCTCGTCGCTTTCCGCTCCTTCTGGAGCGCGGGTGAGTCCCGGCCGGTCTCCGAGCAGGCGGGGAGCTTCTTCTGGCTGCTGGCCGGCGCAGGCTTCATCGCCCTCGGCGCCGACATGGGTCTCGGCATCCACGAGGCCGCCGCTAACGCTATCGACAACTTCGGGCTGCCGATGGTGCCCGGCCACGAGGAAGCGCACATCGCCATCCTCGGTGGCTACGCACTGACGGCGGGCCTGGTGGCCTACGCCTTCCGCGGCGAAATCCTGAGCGGCCGGGCGTCGGCGGCCCTGATGGTCGCCGGTGGCGCGGTGGCCGCGGGAGCCCTCCTCTTCGAGGCGACCACTGGCGATGCCGCCATGGCTGCACTCGCCGCTTCCGGCGTGGTCATGATGGCCGCTGCGGCCGTCCGCACCTTCGAGGTGCGCGGGGCCGGTTCGAGGCAGCCGGTCTCGCTCGACAACCGGCGCCTGCCGGGCCGCGTCGAGCGGGCGCTGTCCGTCATCGAACCGCAGATGCGCGAGCTGGCCCGCAGCAAGGAGCTGACGCTCAAGCTGCTCGCCATTTCGGGCGTCGTGGTCGCACTCTCCGTCGGCGCCGGCCGGATGATGTTCGGCGCGGGCGAGGAGCACCAGCTCTTCCGCGACTTCGGTCCGGTCACGTTCCTCTCCTCCGCCTTCCTGATGGCCGGCGGCCTACTTGGCCTGCTGGCCTGGCGGAACACGCGGGCCGCGACGGGCCGTCCGTTCTATGGCGACCTCTGGGCGGCATGGGGCATCGGTTTCATCCTCCTCGCAATCGAGCAGCCGCTCGACCTTCACGGCCGCGTCGGCGGGCTCATCGCCATGGCCTCCGGAATCGAGCACCCGCTGGGCTTCAACGCCTCCAGCGACGCCATCGTCGCGTTCTACGGGCTCGCCGGCCTGGCCGTGACGGCGCTGCTCGCGAAGCAGCTCCTCGAGCGGCCGATGGCCGTCGCACGGTTCGCGGCGGCAGTCCCGGCGGTCGGCTTCTTCATCGTCATCGACGGGTTCCTCGGCCACTCCGCCTTCATGTGGGTGTTCGAGGAGTCGGTGGAGCTGGTCGCGGCCTCGTTCTTCGTGGCCGGGTTCGCGGAAGCGTACCGGCGCTCGGCGAAGGAAGTCGAGCGAGACACGTGGCGCGAGCCTATCAGGTTCGAGGTCCGCAGCGCCCTCACGGCCGCTGCCTAGCAACGACAAGCTGCCAATTCCGGGGCCCGTCCTTTGTACGAAGGGCGGGCTTCGTTTTGCGTCGCGGTGTGGCGTATGAGTCCCACGCGGGGAAGCGCGTGCGGGAGCACCACCCGACCCTGCCCCCCGGCCCCTCTCCCAGAGGGAGAGGGGAGGCGGTCTACGGGCGGATTTCGCGGGCATAGTCGCGGCCGCCGCGGACGGTGACGCGCATGATGGCGCCCGCGCGGGAGTCGTCTTCGACGAGCTCGATGACGCCGGCGGCGATGTCCTCCGGCTGGAGAACGCCGCCAACGGACGCCTCCACGGCCGCGCGGCGCTCGGCGTCCATGTTCGAGATGAGGGGCGTCTCGGTGAAGGTGGGGCAGATAGCGTTGACGCGGATGTTCGCCTCCTCCGCGAGGTAGGCGAGGGAGCGGCTGAAGTTGACGACACCGGCCTTCGTGGCCGCGTAGACGGGGCTGCCGGGCATGGGGAGGAGGCCGCCCATGGAGGCGGTGTTGATGATGACCCCGCCGCGCCCGCGCTTCATCTCGCGGACGGCAATGCGCGTGCCGTTGATGACCGCGCCGAGGTTGATGTCGAGGACACGCTCCCACTCGTTCGTGTCGTCCTCAAAGAGCGGCGCGCGTTCGCCGATGCCGGCGTTGTTGTAAACGATGTCGAGGCGGCCCCAGTGTTCCACCGCGGAGGCGAAGGCGTTGGCGATGTCGCCGGGCCGGGTGACATCGCAGCGCCGGAAGAGAGCCATCCCACCACCCGCGCCGACGAGGTCCACCGTCTGAGCACCGCCTGCCTCGTCGATGTCGGCGGCGATGACCTTCGCGCCGGCATTCGCGAGGGCGATGCAGGTCGCACGGCCGATGCCAGAGCCTCCGCCCGTGATGACCGCCACCTTGTCCTTGATTTCCATGGTCGCCTCCCTGTGTGGTTGGACACGATACGGGATTGAACTGCACAGACGCAGAAATCGGAGCCGCGACCGTGAGGGAGTGGGTGGAGCTGGTTCAGGGGCGTGGTGATCTCGAAGGCGTCCAGCGCGATCCCGCCCTCACCCCCAGCCCCTCTCCCGCTGAGGCGGGAGAGGGGAGTACCGCCGTGGTTCCTTGGGAGCGTGGCGCTCAGAATCCGGGGATGGCGATCTATGCCGTCGGCGAGAAGATCCCCCGCATCCACCCCTCCGCCTTCATCGCGCCGACCGCGAGCATCGTGGGCGACGTGGTCATCCACGAGAACGCATCCGTGTGGTACGGGGCGGTCGTGCGCGGGGACACGTCGTACGCGGTGATTGGCCCGGGCGCGAACGTGCAGGACGGCGCCATCGTGCACAGCCGCGCGGGCAACCCGGCGCTCGTCGGGGCGGAGGCGGGCATCGCCCACGGAGCGATCATCCATGGCGCCACCATTGGCGACCGCGCGCTCATCGCGAACGGTGCGATCGTGCTCGATGGCGCGGTGGTGGAGGCGGGGGCGCTCGTGGCGGCGGGCTCGGTGGTGCCGCCGGGGATGGTGGTGCCCGCGGGGATGCTGGCCGTCGGTTCGCCGGCGCAGGTGAAGCGCGCGCTTGCGGGCACGCCGACCGAGGAGCACGTCATCAACAACCCCATCCGCTACGCGGATCTGCGAGACGACCATCTCGCGGGCTTAAGGGAGCTTTCCCGCGACGAAACGCCGATCCCGTAATCTCAGAGGTCGATGAACCAGCGAACACTCTTGAGCCTGCTGCCGGCTGGCATTTTCTGGGTGCTCTGGCGGACCACAGAGACGTGGATCGCGATTGTGGGCGGCTTCGCGGCGTCGCTGATCGTACTGAAGTACAACCGCGGGCAGCCCGTCATCGCGGTGCTGACGCTGTTCGGGATCGTGGTCGTGGGGGTGTCGGGACTGGTGGGCATCATCTGGGACAGCCCCAAGGCGTACCTGGCAAGCGGGCCGGTGGCCGACTTCCTCTTCGTGCCCGTGTACATCGTGAGCATCGCCATGAGGAAGCCGCTGGTGGGAGCGGTGGCGCGGGAGTTGTTCCCGACGATCGCGGGCCGCGTACCGATCGAGAACCGCGTCTTCGTCATCTGGTCGTTCGCCTGGGCGGCGTTCAACCTGGCACAGGGCGTGGTGCGCTTCTGGCTGCTGAGCGAGCTGTCGGTGGGTGAATACCTGGTCTGGAGCCGGGTGGTGTTCTGGCCGGTGAGCACCCTGATGTTCGTGGGCAGCGCCACCATGATCTACCGGGAGTCACTGAAGTACCCGCCTCGGGGAGTGCCGCGGGATGCGGAGCCGGTGCCCGCGTAGGCCCTCACCCCCCGGCCCCCTCTCCACGCGCCCGTGGAGAGGGGGAGAACGCTCGTTGCGGGACTCCAGCGGCCACGGAGCGCCGCGACTCCTGGTTGCCGGTGAGGGAAGGCACTCACGAGCTAAGTGCCTCCGACGCACGGGCACTCGACTCTCGTGGACACGGTTCCGACGACGAGCGTCCCTTCGAGCGAGATGGTGACATCCAGCCACTCCCCCTCGAGGCTGCGCGCGAGTATTGCGAATGACCCGGGCGGGTGAAGAGCGTCCGCGGTTCCGACGTTTGCCGCTGATGGACATTCGAGAGCCTGCGCCTGTGTGCCGTTGCTTAGCCGCAGGAACACGAGTTCGAACAGGGCGCCGCGAAGGATGAGCACGCGATTAGATCCGACGGGTAGCTCCAGTTCCTCGGGCAGCTCCGCGATCGCAGGACAGACGACTGAGCCAGCGATCGGGGCGAGGATTTGCTCACCGCCGGGGTTGTAGAACACCGCACAGGGACGCCGTTCGCATTGAGTGTTCCGCCAGCCACCGTCGGGTGACGCCAATGAGAGTTGCCCGGCGTCGAGCCGGGTGGACAGTTCGAGTCCCTGTCCGGTGCGGGCATCGAGGATGGTATTTGCTGGCAGAGCGTTCGCCGCGATCCAGAGGCCTCCTCTGATGTCGACGTGTACCGGGTACCTGTGCGTTCGATCCGCTGATACCGCGGAGAGAAGGATGACTGGCCGGATCGCGTTCGAATTCGCGTAGACAGCGACGTTCCGATCCGCCGCCAGCGCGGACGGGAAGAGAAGCCGCGTGGTGAAGTGTCCGGGCGCGAATGTCAGATCGATGCGCTCGTTGCGCCACACGCCCGACAGCGACGAGGTATTCGCGAACAAAGACCACTCGATGGCACCCGCGCTCAGATCGATCCAGCCGTCACCCGCCAGGTGCACGATGGTCAGACCCTCTCTGGTGGTGCTCCCAGCGATCGCTGCACGGAACAGCTGCCCGGCGTACTCCATCTCGCGGCCGTCCATGACCTCGAACCGGGGGGTTGAAGTGGCTGCTGGTGAAGCGGTGGCGGGCGTTGAAGTGGTCGTGGCAGTGGGGGCGTCAGCCGCCGCTAGTGTGGGCTCGTTGTCTCCCCGGGAGGCCACCCAGAGCCCGGCGATGAAGGCGATGGCGAGGCCGACTGTGACGGCGAGCGGGAGAAGCGCCCAACGCCATGGGCGCGAGTCAGGGACTGTAGCGTCGGGTTCGGCGACGGACTCTTGGGCCGGTAGAGGGGTGCGAAGGGCGTCGCGGCCATCGACGCGAAGTTTGGCCGCGAGGCGTTCGATGCGCTCCTTCACCTCGGCGTTGGAGAGGCCGAGGCGGACGGCGATCTCGGCGTCGACGAGGCCCGCGCGGATGTGGTCGAGGAGGCGCTGCTCGCTGTCCGTGAGGTCGGGGGTGTGCGAGGCGGAGTCGGGCGACCGCTCGTCCATGGGTGGGAGTGTACGGGAGTGGTGCAAGGGGGAGGTACGTGCACGCGCAGCGGCCACGGAGGGCCGCGACTCCTCGTCCCGGGCGATTAGTCGGCCGGCCCGAGGCCGCAGGCAGAATCCCTACCCTCGACTACCATCGTCAGCCGGTCATTTGCATGAGCTGGCAGAGGTTGCCGTCGGGGTCGAGGAAGGTGGCGACGATGAAGCCGGGGTCCTCGCTGGCGTCGCGGGTGAAGGTCACACCGGCAGCCTTGAGGCGCTGGTGCTCGGCGTGAGCGTCATCGACGAGGAAGTTGAGGATGACGCGGGCAGGCTCCTTCGTGGGCCCGGCCACATCGCCGTGCTCCTCGATGATGAGGGCGATGAAGTCGGAAGAGCCTGCGGCGAAGGCGCCGGGGCCGAACTCCGGCCGCACTTCGAGGCGGAGCGTGTCGCGGTAGAACTCGATCATGGTGTCCAGCTGGCTGGTGTTGATGTTGGTCACGAAATGGTTGGGGTTCATACGCGGGCCTCCCCGGGAGAGTGGCGGTGAGTGTAGCGGAGGGCGCGCGTTGCAATATCGGCGCGAGGTGGCCGCTCATCCCGGGTGATTTGGTGGCACGCGCAGCGGCCACGGAGGGCGACTGGTCCCGGGCGATTATTGGCACGCGCAGCGGCCACGGAGGGCCGCGACTCCTATTCGCGGAAGGAGGTGTCGCGGTAGGGGCCGTCGCGCCATTCGAAGGCGCCCTTGAGGCCGGTGCCCGCTTCCATGGACTCGCGGGTCTTGTCCTGCCAGGCGTACGACTGGACGGTGAACTGGGCGGCGGCGTCGAGGTCGGTGGAGGACCGGACGGACGAGTAGATGCCCATGTTCTCGTAGAAGCGGTTCATGTTGAGCTTGAGGATGGCGAGGTGGTCGGCGCTGAGGGTGGCGATGCGGTCGGCGAAGGCGACCGTGCGCTGCTCGAGCTCGTCCGCGGGCCAGGCGTAGTTCACCATGCCGATGCGCTCGGCCTCCACGCCGGAGACGTTCTCGCCGGTGTAGTAGAGCTCCTTGGCCTTGCGCATGCCGATGACGAGCGGCCAGATCACGCCCGTGCGGCTGGTGCCGAGGCCGCGCAGGCCCGGGTGGCCGAGCTGCGCGTCCTCGGCGGCGACCACGAGGTCGGCCATCATTGCGAGCTCACAGCCGCCGGCGATGGCATGGCCGTGGACCTGGGCGATGGTCACCTTGGCCATGTTCCAGAAGTACATGTGGATGTCGGTGATCTGCTGCATGCCGGTGCGGGTACCCATGATGAGGCGGCGGCCCTGCTCGTCGCGGCCCTGGTAGGCGCGGTGGACGGCGTCGGCGCCACGGCCGCCGGGAGGGGCGAGGTCGTAGCCGGCGCTGAACCCGCGGCCAGCGCCACGCACGATGATGACACGAGCTGAGGGGTCGGCTTCGAGGTCATGGAGGGCATCGTTGAATTCGAAGAGGAGGTCCTGGGAGAGGGCGTTCATCTTCTCGGGGCGGTTGAGGGTGATGCGGGCGACGCGGCCGTCGGTGCCGGCGCGGTCGAGGGTGATGTTCTGGAAGTCGGACATGATAGCCTCCGGATTCCCGCCTGCCGGCGGAAGTGTTGATGGGATGACGGTGTGCGGTGGAGCATACGCCGGTACGCCGGGCGCCTCACCTCGTCCGACGACTCGGGGTTTCGTGTACACTGGATTCGTGTACACAGGAGGAGTGGGATGAAGAATATCACGCTGAGCGCCGACGAGAAGCTCATTGAGGAAGCACGAGATAGGGCCCGTGCGGAACGGACCACGCTCAATGAGGAGTTCCGAAAGTGGCTTGTCGAATACACGGGGCGAGAACGCCGAGTCGAAGAGACAATGCGATTCCTCGACGAAATGGCGAGGCGAGTGAAGAGTGGCGGTCGCAGGTTCACACGTGAAGAGCTGAATGAGCGTTGAAGCCTTCGACACGAACGTTTTCATCTACTACTTCGATGAAACGGACGCTCGGAAGAAGGCCATCGCGAGGAGCCTGGTGCAGACCGCGCTGTCGACGAGCGACGTGGCCATCAGCTATCAGGTGGTCCAAGAGACGTTGAACGCGCTGACCACGAAGTTCCGTCTGCCCGCGAACGAAGGTGACCTCGAGGGATTTTTCAGGGGAGTGTTGGTTCCCCTCTGGACGATCATGCCGAGCCCGGCGCTCTATGAACGAGGACTCCAAACGCGACGACGCTACCAGCTCCACTTCTACGACGCGCTGGTGGTGGCGGGAGCGCTGCACGCGGGGTGCCGGCGGCTGTTGAGCGAGGACCTGCAGCACGGTCAGGTGATCGAGGGGCTCACGATCGTGAACCCGTTCCTGGAGTAGGCAGTTTGAGCTAACCACCCGGGATCGTTTCTCCGCCCGAGGCCGCTGGCAGAATCCCTACCCTCGACTCCCATTCAATCGGTCCTGAGGACCTGGCCGGCGGAAATGCGGCGGGCGATCACTACGACGACGGCGAGGGTGATGGCGAAGGCGCCGATGATGACGAGGGCGGAGGCCCCGAGCAGTAGCCAGTCTGTCTCGAGGATGAACTCGGGCTCCACGCGGTCGCCATCCTCGGTGACGTTGAGGAACGAGAGCATGCGGTCGCCGAGCTGGCGGCCGAGGACGGCGCCGAGAATGAGGCCAAAGAACACCAGCAGCCCGTACTCCAGCGCGAGCATGCGGGCGGTCTGGCCGCGGGAGTAGCCAAGGGCGCGCATCACCGCGAATTCCGGCCGGCGACGCTCGGCGTCAGTAAAGAGCACGACCACGGCGGCGGCCCCGAGGAGGAGGAGGGTGGCCGCGAAGCCAACGGCGAGAATGCCGGTGCCACCCGCGGCAAGCAGCGGATCCTGGTCGATCTCGGCGAAGAGAACGGTGCGGTCGATGGTCTCCTCGAGGCGGAAGGGAGTGCGTTCGAGGAGCGCCGCGAACTCCTCCCGTTGCTGGGGGGTGGTCGCGAGGTCGAGGGTGAACCACGCCTCGTTCATCTCGACGCGCTCGCTGAACGCCCATGTACGCAGCCATGCGTTGAGGTCTTCGCGATTGATGAGGGCGGAGGGGCCATCTTCGGCGGAGAGCGTGGGGAAGAGATTGTAGGTAGAGCGGACGACGACGGGCACGGGGACCTCGCCGACGAGCAGGACGGCCTGCCCGCCGTCCGGGATGCCGAGCTCGCCGAGCATTTGCTTGCTGGCAGCGATGGGGAGCGGAACGCGGTCATCTATCGGGAAGATTCCACGCCGTGCGGTGGAGGTGCCCTGGGCGAGGACGACACGCCCACCCCGCGCGCCCGACTGCTTCTGGTCGGTCGTGACCTCGAAGGAGTCCGGGGTGACAGACGAGGAGACGATCGTCTGCCAGGTAGGAGTGGCGCTCTCGAAGTCTTCGATGACGGTCTTGTTCCCGGCGGCGTCGGAGACGGCGAAGTCGTCGAAAACGATCGAGTTGTCAGTGCCAGCGATGCCCCGGGACGGTGGAGCGCTGAAGATCAGTGCCGTGAGCCTGTACGGCGCCTCAAGGGTCGTGCCGATTGGGTCGATCGGACCGGAGAGCTCCTGCCAGCCAGTGAAGTCGAGGCTATCGAGGTCCACGAGGAAGGGGGTCCCGGCGGCGTCTTCGAGTCGCGCCCAGAGAGTGGTGGACTCGCGGATCTCGGGGACGTAGACCCACGCATGGAACGTGACGGGCACACCGGGGGCCTCGATGCCGTTCAGCGCGTCGTCGCGCCGGAGCGGGAAGACGACGCCATCCAGCGAGGTGTCGGCGAAGTCGTCGCGGAACCAGAGCATGCCGGCTGCGGCGTCGGGGTCGATGCCGAGGAGCTGTACGTTGCGGCCACTCCCGCCGCTGAGGGAGACATTTGCTGTCGTGCGAATGACGGCCGTTGCTGTCTGCTGGAAGGGGAGCTCGGCCAGCTGGGCATCGGTGCGGGGACCGTTGCTGCCCATAGCGCCGTCGTCCGAGAAACCGCGGAACTCGACGCCAGACTCGAAGTCGGCGCGGTCCTCCAGGGAGCGGTCAGTGGTGGCGCTGTAGCTGGCTGCGAACGTGCCGACAGAGACGGCCATCAGGAGAAGGAGGGCGAGCTGGCCGTACTGGCCGGGACGGCGGACGAGGTGAGAGATGCCCATGCTTGCCGAAACACCGGGGCCGCGGAAGGCGAGCCAGCCCAGCCCCCGGAGGATGATGGGGTAGAACCGCAGGAAGATCATGGCGCCGGCAAAGACGATGAGCGCGGGTGAGGCGAGGAGAATCGGGTCGCTGGTGACGCCGCCGGTGGACGACGGCTCATAGACGGAGCCACGCTCGTTGAGCTCCCAGAGGAGCAGCAGGGCGATGGCCGTGAAGGCGAAGTCAAGGAAATACCGTTGAAAGAAGGGCTTCCCCGGGCGAGTCTCGGCCTGGCGCTGGGAGACGATGCCGCGCCGGGCAGCGATCGCCGCTGGCGCCATGAGCGCGAGGATGCCCAGGAGCGCGCCGCCGGTCGAGAAGAGGAAGGCGGACGGCAGGATGGTCACGTCGAGGCGGTCGCCGCCAGTCACCTCTTCGAAGATCGGCGTCACTCCGAGGAACGAGATGATGGCGCCGGCGATGAACGGCGCCGCCACCGCGACGACGATACCGATGGCGAGCGCCTCGAAGAAGAAGCTGAGCAGCACCTGGCCGGCGCTCGTGCCGCGCGATCGAAGGAGCGCGATCTCGCGCGCCTGGCGATCGAGGACGGCCGAGCTGACGAGGATCAGGTAGAAGAGCGATATGGCAGCCATCTCCAGCAGGAGGATGGTGAGCGGCGTGCGCTGGTGGTCGGCAGCGCGCTCGAACTCGCGGACAGTGTGGCTCATGGGGCTGAAGGCGACCCCGTCCTCCCTGGAGAACTGACGGTCGAGGGCAGAGACGTCATCCAGGATGCGGCTCACGGTCCCGCGTGTGAGCTTTTCCGGGTCTCCGAAGGAGTACCAGGCGCGGTAGGCGGTGACGCCTTCGGGCAGACGCTCCACAAAAAGCGCGAACTGTCCCTCGGACAGGAGGATTGGCAGGATGAGGCCGGGCGGAGTCTCGGTAAAGTTCGGTTCGAAGTAGGCTGCCGGGCCGGAAGCCCAGAACGGGTCGTCCGGGACGATGGGCGCCACGACAGCGGCGACCACGACTGTCACGGGCTCCGGCCGCGGGTCGCATTCGTCGAAGCCACCACCGCAAGGCAGGTTGAGTTGGAAGCGGTCCCCGGGCTTGAGGCCGGCGAGCTGGGTGGCCGTCTCGTTGATGACGATCTCCAGGTCCTCGCCCACGGGAGCGGGGCCGGGGAGCTGGCCGTCGAGGACGCGGACGCGCTGCTCCCAGCCCTCGAGGGACTGCACGTAGTTCTCGGCGAAGGGCCGATCGGGCTCGCCCGGGCGGGAGCCAAGAATGCGATTGAAGCGGACGTAGCTGCCGTGGCTGGTGGCGATCCAGCCCAGCCTTTCTTCGACGATGCCGCTGATGCGTTCGCCGAAGGCGGCGCCCTCTTCCCCGAGGATGGGGGCGCCGGCGAACTCGGCACGGGAGAGCCCGACTTCCGGGCGCTGGATCGCCGGGTCATCGTAGGGGAGGAGCCCGTCGGGGCCCGTGGGCGCGACGAGGTCGCGGGCGACAGCGTCACGCAGACCCAGGTCGACCATGGCACGGTGATAGATGGGGGCGATGGCGAGGAGGATGGCGGCGATGAGCATGCCGAGCGCGAGGGCGAACACCCATCGCTTGTTCGCAGCCATGCGGCGGCGGGAGAGCGCGAAGATGGTTCCAGCGGCGCTCGGGATAAGCGCCGGTAACGCGCGCCTTAGCATGAGGGAGCTCCCGGGATGCGAGTCACGTTCGTAGCTGATAACCTCACGCCCCGAGCCATGACCAGCATCCTACCGTTCCTTCGTCTCGCGATCGCGCGAATCGCCTCTAACCGCGTGCTACTGGCGACAGTCGGGCTGGGCATCCTGCTCTCCTCCGCGTTGATGTCCACGGTGATCCTGTATACGGACGCCGTGCGGGACCTCGGCCTCAAGCACGCGCTCGGGCAGGAGGACCAGGCGGCGCTCGACGTGCGTATCGCGAGCTCCGGTCACCCGGCGAGGGGGGAAGATTACACCCGCCGCCGCGAACGCACCCTCGATGTGCTGCGAGGGTACCTCGGCGGGCAGTTGCAGGGGACTCAGCTCGCCGGGAGGTCAGACACCCTTTACCTCGCCCCCGCCGGCGAAGAGCCCGAGACTGGCGACAACCGGCCGCGCTCGCACTACCAGTTCGTCAGTGGCATGGAGGACCGGGTCGAAACTGTCGAGGGCGTTGCGTTCGGGACGGCCGGTGAAGACGAGGATGTGATCGAAGCCTGGGTGGCGAGCAGCACGGCAGAGCGGTTCGGGATCGAAGTCGGCGACACCTACGACCAATACCCCTTCTGGCGAAACGACAACTCCTTCGTGACCATGCGAGTGGTGGGCATTGTGGAGGCTCGTGACGCGGAGAGCAGCTTCTGGAGAGGCCGCAAGGAGTGGGTGGACGAGGACAGCACGCGCTGGCCGACGTACGTGTTCCTCATCAGTGAGGACGGGTTTGCAAGCGAGGTCGCGGGGATCATCCCCGACATCGACGGATCCTTCGAAACGTTCGGAATCATCGACCGCGCGACCATCAACAGCGCCAACGCCGGACGAGTGCAGGGCGGCACCGATGCCGTGGACGTCATCCTCCGGGAGGAGATCGACCGGACGACGGTGCAAACGACGCTTGGAACCGTGCTGGCGGATTACAGCCAGCGGGCGTTCTTTACGCGCGTGCCCCTGTTCGCGCTGATGATCCAGGTGATCGGCATCGTCCTGTATTACCTGGTGATGGTCGCGACGATGGTGGTGGAGCGGCAGTCTGGCGAGATCGCCTTGCTGCGGGGGCGCGGCGCGACATCGGGGCAGATTATGGGCTTGTTCGGGCTGGAGGCGGCGTTGCTGTGCCTCGTTCTCGGGGCGGCAGGCCCGCTCGTCGCCGCGGTGGGCATCTCGGCGCTGGGAGTGACGCCGCCGTTTGAGGACCTTAGCGGGAACACCTTCCTCGACGTGCGGCTGACGTGGCCGGCCCTTCTGATGGGGTGGGTGGGCGCACTCATTGCGTTCGCTGCCATGCTCATCCCCGCCTACCGGGCAACGCGCATGAGCATCGTGGAGCACCAGCGGTCAGTCGCGCGTCCGCCCAAGCAGCCGCTGTTCCTGCGGTATTACCTGGACCTCGTGCTCATCGCGGTGGGCGGCCTCGCGTTCTACCAGCTCCGGCGGCAGGACTCGCTGGTAAGCGAGCGGCTGTTCGGCGGGCTCTCAGCCGACCCCTTGCTCCTGATCTCGCCCACGCTTTTCATGCTCATGTGCGCGCTCGCATTTCTGCGGCTGTTCCCGGTGGCGCTGCGGGCCGCGTCCTGGGCGACGCGGGCGCTCCCAGGGCCGACGCTGGCGCTCGGCCTTTGGCGGATGACGCGCGCGCCGCTGCACTACTCGCGGCTCATCCTGCTCTTGTTGCTGGCGACGGCGGTGGGCATGTTCGCAGCGAGCTTCCGGGCAACGCTCGACCGCAGCTACGACGACCGGGCAGCCTTCGAGGCAGGCGCGGAGGGACGCGTTGTCGACATCCGCGCACCCGAGGGCCAGACGAACGACGAGATGGCCGCACTCGTGCAGGACGCAACCGGATCGCAGGCTGCGACTTCGGCAACGCGGACGAATGCGTCGTACATCATCGGCCCCCTACGGACCCAGTCGCTCACGATGTTGGGCGTGATACCAGGGGAGATCGAGCCGCTCGCCGCGTGGCGCAACGACTTCTCGGGCTCGAGCATGGAGGAATTGCTGGAGCCGCTGGGCGAGCCCGTGGAGCTCGTGCGGGGCCCGTCGATCGCGGCCGGCACGCGCGTCCTCGGCGTATGGGTGGAGGGAGAAATCCCGCGGAACCAGGCCCGCCTGATGGTGCGGGTGGTGGATGCCGAGGGCCGTCACTCCGACTTCGATATGCAGGACTTCGGCCTCACGGACGAGGCCGGCCGGCACCTGTTCGTGGGTGACGTCACCGGCCAGCTCCCGCGAGCTCGAGAGCAAGCGCCACCACCTCCAGAACGGTGGCTTGAGTCGATCTTCGTGCGCGCGCTGCCCCAGGACGGGAACGTGAGGGCACGAGCGACGTTCGTGCTGGACGACCTGACCGGCTTCCAGAGCTTCCCCGCTGACCTGACCGCGGCGAGGGCTGAAGGAGCAACCGTGATCGAGGACTTCGAGTCGCTGGAGAGCTGGCAGTGGCTTGCCGGGGCGACGCCGCAGCCGCCGGAGGGCAGCCTGTCGCCATCGCAGCTTCCCGGCGTCGAGGGGAACGGGATGCGCGTCAACTACGTGCGCGGGCCAGGGCTCGGCGTGGTGGGCGCGACAGTGAAGGCATCCTACCCACCCCTTTCGGTGGTCGCGGACGAGGGCCTGCTGGACGCGCACGACCTGGGCGTGGGTGACGAGATCCGGCTGAGCATGAACAGTCAGTACGTGCAGGCCGTGATCGTCGGCAAGTTCGAGCTGTTCCCGACGTACTACCCCTCGGACCGCGACCAGTTGCTGGTGGCCGACCTGCGGTCACTCCAGGTGGTAGCCAACCGCGTGCCGTTCTTCGGGCGTGACCTGCTGGCGAACGAGGTATGGCTACAGGGGGCAGCGTCGCCCATCCTGTCGCCGGACGACCTCCGTCCGGCGGGCGTCTCCGCGCAGAGCACCTACGACCGCGACTCCATCCGGGCCGCGGATGCGTCGAACCCGCTGGTGGCAGCCAGCTGGGAGGGCATTCTCTTCCTGTCGTTCGCCGCTGTGCTGAGCCTGACGGCGCTTGGGTTCGCCGTTCACGCGCGGGTCTCCGCTACCAGCCGGGGGCTGGAGTTCGCCGTGCTCCGAAGCATGGGCTACTCCACCCGGCAGGTGTTCACGCTCGTGGGCTTCGAGCAACTCTTCGTGGTGGTGCTCGGAGTGGCGGCCGGCACGCTCCTCGGCTTCCCGCTGGGACGGCTGATGATCGGGTATCTGAGCCGGACGGAGACGGGTGCGGAACCGGTGCCGCCGCTCATCTCGGAGGTCAGCCTTGCCGCAGTCCTCACTGTTTATGTCACGATCGGTCTTGTGATCGTCGTGACCGTTGTTTCGTTGGCGGTGCTCTATTCCCGCATCGCCGTATCCCGAATGTTACGAGTGGGGGAGGTCTAGCCGATGCCTGAACGAGGGGAATTCGTGATCCGCTGCGAGGATCTGTTCAAGATCTACAAGGGCGAAGGGCTGGAGGTCGTCGCCCTCCGGGGCCTCGACTTCAAGGTGCGTTACGGGGAGTTCATGGCGGTCGTCGGCGCTTCGGGGTCGGGCAAGAGCACGCTGCTGAACATTCTCGCGGGGCTCGACCGGCCGAGTGCGGGGCGAGCGTTCGTCGATGACCGCGACCTGCTGACCATGGCGGGGCCGGACCTGGTGGACTACCGCCGGCGGGCAGTCGGATTCGTGTGGCAACAGACGAGCCGCAACCTTGTGCCATATCTGAACCTGCACGAGAACGTGATTCTCCCAATGTCGGTCTCCGGGGTGGGCCGGGACGAGTCCCAGGGACGGGCAGCGGAGCTGCTGGAACGGGTGGGCCTGACGGACCGCATGGGGAACCGCCCGGACCAGCTCTCTGGCGGCGAGCAACAGCGCGGGTCGATCGCCGTGGCTCTGGCGAACCGGCCGCCGATTCTTCTCGCGGACGAGCCTACGGGCATGCTCGACTCGATCGCGGCCGAGTCTGTGTTCGCGGCCTTCCGGCGGCTGAACGAAGAGGAAGGCGTGACGATCGTCGTCGTCACGCACGACCCGGACATCGCGGCGCGCGTGGACAGGGTGGTCGCCATCCGCGACGGCCGCACGAGCGCGGAGATCGTGCGGCATGTGGAGATGACGCAGGGCGTGCCGAAGGTGGTGCACCACGAGTATGCTCTGGTGGACACGGCGGGCCGCATCCAGATCCCGAGGGAATACCTGGAGCAACTGAGCATCCGCGAGCGTGCGCGGCTCGTACTCGGTGAGGGAATCATCAAGGTCGCACCGGCGGAGGGCGAGGTATGACGGCATCACGAGTGGAAGTACGGGAAGTGGGACGAAAGTTCACGCTTGCCGGCCGCGACATCTGGGCGGTGCACGATGTCAGCCTGGTCATCGAGGCGGGTGAGTGCGTGGCCCTGGTGGGACGCTCTGGCTCGGGCAAAACGACACTCCTGAATATGATCGCGGGCCTCGACAAGCCATCCGAGGGCGAGGTCTGGATTGATGACCAGCAGATCGACAAGCTCTCGGACAAGGAGCTCGACAGGTTCCATCGGCACCATGTGGGCGTGGTGTTCCAGTCGTTCGGCTTGCTACCGCTGTTGTCGGCGCGGGAGAACGTGGAGCTGCCGATGCGCATCGGGGGCCTGGGGCACCGCGACCGTTCGGCGCGCGCGCACAGCCTGCTCGACATGGTGGGCCTGGGACGGCGGGCGGAGCACCGGCCGTACGAGCTCTCTGGCGGCGAGCAGCAGCGCGTGGCGATCGCACGTGCCCTTGCGAACCGGCCCTCGCTCGTGCTCGCGGATGAGCCAACGGGAGAGCTGGACTCATCGTCCGCGGTGACGATTTTCTCGCTGATGCGGGACCTGGCGAAGTTCGAAGGGGCCACCGTGGTGGCCTGCACGCACGACCCGCTGGTGATGCAACTGGTGGACCGCGTGGAGGAGTTGCACGACGGCCGGCTGGCGCTCCCGGAGGAGCGGCACGTCTGGCAGCACGTGCAGGCGAGGGAGATCAGCCCGTTCGCGCGGGCCGGCTCGGCCAACGGGAAGGGCGCCGAGGAGAGCAAGGGAGTGTCGTCCCTCGTCGGGGCGGACAGCGCACGGTTTACGCGGCCCGACAGCACGATCAGCAGCGACTGGACGGACGAGCCCGCCGAGGACCCCGGGCGCTGGCAGCGTCCTGAGCGGTAGGACTCGTGCGGGCGGGCTACAATCCGCATCGATGATCGAACTGCGGTCACCCGATGGCCTCGCGCGGGCGGCGATCTTGCCTGAGTACGGGGGTCGGCTGCACCAGCTCTCCGTGACGGTGGGTGGCCATGAGGAGCCGCTGCTGTGGTCGCCGGTCGACGTGCGGGAGTATGAGGAACGGCCAACGCGCGGCGGCTCCTTCCCGATGGCTCCGTGGCCGAATCGCATCCGCGAGGGCCGGTTCAGGTGGCAGAGTCGAGAGTTCCGCGTCCCAACGGACGGCAAACCGCACGCGAGCCATGGACGCGTCTTTCAACGGGCGTGGCAGGTCGTGAGTGCCGACCAAGCGTTCTGCCATCTGCGGTGCAATCTCGATGACGGTTGGCCCTGGAGCGGATGGGCGGAGCAGCGCCTTGAGATGCGCGACGGAGAGCTGTCGATGGAGCTGCTGGTACACGCCGATCGCGAGCCGTTTCCGGCGGGGTGCGGCTGGCACCCTTGGTTCCGGCGCGACGTGGCCGGAAGCCGGACAGTCCGCGTGCGCGTCGATTCCCCCGAGCGATACGTGCTGGTCGAGAACCTGCCGACGGGGGAACTGACGGCGGTGGACGGGCGGTTCGACCTGCGCGACGGACCCCCGCTCGGCAAACGGCGGCTCGACGACTGTTACCGCGGGTTGGTGGGCGAGGTCGAGATCGAGTGGGAATCAGTGCGACTGCGCATGGCGGTCGAGTGCGACGCCCCGCACGTGCAGGTGTTCACGCCAGACTACGCACTTGCGGTCGAGCCCCAGACCTGCGTGGCCGACGCCTTCAACCTCGCGGAGCGAGCGGCGGGCGGAGTGGGGATGCAGGTGGCCGAGCCGGGGACGCCAGTCCGCATCGCCACTCGCTGGAGTTGGGACGCGCAGGTATGAGTTCGCCGGACGCCATCGCTCGGGCGATCGAGCGCGCGATTGAGAAGGCCGGCCCAACGATGGCGGCGAACTTCACGCACCCGGCATGGGTGATGTCCGCTGAGGAGTTCGTGGCGTTTTGGGGCGGCACCAGGCTGGCCTCGGTCGCGACCGTGGGTAAGTCCGGATGGCCGCACGCCGCGCCTGTGGAGGTGACGCTCGCGGGCGACCGCTTCCTCGTGCCGGCCTTCCCGAACTCCGTGCGAATGGCGGACCTGCGGCGCAGCCCGCGGCTCGTGGTAACGACGTGGGACGATGCCTGGCATGCGGCCATCGTCTACGGCCTCGCGGAGCTGGTTGGTGCGTCAGGGGGCTCGATCACTGTGCGACCGACACGGATCTACGCGATCCGCGCCCCGCAAGGCCACCATGCGAGTCGCCGTGCGGGGTGAGCCAGCCGCCACCCGTTTTCCCCTCTCAGCGGGGGAGAGGAGGACGGGTAGGGGGTGGGGAACCTAGCTGATGGTGCAGTCATCCACCTGGTGATCGAGCTGGATCTCGCCATCCACGACGTGGAGCTGGTAGTTGACGCGGCAGCTGTAGTCGTCGCTCTGGTAGCTGTAGCGGAAGGTCTCGTGCTCCCGGTGCGTCTCGCCACCCTGGCCGCTTTGAAGGACATGGACGCGGGTGCGCTCGGTGTATTCGATGTTGCCGCCGGCGGCGTAGACGGTCCACGTGGTGTCGCCGCGGTACTGGTAGGTCCAGTGGCCGGACTCGCTGACGGTGTCCCTGATCGAACCTTTGTCTTCGATGCAAAGGATGCGTCCACTGTCGAGGTCGTGGCAGGCCTCGTTGTGCCAGCGATCCGGGGCCGCTGCCGAGGCGGACGACGCGGCTGCGAGGGCGCCCGCGGCAAGCAGCACGAGGAGGGCGAGCAGGACGAGTGGGCGGTGAAGTGAAGCACTCACTTGTGACTCCGATGGGTGGTGTCGACCGGGAGAAGCTCGCCCGGCGCCCTGCCACCGTTGCACGCGTACGTGCATCGCGTCCGAGGCGTACCTCACTCTCTTAAACTATCTTACGCTCCGTAAAACTACGAGACAGCAGAGCAAGGCCGTCTCCGTGTAGGCCGAGGGGTCGGCGAGGGGCGAGCGGCTCGGTGGCGGCGGGCCGACGCGGATCTACGCGATTCGCGGCCCAAGGGCATCATGCGTGGCAGGGCAGGCGAGCTCTAATTGCCAAACGGCTTGCACGGGCAAGCCGGGGAAGGAGCACCGACTGAGACGAGCAAATAGCCCCCCGAGTCGACGCCAGCGTTGAGCTGGCGGCCCATCTCGTCCAGGACCACCACGCGCGACACATTGCTGATGCCGAGCGGATCACCAGCTGCTAGCGTGCGGGCGGCTGTGGCGCACCATCCGATCTCCCCGACCATATCTATCCGGAATCGAAGCTCGCCGCTATCGAGGACGAGGTCCTGGTCGTTGGCGCAGCGGAGGACTCCGGCTAATGGAGCGACGAGCTGCTGGGATCGGATGCCCCAGACATGCGGGGCGCAGGCTCCCCCCGAGCAGGACGAAGGTACGGTCACCAGGCGTTGCGTATCCACGAGCGGGCCGACGAGCCTCACTGATGACGTCTCGAGAGGACGCCCGGTCAGCATGTCGAACACAGCGCCGTCCGCGAGAGGTCGTGGGTCGATGAAGAGATGGCCGCCGGAGTCGAAGGTGGCGGCCCGGGGAGTACCAGATTGGTGGTCACGAACTTCGACGAAGAGAGCCGGCGCGCCGTCCTCACCTGGCTCCACGGACATCTCCGAGAACGATAGGAATGTCAACTCGGCCAGGTGATATGCGGCCACGTTTAGCGTGTAGAGCCGTCCGGCGACCGATCCTACGGCTCCGAGATCGACGGGATGCGGGCCACTGGATCCGCCGCCGATGGTTCGTTCCCAGGGGGAGCGGGGAGTTCCCAGGGAGATGCGTGCGCCCTCGTTCAACGCGACCACAGAGAAGAGGCCTCGCTCATCCACGGATGCGACAGGATCCGGTCCGAGCAGGAGAGGGCCCGCGTCCACCAATCCCCGGGCGAGCAACTCGTCGGCGGTCGGGATCCGCTCAGCGTCGAAGTCAGAGTCCGGCCGGCTGTCCCCGCCTCGCGTCGCGGCAATCCCAAGGGCCATCGCGCCCACGGCAGCCACACAACCAGCGCCGAAGAGGAGAGGTTTGAGACCTGCAAGCCCTGGCAGACCGGGGACAAAGTTCCAGCGTCGCCCGGAGCCCGGTTGCCAGTTGTGGAGCTCGTCGCGGGACGTGGCTCCTGCCTTGTTCAACAGGTGGGACACGTGGAAGCGGACGGTGTTGATGCTGATGCCGAGGCGGACAGCGATCTCGGCGTTGTTCTTGCCCTCTCGGACGAGGTCGAGCACGCGTTGCTCGCCGGGCGTTACCGGGTCGGGGTGGGGCGGGCGGCCGCGGCGACGGAGCATGGAGGGAGTGTACGGCGGGTCGACGGTGAATTACGCCATCCTGCTGGGCGGCGGCGATTGTGGTCGGGACGGGCGTCCGCTCCTTGTCAGTCGCGGCTCTGATTCGCCTCGCGCTTCTGGTCGAAGTGGGCGCGGAGCGCGGGTGCGTTGGCGCCGACCTTGTGGATGGCGGCGGCCACCTGGTCCATGAGCTCGGGTACATCGGTGTAGTGGTTGCCGCCGACCTGGAACTCGACTTTCGCCATCTCCTCGGCGACCGGGCAGTCACCCTTGCGGTACTCAGGTGGGTTATCGGCGATGGCCCAGGGGTAGCCGCGGCCGTAGTAGTCGTGGTTCTGGAAGCGGGGGCGCAGATAGAGCGGCACGCGGACGTAGACACCGGCGTTCACGCCTTCGGCCTTGAGGGCTTCGACGAATTCCGTGCGGGACAGCGGGATGACGTCCGGCCGGTAGGTGAACGGGATGTTGTAGTACGCGTGCCGGTCGGTCTCGAGGAGCGGGTCGGGGATGTTGATGTAGGGCACATCGCGGAGGGAATCGTAGAGGCGCTGGGCATTGCGGCCCCGAGCGAGGGTCCACTCCTCCAGGTACTTGAGCTGCGTGTTCGCGAGGGCGGCGGCCATGGAGTGCATGCGGTAGTTGAAGGCGAGCGAGTCGATCTTGTCGCGATATTCGGGCAACTCGAGCTCGGCGTAGAGGCGCTGGGGGTGAGTGCCCATGCTCATCGCGCGCTCGAGGACCTCCCGGTCGTCGCAGATGAGGATGCCGCCCTCGCCGCCCGTCAGGTTCTTCGACGCCTGCAACGAGAAGGCGCCGACGGTGCCCCAGCTCCCCACGGGGCGCCCCGCATGCAAGGCCAGGTGGGCCTGGGCGCAGTCTTCGATGACGGCGATCCCGTGCCTGTCCGCCACTTCCATGATGCGGGTCATGTCGGCGGGGAACCCGAAGATGTGGACGACGACGATCGCCTTCGTGCGTGGCGTGATGCGTTGCTCGATCGAGCCCGGGTCCAGCGTGAAGGTGTGCCGGTCGATGTCAGCGAAGATGGGGATGGCCAGGTTCTGAAGCACGCAGCTCACAGACGCGCCCCAGGTGAAGGGCGAGACGATCACCTCGTCGCCGGGCAGCACACCCGCGCCGTGCAGCCCCAGCATCAGCGCAGCCGTCCCGCCGTTGACCGCGAGACCGTACTTGCGCCCGTGCAGCTCCGCGAACGCCCGCTCGAACTCGCCCTGTGTACCCTCCGCGCCGACCGGGCAGAGGGTCTCCTCGGTGATGACGCGCGTGATCTCCGTCAGCGCCTCCTGGTCGACGAGTGGCCAGGGTGGGAGGGTTGCAGAGACGGCGGGCGTGCCGCCGAGAAGCGCGGGGGTGTCGGACATGCCGGGGAGTATACGGGCGCAGAGAGGAGTTAGAGGTAGCTGAAGACGTTGGTCATGTCCAGCCCCTCATTTTCCCGCAGGGCGCGGTCGAGGCGCCGGATCTGTTCGCCAACATCGAGCTGCTGGTACACGCGCGCCAGGATGCCAGCATGACTTTCACCCGAGAGCATCCACTCTGAGTGGAGCCGGGCATAGTCGGCGACGTTCGGGGTGTAAATGACCCAACCGTGAGCAGTCGCATACCGCAGTTGTTCCGAATCCGGCGCACGGGTCCGGCCAGCCTCGACAGAGGTTGTGACGTCATATCCGTGTGCTCTCAGCCAGTGGACGACAACATCGTCGCCGGAATCGTTATCCGTGTAGATGCCGCGGGGCATCGGTCAGGCGGATTCACGGCGGGACTGGCGACCCTTGCCTTCGTCGTAGGCTGCCTGCTGGCGAGCGAGCTCGGCGTCGGTGCCGTCCTTGTTCGCGTAGTAGTAGGCGAGTCCGGCGTACACGTGCGCGCGATCGAGTTGCGGGTAGTGCTCAATGATCTCATCGACAGACCACCCGGCCTTGTGGCAGGCGGCGAGCTGGGCGATTGAGAAGCCACTCCCGCGGAGGACGGGCCTACCGCCGCTCACTCCGGGAATGGTCTCGACCATCGAATCTGGGGCGCCATTGGATCCCATGCCGACATTCTACACGGCTCGTCTTGCTACCCCACAGGCACCTGGGCCCACGCCTCGTCGATCATGCCGTGCACTTCCTCGTCGGCGATGGCGATGACCCGGCCCTCGTCGTACTCGGACATCACGAGATCGAGGACGCGGAGGAGGCGCGGGTCGCGCTTGGTGAGGCCGTCTGACTCGACCGGGCGATGCTTCTGCATCCACATGAGGAGGCCGGCGGCGCCGCTCTTGTCGGTGATGGCGACGCCGGGCGGGCGGTTGAGCAGCCGCGTCGTGTCGAACGGGTTGTAGATCTCCTCGTCCTTGATCATGCCGTCGGCGTGGATGCCGGCGCGGGTGACGTTGAAGTTGTCGCCGACGAAGGGCAGGCGCTGGTCGACGATCTCGCCGATGGAGCGGTAGTAGTCGGCGATTTCGGAAATAACGGTGGTGTCGATGCCGTGGGTCTCGCCCGTGAGGCCGATGAGCCAGAAGACGAGCGCCTCGATGGGCGTGTTGCCGCTGCGCTCGCCGATGCCGAGGAGCGTGCCGTTGTTTGAGCTCGTGCCGTAGAGCCAGGCGGCCACCGCATTGGGGATGATGGCATTGAGGTCGTTCTGGCCGTGGAACTCGAGCGCCTCGCTCGGGACGCCCGCCTCGTGGCGGAGAGCATGGGTGAGCCGCGGGATGCCGCGGGGGAGGGCGACGTTGGGGTCAGACACACCGACTCCCATGGTGTCGGGGTAACGGACCTTGATCTGTACGCCGGCCTGGCGCCCGCGTTCCATCAGCGCCCGCACGAAGGGGAGGACGACGCCGTAGAAGTCGGCGCGGGTGCTGTCCTCGATGTGGCAGCGGGGGAGCACGCCGTCGGCCAGGCAGGCATCAACCACTTCGAGATAGGAGGCGATGACCGCTTCCCGCGTGGAGTTGAGCTTTTTGAAGATGTGGTAGTCGGAGATCGAGGTGAGGATGCCGGTCTCCTTCAGCCCGGCAGAGCGCACGAGTTGGTAGTCCGCGAGCGTGCCCCGGATCCAGCCCGTGATCTCCGGAAACCGGAAGCCATAATCCTGGCACCGGGCGACGGCCTCGCGGTCCTTCTTGGTGTAGAGGAAGAACTCGCTCTGGCGGACCATGCCCTTCGGTCCGCCGAGGTGGTGGAGCATTTCGAAGAGGCGGCCAATCTGCTCGACGGAGTACGGCTGGCGGCTCTGCTGGCCGTCGCGGAAGGTCGTGTCGGTGATCCAGATTTCGGGGGCGGGGTCGAGGGCGACGGGCTCACGTTCGAACTGGACGACCGGCGGGAGGGCGTAGGGGAAGGCGTCACGGAAGTAGTCCGGGCCGTCGGGAGAGGTGTGGTCGGAACGGTTGGCGAAGCGGAGCCAGGTCGCAGTCATGGGGGCAGGGCCTCTGGGAGAGATTGTATACAATTCCCATATTTCGAGCCTGTGCGGTAGGGCGCGAGGTCGATACCTGGGGGTCGAGATATAGGCCGTAGGTCAGTCACTGGCGGGTGTCTCGTGTGCGGCCTGCTCGCAGCTATATCACTCCGTTATTGTTTCCCCGAATACTGCAATCTCGTAGTGATAGGAACCTTCTGCTAACTCTCGGCGTGCCCGTTAGGGCGACTCCGTATTCCCTGTAGTGCAGTTTACGTGGACTTTGTGAATGTTCGTAAAACCGCGAGACATTTGTACGGTGTCTGTGGTACCAACTAGCGAGCGCGTAGCACAGTGGGGGCAAAGACGTTGCAAAGCCATAACAGCGGCCGCTCCTGGCCGGCCCTTCGTACGGTACGCGGGGGCCTACCGAAGCTCGGCGCGCCTGTCGCGCGTGCGCTCCTGGGCCTTGTAATCGCCGCTTCCGCGGTCGCGCCCGGAACTGGACTCGCGGTGGGCCGGGACAGCGAGGACGCGACGGTGCTTTCGCCAGCGTGCCGGGACGGGCGCAAGACGGACTCCAGGGGGAACCCCTGCCCAGCCGCGCCGTCACGAACGATGACGGTCGTCGAGGCGAAGTGGGCGGCAGCGAACGCGTACGACCGGTTCCTCAAGGGCGAGGGCAGCAAGGAAGAGGTGGAACGCGCTGACGACACGCTCTCCAAGCTCACGAGAGAGAAGATCGGCGCCAATGATTGGAGCATCCCCAGCAACACGCCCGCAGCCTACAAGTTGCGCGGTACGACGCCGCCGCAGGACTACGGGCCGCTAATCAGCAAGTTCGCCCCGTTCGAGCAAATCACCTGGTGGTACTGTGGGCCGGCGACGGCGCAGAGCATCCTCTGGTACCTGGGCCCCCATCGCAGTGAGAGCTACGACGAGGTCTGGGGCGGGCGGCCGTGGCTCACCGGCAAGTCCGAAGAAGACCAGTGGCTCCTGGCGAATGACTTCTGGCTGGCGACCAACCGTTACGAGGGCACGAACTGGGGCGAGGCGTACATGCCCCACACGTTGAACGCCTGGAGAGGGACGTTCTGGTACGTGCAGTCTGCCACGCCGCAGCTCGGGGGCACCTTGACCAAGGAAGAAGCGCTCATGGCGCTGCGGTACGACTTCGACCGGTCGTACCCGGTGGCCGAGAACGTGCTCTACGCGCCCTCGACGTACTACCCATACGGGTTCTGGCCAGGCGTGATCTACCAGCACTGGGACACGCTCCACGGATACGTGGTGGACGGGGCGACGGGCGACGGCTACGTGAAGGTCGGCCAGGTCTACCACGACGAACGAATCCCCTACGAGCGCTTCCAACAGGTCGCCTGGGACGTGCACTGGGGCGCCATTGCGAACTGGCATGGCATTGTCTGGTAAGCGGCTACGGGTGGCCGCGATGGTGACGGCGGGCGCGATCGTCCTGGTGGGGACGACAGCGTGTGGTGTGGGGGGCGACGCGCCCGTCACTTACGTGGCCGCGGAGCGAGACCAGGCGCCCGACGAGGAGCGGGTTGTCACAACGCCGGTCGGCATCGACGTGCCGGTCGGTCCTGCAATCGTTGCCGGCGACGACGCCACGTTCCTTCCCATGACGCACGAAGGGCGCCAGGTCCAGCCCGTCGCAGTGCTCGAGGAAGGCTTCCTTCTGGCGGAGACCACGATCTCGGAGGCTGGCGCTGCCGAGCAGCGGTTCGTTACCTGGAGCCCCGATGAGGGCGAGCGCGAGTTGGCCTGGGAGGCGGAGCCGGGCAGGCAGGACATCGTAGCCGGCGTGGATGGCGAACAGGTCGTCTACGTGCGGGCGGGACTCGAGCTGCCCTTTGCCGACTGGAAGCTCCAGGTGCGGGACCTCGCCACGGGCGAGACGGAGACCCTCGGAGCGGGCACGCCCGAGGTCCTGACCGCCATGGGGACGGAGGCTGCGCCCCCGTTCGGCGTAGCCCCCCGCCCGGCGGTGGAGGACGGGAAGGTCGCGTGGGCGGAGTACGAAGTTGTCGCTGGCCGGGCAATGCGCCGCGTGCGCGTGCACGACCTCGCGACGGGTTCCACGAGGCTGGTGGCGAGCGCGGATGGCGGCGCGGGAGAAGACGTGGAGTCGCCGACCCTGGGCGGCGAGCGGGCCGCGTGGGTGCGCTGGGCACCGGACGGCACGGCGAAAATCGAGGTCGTGGAGCTGGACACGGGGAAATGGGAGCAGCTCGACATCTCGGCCAACCCCTACGCGATCGCGCTGGACGCGGAGGGGACGACGCTGGCATGGGACGACGCCCACGGTGGGAAGTACGCACTTTCTTTGGAAAGCGGCGTGCCTGTGCGGTTCGCGGGCGACGAGGGTTGGGGGATCACGGTCTCGGGCCGGCGCTTTGCGTGGGTCCCGGCGGCGGCGTATGGGGGCACGGGCGGCTACTACGACCTCGAGACGAGGGAGCTCCGGCTGCTCGGCAAGAAGCCGGACGTCCAGGTGAACCAGGCGACTGTGATGGGCGACTGGTTCGTCTGGCAGGAGCTCGTCATCGGAGAGAACGGACAGGCGGACTTGAACGCCTCTGGCTACTACTTCCTGCCCATCGGCAGATAACTCACGGGAGGAACCTCTTGGCAACGATTGTGTGGCACGACTTCTCGACATCACGACGGCCGAACTACCTGCGGGGACCGAACCACCGCCGCAAGCTCGCGGAGTTCATCGCCTGGCTCAACGGGCAGGACTACTTCACCGAGCCTCACTGGGTGGTCACCCTCGGCGAGGAACACATCACGGGCGAAGCGATCGACCTGTGGGCGAAGGTTCGCCGATACATCGCGATGGCAGAGGCGGACCCGGCTGAAGGGAAGAAGCCTCTGCCGGCGCTCTTCCTGCTCGCGGATGAGTTCGAGCGCATCAGCCCGAACCTGGCAAACATGCGCGCCGCTGAACGCGACCTGCTGGCGGCGGTAGGGACGAAGGCGGCACTCACCTGCAAAGCGGATTCGAAGTTGCTGCAGTACTCCTGAGCGTCCCGCGACGAGGCTGTACGGGACGACGGCGCGTCGGAGTCGACGCTCCCGCTGGTTGACGGGCCGCGTACTCTAGTCCCATGAATCTGCCGCACTTGCCTCACGGATTGACGCATTGGCGAGTCGACCCGCTCGAGATAAAGCACCGGCAACGGGAGCTGCGTGAGGACTTCCAGCGCCCGGGCAGCAGGCTGGAGGGCGCCCTGATCTGGGGTGGGCTCATGGTGGCGGCCTTCGTGGTCGGGATCGTCGTGTGGGTGACGGGCTGACGGTCGCTCTCGCGGTCGAAGCTCAACGGCGCGCGTGAAGTTCGCGGCCGAGTCAGATGAGTCAGAGACTGAATCCGGATCCTCCCGATCACTGTGGTAGTCTGAGTGCGTGGCTATGCCTCCCAACGTTCCTGGTGACCCGCTGGGTCCGCGCGGTGCGACGGCAGCCGACCCAGTCTCAATTGGCGCGCATCTCGAGCAAGCGAGGAGGTCGCGCCGCGGGCTCGCGGGCGACACCGCGCTCGCCCTTATGGGTGGGCTGTTGGTGCTGGCGTTCGCGATTGGAATCGGCTGGCGCCTGGTCAACGCGGTTCTCTAGCGCAGGGCTCGCGACGCAACTTTGCCCGGCGCATGCCCTACGTGGTACCCTACGAGGGCGATGAAGAAGACGAGCGTCTATCTGAGCGACGACGATCGCGCACGCCTCGCCCGCCTCGCCGAGCGCGAGGGCAAGTCCCAGGCCCTCGTGATGCGCGAGGCGCTGGCGCTCTACGACGCGCAGACGCCTGACCGGGACTTCGAGATTCTCAAGATGAAGCCTGATCCGGACGCTCCCGGAATACCGCACTTCGACTCGCCGGAGGAGTTCCAGGATTGGATCGATGACGTGGCGATGAAAGGCTTCGGAGCGGATAGCCTGGTCGATATCGAGCTGTTCAACCGTGCTCATCCTTGATACGGGCGCTCTGCTCGCTCCGATCGAGCGGGACACAGAGTTGGCTCGGCGCGTGGCGTGGTTCCTTCGCGAAGAACCACACGAGCTGGTCATGCCCCAACCCGTGGCGGCGGAGCTGGACTACATGATGACCGCGAGGGGCGGGCGTCGAGCAAATGAGAGTCTTCTCCGGGATCTTGCGGCGGATCGCTTTCTTGTACCGTGTCTGGAACCGGCGGACTTCGCGACGATCTCGTCATTGAACGAGCAGTACCGGGATCTGGCCCTCGGGCTCACGGATCTCTCGATCGTGGTCATGGCGGCCCGCTACCGCACGCGTCGGCTTCTTTCAATCGACCAACGCCACTTCCGCACAATCCGCCCCTTGCAGGGCGGCAGCTTCGTCCTCGTGCCCTTCGACGAACCGATCCCGCCTGCACGTTAGGACATAAACCGGCGCGTGCTACACTCGCTCCCGATGGCAATCCCGTTCCCGTCGTTCCTGGTGATAGATCCCCCGCGGCAATCCCGCGGGGCTGCCATTTGATGCGCGCCCCTCTCTCCTCTCCCACCCTTGACCCACCGCCCTGTCGGCTGCCTGTGCGACCGCCGAATCGTCAATCGACAATCGGAAATCGACAATGACTACTGACCGCGTCCAGCTCTATGACACGACTCTCCGCGACGGCTCGCAGATGGAGGGCATCTCGTTCTCTGTCGAGGACAAGGTGCGGATTACAAAGAAGCTCGATGAGCTCGGCCTCGAGTGGGTCGAAGGCGGCTTCCCCGGGTCGAACCCGAAGGATGCGGAGTACTTCCGGCGCCTGAAGGACGTGACGCTTCGCAACGCGAAGGTGAGCGCCTTCGGGGGCACGCGCAAGCCCAACATGACCTGCGAGACAGATGCCAACATCCAGAGCCTGGTCGCCGCCGAAACCCCGGGCATCACGCTCGTGGGCAAGGCCAGCATGTTCCAGGTGAGCCAGGTCCTGGAGACGAGCGGCGAAGAGAACCTGGCGATGATCGCGGACACCGTGAGCTACTTCAAGGCGATGGGGAAGACGGTGTTCTTCGACGCGGAGCACTTCTTCGACGGCTTCTTCGATGATCCCGACTACTCGCTCCAGTGCCTTGCAACGGCTGGGAGGGCGGGGGCCGATGCGCTCGTGCTCTGTGACACGAACGGCGGGATGACGACGCACCAGATGCTGGCAGCCATCGAAGCAGCGACAGAGCGAACGAGGGACGTGCGCCTCGGCATCCACTGCCACAACGATGCCGGGCTCGCGGTGGCCAACTCGATGGCGGCGGTGGAGGCCGGAGTGTGGCAGGTGCAGGGCTGCGTCAACGGTTACGGCGAACGCTGCGGAAACGCCGACATCCTCACGATCCTCGCTAACCTGAAGGTGAAGATGGGCGTGGAGGTGGTCGAGGACGAGCAGCTCGCGCGGCTGACCGAGGTCTCGAACTACGTCTCGGAGCTGGCGAACCTCGTGCCAAACCCGGGGGCGCCGTACGTCGGTGCGAGCGCGTTCGCACACAAGGCCGGCTACCACGTGGCCGGGATGATGAAGGACGCGCGGGCCTACCAGCACCTGGATCCGGCCGTGGTCGGCAACAGCAGCCGTGTGCTCGTGAGCGAGCTCTCCGGGCAGCGCAACCTGCTGATGAAGCTCGAGGAACAAGGCATCGATTACCCGTTCACGCAGGACGAGATCAAGAAGTTGCTGGAGACGGTGAAGGAAAAGGAGAGCCAGGGCTACCAGTACGAGGGCGCGGAGGCGAGCTTCGAGCTCCTTGTGCGCCGATCCCTGCCAGGCTACCGGCAGCCGTTCGAGCTTGAAGACTTCGTGATCGTGGAGCGGCGGCGCCAGAGCCACGTGCGCGAGCAGCTCAACGAGATGCTGGCCGAGGCCATGGTGAAGATGAAAGTGCACGGGGCCTCGCAGCACACGGCCGCCGAGGGCAACGGTCCCGTGAACGCGTTGGACCAGGCCGTCCGCAAGGCGCTCGTGGTCTCATACCCGGCGGTGAACGAGGTCAAGCTCGTCGACTACAAGGTGCGCATCCTCGATAGCCAGGCGGCGACGGGCGCCCAGGTGCGCGTGCTGATCGAAAGCACGGACGGGGTCCGTTACTGGACGACCGTCGGCTCATCCACGGACATCATCGAGGCGAGCTGGTTGGCACTGGCGGACGCGTTCGAGTACGCGCTCACCGTGGAGGGCTAGGGTTCGCCCCGATCGTCGCCCCACCGAGAGAGCCACTCGATTCGGTCGATCATCTGCTCCGCCGTCTTCGAAGCGAGGAGTCGCTCGAGCCTCCGCAGGAGTTCGCCCACGGACCATTGCTGCTGTCTCACGAGCACGATGCCTGAGTGGTGGACTCCCGCACCCATCCACTCCCAATGGAGCGGTTCAAAGTCCGACATGTTCGCGCTCAGAATGGCGCGGCCGGATCGAGCAACGTAGGCGAGGTGGTCGATGTCTGCAGACCCCCTCATGCCCACGTCCGTGGCACGAACCACGTCCCATCCACGTACGAGACCGCCACGAATGAGGTCAAGATCGTCGGAGTCATCATCGACGTAAAGCGGGAACCCCACCTATCCGGCGCGCTCGCGCTCGGCCCACGCCGCCGCGCGTCGGTCATACTCAGCGTCCATGGACTCGATTTCGCGATCGATTTGCTCTCGGTTAGCGAGATAATAGGCGAGTGCTGCGAATACCTGGGGCAGGTCCAGAGAGTAGCGCTCCGCGATCTCAGCCGGGGAGCTGCCCTGCGCGAACAGAATGCCGATGCGATCCACGCTCACACGCGTCCCGGCGATGAACGGCCGACCGTCCCGGTGGTTGGGGTCGTTCTCAAGCATGCTGCCGAGTTCGATCCTGCTCATGGTCTCAGTCTACCACCACTCCGACAGGTCAACCGGTGGGGCGGAGCTCCCAGAACGTGCTGGTGACCTCGGGAACATCCGCCGCCATCCGCTCGTCGAGCCGGCGAATGAGGTCCTCGATGGCAGCCGTCGTAAGCTCCCGCCTGACGGTGAGCTCGCCGGTGACGAGGACGCTGTGCGAGCCGAGTTGCATCGTGAGCAGGCGGACGACGTTTTCGACCTCGGGGAAGTGGCCGATGGTCGCGCGGATGGTGGCAATCGTCTCGTGGTGTGCAGCGGCGCCGAGGAGCATATTCCGGGCACCCACGCCGAGCATCAACGCGACGACGGCCAGCACCACGCCGATGCAGAGCGAGGCGATCGCGTCCCACGCCTCGTTGCCCGTCACCTCCGAGAGCCCGAGGCCCCCCATCGCGAGGAAGAGGCCGACGAGAGCAGCAGCGTCCTCGAAGAGGACGGTCTTTAGCGTGAGGTCCGGCGATTCGCGCAGGTACTTCCAGACCGGCCAGCCCTTGGCGACCGCACTCCTCCGCGCCCCACGTACTGCTACCGCGGTGGAGAAGATTTCGAAGACCACGGCTGCCCCAAGCACACCGAACGCGACGAGCAGCTCGAAGTCGGTCCGGTGGTGCTCGTCCCCCTGGAGCAGGGTGCGCGTGCCCTCGTAAAAGGAGAAGGCAGCGCCAGCCACGAAGATGAAGATGGCCGCCATGAATGACCAGAAGAACGGCTCCTTGCCGTAGCCGTGCGGGTGCTCTTCGTCAGCCTTGGTATCGGAAAGGTTGATGCCGACGAGCAGGAAGACCTGGTTCACAGTGTCCGCGACGGAGTGCCCGGCCTCCGCGAACATGGCCGCGCTGCCGGTCAGGCTGCCAGCCACGAACTTGCCGACCGCGATAGCAGCATTCGCTCCCATCGCGGCGAGTACGGCGCCTTTGCTTTCTGAAGCCATCGCTCACCCTCTGGCCGAATCCTACCGGCAAGCGTCGTGTCCGCAACGCGGCTGGAGCGGGAACCGTAGAATCGGCCCACTTCAGGTGCGGAGGGTTCGTTCATGGGACGGTTAGACGGCAAGGTCGCGGTCATCACGGGCGGTTCGAGCGGAATCGGGCGGGCATGCGCGCTGCGGTTCGCGGAGGAGGGCGCCGACGTCGTTATCGCGGACCTCGACGAGGCGCGCGGCACGGAGACGGTCGCGGCGGTGAAGGCGCTTGGCCGCCGGAGCATGTTCCAGGTGACGGATACGTCCCGGGAAGCCGACTGCGAGGCGCTGGCGGACCGCGCGGTACATGAGTTCGGCAAGATCGACGCGTTGGTGGCGGCCGCGGGCATCTCCCACGCGCTTTACGTGTCGGGACAGCAGCGTGAGGGCGTGGCGGAGTCGCGCGACGGAGCGTTGCTCCTGAACAAGCCCACCGAGTACTGGGAGAAGGTGCTCAACGTGAACCTCACCGGGGTCATGCTCACGGACCGTGCGATTGCGCTCCGCATGGTGGCATCAGGCAACGGCGGTGCAATCGTGAACATTGCCTCGGGAGCGGCGAAGATCCCGATCGTGGGCGCCATCGACTACTGCGTCTCGAAGGCGGGCGTGTGGATGCTGACGAAGGGGCTGGCGCTCGAGTTGGCCAGCCAGGGTGTGCGTGTGAACGCGATCGGCCCGGGCTTCATCGAGACGCCGATGACGGCGAGCGCCCGCAGCAACGAAGAGCGCGCCCGCGCCATTCGTGCTGGCATCCCTATGGGGCGCTTCGGGCAGCCGGAGGACATCGCGAACACCGCGCTGTTCCTCGTGTCGGATGAGGCCGCGTACTTCACGGGCGAGATCCTCTTTCCCGACGGAGGGCTGTTCACCGGCTAGAACGTGCACCAGGCGCCGGCAGCAATACCATGGGCAGATGAATGGCGGCGCGACGTTCGATGCCACGAGAGCCTATCGGTACCACCTCTGGCGAGAGTGGGATCCGGGGTTGCCGGCAGTCACGTTCGTGATGCTCAATCCGAGTACCGCCGGCGCGGCGCGGGACGACCCCACGATCCGCCGCTGCCTGGGCTTCGCGCGGTCCTGGGGATATGGAGGCCTGAAGGTGGTGAACCTGTTCGCCTTTCGGGCGACATCGCCACGGGAGCTCTTCGCGGCCGCCGACCCCCTTGGTCCGGAGAACTCGCGATGGCTCGACCAGGCGACCGCACGCCGCGGCCACCTGCTGCTCGCGTGGGGGAATCACGGGACGAGGGCGCCGGGAGAGACGGTCCGCGAGCTCACGAACGCGCGGGCCAGCTGCCTCGGGCTCACACGGCTGGGCCAGCCTCTGCATCCGTTGTACGTGCCCGCTGGGCGCCGCCCGGTCCCGCATCGCTCCCTGAGAGGATGAGCGTTCGTCAGCGCTACGCGCCGCGGAGGGTAGCCCCGAGCTCTTTTTGGAGGCGCGTGAGGAGACCTTGCTCGATGCGGGCGACGTCCTCATCAGTGAGCGTGCGGTCCGGGGCCTGGTAGCGGAGGCTGATGGCGAGCGACTTCTTGCCCTCGGGCACGCCCTTGCCACGATACTCGTCGAAGACTTCGGCGGAGATGGTCACCGAGCCGGAGCGATGAGAACGAACCAGCTGGAGGACGCGGCCGGCGGGCATGTCCGACTCGACGACCAGCGCGATGTCGTGGCGCACGTCGGGGTAGCGCGAAGGTGGCGAATAGGGAGGGCGTTCGGGGACGTGCCGGACCAGGTCCTCGAGGTAGAGCTCGATGAGGAAAACGGGCTCGTTGAGGTCGAAGGATGCGGCGGTGTGTGGATGCACCTGAGCGACGATCCCGATGCTGTCCCCGCCCGCCGTTACCTCTGCGGCGTGGCCGTCGAGGAGACCGAAGTACGTCGTGGCCCGGTATGAGGCGGCGATGCCGAGGTCGTCGAGAGCGGCCTCGATGGCGCCCTTGGCGTCGAAGAAGTCGAGCCGCTCGCTTCCCGGGCGGCCCCAACGTGTCTCCCGGGAACCCATAACGATTGCGCAGAGAACGGGCCGCTCGTGCGGGAGGTCGGCCTCGGTGGGAAGGTACTCCAGGCCGATCTCGAACAGGCGCAACGCACCATCCGAGACGTGGCGATTATTCGCGGCGGTCTGCAGCAAGCTCCCGCGGAGGCTTGTGCGCAGGACGCTGTACTGCGAGGCGACCGGATTCACCATCCGGTGGGGCGACAGACGGCGGCGGTCGTCGGCCGCGACGACCTTCGCGAGGGTGCCCTCGTCGGTGAGCGAGTAAGTGATGACTTCCTGAAAGCCCACGCCCACGAAGAGGTCGCGGACGCGCTCTCTCAGGGTTGGGAGAGGCCGGGGTTCGACCGGCGGCAGCTCTCCCCGCAGCGTGGTCGCGGGGAGTTGGTCGTATCCATAGATGCGGCCGATCTCCTCGACGACGTCATCCGCGATCTCGACGTCGAGGCGCCAGTATGGGGGCGTCGCCGTGAGGGTGTCGGCGGAGGCCTCGAGCGAGAACCCGAGGGCGAGCAGGATGCGCTCCACGTCCGCGCGGGGGATGACCATCCCCAGGACCTGCTCGACACGGGCGAGCGGCAATGCTATCGCGGGTGGCTCGATGCGAGTGGGATAGACGTCGACGAGGCCGCTGGTGACGCGGCCGCCGGTGCACTGCTCGAAGAGATGGAGCGCGCGCTGCTGAGCATAGACCGCGAGGTCCGGCCCGATGCCCTTCTCGAAGCGCAGCGAAGCCTCCGTGCGCAGCTTCAGCTTGGACGAGGTGCGGCGAATCGACCCCGGCTTGAAATTGGCGATTTCGAGCAGGACGGTGCGCGTGTTGTCGCTCACTTCGCTGTTGCCGCCGCCCATGATCCCGGCGATGCCGACAGGGCCGTCGCCGTCGCAGATCATGAGCATCTCCGTGTCCAGCTCCCGGTCGACGCCGTCGAGGGTGACAAGTCGCTCGCCCGGCTTCGCCCGCCGCGCCACGATGCGCTTGCCCCGGACGAGGTCGAAGTCGAACGCATGGATGGGCTGGCCCGTCTCCAACATCACGTAGTTGGTGATGTCGACGACGTTGTTGATGGGGCGCATGCCCATGCGCTGCAGCCGTTCCTGCATCCAGGCAGGGGATGGGCCGATCTGCACTCCCTCAATCACGGAAGCCGTAAACCGGCGGCAGAGGTCGGGGTCTTCGATCGTGACCGACACGAGATCCGCGGCGCGCCGCTCGGATTCCGAGTGCCCTCGGTCTGGCTCGCGGAGGGGTTGTCCCGTGATGGCGGAGACTTCACGCGCAAACCCGAGGACGCCGAGGAGGTCGGCGCGGTTGGCCCAGGTGGAGATGTCGAAGAGCACGTCGCCGAGCTGTTCGACGAGCGGGCGTCCGACCTTCGCGTCCGAGGGGAGCACGAGGATGCCCTCATGGTCTTGGCTGAGGCCCAACTCGCGTTCGCTGAGCACCATGCCGGCGGAGTCGACGCCACGGATGGGACGGAGCTTGAGGGTGGCGGGTTTGCCGGAGTGGCCATCGAAGATGGTGGCTCCCTCCGTGGCGAAGGCGACCTTCTGGCCGGGGGCTACGTTGGGCGCCCCGCAGACCACCTGCTGTCGCCCGTCGCCCGCCTCCACGGTCACGAGCCGGAGCCGGTCGGCATTGGGGTGAGCGTGGACCTCGAGCACCTCGGCCACACGAATGCGCTCGGGGTCCCAGTCGGCCCCGAGCGTCTCCCATCCCTCGACCTCCGCGGTGGAGTCGATCAGCCTGCGCGCCAGCTCCGCCACGGGCATGTCGACGTCCACGTACTCGCGCAGCCAGGAGAGGAGGAGCTTCATGCTTCGGTACCCGCGCGGGCCGTTGGCTGTTGGCCGTTGGCCGTTGGCCGACGCGTCGGCCTTGGTCGGAGAGCCTTCATAAAGCTGACAAGCATCCGCTTCTCACGCTTAACCTTTGAATCCAGCGCCTGGTAGGCGTCCGGCGGAAGATAGCCGAGGTCCTGAGAAAGAAGGATCTGGTATTCCAACTCAGCTGCCGACCCAAGTGAGACTGTGAGAGCCTGGTGGAACTCGGAGTCGCTCTTCGCCGACCCTTCCGCGACGTTCATCGTGATCGAATACGCCGCGCGACGCATTTGGCTCGTGAGCCCATACAGCTCCTCACGCGGAAACTTCTTTGTCGCCGCATACACGTCGAGAACAATCTCGTGACCTAGTTGCCACACCGCATATTCCTGAAACGGCCTCACAAGAACCTCCCACCAAGCCTAGGTGTCAGCGGCCAACAGCCAACAGCCAACGGCCAATGGCCCGAGGGGGCTGACGGCCATTAGAACTGGCTCAGAAACCGCAGGTCGTTCGCATAGAAGTGGCGGATGTCGTCGATGCCCCAGCGGAGGAGGGCGACGCGCTCGATGCCGATGCCGAAGGCGAAGCCCGTGTGCTTCGTGGAATCGTAACCGGCCTTGTCGATGATCTCCGGGTGGACCATGCCGGCCCCGAGGATCTCGATCCAGCCGGTGCCGTGGCATGTATGGCAGTCGCCGCCGGCGCCCTTGCAGATGAAGCAGTCCATCGCCATCTCGATACCCGGCTCCACGAAGGGGAAGTAGCTGTGGTGGAAGATGATGCGGCGGTCCTGGCCGAACATGCGGCGGGCCCACTCGTAGAGCGTCCCCTTGAGGTCGCTCATGCGCACGCCCTCGTCCACGGCGAGGCCCTCGATCTGGGTGAGCATCCACTCGTGGGTGGGGTCGGTCGCCTCGTGGCGGTAGCACTTGCCCGGGACGACGACGCGAACCGGTGGCTCCGGGGTACGTTCGAGCACGCGGATCTGGTTGGGAGACGTATGCGTCCGGAGGAGCATGCTGCGCTCACCGTTGATGATCGTGTCCACCCAGATGGTGTCCCACATGTCCCGCGCGGGATGGTCTTCAGGGATGCGCACGCCGTCGAAGTTGTACTTCGCCCACTCGACTTCGGGGCCTTCGACGACCCGGAAGCCGAGGTCGCGGAAGACTTCGAGGCAGTCGCGCAGGGTCTGCGTGACGGGGTGGAGGCTGCCGAGGAGTTGGGGGCGGCCGGGAAGCGTCACATCGAGCGCGTCCCTGGTGGAGAGCTCGCTTAAGGCGGCGCTCTTCGTCGCCTCGCGCTTCGCTTCGAGGGTGGACTCAAGCGTTGTCTTGAGGGCGTTGGTGGCGGCGCCGAAGTCAGCGCGCTGGTCCGCGGGCTGCTCACGGATGGAGCGCAGGAGCGCCGTCACGCGCCCATCCTGGCGGCCGAGCCACGTCACGCGCCACTGCTCGACTTCGTCGTCGGTTGTCGCCGATGCGAGCGCTTCAAGAGCCTGGTGCTCCAGTTGGGAGAGGTCTGGTGCGGTCATCGTGGGAGCGTTCAGTATAGCGTGAGACTGCTGCAATTCACGATTCACGCGGAGGGCTGCCATGCGATTGCTGAAGGACGCGTTTGAATACAACGGCTGGGCCACGCGCCAACTGGGCGAAGTGTGCCGGACCGCCACGCCGGCGCAGCTCACGAACAAGGAGGAGTGGCAATACCAGCCGATCCTGGAACTCTGGCGGCACATCAACGAGGTGGAGCGCGCGTACCTTCGCCTGACCGGGGGTGGTGAGGTGCCGGCGCCGGTGTCCAGCCTGGAGGCGTACCTCTCATCATCCGAGGCCGTTAATCGCGAGCTTGTCGCCCATGCGGACAGGCTCGACGACGAGGGGCTGGAGCGGATGTTCAACGTGCCCTGGTTCGAGCGAGACTTCACCGTTGGCGACGGGCTGTTCCAGGTGCTCACGCACTCCATCGAGCACCGGGCGGACATCGCCCACTTCCTGAGCCGGCTCGGCCACGAGACGCCACCGATCGACTACGTCATGTGGATCTATCTGAAGGATGGCGGGCGGATGCCGTAGGTCGGTAGTCGGTGGTCGGTGACAGGTGGCCGCGCCGGGCCGGGGCGGAAAACACACCCTTTACTGAGCGCTGACTGTTCATGGGGTTCGGCGTAATGATGCCGCGGGTGCCGAGTACCATTCGAGCGTGGGTACACCACGATTCACGCAACGAGCGGTTCGCGCGGCTACAATCGCGGCATGCCTGTTCGTGATGGTGACTGCGTTGGCAGCCTGTAGCGGGGGCAGCAAATCCGACCGTGCGCCCGAGGACGATGGCGGCGCGAATGGCGCGCCCACGCCTCCCGGTGGGCGTAGCTCGTGGGCAGGGACGGAGGCCGCGCCAGACTTCCCGACAGGCGTGACATGGTTCAACGTCGAGCGCCCGCTGGCACTGGCGGATCTTCAGGGCAAGATGGTGCTGCTCGACTTCTGGACGCAGGGATGCATCAACTGCCAGCACATCATCCCGGACCTCAAGCGCCTGGAGGAAGAGTTCGGGGACGCGCTCGCCGTGATTGGCGTTCACTCGGGGAAATACAGCACCGAGCACGAAGACGACACCGTGCGTGAAGCCATCGCCCGCTACGAGATCGAGCATCCCGTCATCAACGACCCGGACTTCGTGGTGTGGCGGACGTACGGGGCGAACGCCTGGCCAACGCTCGTGCTCATCGACCCGGCCGGGAACCTCGTGGGCGGTCATGCGGGCGAGGGTGTATACCCGCTCTTCCAGCCGATCCTCACCGCATTGCTGGCCGAGTTCGAGGGGCGCATCGACCGAGCGCCGTTGCCCCTCCAGCTCGATGCGAGCGTGGCGTCCACGGTGCTTTCGTATCCGTCCAGGGTGCTTGTCGACGAACGGGGCAAACGGCTGTTCATTGCAGACGCGGGGCACAACCGGATCGTCGTCACCGACCTCACTGGGCGCGTGGAACGCGCCATTGGCAGCGGGGAAGAGGGGTTCGCCGATGGTTCGCCGACGGAGGCGTCGTTCCGGCAGCCCCAGGGGCTGTCGCTCTCGGACGATGGGCGGACGCTTTATGTCGCGGACACGCGCAACCATGCGGTGCGGGCCGTCGATCTCGCCAGCGGCGAGGTGACCACCATCGCTGGCACCGGGCAGCAGCTCGACCGGATGCCCGGCACTGGCGCCCAGGCCAAGGAGACCGCCCTGGCGTCGCCCTGGGACGTGTTGCCGGTGGGAGAGCGCCTGTTCATCTCGATGGCGGGGGTGCACCAGATCTGGGAGATGGACCTGGAGTCTGGAGAGATCGCGGTGTTCGCCGGCACGAGCCGCGAGGGCATCGAGGACGGCCCCCGCAAGACCAGGGCCACGCTCGCGCAGCCCAGCGGCCTGGCGGCCGACGACTTCTTCCTCTACTGGGTGGACCCCGAGTCGAGCTCCGTGCGGAGGGTCGCGCTCGATGGCAGCATCGAGGGTTCCGTGCAAACACTGGTGGGCACAGGACTCTTCGACTGGGGCGACGAGGATGGGCAGGGAAAAGATGCAAAGGTGCAGCACCCGCAGGGCATCGCGCTGGAGGGCGACCGATTGCTCATCGCGGACACGTTCAACCACAAGATAAAGGCGATCGACCCCGCGACCTTCCAGGTGACCACTGCGGCGGGGACCGGCGAGCGCGGGTGGCGGGACGGCCCGCGCCATGCCGCCCTGCTCGACGAGCCCGGTGGCCTCAGCATCTCCGGCACGAAGGCGTACATCGCGGACACCAACAACCACCTCGTGCGCGTGCTCGACCTCTCCGCGGGCACCCTTTCGACGCTCACTCTTACGAACCTGGGGGCGCTGGGTGGCGACGGGAGGACCGCGGTGAGAATGACCGTGCCGCCTCAGACCGTGGCTCCGGGCGCCACGAACCTGCGGGTGCGGATCGTGTCTCCGGATGGCTACCACCTGAACAGCCAGGGGCCTTCGATGCTCGCACTGACATCCTCGAACGCGGCCGTCCTGGAGCTCGGCGAGCGTGAGGTAACGTGGCAGACAGACGACGCGACCGTGGAGTTGCCCATCCCGGTGGTGGTCTCCGAGGGAACGGCCACGGTCAGCGGGACGGCGTCAGTGTATTACTGCCGTGAGGGCGAAGAGGCGCTGTGCTTCATCCAGGCGATCGAGGTTACGGCCGTGGTGGAGGTGCGCGCCGGGGCGAGCGCGGGCGAGGCCGTGGTCGAGGTGGCGTTGCCGCGAGTCGAGGGGTAGCCCCGGGCGCCTAAAGGTCGAGCGCGAGGCCGTCGTCGGCGACGAGCACTTCGCCCGGGAAGATGGCGGCGGCCTCGCGGGCGAGGCGGTCGGGCTTCTCGCCGGGACAGAGGTGCGTGAGGACCAGGCGTTTGACACCGGCTTCGCGGGCGATGCGGGCCGCGTCTGCGACGGGCGTGTGCGTGCGGCGCACCGCGAGCCGCACCCGATCCGCGCGGTCCTGCTCCTGACCTGCGAGCCAGTCATCGAGGCCGGCCTCGGAGTAGGCCTCGTGGATGAGAAGATCCGCGCCCTCGGAGAGCGGGACGAGCGTGGAGGGGATGGCCTGAGTGTCACCGCTGTAGACAATGGCGCGGTCGGCCAGCTCGAGCCGATGGGCCATGGCGATGATGCCGGGCGCGTGGGGCACCACTTCGCTGCGAAGGCGGACGCCTTCCGCGAGTGAGATGTCGCCCTCGTCCTCCAGCTCCATCACGGGCACGTCCATTTCGGTGCCGACATCCGCACCCGGTGGCGCGGTCACAAACGAGGTGAGGTGCGCCGCGCGGCGGATGTACTCCCGCGTGCCCGGCGGTCCGAAGACGGCCGGCAGCACACCGAAGGGGAAGACCATGTGCGCGAGCCACTCGGCGAAGCCGTGGCAATGGTCCATGTGCAGGTGCGAGAAGACGAGGTACGGCGACTTCGGCAGGGCGAGGCCCGTGCGGAAGAGTGCGGGGAGCGTGCCCGGGCCGCAGTCCAGCAGGAGGCCGCTATCCCCTTCCCGGACGTGGATGCAGGTGGTCGCACGCGTGGCCGTGACTCCGCCCATGGCCGTGCCGCAGAAGGTGATGCGCATTTGGGCGCATTGTAGCGATGCCGACCGCCCGTATGCTCCGCCCGCATGGGTGACGAACCACGAGGCGCGCTTGAAGGCGTGGTCGTCAGTCGATCAGCTCTCGGATCATCCTGCGGACTTCATCGTCTGGCGGCTGCCTCTGATCGATGTGCAAGGCGTATGACCGCTCGCCTACATTCCACGAGTAGACTCTTCGCATCTGGTCGCCGTTGACCCAGACTTCGACATCTGGCACGCCGATATCGAAAAGCTGATTGGGATCGTCCACAGGCCGCCAGTTCGTCGGCCGTGTTCGTGGTTGGTTCACTTCGGAGACGCCGATCGCGAGGATTCCACGGTCTGCTGTCGCATCCAGCTTGGTGTAGTGGAGCTTGGCGGTGCGTGGTGACATCTCGTAGGGTCCGGAGCCGAGGACGATCGTCCGGAGTTCGAACCCGCCTCCAGGGATGAAATCCAGCCCCTTCACTTCGTAACCCAGTTTTTCCGACGCGATCCTGAGAGCCTCGTACGACGTCACTCCCTGTCCAACAACGATCCCGTCGGACCCCGTCACCTCCACTCCCTGCGCCAGAGCAAACCTGTCTTCGCCGTTTCGCAGGTTGTTGACGAGATATGCGCTGGCGACGCCGACGATGGCAGCCGCGATTACACTCAGGGAAGCGAGGAACAGCCTGGAGCGGTTCGTGCTAAACATGTGTAAGGCCTTCCTCACCAAGGTGGTCACTAATAATGGCGGTAGACGAGTATGGAACTCTGGCAACCGCCCGACAGAGGATGGCCGAAGTATGTTCGCGCCACGACGTCTTCTGTTCCGATGTCGTATTCGAACCAATCTTCATACCAAGCCGTCCAGTCGTCCTCGAAGAGCTTGCCGGGCCACGGCGGGAAAGCGTCGCGGTAGTCGTGCGAAGTGAAGATCTCTTGCCAATTCCAGTCCACGTCGGAGTCGGCAATCCCATCGTACACATCATAGTACTGGACGTAGAGGCCCGTGACCTCGCCGCCGTCGAAGACATGGGACGTGACCGAATGGACCCACGGCTCCCCGTTGTGCACACAGACAAACCCAAAATTTGCGTAAGGGAAGCCTCCCTGTTGAGACCACCCGTACGGCGGCCATACGTGAATCGTCGCCGCCGCCGAAACCAGGCCGGTTCCGGTTACGAACGCCAACGCCGCCACCAACGGCAAGATGCCTTTGATAACCGCCTTCTTGCTCTATCGTTCATTGCTATGTCGGGTCTCCTCAACCAGCACGAGCCTAGAGAGAGAGGAGTCGTAGCGCGCTCGCCCACGAACTCTCTCTCTGAGATGAAATTGCTAGCAGTGGGGCCTCCAAGAAGATGCCTTTGTACTCCACGGTGGAGGTCGAGCACCCCGCTGCTCGGCCCGTACAAGACGTTCGGACCGGTGCTGCGGATGGACCGGACGCCCGTGTCCATCCGGTCGTCGGCGCCGCTGCTGGATGAGCACACGGACGAGGTGCTGGGCGAGCTAGGGTTCTCCGCGGAGCAGGTGGCGGAGTTGCGGGAGTGCGGAGTGGTGGGGGCCGCGCTCGCCCCCTGAGCCGCTGCCTTCAAAAGTGCCCCTCGGCTCACGGCACACGCCCCTCGCCCGTCCTTCCACGGAAGGAGCGGGGTCGGGGGTGAGGGCGGGATGGTGGTCACGCGAACCAGGGCGGTGCTTCGCGGCCAATCCTCGCCAAGAGCCCAACCGCTTGCTCACGCGCGCGGCACCGAATGCGCGGGCGGCCGTCGTCGTTCTTGACATGGGGCTTTACGTTCTGCGAGATTGCGCCCCTAATTCGGTCGGGAGGGGACCACGATGGCTGTCCGCGGTTATGTGTTGATCGAAACCGACGTCGGCAAGGCGAAGGCAGTGGGCGCCGCCATCGGCGAGTTCTCCTATCCCGGCGCGCGCGTCACCGCCGTAGACACCGTCACCGGGCCCTACGACGTGATCGTGCAGCTCGAGGCGGACGACCTCGACCGCCTCGGCAACGCGATCACGGACGCAGTCCAGAAGGTCTCGGGCGTGCAGCGGACGACGACCTGCCTCGCCGTTCGGTTGGCGTAGGTCCCTCACCCCCAAGCCGCTCCACAAGGCCGTGGAGAGGGGGAGTAGAGCCCGGCGGCACTGTATCCTGTGGTCATGACCTTTGCGGCGAATTCGATGATCTCGGTGGAGGAGGCGCGAGACCGCATCCTCGCGTTCTTTTCGCGCCTTGAACCGGAGCGGAAACCGGTGCTGGAGGCGCTGGGGCAGGTGCTGGCGGAGGACGTGGTCGCCCCGTTCGACATCCCACCGCTCGACAACACGGCGATGGATGGCTACGCCGTGCGCGCGGCCGATACAGGCGGCGCGACCGAGGAGTCGCCGCGCGAGCTGCGAGTGACGGCGGACCTTGCGGCCGGTTACGTGCTGGACACGCCGGTGGGTGCGGGTGAGGCCGTGCGCATCATGACCGGCGCGCCCATGCCGCCGGGGGCCGACTCGATCGTGCCCTTCGAGGAGACGGACGAAGCGCTGCGAGAGGTGGGCGAGGCGCCGCAGAAGACGGGGAGCGTGCGGGTCTTCAAGGCCGCGAACGTGGGGGCGAACATCCGCTACCGCGCCGAGGATGTGACCGCCGGGCAAACGGTCATCTCCGCGGGACGAGTCCTGCGGCCGAGTGAAGTGGGCGTGCTTTCGAGCATCGGGCTGGCCCAGGTGAGTGTGTACCGGCGGCCGGTGGTGGCGGTCCTCTCGACAGGGGACGAGATCACGGAGCCGGGCGAGCCCCTCAAGCCAGGACGGATCTACGACGCGAACGCCCACAGCGTCGCGGCGATGGTGACGAAATACGGCGGGATACCGCGGCTGCTCGGCATCGCGAAGGACACGGTTGACGATCTGACGGCGAAGATCCGCGAGGGCCTGGACGCAGACATGATCGTGACCAGCGCCGGGGTCTCGCGCGGGGACTTCGATGTGGTGAAGGACGTGCTCGCGCGGGAGGGCGCCATCGACTTCTGGACGGTGCGGATGCGGCCGGGGAAGCCGCTCGCATTCGGGGCATTCCGGTCGCCAGACGGACGGCAGGTAGGGCACCTGGGGCTGCCGGGGAACCCCGTGAGCTCGATGGTGTCGTTCGAGCTGTTCGGGCGGCCAGCCATCTTTAGGATGCTCGGGCGAGACGACTGGGAGCGGCCAGTGATCCGGGCGATCGCGCGTGAACGCATCCAGAACACGGACGCGCGGCGGTTCTACGCCCGCTGCATCGTGACCCAGGGGGAAGACGGCCGCTGGTACGCCGACCTCACCGGGCCGCAGGGGAGCGGCATCCTCACGAGCATGAGCGCGGCGAACGCGCTCACGATCATCCCGGAGACGCAGGCGCAGGTGGAGCCGGGAGAGGAGATCGACGTGATGATGATGGACTGGGAGCACGCGCCCTGAGGATTGTTTGGGTCGCCCCCTGATCTGATAAGCCCAACAAATCTCGCGTACTGCCGAGGCGAAGGTTACAAAAGCCTCTTGGACGTAATCACGTCGCGCGGGGCATTTTCCAGCTCGCAATCCAGGTCTGACAGCACCGACGCCAGACCAGCAGCTTCCAGGTTCAGCCGCCGTAGGTCGTCCCCGTTGGCGTTCGCCGCGGCGCGGTGAACCCTTTCGAGCGCAGCGGCGAGTTTCCGTCGCTGTTGCCGCGTAAACTCCAACTGCTCATCACTCTTCGGCATCCAAGGACTCCATCTCTACCAGAATAACTCCTTTCGGCGAGCCGTCACGATCGGTTTGAAAGAACTCCAGATAGGTTTCTCCCGCCCCAGTGGCAGCCCAGGAGGCGGGGAAGAACTCGCTGCTGAACCGCGCTCTCTGGGCAAGTCGCTGCAGATCGAAGTTGAAGAACACCGAGTCGAGCCCGTCTAAGTCGACTCCGTCCATGTCCCATGCGACATCGATGTCACGTGGTGCGGTCGCAGCGGTCACGAAGCTTCCATCGATGAAGGCTCGACGACATCCGGCTTTGGCCAGCAGTCGCAAGCCGGCCAGTAGCCCCCGAGCCATATGTCGTCGACCCGGCGACGAGGTGAAAGACGTGCTGAACTCAGCCCATGTCGCGGCATGGATCCCAGCAGGTAAGCGGCCATCCTCGGTCAATGCTGGAATCACGCGCGTCCTGGCAGTCTACTAGCGGTCGAGGTGGGTCGCGACCACGAGATAGTGGTTGCCGAGATTGCCGTCGGGGAGTGAGTGCCCCGATCCTCACAGCGGACTGTTGCAAACCCTCGTCCCGCGCTCTACCGTCGATGCGAGAGCGGCAGGAGGTGGCTATGCAAACAGAACTGACCCTTCGTATTTCCTTCGCCACCGGGGCCGCCGGCTAGCACGGGGCCTACGTGGCGGAGTTGCCCGCGGGCTGAGTCCCGCCACGACAGGAGCATTGGTCTGAATCTCGAACTTGGTACGGTCGTCGAGTGCGATGACCAGGGCTGCCGCGTGCAGCTCATCGAATCCGACAAGGTCGTCGCCGCTGCGTTTTCGCAGAAGGTGAAAGACACCATCCGCGTCCGCCAGCAGCAACTGGTGGCTGTGAACACCGAAACGGAGCCTGCCGAGATCAGTTGGCGCTGGTTCATCGGCGAGGTCGAGTCCACTGAAGGTGAAACGGCCTCCATTCGCCGGCTGGATCTCCCGGCCGGCTCGTGCGAGGTGGTTTCGAATGCCGACGGCGTGAAGGTCGCGCCCGGGGATCTCGTCTACTACGGGCACGGCGATTCCTGGGGGATCGTTTCCCGCGTGGTGAACGGCTTGCCGGCCGATCCCGCCGCGCTGGCGAACCGGCACTTCCCGGAGGTCACCGCCTTCCTGGCCAGCTAGTTCGGCCCGCGCGTCGAAGAAGGGGCGGCCCCCCAGGGGCCGCCTCTTCTCTTGCCCCTCGCCAGACCGGCGCGTGGACAAGTGGCCGCCGCCCTGTGAGCGCTGAAGACCCGGCCTGACTGCCACGCGCCCGTGAGCGGTGTCGCCCCGTGGTGTTAAGGCTGTCGGTGTGACCTCTTCGGAGCGCGCCTTGTGCCTCTCCAACGTCCAGGCCAACGCATTCGGACGTTGATACGCTTCAATGCGCTGGCGATGCGCTCGAACGCGCTCGTGACGTGAATTCACGATCGCATCATCATCAGCCGCGCACGCACAGCTCAGCCGCCGGCGCGGGTGGCATACTGGCGTTCCAGGTAGGTCGCGAACTCGGGGGTGTGGGCGGACTGCCAGGTGGCGGCGTTCTCGGTGTACCAGCGGACCGTGCGGGCGAGGCCGTCCTCGAAGGGGACGGAGGGCGCCCAGCCCATGCCGCGGAGGCGGGAGCAGTCGAGCGCGTAGCGGCGGTCGTGGCCGGGACGGTCGAGCACGGGGGTCACGAGCGAATGCGGGCGTTCGGCCAGTTCGCAGATGCGGGCGGCGACGTCGCGGTTGGGGAGGCGCTCGCCCGACCCGATGTGGAAGGCGTGGACGCCGGGCCGGCCAGAGAGGGCCGCGAGCACGACCTGCACGGCGCCAACGAAGTCATCCACATAGAGCCACTCGCGCTCCTGGAGGCCGTCGCCATAGAGGGGAAGCGGCTCGCTGGCGAGGGCACGCGTGGTGAAGAGCGGGATGAACTTCTCGACGTGCTGGTTTGGGCCATAGACGTTGCAGGAGCGGAGGACCGTGACAGGCATGTCGTAGGTATCGGCGTAGGCGCGGAGCTGGAGCTCCGCGGCGGCCTTGCTCGCGGAGTAGGGCGAGCTCGGCGCGAACGGCTGGCTCTCGGTGGCCTGCAAAGGCGGGGGCAGGGACCCGAAGACTTCGTCCGTGGACATGTGCACGAGGTGGGCGCCAGGGCTCGCGCGCACGGCCTCGAGCAGGCAGACCACGCCTTCGACATCCGTGCGCACGAACACTCCGGGGTCGAGGAGCGAGCGGTCGACGTGCGTTTCGGCGGCGAGGTTGAGGACCAGGTCGGCGCCGGCAACGAGCTCGCGCACGAGGTTGGCGTCGCAGATGTCGCCCTGAACGAACGTGTAGCGGGGGTGTGCCACGATGTCGGCGACGTTCGCCGGGTTCGCGGCGTAGGTGAGGGCATCGAGGTTGGACACATCCCAGCCGGTGGCCAGGAGCTCCCGCACGACATGGCTGCCGATGAAGCCGCAGCCTCCCGTGACGAGCGCCCTCACGCGTTCGCCTCGATGCACGAATGGTCCCCGAGGGTGAGGCGGGCCCCTGCGGGGGCACCGTGCACGCGCGCGTACCGGCCGATCATGGAGTCCGCGATCCCGGGACAATCTCCGAGCTCGGTGTGGTCCATCACGATCGCGTTCCGGATGGATACGCGCTCGAAGGTGCACCCGTCCCCAATGGAGACGTCGGGGCCGATGACACAATCGCGAAGGGTGGCGCCTTCGCCGATGACCACAGGGCCCAGCAGTCGACAGTTGTCCAGGGTGGCGCCGTCGCCGATGCGGACCGTGCCCTCGAAGGTGAAACAACCATCGGCGGAAGGCTCGGTCTCCGGGAGCGAAGCAAGCACCACCCGGTTGGCATCAAGGATGTCCTCCATCTTGCCGGTGTCGATCCAGTACGCAGAGGTAACGGAGGACTGGACGAGGTGGCCCGCAGCGAGGAGGCCGTTGATCGTGTCCGCGATCTCGAGTTCGCCGCGGGCGCTCGGTCGCTGCCGTTCGATGACCTCGAAGACAGCCGCCGTGAACGCATACACGCCGATCACGGCAAGGTCGGTCGGCGGGGTTTCCGGCTTTTCGATGACGCGGATGAGGCGGCCGTCCCTGAACTCGGCCACGCCGAACGCACGCGGGTCAGCGACGGACTTGGCGACGATGCCAGCGGCCGCCCCGGAGGAGGCGAACGCGTCCAGGAGGTCGTGGATGCCGCCCATGAGCACGTTGTCGCCGAGGTAGAGGACGAAGGGGTCGGCGCCGAGGAAGTCGCGGGCGGTGAGGATGCCGTGGGCGATGCCGAGGGGAGCGCCCTGGCGGAGGTAGGTGAAGCGCGCCCCGAAGGCGGAGCCGTCGCCCATGGCATCCCGGATCTGGGGCTCGGTGTCGCCCACGACGATGGCGATGTCGGTGATGCCCTCTTCCACGAGATGGCGCACGGGGAAATGGAGCACGGGCGTGTTGGCGATGGGGACGAGCTGCTTCGCGCCCGAGTAGGTGAACGGGCGCAGGCGGCTGCCCTTTCCGCCGGCGAGCACGAGGCCCTTCATGCACGCGAGTATACGGTGAATACGCGTAGGCACCGGGACTGTGGCTTACAAGCCGGTGCCGTAGCATGCGCGGCGATGACCGAACCGCTGCGGGTGCTGCTGGACGCGAGTGCGCTGCCGGCGCGGCCGGCGGGCGCGGGTGTCTACACGCTGGAGCTGGCGCGGGCGCTGGACGCCCGGGCGGACGTAGACCTCCGGGTCGGGTCCCCGTACGACACGGGGCTCGGCACGTGGATCGAGACACCGGCTGGCGCGTTGCGACGAAACGCGTGGCAGCAGTTCAAGATCGGCCGCGTGGAGGCGGACGTGGTCCATGGTGCGCACTTCGCGGTGCCGTGGCGGTCTTCGGTGCCACGAGTGGCCACGGTGCACGACCTGACGTTCTACCGCCTGCCCCGGCGATATGGGTGGAGGCACCGGTCGTACTACCGGGCGCTCTCGCGGCTGGCGTGCCGGGCGGAGCGGATGATCGTGCCGTCGCGGGCCGTGGCGGGAGATGTGGCGCGGTACCTCGGGTACCCGCCGGAGCGGGTTCGAGTGATACCGGAGGCGCCCCGATCCCTCACCCCCCACCCCTCCACGCAACCCCAACCCGTCGCCCACGCTCCGGGCGCTGACGCTGCGGCGGGCAACGGGAGTAAGGCGCCATACCTGTTGTGCGTGGGGACGGCGGAGCCGGGGAAGCGCGTGGTGGATGCGATCCGGGCGCTGGCTGCGATGCCGGAGGAGGGGCGGCCAATGTTGGTGCTGGCGGGAAACGAGGGTCCGCTCTCCGAGGCGCTGAGGCGGGAGGCGGCGCGGCTGGGAGTTGCGGAGCGCGTCGTGTTCGCGGGCTATGTGAGCGATGAGGCCCTGGGGAGCTTGATGGCGGGAGCGGCGGCGCTCGTCTTCGCGTCGTTGTACGAGGGGTTCGGGCTGCCTCCGCTGGAGGCGATGGCGCTCGGCACGCCGGTGATCGCGACCGCGGCGCCGGCCATGACCGAGGTGCTCGGAGATGCCGCGGCGTTCGTGCCCGTTCGCGACCCCGCCGCAATCGCGCGCGAGGCGGCCAGGATCCTGGGCGACGCGTCGTGGCGGGAGGAGCTGGGCGCACGCGGTCGGGAGCGAGCGGCGGCGTACAGTTGGGAACGGACTGCGGAGGAGACGGTGGCCGTGTACCGGGAGGTGGCGGCGTGACGCTCGGCGTGGTGATCGTGACCTACCGTTGCAAGGAGCTCGCCCTGCGCTGCCTGGCGTCGATCCGGACGGAGCTGCCCGGGGCGATGGAGCACACCGTAGTGGTAGACAACGCCTCGGGAGACGGGACGCTGGAGGCGGTGGAGCGGCACTTCCCAAGGGTGCGCCGGGTGCAAAAGCAACGAAACATCGGGTTTGCCGGGGGGGCGAACGCCGGTATCCGGGCGCTCGCGGAGTGCGACGTGGTGGTGTTGTTGAACCCGGACACGATGCTCCTGGACGGTGGGCTGGAGGAGGCCGCGGAGTATCTCCGGGAGCACGACGAGGTAGGGGTGTTGGGGGCGAGGATCGAGAACGTCGACGGGACGCTGCAGCCGTCGTGCCGAGCGTTCCCGGGGCACCTGACGGCGCTCTTCAACCGCCACTCGGTCGCCACAAAGTACCTGCCGGGAAACCGCTGGTCAGAGCGGTACCTGATGACGGACTGGGACCACACCACGGTGCGGCCCGTCGATTGGGTGTCGGGAGCGTGCATGATCATCCACCGGCGGGCCATCGAGCGGGCAGGTGTCCTGGACGCACACTATTTCTTCAGCATCGAAGACGTGGACTATTGCCGCCGGGTGCGGGATGCGGGGCTCGAGGTGATGTACTTCCCGATGGCGCGCGTGCGGCACCGTGTTGGCGGCAGCTCGCGCAACAACGCGTACCGGGCGATGGCGGCGCACCACCGGGGGATGTGGCATTACTACACGACGCACATGCGCGGGGGGCTGGCATTGGACGCAGTGACGGCGGCGGGCATCTTCGGACGGCTCGGGCTGCACGCGGCCTCGCTGGCGGTTCGGCGCACATTGGGACGGGATCGAGGACCGGTCAGTCAACCGGCGTCGGGGTCTGCTGCGGCTGCTCCCGGCGGCCACGAAGGGTGAGGATGCGGGCCGAATTCCACATCGTGGAGGCGTAGCCGAGCAGGACCACGAGCAGGATGGCGAACGCCAGTACGGCAGCGCCAACCACTGCTGAACCGGCCTCCTTGTACCAGGCGTGCAAGCCGAGGGCCGACGCGCAGAAGATGGCTGTGATCGCGTAGGCCAGGAGCGTGACACGGACGGGGCCTATATGGAGAAGGCGCCCGGCACGGTCGTGAAAGTGATCCATGTCCGCGTGGAACGGGTGGACCCCATTTAGCCAGCGCCGCAGGAACGCCACCGACGTATCGAGCACTGGCAGTCCGAGCGCGACGAGGGGGATGTAGAGCGGCACACGGCCCGTGTTGTCCACGGAGCCGGCCACCGACAGGCCCGCGATTGTGAAGCCAAGGAAGTACGCTCCACCGTCGCCGAGGAAGCGGCGCGCGCTGGGCAGGTTGAGAGGCACAAACCCGAGGCTGGCGCCCGCGAGCGCCGCGAAGAGCATCGCGATGAGGTTGTGGTCGAGGTCCCAGGCGACGTAAGCGACGGTCGCGGAGACCATCGCCGAGACCCCGGCGGCGACACCATCATGGCCGTCGATGAGGTTCATCGCGTTCGTGATGAAGACCAGCCAAAACACGGTGACGAAGGGATCGAGCCAGCCGAGGGCAACGGTGCCGTTGCCGGGGAGCGTCATTTCGCCGATGCGGTAGTCCGCAGCGTAGAGCGCGATGGCGGCGCCGAACTGGACGGCGAACTTGACTCGGAAGTCCAGGTCCCGGAAGTCGTCGCGCTGGCCGAGGATGAAGACAACTCCACCACAAAGGCCGAGGGCGAGAAACTGTGGCCAGTCGTCGCTCAGGAACGCACGTGCGTCTGACGAGAACGGCGCGACAACGAGCGGGGCGAGTAAGAATGCCGTAACGATGGGGAACCCGCCGATGCGGGGAATGTGCGCCGTGGCGGCGTTGCGGCCCGGCTTCGTGGGAAAGCGGACGGCGATGGTCAGGGGGAGGGCGATCGCGATCGCGACCAGGGCGATCTGCAGTTCAAGCGTCATCGGCCCAACTCCGGGCACATGCGCATTGATTCCCCCTCTGCTGCGGGAGGATACAGGCCGGAGCTATCAAGGGGCCAGTTGCAAGCTGACCGGGATTCGGAATATTAACGAGACTGTGACTCCATGGCGGGATCGGCCCCCCATCATCACGTACCGGGCGCGGCGCGCGTGAGCGGAGAGGCGGGCGGTGCGACGATGCTCGCATGTACGCACCCGACCAGGTCAGCGGCGATCGAGAGCCCCCGCGCGCGAGCCTGATCGCTATTGCCGGCGAGCTGTGCGGACCCGCGCTCCTGATGGGAGGAGCGCATACGCCGCTGGGCAACGATGTGCGCGTCGAGGGGATCGAGCGGGCGTGGGTGGTGGACTGCGCGGGGGAGATGCCGGGGATCTATCGGGAACGGGCGGGCCGGTTCTTCATCCGGGTGTTCCCGGACCTCGACGGCGAGGTGGCGGCGCTGCCGCGCCTGCGTACCCTGGCAGCAGAGATCTCGCTCGCGGCGAAGTCCCAGGCTGAGGACGCGCCAGAGCGGGTTTACGTGATGTGCCACCACGGGATGAACCGCAGCGGGCTTGTCGCGGGGCTCATCTTGCGGGAACTGGGCGTGAGTGGGGCGGATGCGGTCGCGAGGATTCTCGCGGCGCGGCCCGGATCGCTCTCGAACCACGCGTTCCGGGCGATCGTGGAGGGCGGGTAGGCGGCAACTCTCGGGTCGGCCCATTCGGCAGCGACCCTGCCCCCGTGTAGGATGCCGACAACGCTTTTGGAGGCCCGCGATGAAGACCGGCGTCCACTTCAACTTCCAGAACTACTCCGACTGGGACCGCTTCGAAGCGCGGAGCGGGAAGCCATCGGAGGTCTCGGATCAGCGAATCTACGAGGAAGATCTGCACCTCGCGGGGCTCGTTGAGCCGCTTGGCTTCGACTCCTACTGGGCCATCGACCACCACTTCGGGCCGTACATCATGACGGGTGGCGCTATCCAACACCTGACGTACATGGCCGGCAAGACGGAACGCATCGACTTCGGGACGATGGTGGTGGTGCTTCCCTGGTACGACCCGGTTGTGGTGGCGGAGCAAATTAGCGTGCTCGACAACCTGCTCCAGGGGCGCAAACTCACCCTCGGGCTGGGCCGTGGCGCGGCCAAGCGGGAGTTCGATGCCTATCGCGTGCCGATGGACGAGTCGCGGGACCGCTTCGCGGAGGCGCTGGAGGTGTTGCGGAGCGCTCTCACGCAGGAGTGGTTCTCGCACGACGGGCGGTTCTACCAGATCCCCGAGACCACCATCCGCCCGCGACCGCGAAATCCGCAGGAGCTCATCGACGGTATGCGGGTTGCGTGGACCAGCCCCCAAACCTTGCCGATCACGGCACACTCAGGCCTGGGGATGCTGATGACCAATCAGAAGAGCTGGGAGGAGTACAGGCAGGATGTACGCGACTTCAACGGGGTGCGGGCGGAGAAGGGCTGGGCGCCCATTCAGCCGACGGTGGTCGTCAATGTCGCGTGCCTCGACACCGAGGCCGAGGCCTGGGATGTGATCCGGCGTCACTCCGCCGAGGCCCAGGACAGCGTGCTCCGGCACTATGGGTGGAAGGATGCGGAACGCTTTCGCCAGACGAAGGGATACGAGCAGTACGCGAAGTTCAGCGAACTGGCGAACGCGAAGACGACCGAGGAGCTCGGGGAGCACAATGCGCGCCCACAAGCGTGGGGCACTCCGGACCAGGTGCTGGAGAAGCTCGAGCACGTCCAGCGGACGACGAGCGCGGAGGAACTGGTGCTGAACTTCCGCTTTGGGGGAATGCCGGTCGAGGTGGCCGAGCGATCCATGCGGCTCTTCGCTGCGGAAGTGCTCGACCGGCTTCACGCCCTCCCGGCGCCGCTCCACCCGGATATGACGGGCGTGCCCGTGGGTTAGCGAGCGACCGCTGACCACGACGACGGTGCTCCGCCATCTCTCAACGACATTGGGGTTGTCGGCTCGCCGCCGCGCGATCCCCCCCTCACCCCCGACCCCCGCCCGCCGCGGCGG
>JBBDMZ010000039.1:0-85841 GCA_040877955.1 Dehalococcoidia bacterium | reverse complement strand
GCTTGCAGATGACCGCGACTCTGGCCCCGATCCACACGGGAAAGAGCACGTACTGGAGGACGTAGCTCAGGAGCCAGAGCGGGAGGAGGAGTGGGAGCCGGAGGAGGGTCGAGAGCCGTGAGAGCCGCTCCGGATGGGCCACGTCGAAACGCATGGGATACAGGTCCGCGGGAGGCGGAGGCTGGAGCGCGGAGAAGTCGTCCCCTGTGCGCGGAGGCGGCGGGGGGCCGCCGGGCGCGGGTGTGACAGCGGCCGTCAGGACCGGCGGGATCACATCCGCACCCGCGAAGGCCGGGTCGGTTACACCCGCGTCGGGCACGGCAGGCTCGTGCGGGGGCTTCTCGCGTCCCGGCGGGAATGGGGGCGGAGGAGGGTCGCCCGGCCGCGGGCCTTCGGGCGAGCTCACGTCAGGCTGAAGGGCGGGTAGTCGTCAGTGATGAGCAACGCGTAGGCCATGTAGCGGGCATTCCAGCGAGTGTAGCCGGTGAGAAAGCTGTGGAGGCCTGTGGGGACGCTGCCTGTGAACAGTGCGGCGAACCAGCCGATTAGCGCGACTACGCCCGCGGCGTAGCCGAGTACGCCCACGATGATGTAGTGCGGGATGATCATGATGACGCGAAAGAGCGTGGTGAGCCGGTTGCGCCCTTCCACCTGTTCGACTGCCTGGAGCCGGATCGGATAGGCGGTGTCTTCGTCGCCGCTGAACGGCGGGTACTTATCCGTGAGCAGGTAGCAGTAGGCGCTGACGCGCGTCGTCCAACGGAGGGCACCGACTACGAACGAAAGCATCCCGGCGGGAAACTTGCCGGTGATGAGGATGGCGAACCAGGCGATGACAGCCACCACGGCCGCCACCAGCCCGATGACCGCAGCCACCAGAAGCGCTGGAATCGCAAAAATGATGCGAAGCAAGACCGATAACCGGTTCTGCTCTTTTGCGTCGTCGACGTCGACGGTGACAGGGTAACCGGCCGTCATTGTGGCCATGTGTCGATTCCCCCAAGGCCGGGCCCTTATGTGGCCCTGCGCCTAGAACGACCATCCGCACAAATCGAGAACGAACGCGGAGCATAGCCCTGCGCGAGGTGAATGTGAATCAGGAAAGGAGGGGAGAGTCTCCGGGCCGGAACAACCGCCCTGGAGGAGCTGCGGTGTCATCGTGCTTCGCCGAACGCCGGGCCTGACCCCAACCCAATGGTGGCGTCAGGCCACGACCTGGAGCCCCTCCTTGATGAGTGATTCCCAGATGCGGTTGCCGTCGGTGCCGCCGACGAGCTGTTCCCCGGCGCGCTCGGGGTGGGGCATCATGCCGAGCACGTTCCCGTGCTGATTGATGATGCCCGCGACGTTGCGGGCGCTGCCGTTGGGGTTCGCTTCGGGCGTGGCATTGCCGGCGGCGTCGCAATAGCGGAAGGCGACGCGGCCGGCCTGCTCGAGTTGGTCGAGCGTGGCATCGTCGGCGTAGTAGTTGCCCTCGCCGTGGCTGATGGGGATATGGATGACGTCGCCTTCGTGCAGGCCGCCGGCCCAGGGCGTGTAGCCGCCCTCGCGGCGGAGGTAGGTCCACTCGCAGCGGAACTGGAGGCTCTGGTTGCGGATGAGGGCGCCGGGCAGGAGCCCGCTCTCGCAGAGGACCTGGAAGCCATTGCAGATGCCGATGACCGGGCGGCCTGCCCGTGCGAACCGGGCGACCTCTTCCATCACGGGTGAGAAGCGAGCGATGGCGCCGCAGCGCAGGTAGTCGCCGTACGAGAACCCACCGGGGAGGATGACGGCGTCGTAGCCGGTGAGGTCCGTTTCGCGGTGCCAGAGGATGTCCGCCTGCTGTTCGAGCACGTCGTGGAGGACGTGGTAGCAGTCGCGGTCGCTCCAGGTGCCGGGGAAGCGGATGATGGCGAATCGCATCGCCCGCAGTATATAGCAGACGAGAATGCTAATGCGAGTACGCGGTTGAGGGAGGAGGGAGGAGGGAGGAGGGAGGAGGGAGGAGTCGCTGGTCCGTGGTGGCGTTCAGGTCCGAGAGCGCGAGGGGAGCGCACCCGTGGCGCGGATCTTCGAGGCGAGCGAATTAAGCATGGCGCTCAGTTCGAACAGCTCGCTGAGCCAGCGATCGTGCGCTGCGGGGTCGATCCATCCCTTGTCGCGTGCTCCCTGGAGCCACGTATCGAGCTCGAAGAGAGACGCGCGGGCCCTGTCCAAGAAGCTGGCGTAATCGAGCGGAGTACTCCTGCCGTTCCCCTCTGCAATGTTGGCGGGGACTGACATCGCCGCGTCGCACAGTTGATCGCGGTAGTAAAACCGCCTGGCCAGGGGGCCTTCCTCTGCGACATCAACCACCTCCATCGCAAGCGCGAAGGAGCGGCGCCAAACTTCGAGCTTTCGATATGGGAGCCACTTCATGCCGGCACTCTACCGTGTCTCCATGCTCCGTTCGCGCAGATGAAGTGCGATGCCGGGAGCCACCGCCGTCCTACTCCTCCCTCCTCCCTCCTCCCTACTCCCTACAAGCCGGCGCGATGGGGGGCGTCGGCGGATGGGGCGTTGTGGGCGAGGGCGGCGATCTCCTCCGGCGCCGGCTGGGGATACTCGATGCGCGGGTGGTAAACCGCACGGAGCGTCGCCCTGAAGCTGCCGGCAACCTGCTGGATCTCGCGCATCGTGATGTCGCACTCATCGAGCTGGCCCTCGGCGAGCCGCTCGGCGAACACGCTATCGACGAGCTCATCGAGGCGGGTGCGCGCGCGGTCATCCTGCTGGCTGGCGCGCACGAGGGCTTCGCAGGAGTCCGCGAGCATGACGATCGCAGACTCCTTGGAGTGAGGCCGGGGGCCGCGGTAACGATACGGCTGTGGGTCGACCTCCCCGCCCTGTTGGGCGGCGCGACGGTAGAAGTATGTCACCAGGCGCGTGCCGTGGTGCTCGGGTATGAAGTCGCGGACGGCCCCCGGTAGCCGATACTTGCGGGCGATCTCGAGGCCGTTCGTGACGTGGTCGCGGATGTGGTGGGCGCTCTCTTCGGGGCGCATGGTGTCGTGCGGGCTGGGCGCACCATCGAGCATGTTTTCGATGAAATAGCCTGGCTGGGCCAGCTTGCCGATGTCATGGTAGTAGGCGCCAACGCGCGCAACCAGCGCGTCGGCCCCGATGGTGGCGGCCGCGCGCTCCGCGAGGGTGCCGACCATCATGCTGTGGTGGTAGGTGCCAGGCGCCTCATCCTGCAACCGCCGCAAGAGCGGATGGTCGGACTGGGCGAGCTCCATGAGCTGGAGCCGGGTGGTCACCCCGAATGCGAGCGAGAGGATGACGAAGAAACCGACGGTGAAGACCGCGGCGAGGATGCCGTTCGTTGCGGACGCGAGGGCGATCCACGGGAGCTGCCCCGTGTCGCGCGGCTCCGAGACAAGCCAGAAGGCGCCGAGCACTGCCCCCAACGCCAACGCGACCGTCAGCGCGGAGAAGGCGAAGCGCGACAACCGCTCGGCGCGATGCACCGTCACGGCGCCGACGAGGCCAGTTACCACATACGCGACCGAGAGCTCGAATGCTTCCAGCGAGCCGGTGAAGTCGGCGCCCGCGAGGTCCGTGGCGGAAGCGCCGACCACCGCTGCGAAGAGGCCGGTCACGATCGCGACCATCGCGGCGAAGGGGAGGTCCGAGAGGCAGGCAGTCACCATTGCCGCGATTGCGACGGGCGTCGCATAGGCGAAGTAGAGCCGCTCCTGGTCTGGGAGCACGTTGGGGAGGACGGCACGCACAGCGACGAGCGCGGCGAGGATGGCTACGCCGGTGACGAACATGCGTCGCACGGGCGCGGCCGGGAAGGGCTGGAGGAGGTAGGTGAAGACCCCCAGGAGAAGCCCGAAACCGGAGGCCATGATCGCCGCGGCGGCGACGCGGTAGCCATCGAAGCCCTGCTGCAGGTAGCCGGTCTGTTGAAGCGCTTCGATCTCGGCGGCGCCGAGCTGTGCTCCCTCCCCGGCTATGACCTGGCCCCGGGTGTACGTCTGGGACTGCGTGGGAGCATTGTCGCGCGCTTGCTGCCGGGCTTCCTCTGTCTTCGCTTCGTCGATGTGAACGTTCGCGACCACGAAGGCTTCAAGAAGGTCCTGTAGGGCAGAGATCTCCGTGTTGGAGAGCGCGGGGTCCGGATCGTCGCGGGCCGTGAGGTCTGAGAGATAGACCTGGATCTTCTCGTCCCGGTCGGAGGGCAGCGGCCCGGAGGTGGCGCCTGGCTCCTCGATACGTTCGTTGAGCACCGTTCCGAGGGCGGCCCGGGCCGTGCCTTCGAGCGCGCTGAAGTCTGTCGGGCTGAGGGCGAGGAGGGCGGTGCGGCCCGCGGCGGAAAGGGGACTGGCTATCTCGAGCCCGTTCAGCTCGTCAAGTTGCTCTTGGAGGCTGGCGCCCCGCCCGCGGATGGCCCGGATCTCCGCGAGCAGGCGGTCGAGCTCGCGGAGCTGGTTCTGACGCACCGCCGGATCCGGTTCTTGGAGAATCGGAGTGACGGCCGCCGCGTCCTCCTCGCGGCCGAGGTCCGTCAGTACCTCCGACTCGTAAGTCGCGGAGCGCTGCGCAACGAGCGTCTGGGGAGCGGTCGACCCCTCGGAGAGCTCGCCGGCGTCGGGGATGATCGGAGCGACGAGCGCGAACGCGACGAGCCCAATGGCGAGCGCGAAGGCGAACGCCTGTATGCGAGAAACGGTGACGGGGGGTCGGCGCCGAAGCATGGCTTCCGTCCGATGATACCAGAGGGGGCGGCGGGGGCCGGGAAAAGGCGTCCGGTCTCAGGCAGGTTGCGCGGCGGCATTCGCGGGCCCGGAGGCGGGGGTTCCGGAGGGCACGTCGAACTGCTCGTTGGCCTGCTCCTGGCGGCGAGTGAGGCGCATGACCACCATGATCGCCAGCCCGGCGAGGAGGATGAGGGCGGCGTCGACGCAGCTGGCGGCGATCGCCCAACCCATCCGGTCGGGGTCGGCCAGGTCGAGCCCGTCAAGGCGCGAGACGAGGAAGTTCGCGACCAACCACCCCACCACACAGCCGAGCCACCAGATGACCATGACCGGGTCGTTGGGGCGCGAACGCCAGGACTCATCCGGCTCCAGCACGGAGCGTGAGCCGCTCCCGCGCCACACTTCGAGGAGCACGCGCAGGGGCTGGACGAGATTGGCGAATGGGATGAACCACCAGCCAATGGCCCAGCCGCGGCTGTGCTGCTGCCCGTTGGAGCCGAGGCCGGGGAGATTGGCCACGCTGCGCTGCATCCACCAGATGAAGAGGGGGGCGGTGCTGATGAGTGCGAGGACCTGGAGGCTCTTCATCGCCTCGAAGAGCGTCCAGGAGTCTTCCAACTCGTTCTCGGACACGCTCTTACCGTCGCGGATCTGGCTCGCGAGGTAGGCCTGGTCGATGTCGGCCACGACGGCGAGGACACTCGCGAGCATGAAGAACCCGAGGAGTACGCTCGTCCAGATGGCGGGCGTCTTGAGCGACGTGAAGCGGGGGCGCTTCATGAAGAAGGGGGTCTGGGTGGAAAGGGCGATGTCCCAGTTGTCGTGCGCGGCGTCCCAGACCACGACTTCGCCGGATGGTCCGCGCGACCACCAGCGGCTGCTCCACAGGTACGGGATGCCGCCCGCCTCAGACCAGGTGCGGGCGGTGCCAGCCATGTTGGGCGCGGGCGATATTGTGCGAGCGTCGGCGGCCGGAGCCGGGTCGTTCGTGGCGGCAGCGGCGGCAGTTGGATCGCCTTCAGGGTGGTGGGTAACCCGGCCACAGGAGCTGCAGTAGCCGGCGTCATCGGGCAGACGGGTGCCACAAGAGATGCAGAACATGTGGCCCCCTCCAGCGTTGCTGGTGCGAAGTCTACTGGACGAATGTTCGACGCGCCGCGCGCATGGGTGAAGGGAAGGTCAGGAGACGGGGCCATCCCCGAGGATGTCGTTGAGCCCGGCGAGCCGCTCCACCACGAGAAATCCGGAGCGATCGCGCGCACGACCCGTTCGTTCGAGGAGGACGGCGCGCATACCTGCCGCTCGTGCGCCCGCGATGTCGGTCTCTTCGCGGTCGCCGACGAAGATCGCTTCGTGGGGCTGGAGCTTCAGGTCAGCGAGGGCACGCTGATAAGGCGCGGGATGCGGCTTCCCGAACCCGACATCTACGGAGGTGACGAGCGAGTCGACGTAGCCGGCAATGCCGAGGCGGCTCAGGTTCGGCCACAGGAGATGGGCCGGGAAGATCGTGTTCGTGACCACGCCCACGGCGTAGCCGCGCACACGCAGCGAGGCGAGCAGGGCACGGGCGTCGTCGTAGAAGCGCTGGCTGCAGGCCTCCACCTCGCCCGCACTTACGGCGAGTCCCAGCCACGTGAAGGCGGAGCCGAGGAGGGACGAGATGTGCGGCGTGAGGATGGTCTCGCCGGGGACGTACTCGGGCATGACGGCCTGCCAGGCTCGTTCGAGGGCGGGGGCGTCCACATTTAGGGCGAGCGTTTCGCGTGCGTAGGCGGCGACGGCGTCGCAAGGCTGGACGATGCGGACGGTGTCATCGCGCACGAGGGTGCCATCCCAGTCGAAGAGGACGCCGCGGATCGACACGTCTCAGGCGCCCAGCAATCCGCGGACGACTTCATTGACGATGCGGCCGTCGGCGCGGCCCTTGAACTCGGCCACGACGCGGGGCATGACCTTGCCGATGTCGCGGGCACCGCTGGCGCCTGTCTCGGCGACCACGATCGTGGCGAATGCCTCGATCTGCTCGCGGCTGGCCTGCTGGGGGAGGTACGCCTCCAGGACCGTGAGCTCGGCCTGCTCCTTCGACGCGAGATCCTCGCGGTTGGCCTTGCGGAAGGAGTCGATGCTGTCGCGCCGCTGCTTGACCTGCTTCTGGATGACCTCGGTGACAGCCTCGTCGCTGAGCCCCGCCTTGCCGGCGGCAGCCATCGCCTCGAGGTCGGCATCATCCGCGGGCGCCGCGGGGATCTCGGCGTTGCGGATGGCCGCCACGAGCATGCGGAGGGTGCTCTTACGGTTCTCGTCGCGGGCGCGCATGGCCTCGGTGAGGTCAGCCTGGATGTGGTCTTTGAGGGTGCCAGCCATGAAACGATGCTCCGGATACGAACAGGCCCGGCAGTGCGCCGGGCCTGTGAGTGAGGTGGCGCTCAGCGCCGCTGCAGTGCTCGCGCTTCGCTGCGAAGTTGCTTCTTGCGCAGCTTGCGGATGCGGGCGGCTTCCTTCTTCTTGCGCTTAACGCTGGGCTTCTCGTAGTGCTCGCGCCGGCGCGCCTCAGCAAGGATGCCATCCTGCTGCACGCGCTTGTTGAAGCGCTTGAGCGCGCCTTCGAAGGATTCGTTATCGCCGACAATGACTTCAGCCAAGTCCTGAAATCACCCACTTCCCTGCGCGAGGCTGCCCGGTGACCGGGGCCGCAGAACATTCACGGTAGCAAGCGGGCGGGCTATTGGCTATCAGCCCTTGCCATCGGCGATCGGCCCTCAGCCGTCTGATGCGGAGGCTGCGGGAGGTCAGAGGAAGGGGGCATACGGGGCCGTGGTAAGCTGCCGCGAATTCTGAGTAGGAGCGTGGCGATGCCCAATCCAGTGGTGAGCTTCGAGATACGTGGGCGTGATACGGTTCGGCTGCGAGCCTTCTACGCGGAGGTCTTCGGGTGGCAGATCGAGCTGTTTCCGGGTGGCGAATACGCGGGTGTGGAAACGGCGGAGCACACCCACGAGCAGGACGGTACGTCGCGATACATCGGCGCGGACGCTCACATGAACGAGGTCGAGCACGGATCCGCCTACGGGCTGCCGGCGTGGAAGTTCGCGGGCGAGCCGGCGTGGCGGGGCTACGAAGCGGGCGTCAGCGGAGGGATCGGTGAAGGAGCTCCCGCCGTGTCGTTCTACATCCAGGTGCCAGACCTGGAGGCAGCGTTGTCGCGGATTGGGTCCGCTGGCGGAAAGACTGTCGACGAGCCGGTTGAAGTCGCGCCAAACGTTGTGATCGCGACATTCGCGGACCCGGAGGGGAATCAGCTGGGATTGATCCGGAGGCCGGCGCCACACTAGGTCACCGCGCGCGTTGGTCTCGGTGCGCGATGGGCATCCGGCGACACCATCCCACGCTTGCTGACGCGCGCGCTAGGACTGGTCAGGCGCCCCGTGGAGCCGGGCGTCGAGGCGGGCGAGGTGGTGCTCGACCCAGATGCCGGCGCGCTCGAGGTGCATGGAGGGTGCGCTCTGGTTGTAGCGATCCTGCTTGCACCGCAGGTCGCAGGCGGCCTGCTCGAAAGCGTCGCGGCGCCGTTGGATGGAGGCGGCATGCGCCGGCCAATCGCCGGAAGAGGCAGCGAGCGCGACGGCGTCGGCGTGGCGCGCATCGAGGGCTGCCAGGCGTTCGCGGTCGACTTCGATCTCCTTCGCGAGCATGAGCCAATCGGGGAGAAGGTCGCCGTTTTGGAGGATCTTGTAGCCGAGCCAGTTCTCGCCCGCGAGGTTCTCCGCGTCCGAGAGGTGGAGCGGCTGGCCCGTGCCCTTGAGGTTGTCGAAGGCACCCTCGGCCACGGCGTCACGGATGCGGCGTTCGATCAGCTTCTCGAAGCTCACGGCTCGATTGTACTCGATTTCACAAGCGGATGGGCAACACCAGGGGCGCTGGACCGGCGGCTTAACAGCCGTCGTACCGACGGGACGCCAGGTGGTAAGGTCGAGTGGCCGTGGAGTGTCAGGAGTGAGTGCTGCGCTGGCCGCGGCGGCTCTCCGAGCGCCGCTCGTATGAGCGCTTCGCGGGAGCGTGGAGGGGTAACACTCGCGGCCAGAGGCGGCCGCGGCTACCACCAGACGCGAAACGGGGCCCTTATCGGACCCCGTCTGCTCTGGTTTGGCTGCCGGATTAGTCGGCCGAAGGGAGGACCTTCGGCTGCATGAGATCCATCTCGCGGCCGCTGACCTTGAGGTTGCAGTTGCCGGGTTTGATGACGAGCAGCTCGATGCCCGTCTGCTCGTCCTTGTAACGCTTGCCAAGCTGAACAGCCATGGTCGATTCCCCCTCAGTTACTTCTTGAGCTCGAGCGGCGTTTCATCGCACATGAGGTCGCCCTCGCCGCCCTTGGTGACGATGAATTCAGAGCCACACTTTGGGCAGGTGTAGCGCTTACCGGTCTGTGCAGGCATTAGCCTCTCTCCCCCTCTTCCGTGAACGCAGCGCGGCCAGCCGGCTCCCGCTGTCTTTGTTGTGGCCGGATCGTAGACAGGGCGCTCCGAAGCGTCAAACCAAACGCGACGGGCCTTCGAGTCTAGTTTCCGGCCGTCGGCGTCTGTGTGCCCCCGGCGGCGGGAGTGGTGGTGGCGCCGGCCGCGCCAGGCTCCTGCACGAAGACCCAGGCGAGCATGGCCGGGTGGACGTCGCAGAGGATCTGGAAGGCGCCCGGGTCGTTGAAGGTCACTGTATCGGTGTCCGGCGCCACGAAATCGTCGTTCACGACCTCCTCCGTGTCTCCGCCGAGCGTGATCGTATGCACTCCGACAGCGGCCCTGAAGTTGATCGTCGTGCCCCGAGCGACCGCGACTACCCCTTCATTCGGCGGCATCGCGGTGCCGTCGGCCGTGACCGTCCAGTCGTTACTATTACCGACGATGTCCACGTCCGTGGATTGCTGGGCGGGCACCGGGGGACCTTCGCTGTCACCCTCCTCGCCGATGATGTCGTCATAGACGCTCTCGGAGACGGTGAACTGCGTGCAGCCTTCGCCCAAGTTGACGGAGAGCGAGGGCGCCGTGCCCCACACGTCTTCCGGGAGGACGAGTGGCGTGCCCACGCGGAGGGGCGCCTCGGGATCGTCGATCTCGTTGGTCTCGGCGAAGTCGTCGACGTCGCCGTTCGCGTACCCGTCGGCCACTTCCTCCAGGGTCTGGCCCTGGACGACGTAGGCATCGACCTTCGGGAGGGCGAGGACGACATCCGGGCCGATTGGGGAACCCGGCTCGAGATCGTTGAGCTGGGCGAGCTCTTCCTCGCCGATGTTGTGGCGAATCGCAGCGGACTGGAGGGTATCGCCGGCCTGGATGACGTAAGTGGCGCCGGCCGGGAGGGTGATGAGCTGGCCGTCGACGAGGTCCGCCTCGGGGTCCACGTCCGGGTTTGCGGCGAGGACGTCGGCGTCTTCGATGCCGTGAAGGGAGGCGATCAGCCCGATTGTGTCGCCCAACGCCGCGTTCCACACCGGGCTAGCGGGGAGCTCCAGCGTGCGCTCGTGGGGGATTGGGTCATCGTCGGCGAGGCCTGTCAGCACGTCCTGGTTGAGACTTCGAATCTCGGAGGCGCTCAGGCCGTGGGTCTCCGCGATCAAGTCGAGCGTGTCCTCGGCGCGGACGATATACGTGGCGCCGTCAGGAAGCTCCAGCTCCTCACCCGGAAGCAGCCCAGGGACATCGTCCCCATCGATCTGAAGGGTGAGCTGATTCGTGTCGGCGTCGTACTCGTACTCGAGGCCATTCAGGTCGGCGATGAGCATGGCGCCAACCTCGAAGTCGTTGGTGACCATCTCGACGGACGAGTTGTCGCTCAGGATCTTGACGGTTCGGCCGTTGGGGAACTCGCGGTTGGGCGGGAGCTCGATGCGCGCGTCGCTGGGGATGGCGCTCGTGGGCTCGAGGCCATTGAGGTCCGCCACTTCCTGGTAGCCGACACCGTGCGCCTCGGCGATGGTCGCGAGCGTATCGCCACCGACGGCTGCGGGGGCCTCACCGTTGAGGTTGTGGGCGAACTCAACGGCCTCGATCCAGCCGAAGTTCGGACCTTCCTCGTTCTCCTCATCCTCGGCGGGTGCGGTGAGGAAATTTACGATGTGCTCAACCTGGACGGCATTGAGGGGGCCGCCGGCGGCCTGTCCCCACGTGGGCATGAAGGTGCCCGCGCGGCCGCAGGTGACGGTGCGGCGGATCATGTTCTTGTTGTTGGTCAGGAGGATGGGGTCCTGGTTGCGGAACTCCTCACGGTTGAGCTCCGGCCCGACTCCGCCCTGGCCGGCGTTGCCGTGGCAGGTGCGGCAGTTATTGGCGAACAGGAGAGCGCCGCGCTCGACAGACTCGTCGAAGTGCCACTGCTCTTGATCGGGGGCGCGGACGGGGAGGTCGATGGCGGTGTAGGCGGCGCACGCGCCGGTGAACACGAAGAACAGGACAACGATGAGGAAAATCTGTTTCTGTGTGTTCAACCAGTCCTCCGCCTATCCGCTGTAGGGCACGGCGCGCAGGGGATTGTCGAGGTCCCCGTTCGTGATAGCGCCGGTATTGATGTTGATCGAGCCGTCGCTGTTGGTGGTGACTTCCATGGTGTCCATGGGGCGGGGGGCCGGACCGAACACGCGGATGCCGGCGCGGGAGTAGGTGGAGCCGTGGCAGGGACAGCGGAACCAGCCGTTCACTCCAGGGAAGCCAACCTGGCCACCGTCGAAGGATGCGTTCCAGGGCACGGTGCAGCCGAGGTGCGGGCACTTCCAATAGAGGGCGAGGAGCCCCCCGGCCCCGCCGACTCCAAGCACATCACCCTGCGCACCCTGGAGGCGCACGATCCAGGCTTTGGCCTGCGTGACTCGCTGCGGATCGGCGGCGAGCGGGGGGATTTGTGAGGGGGGAACGTTGACCAGGCCGCCGAAGCCGGTTGGCTTGAGCTTGTTGAAGAAACCGAGGAAGCCGGCCACCTGGCTACCCAGGAAGAGGGTGAGGCCGGCGAACACGCTCACGCGCAGGAAGGAGCGGCGCGCGATCTTGCGAGCCTCCTGCTGACGGGCGTGTTCGATGCGCCCCGCTGAGGTGCGAGGGGCGGGCGAGGATGTCTCCGCTTGTGCCATCTAGTGCGCCTCCTGCCCCGGTATGCCTTCGCTGACCGTCAGATCCCACGGCCACACCAGTTCCTGGGATTCGCCGCGGAAGGCCGTTCCCACGACTGTGAGGACACCGTAGGCGCCGATGAACCCGCTGAACAGGGCAAGGAGGGCGTCGCGCCGGGTCACCACCCAGCCGAGCCGGTACATAGCGAAGATCATGATCGTGGGCAGCCCAACCATCGCGATGATGGGGACGCCTTGCTCCACGATCCAGCCGGGGAAGTCGAGGTTCTGGAAGTCCGTGGGGCCGTCACCCGCCTTCACGTCGTCATCGAGGAGTCGCAGTTCGAACGGCAGATACGTTATGTCCCGTGACCACTCGGGCCAGGGCAACTGGGCGCGGATCGATGCTGAACTTTCAAGGAAGCGGAAGGTGTCGCCGCCCGAGAGGCCGAAGTACTCGTTCATGTAGAACGCCAGCTTCCCGGAGTCCCAGAGGATGAGCAGCCAGGTGCCGGCGAAACCGATGACGCCGGCGACGATGGTGATCTTGACCGCGTTCTCCGTGCGGAACCAGGCGCCCTGGCCCTCGGTGTCGCGGTCGAAGTAGGGGAAGGCCACGAGGAGGCCGAGCCAGATGGTGGGGATGATGATGCCCGCCATGGCGGGGTTCATGTGAAGGAGCAGCTCCTGGAGGTTCAGGAGGTACCAGGGAGCTTTCGAAGGGTTGGGAGTAACGTCCGCGTTCGCCTGGTCCAGCAGCGGAGCGTTCATGACGGCGCTCAGGACGAGCAGCGTGATCGTGAAGAGCATGGCGGCGATGAACTCGACGAAGACGAGGTCCGGCCAAACGAGGACCTCTTCGTCACGAGCGCGCGCTTGCGGGCGAGCAACCGGCCGGGCGACTACAGCTGTAGCCATGAACTCACTCCCTCGTTCATCGAGTCTGCCTTAAAGCGGACGCGCCAGGCCACCGTCCCGGCGGATTCGCCAGAAGTGGATGGCCATGAAGATCGCGGCCAGCAAGGGCAGGCCGATAACGTGCAGCGTGTAGAAGCGGATGAGCGCATCGGGGCCCACCTGGAGGCCGCCAAGGAGCCAGAACCGGGTCTTCGGCCCGAGGACTGGCGCGGAGCCGGCGATGTTGGTGCCCACGGTGATGGCCCAGAAGGCGAGCTGGTCCCAGGGCAGCAGGTAGCCGGTGAAGCTGAGGAGGAAGGTGAGCACGAGGAGGATGACACCAACCACCCAGTTGAATTCGCGAGGAGGTTTGTACGCGCCCGTATAGAAGACGCGCATCATGTGCAGGAAGACGAGGATGACCATGGCGTGGGCCATCCAGCGGTGCATGTTGCGCATAAGCTGGCCGAACTGGACCTGCGTCTGGATGGTCTGCATATCGAGGTAGGCCCGGTCGACGCTGGGGACGTAGTAGAACATGAGCAGGATGCCGGTGACCGTGAGGCCGAGGAACATGAAGAAGGAGAGGCCACCCAGGCAGTAGGTGTGGGTGATCTTGACGTGGGTGCGGTGGATGCGCGTCGGGTGCAGGTGGAGGAAGACGTTGGTTGCGACCACCAGCATCTGGTTACGAGGGGTGTTTGGGTAGCCAGTGCGGAAGATCGACTTCCACACGTAGTTGTGGAACATCGCGTCGTACAGGCGGTCCGCGATGGACGGTTTGGTCGGTTGTTCGACGGCCATGCTTCCTCTGATCCCTACCGCTGCCACCACTGGCCGAAGGCCACGAGGATGGCCATCGTGACGACGATGGTGATGGTGACGAAGACGAGCTCCAGCGTTTCAGCGAAGTCGTGCGGCAGGTTCGCCCATTCCAACGGTGGAGATCCTCCCCTCGCCCGAGGGCACCGCGCCGCCGGGACGAGACTTTGTGAATCCTGTAGCAATGCGATTTATACATCGGCCTCTGAGGGGGGTCAAACCGCGGCGGGGGCCGTTTAACCGCGGCCGGGAGGATGTTAACCGCGCGAAAACCGCATCCGCAGCAGCCCCCGGACGTCTTCCATCGCGGTGCTGAGGATGTTTACCTTCGTATCCTTGTCTTCGACCCACCGCACGGGCAGTTCGCAGATGCGCAGCTTCGCCTTGTGCGCCAGGATCAGCATCTCGGTATCGAAGAACCACATGCGGTTCTCGATTTCCGGGACGACGGTCTCGACGGCCTTGCGGTTGAGCGCCTTGAAGCCGCACTGGGCGTCGCTAATCTTCAGGCGCGGAAAGGTTAGCCGGATGAGGGCAACGTAACCGCGCGAGGTGATTTCGCGCTTGAGCTGGCGGTCCGTCTTCGAGCCCTTCGCCAGGCGAGACCCGATGGCGACATCGCAACTGCCACTCGCGATCTTCCCGATGAGGTCCGGGAGATGCTCCAGGTCGGTGCTGAGATCGACATCCATGTAGGAGACGATGCCGGCGTCGCTCGTGAGCCAGGCCTCTTTGAGGGCGAGGCCGCGGCCCTTGATGGTCAGCACGAGCGCCTTCACCTGATCGGGGTCCTCGACCGCCAACCGGCGGGCGAGCTCGCTGGTGCCGTCGGTCGAACCGTTGTCGGCGATGACGACACGCCAGGCGTACTCGGGGTGGCGGGCGAACAGGTCGAGGGTGCGGCGGACGCTGCCTTCGAGGACGGTGACCTCGTTGTAGCAGGGGATGACGACATCGACGCTGGGGCGGGCGGATTCGCTCATGTCAGAGGGATTGTTGCGCGAGTGCGGTGAAGGTGCGAGTGGAGGCCAACCGCCAGTTCGGCACGACCGCAGCGCGACGGTCCGCTCGGGTCGCACGGTCCCGCCCTCACCCCCATCCCCTCTCCCGCTGCGGCGGGAGAGGGGATGGCCAGACATCATCGGCCGAGCATCTCGTCGAGAGTGACCGGTTCGAGGCCCTTGGCCTGGAGGCCGGCAAGCATGGCGGGGAGCGCATCGCGGGTGTTGTAGCCGCCAAGGTGCATGAGCACGATGGAGCCGCCCTGCGCGCGGGAGACGACCTTGTCGACGATGTCGTCCGAGGTTGGGCCGCCATCCTCCTCGGGGCGCCAGTCGATGGTGTCGATGTCCCACATGATGGTGCCGGTATAGCCCGCGGCCGCCACGGCGCTCACGACCTCGTCGTCCCAGCCCCCAAACGGGGGGCGGAACCACGGGCGCATGTTCATGCCGGCCGACTTCGCCACAGCAGACTCGGTGCGGGAGAGCTCGTCCCGCATCTCAGCGGGAGTCAGGTCGCGGAAGTCGGGGTGCGTGTAGCTGTGGTTGCCGAGGTCGAACAGATCTGGATGCGCGTCGATGAGGGCGAGCACCTCGCGACCGGCGTCGGTGTTCTGGTTCTCGGCCATCGCTCCGGTCATGAAGATCGTGGCGTGGACCTCGTTGTCGATGAGCCAGTTCATGATGTCGAGCGCGGGATCGACACGCCCACCCATGTCGAAGGTGAGCGCGATGGTGTTCGAGCCGCGGTCGCCGTGTTCGAAGACCGTGCCCGTCGCAGGGAGCGAGGTGGCCGTGGGCGTCGGCGAGCCGGGGACGGTCGTGGGCGTGGGAGTTGCCGTTGCTACCGGGGCAGTCGGCGAGCCGGGAGTGGCCGTTGGCGGTACCTCGACAGTGACGGGCGGAGTGGGCGTCGCGGTTTCGGGGGCGGCGGGCGTGTCGTCGTCGCCGGCCCGGACGAGCACGACGACGAGGACAGCCAGGGCGATGGCGGCGGCTGCCCCCGCGGCGGCGAGCGGATACCAGTTCCTCACGCGATCAGATTACGGGAGGAAGTGCGGAAGATCCGGGCAGAGTCGCCCCATCTGACTAAGAACGGAAGGGGTGACGGCCGGCTTACGCCGGGCGCCCCATGTTGTCCGGCCGCTGTGGGGGGTGGACGCCCCGTCGCTAACGCGAGCGGCTCCAGGACGTCGTCAAAACGCCCGCTTTCGCGGGCGTCGGTGGTTTTCGCTCTGCGGCGCGGATCAGGCTTCGGAGGACTTCCCAACGAGCGCGGCGAGGCGGCCCTTGGTGCGATCTGCCTTGCCGGTGTGGATGGAACCGGTCTTGGCGGCGCGGTCGAGGCTGGAGAAGGCGGCGCTCAAGGCGGCTGTGACCTTCGCCTCGTCGTCGCCCGCGGCGACGGACTCGCGCAGCGTGCGGACGGCGGAGCGTGCGGCGGTGCGGCGGGCGCGGTTGCGGTCTCGGCGCTTGAGAGACTGGTGCCAGCGCTTGATTGCGGACTTGCTGTTAGCCATGAGTTGGATGTTCCCGGAGTTCTCTAAGAGTCGAAGGATCAGCGTAGCGGGCAGGTGCGAAAGGCGCAAAGCAACACGAGGGAGGGAGGGTTGCGGAATGCTACTTGCAGACCCTGATGTCGCGTCGTATCCTGTCGATAGCTGCTGCAGAAGACGAACGAACGAACGAGCAGGACAGCAGCGCACGTTTTCTCCACGTTTCCCCAATTGAGTACCTTTGAATAGCGAATCTTCATCCCCCGCGACCCGGCAGGTGCGGCGTCGGACGACGAAAGCGACGACCCCGCAGACGACCGGCCCAGAAGTGAACGACGATGGGCTGCAGGAATCCGTGTCCCCGGTTTCCGCGAATGGGACGGCCGAGCAGGCCGGCCAGGCTATGGAGGAGCGGGTCGAGCCCGCAGAGATGACAACACAGGAAGCTCCGGCGGCGGCCGACGGCGGCAACGCAGCCCCCGGCACCGAAGAGCGCCCGCGCGAGCGACGCTGGGAAGACCGGCGGCCAGGCCGTGAGGGCGGCGGCCGCGAGCGGCGCTGGGAAAACAACCGGCGTGAACCACGCGACAGCCGAGGCGGCAACCGCGACCGCGACGAAGAGCGCGGCGAAGACCGTGACGACGGCGACCCCCGGCGCTCGCTCGGCCGCCCGCTGAACATCGCCGAACTGGACCAGAAGACCCGCGAGGAGCTCACCGCGATCGGCGAGGAGCTGGGCGTCGAGGACGCCGCCACGCTGCGCAAGCAAGACCTCGTTTTCAGGCTGCTGCAGGTGCAGGCGGAGACGCGCGGGAACGTCTTCTCGGGTGGATTCATCGAGATTAGCGACGACGGGAACTACGGCTTCCTGCGCGGCGAGAGCATGCTGCCCGGCCCGCACGACATTTATGTGTCGCAGTCGCAACTGCGCCGGTTCGCGCTCCGCCCGGGCGATTACATCACGGGCCAGGTGCGCCACCCGAAGGACAACGAGAAATACTACGGGCTCCTCAAGGTCGAAGCGGTTAACGGGATGGACCCGGAGGTCGCGAAGCGGCGGCCCTACTTCGAGAACCTGACTGCGATCTTCCCGCGCGAGCAGATGAAGCTGGAGACGACGCCAGACAACCTGACCCACCGTCTCATCGACCTGGTCGCGCCCATTGGCCGGGGCCAGCGCGGGCTCATCGTCTCGCCGCCGAAGGCCGGCAAGACAATGCTCCTGAAGAACATCGCGAACGGCATCTCCACAAACTACCCGGACGTGCACCTCATGGTGCTGCTCGTGGGCGAGCGGCCGGAGGAAGTCACCGACATGCAGCGCAGCGTGCGCGGCGAAGTGGTGAGCAGCACGTTCGATGAGCCGGTCGAGGACCACACGCGGGTGGCTGAGATGGCGCTGGAGCGAGCGAAGCGGCTCGTGGAAGGCGGCATGGACGTCGTCATCATGCTGGACTCGATTACGCGGCTGACGCGCGCCTACAACCTGGCGTTGCCGCCGAGCGGGCGCACCCTGTCCGGTGGTGTGGACCCCATCGCACTCTACCCTCCCAAGCGTCTCTTCGGCGCGGCGCGAAAGTGCGAGGAGGGCGGCTCGCTCACGATCATCGCCACCTGCCTGGTCGATACGGGCAGCCGCATGGATGAAGTGGTGTTCGAGGAGTTCAAGGGCACGGGCAACATGGAGCTGCGGCTCGACCGGCGGCTGGCGGAACGGCGCTTCTATCCCGCGATCGATATCCAGGCTTCCTCAACCCGCCGCGAAGAGCTCCTGCTCGACGAGAAGACGCTCAAGGGCGTATGGCTTGTGCGGCGTATGACGGCTATGATTTCGCAGAATTCGCCGAACCAGCTCGAGGCAACGGAGAGGTTGCTCGAGCGAATCGCGCGGACTCAGACGAACGAGGAGTTCCTCGCCGGCGTCAAGACCGACCTTTAGGGGATCCCTGTAGGGGAACGCCGACCGGCTATTGGTGGAGGCCGGATAGCGCGTAAAGGAGGGGAGCCGCAAGCTCAGGCAGTGCTCAGCCCGCGGGCGCCGCCGATTGGCGTTCGCAACCCGGTACGCGTATGGGAACTGAGGGGACAAGAGCGCGTTCACACGCGCATGGCAAACGCCACGGCCGAATAACGGTCCACCTGCTGGTCATTGCGCTGGCCGTTCTCGCTGTCACCTTCGCCGCTCGATACCCCACAACGTCGGGCGCCTCCATCGGCACCAGTCCTCCGAGCTTCACCTTCTCCGGCCTCAGCGGCGATACAGGCCCGCTGCAGGCAACCTACTTCCGCCCCGGCTCCAGCAACGTCACGCGCGATTCCGTGCTCGCCATCGCCATCCGATCTGATGCAGCGAGCGTCCGAGCCTCGAGCGGCGTGTCGCCGACTTCGTCGTTCTCCGCGGGCGTATCCGCCGCCGCCGCCGCATCGGGTGAGCAGGGCGCGGGTGTCGCGCCCCTGGCAGACATCGTCGACCCCAAGCAACCGTACGTCATCTACGTGACGCAGCCGGGCGACTCCGTGAGCGCGATCGCGCAACGCTTCGGCGTGAAGCTCGAGACGGTGCTCGACAACAACCCGACGATCGACCAGGACGGGCTCATCCAGTTGGGCCAGGAGATCGTGGTCCCGCGCAAGGACGGCATCCTCTACAAGGTCGCACACGGCGACACGGTCGACTCCATCGTCGGGCAGTACGACAACATCGTTTCGTCAACGGTGATCGACTACAAGCCGAACAACGTCCTGGACGCGGCATCGCTCGAAGCGGGCAGCTTCCTCTTGCTGCCGGGCGCCACGCGCAAGCCACCACCGCCACCACCGGAACCGGAGCCATCCAACCCCGGCGGCGGAGGCGGAAGCAGTTCGCCCCTGCCGGGTGGTTCGGGCCGATTCGGATATCCGCTTGCCGACTGGCACGGCGTGAGCGACCCGTTCGGCGGGTCACGTGGCGCAGGCCGTATCCACGAGGGCATCGACCTCGACCTGTACGGCCGCGCGCCGGTGAACATCTTCTCGGCCTGCGACGGTGTCGTGAGCCGCGTGGAATACCTGACGTACAGCTACGGCTACCACGTCGTGGTGGACTGTGGTGACGGCTGGACGACCCTGTACGCACACATGTCGGACATCCACGTGAGCCCGGGGCAGCGTGTGAGCGCGGGCACGATCCTCGGACTCTCCGGCGTCACCGGCTACACGACGGGGCACCACCTGCACTTCGAGATCCGCTACTTCGGCGCGCCGGTGAACCCGGCCACGTACCTGGGCTTCTGACCGCTTCGTGGGCTAGACGAGAGCGAAGAGCGTAGCGAGATCAACAATCACGCCTGGCAGCGCAGCGCATGTGACGGTCCCCGCGCGGTGGAGCGTCTCCGTGTACGTCCCATTCGGGGTTCTCACCCACGAAGTGAGCGTTTTCTCATAGGGGTGGATGCGCCAGATCTCGAGGTCGCCACGGCGCTGGTACTCCGCGAGCTTCTCGTCGACGTCGTACTCGCCCGTCGACTTCGACCACACTTCTACCACTAGCGGCAACGCAGTTTCAAAGACCTCGAGGGACCCCGTTCCCAGGAACGATTGGACCGCGGCAGTCGGGGCGACGAAGACATCAGGGATGTAGTACGTCGCGTGCTTGCGGACACGGCCCGAGTCGGACCGGACACGGTACTCGGCCGGGTTGAGCTGGCTTCGAAGAATGTAGGCGAGCTCGGTCTCAACTTCGTTGTGCTCCGTGGTCATCGGCGGCTTCCTGCGCACGCGGCCACACACGAGCTCCCACTTGGAATCGGGGTCTTCGAGCGCGAGGCGTTCGTACGTGGCGGGCGAAACAGCCATGACACTCCCAGCTTACTCCGCGAGGCCGAGCATCGCGTCGAGGCCAACGACCAGGTGGTCGAGGCCCACCACGGCCCGCGTCGCGGCGAGGACACCGGGCATGAACGAGTCGCGGCCGGTGGTGTCGTGGCGGATGGTGAGGGTCTGGCCGAGGCCTCCGAAGATGACCTCCTGGTGTGCGACGAGTCCCGGGAGCCGGACAGAGTGGATGGCCAGGTTCTCGAAGCGTGCCCCCCGCGAACCAGGGATGGTTTCCTTCTCAGTCTCGGGGTAGACGAAGGGATCCTTGCGGGCTGCGGCCATCAGCTCAGCCGTCGTCTTCGCGGTGCCGCTGGGGGCATCCACTTTTTGGTCATGGTGGAGCTCGATGATCTCGGCGTTGTCGAAGAAGCGCGCTGCCTGCCTGGCGAAGTGCATCATGAGGACCGCCCCGATCGCGAAGTTCGGAGCGACCACCGCACCGACCTTCCGCGTCGCGCACTGCGCTCCAAGCCACGTCAAGAAGTCATTGGAAAGCCCGGTGGTGCCGACCACCAGACGGACGCCGGCGGGGATGGCAGCCTGCGCGAGCGGCGGCGTCCATGCCGCGTTCGTGAAGTCGATAATGACGTCGGGGTGGAATTCCCGCACCGCGAGCTCCGGGTCGCGCAGGCAGGGGAGGCCTTCGCAGTGGTCCGCGGAGGCGAAGGCGTCGACGAACCCGAGCAGCTCCATGTCCGCTTGCGCGTGAACGGCGGCGCCCACCTGACGACCCATCTTGCCGGAGCCCGATGCGAGGACACGAATCTGATCCATGGGCCGCGATTGTAGCGCGCGGATGCCAGCTATGGTTCGAGCGGAGTGGAGGCGGCGCGGACGAAGCGCCGGTGCGCAGCTCGGGGCAAGCGTCTCAGGGGGACGTTCTGGACGAGGGCCACCCCGGAGACGATGAGCGCGCTCGCGATGACCAGGTTCCAGCCGATCACTTCGTCGAGGAGCGACCAGCCGAGGAAGACGCCAATGGGCGGCATGAGATACGTGACCACCGACGCACGGACCGGGCCGACGTCCTGGATGAGAGCCATGTACACAACAGGCCCAACACCCGAGCCGATCCCACCAAGCGCAACCAGGCTCCCCCACTCCGCCGCGCCCATCTCTGCGTCGTTGTAGGCGCCAGTGGCGAGAGCGAGCGGCATAATGGCCAGGGCGGCTACGGCAATCTGGCCGGTGGCGAGGGCCACGGGCGCCACTTCTCGCATTCGCAGCCGGATGAACACGGCCGAGAGGCCGTAGAGCAGCGTGGCGACCACAACCCCAAGGATCCCCCAGGCCCAATTTCCATCCACGCCGCCAACGTCTCCGGCCATAAGCGTGACGATGCCCACGAAGCCCATACCGAGGCCCGCGGCACGGCGGAGTGTGAAGTGCTCCCCGGGGATAAGGACTGCCGCAATCACGGCGGCCCATAGCGGGGTGCAGGCATTCGCGATGCTCGCCACGCCGCTGGGAATGTGTTGCTGGCTGATTGGGAAAAGGGTCCATGGCAGCGCGAAGTTGAAGACACCGAGCGCCGCCAGGAGCGTCCAGGTGCGGACGTCGCGCGGAAGCTGAGCACGGCCCGCCCATGCGAGCGGCGCGAGCACCGCCGCGCCCATCGCCAGCCGCGCGCCGCTCACACCGAGGGGTTCCATGTCGGCGTCGAGGAGCACGCGAATGAAAAGGAACGAGCATCCCCAGATGAGGACGAGTACGCTCAGCGTGATGAATTGCCGTGATGTCACGAAGGAGAACGAGCCTCTGCCTCAACCGTAACGGGTTCGGCATCTGCGGCCATCGGCCAATCGCCGGAGGAGTCCGGGGAGTACTGGATCCGGGCAGTCTCGCGGAGGATGGTGAGCCACTCGTCTTCGGGGAGGGTGCGGTCGCCCTCGAATCCCGGGCATGCGCAATGTCGCATCAACACGGGCACCAGCCCACTCGCGCGGCCGGCGAGCCAATCGCCCATGCTGTCGGAAATCGCCGGGATATCACCGTAGGTGGGGCGGCCCGAATCCGGATCCACAAAGAGCACGAAGTGCGGGTAGAGGCGACACGCGTTGGGACGCCCTTCGTAGACTCCGCAGCCCAGGTCTGACTGCAGAAAGGTGCAGGTGCCGCCCGCCCTCGTAAGCACGTACGGTTGGGCGATGGGGAGCGAGATGGGCTCACCGTCCTCGCACTCGAGAAAATCCCGGGGCGAGCGGCCGCTGAACCGAACCACCCTGTCAACGTCCCGCTCACTGAGGTTCACGGTGTAGCGGTTGCAGCAGTGCTCGGTGCAGTTGCCCTGGAGGCAGTCGAAGGCGGTGGCGCCGGGGACCACGAGCTCATACGCCTGAAAGCGTTCGGCGATGCCTGCCCACGCATCGCGCATGGCGCGTTCGAGGGGCCCCATGCAACTATGGTACGTCGCGAGCGGGAGAGACTCGAATGGCTTCATTGCCCATGAGCAACTCACCTCGTATCCTTGCGCTCCCGTGACGGCGGGTGGGGTCCCTATGACGAATGATGTGAACCTTGCCTCGATGACACTCGAGGAGCGCACCCGACTGCGTAAGCAGATGACGGACCAGGCGGTGAAGCTGGCGATCAGCAGCCGCTGGGATGAGGCCGCGGGGGCGAACCGAGAGTTTCTGAAGCTCTTCGGAGACGACCCCGACGCCTTCAACCGGCTGGGAAAATCGCTCACCGAACTGGGCCAGATCAACGACGCGCGCAGCGCGTACGGCCGGTCGCTGGAGTTGGACCACACAAACACGATCGCCAAACGCAACCTCGACAGGCTCGGGACGCTGGAGGACCGAGCGGCCGCGGCGATGCCGCCTTCGCAGCTCGATACACGGCTCTTCGTTGAGGAGACGGGGAAGGCCACCGTGGCAACGCTCCAGGCAGTCTCCCCGGAAAGGAGCAAGCTCCTCGATGCCGGCGACGTGATCGAGTTGCGGGTGGAGGGGAACGCCGTCAACGCCCTCGATGGCCACGGCGAATACATCGGCATGGTGGAACCGCGGGTCGGCCTGAGACTGTCGCGCCTGATGGCGGGCGGGAACCGTTACAACGCGGCCCTCGTCACCACCACGGGCGAGATGAAGGTCATGATCCGTGAGACATTCCAGGACCCGTCCCAGATCGGGAAAGTGAGCTTCCCGCAGGCCCGCGCGACAGAAGTCCGTGCGTACACACGCCGAAACCTGCTCCGGGGGGACGACATCGAGTTCTCAGAGGATGACGAGCCCGACGACGACGAGACCGAAGAGGGCTGGACGGAAGAGGGCGCGGAAGATTCGGAGACCGAGTCGCCTCGGGTGGACATCGAGCCCGAGGACGAGAGCTTCGACTAGCGGGCGCCGGGCGCGGCAGGGGCGGCGGCGAACTGCACGGCCGTCGTTGCGACGACCTCGATGATCTCGCTGTCTGTCAGCCCCTGCTGCATCCAGGAGCGCCACCCCCAGAAGTCCATCGCCTGGCCCATGACTGCTGCGAGCACGGCGGGTCGAGCGGACCCTGCGAAGCCCGCGACTATCCACTCTTGTCCGCGGCGCAATTTATTGAGAAAGAAGGTGTCCACGAGAACCTGAAGCTCCGGCATCTGTTCGACATCACGGAGGAAAACCGATAGGTAGGCCTCCCGGTCGCGGTAGTAGGGATAGAGCGCGCCGAGGGTGGCCCGGATGCGGTCGAAGGGGCTGGAGGGCGCCGGATCACTGGTCAGCGCGGGAAGGGGATAGGTTTCCATGAAGAGCGCGCCACAGCTCTCGAAAAGTTCATGCAACGTGGGAAAGTGCCTGTAGACGGTGAGCCGTTCCACGCCGGCGAGGTCCGCCACGGCGCTGACGGTGGTCGCGAGGGGGCCGACGGTGCCATGGAGCTCCATCGTGGCCGCGACGATGCGGCGCCGGGTTTCGTCCTGACGCTCCGCCCGCTTTCCGAGCTCATACTTTCTGTGACCCATTTCCAATAAACAGTATTGCTCACTGGTGCCCTAAGGGGGTAGCCTGAGTCCAGTGAACGACAGTGTTCACTGATTTACGTTCAGGAGATGCCCCATGACCTTTATCAACCTCAGCCTCGACAACCCGGTGAGCCGACTCGATGAAACCACAACCGGCACGCTCATCACCGGGATCGGCGCGCGCTTCGTGATGGAAGGAAGCGCCGCTGATGGCCGCTTCGCGCTCGTGGAGCACCCGATTCCCGCGCGGGGCCTGGCTGCGCCCATGCACCTCCACACCAGGGAGGACGAGTACTCGTTCATTCTCGAGGGAGAGTGGGGCTTTCAGCTCGGCGAGACGGTCGTCTATGGCAAGCCCGGAGACCTCGTGTACAAGCCGCGCAACGTCTGGCACACATTTTGGAACGCCACGGACCAGCCGGCGCGCCTGCTGGAGGTGATCTCGCCGAGCGGGTTCGAGCACTTCTTCGTCGAACTGGCCGAACTCGTCGCTGCGGGTGCTCCGGATGTGATGGAGCAACTGGGCCGCCTGGCCGAGCAGTATGGGCTCCAGCTCGATCCCGCCAGCGTCCCCGGCCTGGTGGCCACGCACGGACTCACGATGTCGGACATGCCCGTGCCCGCACCGAACTGACCGACCACGCAATCCAAACTCAGGACACCGATGACAACGTACGCCCACCGACAGCCCAACTCAGCATCCGTCCCCGGGCGAGCTCATCTACGGGTTCGAGGCTCAACTCTCCGAGATGTAACCCGATCGGGACGTTCGCCGAGGGGATCCGATTCCACAACGGCTTCGAGAGCGGCCTGACAGATGCCTGAGACAACGCGAGAGGGAGGCCCCGGTCTCCCTCTGGCTTGTTGCCCGGATCTCGCCGGTTGGCCCTCAGCTTGACTTCAAGGGCACTCGAACATCTACGGTCGACCACACTTCTCCGGCATCGCCCGAGGCACCCTCGAAGGTGGCGGCGATAGCCGGAACAGCGGAGAGTTGTCGCTATGAGCTCAGCCACGCCCGCGACGTACCTGGCCGACCGCGGTCCGCTGACGACCGGGCTCGTGATGATGATCACCGTGGCGGCGTTTGAAGCGCTGGCCGTGGCGACGGTCATGCCCGCGGTGAAGGATGACCTCGGCGGCGTGGCCCTCTACGGGTGGGCGTTCAGCGCGTTCCTGCTGGCGAGCCTGGTGGGCATCACTTTCGCGGGGGAGCAGGCGGACCGGCATGGGCCTGCGCGCCCGTTCGCGATCGGGCTCGGTCTCTTCGCGATAGGGCTGGCGGTGGGCGGGATGGCGCCAACAATGTGGGTGCTGGTCATCGGGCGTGCGATCCAGGGCCTCGGGGCAGGCGTTATCCCGCCGGTGGCCTATGTAGCCGTCGGCCGGGCGTACCCGGAAGAGGCGAGGCCGCGCATGTTCGCGCTGTTCGCCACGGCCTGGGTGGTGCCGGGCCTGGTCGGGCCCGGTCTCGCTGGAGCTACCGCGGAGTACTTGAGCTGGCGGCTGGTGTTCGTCGGCATCCTGCCGCTTGTGGGAGCCGCGGCGCTTCTGACGCTGCCGGCGCTTCGGCAGCTTGGCCCGCCCGCCCAGGTACCGGCGGCCGCGCGTTCACGGATGCCCACGGCCTTCCTTGTCGCCGCGGGCGCGGGGATGTTCCTGGCGGGACTTACGGTGGCGTCGCCGTGGCTCAGCCCGCCGCTGCTGGTGGGCGGCGCGATCGTCGCGGTCCCCGCGCTGCGCAGGCTCATGCCCGCCGGCACGTTCCGGGCGGGGCGCGGGTTGCCCGCGACCGTGCTCGGGATCGGCGCACTGAATCTCGCGTTCTTCGGCACCGACGCGTTCGTGCCGTTCATGCTCACGGAGGTGCGCGATCAGTCGACGGTGTTCGTCGGCGCCATCTTCACGGCATCGACACTCTGCTGGACGGCGGGCACCTGGACGGTCGAGCGGATGGCGGGGCGCGTGAGCCGGCCCGCGTTCGTGGGCATGGGGATGGGGCTCGTGGCCTTGGGCACGCTGGGCCACATTGCCGTCCTGAGCCAGGGCGTCCCTGTGTGGTTCGCGGGGGTCACGTGGTCGGTGGGGGCGTTCGGCATCGGAATCGCGTACCCCTCGTTCTCGTTGCTGCTCCTGTCCCAGGCGCCACGCGGGCAGGAAGGTACCGTGACCTCTGCCGCGAAACTGGCGGAGGCGCTCGCCGCTGCGGTGGGCGCGGGAGTGGTGGGCGCGATCGTGACGGCGGGTGAGTCGTCCGGCGAGCTTTCCGCGGCGTTGGGCGTGTCCTTCGCGCTTATGGCAGCGGTTGCGGGGATGGGGGCGCTGCTGGCAGGGCGACTGCCGCGGCAGAGCGCGTCGACAGCCCCTTCGCTTGTGACTTCGGCGGCCGCGACCGAGGCGTAGGGTCTCCCGTCGTCAACCGGATGGGCGGACTTGGGGACGCTCAGGCGGTGGCCGGCGATGTTGCTGGCAAGGCGGTCGGCTTTGCGAGGAACCAGATCCCCGCAACGAGCACCCACAGCGGAAGCGCGATCATGGGGATGAAGACCACCGCAGCGAGGAGGATCACCGCGCAGAGCAGCCCCAGCCACCCCAGCCAGGCGGGCATGGTGGCGGACCGAAGGGCGCCCCATGCGAACGAAGCCACCGAGAACGCACCCGCGAGACCGCCCCAGATGAGAACCGCACCGTAGCCGAAATGGTTCAGGAAGCGCGCTACACCGGGATCCGCCGCGTCGTCCTGGAACTCTACCCCCGCCGCGACGGTGGCAAAGGCGATTCCGCCAAGGAAGATGGCTGCCGCCGCGAGCACCGCCCCCGTCATGCCGAGTGCGCCCAGGTGCCGTGTCAGGCTTTCGGAAGAGTCGCGCAGCAGCGAATACGGGCCCAGCCGTGAAAACACGACGAGCGCGAGCGCAGAGATGCTGAGCAGGTAGGCAACGGTGACGAGCATCTGGCGGTTCCCGCTGTCCTCGTAGTACTCGTTGACCTCGGCGTCGGAGTTCTCTTCTCCTGTGGGCGCATCTCCGGCCGTTAGAAACCCGAACGTGAACAGGATTGCGAACAGAATGCCGGCGATGCCGGCCCAGCGCAGTTCAGACATGGCTGTCCCTCCCATCTAAATCCAGCCCGCCACCAGGCGCGCGAATAGTCAGTTCGAGCGGACTATTCGCACCACGGCTGGTTGTGTCAATAGGCAGCATCGAATGCGTGCATCGACCAGTTTGGCGCTGGCGCGGGCTAGATGACGCTGCGCGGGCAGCCGAGCAACTCTTGCGCGACCTCCGACGGGGCGGCTGGGGGGCCGCCTTGGAGGCGAGGAGGCGTGCCCGCTACATCGAGCGACTGAGCGACTACGGGCTCGTCTGCATCAGGCTCGCGAAAGGCGACAGTCATGCCGTAGGGGCCGTCCGCGAGATCGAGGGCCTGGCCCTCCCATTCGAGGCGGAGTTGGAAGCAGACGACGCCGTCGTACTTGAGGGCTGAGCCGCCGGACCAGCGGAGAGCAGTCCCCTCGGCGTCCTCGAGCCAAATCTCGAAGCCCGGGCCACGTTGCGACTTCACCTGCATCACGAACTGGATGGCCTCGTCCCCGTTTTCGAGCTTCGAGAAGCGGACGTTCTCGAGGCGCATGTTCCAGCCCTCGGGGTTCTCGACCTCTGCCGGTGGGGACAGATCTGGCCGGTAAGCGACGTTGCCGGTGGTCGTTCCCAATAGCGCCTTGGCCGAGGGGGACGTGACGTCGGATGCGTCGGGCTTCTCACAGGCGACGAGGAAAGGTGTGAGGGCCACGATCAGGAGGAGCAGGAGGATAACCCGTGAGCGCGACCCCGCCCTCACCCCCGGCCCCTCTCCCGCTGCGGCGGGAGAGGGGGGAGGAGCGTGGGGACTCGGATAACGTCCGTCAGTTCGCAACGGTCTCTTTCTTGCCGGTGATGGCAACCATGCGATTGAGGGCGCTCATGTAGGCCTTGGCGCTGGCGACGATGATGTCCGTGTCGGCGGCGCGGCCGGTGTAGGTGCGGCCGTCCTGTTCGATGCGGATGGTGACCTCGCCCTGGGCGTCGATGCCCTCGGTCACGCTCTTCACGCTGAACTCCGTTAACGCCGGAGTCAGGCCGGTGATGCGGTTCATCGCCCGGTAGACGGCGTCCACGGGGCCCGTGCCGACGGCGGCGTCCATCTGGATGTTCCCCTGGGGGTCGATCACGCGGAGGGTCGCGGTTGGGGTGCTGTGGTCACCCGCCGCCACCTGCACGAGGTCCAGGCGCCAGCCGCCTTCGTCCCAGCGCATGTTGTCGTTGACGATGGCCTCGAGGTCGCGGTCATCGACTTCCATCTTCTTGTCGGCGAGCTCCTTGAAGGCGGAGAAGGCGCGGCTCAGCTCCTCCTCGGTAAGCTCGAACCCGAGCTTCTCCATGTGGTCCTTGAAGGCGTGGCGGCCGGAGAGCTTGCCCAGCACGAGCTGCGTGCCCTGGGGGATGCCGATCTCGGCGGGGTCCATGATTTCCCAGGTCTCGCGCAGCTTGAGGATGCCGTCCTGGTGGATGCCGGAACCGTGTCGGAAGGCGTTCTTGCCCACGACGGCCTTATTCCACTGGACGGCCATGCCGGAGTAGGTCTCCACGAGCTTGGAGGCGCGATAGATCTCCTTCGTGTTGATGTCGGTGTAGAAGGGGAGGAAGTCCTTGCGCGTCTTGATACCCATCACGACTTCTTCGAGCGAGGTGTTGCCCGCGCGCTCGCCGATGCCGTTGATGGTGACCTCGACCTGGCGGGCGCCGTGCTGGATGGCCGTGAGGGTGTTCGCCGTGCAGAGCCCGAGATCATTCTGGCCGTGGAAGCTCACGCGCGCCTTATGGATGTTGGGCACGTTCTCGAAGATCGCGTCGAAGATGGTGCCGAGCTCCTGGGGGATGGCGTAGCCGACCGAGTCCGGGATGTTGATGGTCGTGGCGCCGGCATCGATGCAGCGCTTCACCATCTCGATAACGAAGCGGAGGTCGGCGCGGGTGGCGTCCATGGGGCTGAACTCAACGTTCGAAGTGTATCCGGCGGCGTGCTTCACCATGGCCTCAGCCTGGTTCATCACCTGCTCGCGATCCTTCTTCAGTTGGTGCGCCATCTGGATGTCGGAGGTGTTGATGAAGACGTGGATGCGGGGCTCGGCGGCTTCCTTGATCGCCTCCCACCCGGTATCGATGTCACTGGTGACCGCCCGGGCGAGGGCGCAGATCTGGGCGCCGCGTACTTCCCGGGCGATGCCCTGGACGGCCTCAAGGTCACCGGGCGTGGCACAGGGGAAGCCGGCCTCGATGATGTCGACGCCGAGGCGCTCGAGTTGCTTCGCGATCTCGAGCTTCTCCTGGGGGGTGAAGGCGACGCCGGCGGACTGCTCGCCGTCGCGCAGGGTGGTGTCGAAGATGTAGATCTTTTCGGGCACGGGATGGGTCCTCTCAGTGATGCGGGAAGGCCGCGGCTCTAACGGTTCTCATATGAAGAATCGACGGTACCAGACGCGGCTGCACGGTAGTTGTCGGTTCGAGGGAACGGTCGACGGGAGGCGCAGATCAGCGAAGGGCGCGCCCCGGTGAGTCCGGGGCGAAGAGAGGGTCCTTGTGATGTGGTGCGCGCGATTGCATCTCGACAGACAGTATCGGCAGCGAGTGCGGCGTGCAAGAGGGTTCGTCGCGACGACGCGTTCTTGCCCTACGCCGTGCGCTGCTGCTGAGCCGCCCGAAGATGGACAGCAATACCTCGTGCCTTAGCTTCGGCCCCAGTTTGGTCGCTAATAGTTCTCCCGGCGACGACGGGGTATGCGAGATAGCCCACCGACGAGAGGATCCCGGCGCGCTCCACCGCTCGATCCAAGTCGCTCTGGTCGATGGTGTTCGAGATCTCGACCACCAGAATCGCATCGCGCGCTTCGTCCCCTCGCCCTTCGCGGCCGGACACCAACAGGTCCGCGGCATACAGCGAGTCGAGCTGATCGGCGGTAAGCGTCCCGGAGTCGTAAGCCTCATCAAGCAACCGCAGGCTCGAGATCGCGGGTACCGAAACCTTCCGCAGTTGCCGCACAGGTGCGAGGACTTCGGCGTGCAACCTGTACCACACTTCCAGTCCGTCCCATTTGACTTCTGCCATGTCCACTTCGAGCACGCGTACGCGCTGACTCAGGCTCTCCATCGACGCCGTAAGTGCGGCAACGCTGCGTGTCAACGCCCGGATGTCCTCCGAGTTCTGGCGCACGAGGTCTGGCAGCGACAGTAGCTCGTCGGTGAGGACTTCGCGGCGCACCTCCTCGCGCCACTCCGGGTGCTCCCGAAGCAACTTGAGCAGGTCCCGCAGGTCATACACGGTGAACGCCATGGAGGAATTGTAGCGCACGAGCTAATCGCGGTGGGTTCGGATGGGTGGTCGACGGTCAGAAGTTCAGCGCGAGCCCCTTCGTGGGCCAGTTGTCGAACGCGATGAGCTGGCCGGTGGTGCTCAGGGTGACGTAGAGGGTGCGGAGATCCGGGCCGCCGAAGCAGGCGTTCGTGGTGAGGATGTCGGGGCAGGGGGTGTGCTTCATAGCGGCGCCGTTGGGGGAGATGGAGGTGACGCCTCCGTTCACCAGCGTCGCCACGATGACGTTGCCCTCGCCGTCGACGCAGAGCGAGTCGCACATGCCGAGGTTGAGGGGTGCGGCGCCGGGGACCGTGCCGAGCACGAAGCGTCCGGCGAGCTCGCCGGGGCCGGAGAGCGGGCAGGCCCAGACGCGTCCGGTGGGCGTCTCGGCGACGTACAGGACGGAGCCGTCGGGGCTGAGACCGATGCCGTTCGGCCCCTCCAGCGGGAAGATGATCTCCCTGATCATCGAGCCGTCGGGCGAGGCGTAGAAGACGCCGGTGCGGTCGCGCTGGCGGCCGTAGGTCTTGCCGTGGTCGGTGAAGTAGAAGTTGCCTTCTTTGTCGAAAACGAGGTCGTTGGGGCCTTTGAGGGGTTCGCCGTCGCACTCCATGTGGACCGTCGTGACGTCGCTCCCGTCGGGACTGATGCGCTGGATCTGGCCGCCGATGTAGGCCGCGGGCTTGTCGCCGGGGTAGAGCCCGACGCGACCGTCCGGGCCGGGGCGCTCATGCCACTCGAAGCCGCCGTTCTGGGCGACGTAGACGGCGCCGTCAGGGCCGAGCGCGGCCCCGTTCGGCCCGCCACCGGTGGTCGCGAACACGGAGACCTGGCCGCCATCGGTGATGCGGTTAATGGCGCCCGCCCGGATGTCGGTGACAAGCAGATCGCCACCCGGCAACACGAGCGGGCCTTCCGGGAAACCAAGACCTTCGGCAACCAGTCGGTAGTTCATGAGCCCTCCCCAGTTTGGGCGATTCTACGGACTCACGGGCCAGCCAACGATCCCTCGATGAGACGCAGGCCAAATTCGACACCGAGCGGTAGGGCATCCTCGTCGATCACGAACCCGGGGTCGTGGTGGCGGCCAGCGATGCCCTTCGCCTCGTTGCGCGCGCCGAGCCAGAAGTAGCAGCCGGGCCGTTCCTGCAGGAAGCAGGCCATGTCGTCCGCGCCCATGCTGGGCATGCCGAAGATGTTGCCCGGCCCGAAGTACTCTCTCGCCTGCCCGATCACATAGTTGGTCACTTCGGGATCGTTGACCAACGGCGGGCAGGAGGTGTTGTGCTGGAAGCGATACTCCGCGCCGAAGGCGGCACACACGCCGGCGAGGATCTCCTCGGTGCGCGCAAGCAACTGTTCACGGACAGTGTCCGTGTAACTGCGGATGGTGCCCGTCATGGTGGCGGATTCGGCGATGATGTTGCCGCGGAACCCGGCCTCGATCTTCCCGATCGTGAGGACAGCCGCCTCCGCGGGCGCCACCGAGCGGCTCACCACGGTCTGCAGCGCGGTGATGACATGGGCGGCAACGACGACGCTGTCGACGGCCTGGTGCGGAGAGGCGGCATGGCCGCCACGGCCGGTGATGGTGATACGGATCGCTGTCGGCGCCGCGAAGAACGGGCCGGGCGCAACGTTCACCGCGCCGATAGGCACGTCGGCGGCGACGTGCAGCCCGAGGACACGATCGACATGAGGATCCTCAAGCACGCCCGCCTCGATGCAGGCCGGGGCGCCGCCAGCAGCTTCCTCCGCTGGCTGAAAGACGAACCGCACGCTCCCCGCGAGATCCTGGCGCCTGGCGGCCAACGCCTCGGCGAGGCCGAGCGCGATTGCCATGTGCGCATCGTGGCCGCAGGCATGCGTGGCACCTTCATTCGCGGAAGCGAAAGGGAGCCCGCTCTTTTCGGGGATGGGGAGGGCGTCGATGTCCGCCCGCCAGAGCACGGTCGGACCTTGCCCCGCCCCGGGGATCAGGCCAGTCGCGCCCGTCGTCGCAATGGGCCGAACGTCGTCGAGACCCAGACTATGAAGGCGTTCCAGGATGACCCGCTGGGTGCGCTCCTCCTTCCACGACAGCTCGGGATGCTGATGGAAGTCGCGCCGCATTTCGATGAGGTTCTCCCGCAGCGCGAGCACTTGATCGCGGACGGGAGGCAGGGGACTCGTCACGAGGCGGACTCTAACACAGGCCTCTTGCCCATCGCGGCTCGCGGCGGTGCCCTTAAAGCGGCGCGTGTGGGCAGCTTCATTTTTCTGCACACCCACTTACGAGAAGATGTCTCCTATGACTTCTGCACCCATTGCGACTGCCCCCGTCGACACTTCCGCTACCACCGATGCACTGACGGAGCGTCTTTTCGCGGCCGCCATCGCGGCTCTTGAGCTCGAGACAGTGCACCTGGGCGATCGCCTCGGTTATTACAAGAGCCTTCGGGAGAGCGGGCCGATCAATCCGGCAGCCTTCGCGAAAGCGACTGGCACAGCGGATCGCTATGCCCGGGAGTGGCTCGAGCAGCAGGCATCGGCCGGCTTCATCACGGTCGACGACTCCGCTGCGCCCGAGCAGGACCGCCGCTACTCGCTGCCCGCTGGCTACGATGCCGTGCTGGTGGACCCAGTGAGCCCGAACTACATGCCCTGGGCGGCGGCGTGGGCGGTCGCCTGCGCGCAGCCGATGGACGCCATTGTCGAGGCGTTCAAGACTGGCGGAGGCGTGCCGTGGGAGGCCTACGGCGAGGCTGGCGTGCGCGCGCAGGCCGCTGGCTCACGCCCGAACTTCGTGCACTCGCTCGCCTCCGAGTGGCTCCCGGGAGTCCCGGGGCTGGCCGAGCGCCTGCAGTCGGGCGAGGGCGCGCGAGTCGCCGATGTCGCCACCGGCGGCGGTTGGGCTGCGATCGAAATGGCGCGCGCGTTCCCGGGCATCAAGGTTGATGGCCTGGACCTGGACTCTGCCTCCATTGCCCTCGCGAACGACAACCTCCGCGGTTCGGGGGTGGAGGATCGCGTCACTTTCCAGGTGCGGGACGCGGGGGACCCGCAGCTCGCGGGGAAATACGATCTCGTGACCATCTTCGAGGCAGTGCACGACATGAGTCACCCCGTCGAAGCACTCAGGGGCTGCAAGGGCCTGCTCGCGCCCGGCGGGGTGTTCCTCATCATGGACGAGAATGTCGACGACGAGTTCCGGGCGCCAGGGACGGACTACGAGCGGTTGCTCTACGGGTTCTCGGTGCTGACTTGCCTGCCCGCGGGCATGGACGCGCCGGGCGCCGTGGGCACGGGCACCGTGATCCGGCCGTCGAAGCTCCGCGAATATGCGAAGGAAGCCGGATTCTCAGAGGTGATCGACCTGCCGATAGCGAACGACTTCTTCCGCTTCTACCAGCTGTTGCCGTAGGCGCCCAATTCGAGGACGAGCAAGCCCGCTTCAAGTGAAGCGGGCTTGCTGTCCTCGCTAATGCTTCGGGCTGCTCACATCACGCCGAAGTCCCAGCTGCCGCCGTCGTGGTACTGCTTGAGGACGTTCTTGGCGATGAGGATGAGGTGCACCTCGTCCGGGCCGTCGGCGATGCGTAAGGTGCGGGCGCCGGTGTACATGCCCGCGAGGGGGGTATCGCCGGAGACGCCCATGGCGCCGTGCACCTGGATGGCGCGGTCTACCACGCGTTCGAAGGCGGCAGGGACGTGCACCTTCAGCGCGGAGATGATCGTGCGCGGGTCGTTGCCGCTCTCGATGACCTCGGCGGTGTGAATCGTCATCAGCCGAGACGACATGATGTCGATGTACGAATCGGCGATGAAGCCCTGGATGAACTGCTTGGTCTCCAGCTTGCCGCCGTGGACTTCGCGGTCGATGGAACGACGGACCATGAGGTCGAAGGCGCGCCACATCTGGCCGACGCTGTTCATGCAATGGAAGACGCGCCCGGCGCCGAGGCGGTCCTGGGCCGCCTGGTGGCCGGTGCCGGTGCGTCCGAGCTGGTTCGTGACCGGAACGCGGACGTTCTTGTACTCGATCTCGCAGTGGTTGCCCTCGTGCCCCCAGACGGGCACGGCGCGGATGATGTTGAAGCCCGGCGTATCGGTGGGGACGATGATCTGCGTCATCTTGTCGCGCACACCGCCGGCGCCTTCGGCCTCCTCCGTGCGGCACATGACGATGGCGAAGGCGGCGCCGATGGCGCCCGAGGTGAACCACTTGCGGCCGTTGATCACCCAGTCGTCGCCGTCGCGGATGGCACGGGTCTGGATGGAGCGGGGGTCGGAGCCGGGGGCGTCGGGCTCGGTCATCGAGAAGCAGGAGCGGATCTCGCCGGCGATGAGGGGCTCGAGCCACTTCTTCTTCTGCTCCTCGGTCCCGTACTTGATGAGAATGGTCTGGTTGCCGGAATCCGGGGCGACCACGCCGAAGAGCGGATTTGAGTAAGGGCTCCAGGCGAGAATCTCGTTCATGTAGGCGTGCTTCATGAAGCCGATGCCCATGCCGCCGTACTCCTGCGGCAGGTGGGGCGCCCAGAGGCCGGCCGCCTTCACGTTGTCCTGGATTTCGCGGCGGAGGTTCATGCTCTCCGGGTTGCGATAGTCCCCCAGGCGGTCCTCGTTCGGAATAATGTAGCGGTTGAGGATGTTCGCGGTGGCCTCGCGAACGTCGTTGACCTCGGGGTCGAGTGTAGTGATGGGTGCGATCTGCATGCGTTCGTGCTCCGGATGTTCGATCTGGGCTCGGGTGGGCGTAGTCTAACGAGCGTTCGGGAGGCTGTCAGTGTCGCCATGGTCGGGCGCGCCACCGCCGGAAGATACGGCTACACGGACGGGGGACCGGGTCCGTTTCGGCCCTTAATCCGCTGGGACTCGCGCGGAGAAGCCCGTAGCATCCGCCCATGCACGACCCCTACGCGATCGATGCCCGCTACTACGACCTGATCACCCCCGAGGACCCGGGCGACATCGGGTTGTGGCTGTCGTATGCGGGGCGGACGGACCGGCCGGTACTGGAGGTGGGGACTGGGACCGGGCGGATCGCGCTGGCGCTTGCACGGGCCGGGCATCAGGTGACAGGCATCGACCCGTCGGCGGCGATGCTGGCCGTGGCCCGGGCGAAAGCGGAGGCGGACGCCCTGGACGTGACCTTCGTGGAGGGTCGCGCGCAGGACCTGGCGCTGGAGCAGGGGCACTACGGGCTCGCGATCGTGCCCGCGGACGTGTTCCTGTACTGCGAAGACGGCGAGGAGCAGCGGGCCGTGCTGCGGGCGCTGGGGGCGTGCCTGCACTTCAACGGGCTGCTCGCGATCGACGTCCCAGGCCCGGCGCTGTGGCTCGACCCGGGCACGAATGGCCAGCCGCTGCTCGCACACACCTCGAGACTGGATGACGGTTCGTCGCTCGATGTGTGGCACGTCCATGAGGATCACCTCGCCGCCCAGACGCGAGACCTGCTCGTCACGTACGACGTCACCACGCCAGAGGGCGAGTTGAAGCGGTGGCGGAGCGAGCACCGGTTGCGGTACGTGTACCCGTTCGAGCTTGAGTACCTGGTGCACCTGGCGGGGCTGGCGCTGGTCGACTGCTACGGCGACTATGACCTCGGGCCGCTCACGAACGAGAGCGACCGCATGATCGCCATCGCCAGGAGGACTGACGGATGAGCCGGAATTCCGGATCCGCACGCATCGTGGTCGACGCGATGGGAGGCGACAACGCGCCGCAAGAGATTGTCGCGGGGGCGCTCATGGCGGCGGGCGGGCTTGGGGTGGAGCTCATCCTCGTCGGCCAGAGCGAGGCCATCCTGCGCGAGCTCCAGGGAACGACGGAGATTCCCGGGCTGCGCATCGTGGAGGCGCGGGACATCATCGAGATGGACGAGCACGCGACCGACGGCGTGCGGGGCAAGCCCGATGCCTCCATCAACGTGGGCCTGCGGCTCGTGAAGGAGGGGCAGGCCGACGCGTTCGTGACGGCGGGCAACACGGGGGCAGCGATGACCGCCGCGCTCCTGACGCTCGGCCGGGTGAAGGGCATCGGGCGGCCGGCGCTTGCCACCGTCTTCCCGACCGGCGACGGCGGAACCCTGACCATCCTCCTCGACGTGGGCGCCAACGCCGACAGCAAGGCCATCCACCTCGTCCAATACGCGCACATGGGCTCCTCCTACATGAAGCGCATGTTCGACAACCACGCTCCCCGCGTAGCCCTGCTCTCCATCGGGGAGGAGGACACGAAGGGGAACGAGCTCACGATGGAGGTGAACCAGGCGCTGCGCGGCTCCGCCCGCGGCAGCCTCAATTTCATCGGCAACATCGAGGGCAAGGACATCACCCGCGGCGTCGCGGACGTGGTGGTGATGGACGGCTTCACGGGCAACGTCGTGCTGAAGACCGCGGAGGGCATGGCGGAGATGATGTTCGGCGCGCTTCGCGAAGCGGTGGAGCTGACACCCTGGAACCGGGCGGCGGGCCTCATCCTGATGTCGGAGCTGCGCAAGGTGAAGCGCCGGCTCGACTACACCGAGTACGGAGGGGCGCAGCTCCTGGGCGTGGAAGGGGTCACCGTCATCGGGCACGGGCGCTCGAATGCGCGAGCCGTGTTCAGCGCAATCCGGGCGGCGCGGGATGCCGTGAACAACGGCGTGCTGGACGTCATGCGTGACGTCGCCCGCGACATCCCAGCCAAGCCGGGACGGGGCGAGAAGCCATCCCCCGACGGCGAGGAATGAGCCGGGGGACCGATCTGCTTATGGGCGACGCCCCGGCGTCTGCCGTCATCGACTCTGTGACCCGGGCCGCGGGCCGGGCGCCCTCCGCATGGACCCGGGTGCGAGGGGGCGGATACACGCCTGCAGAACGGTGGCTCGTGCGATTCGACGACGGGAGCACCGCTTTCGCGAAGGTCGGCACCATCGATCGGATTGGCGAGTGGCTGCGCATCGAGCACCGCTCGTACACGGAGATCGGCGGGCCGTTCATGCCGCGGATGCTCGGTTGGGCGGATGAAGAGGCGCCCGCGCTCCTTCTCGAAGACCTCAGCGCGGGTCACTGGCCGCCGCCCTGGGACCGGAGCCTGGTCGACCGAATGCGGAAGACGCTGTCGGCGATCGCATCCGCGCCCTGTCCTGCGTGGGCGCGGCCCATCACAGCACAGACCGATATCTTCTCGGGCTGGTCGCACATCGCCAGCGAGCCGGAATCGTTCCTCGGCCTCGGGCTCGTGACTCGTGAGTGGCTGGAAGCGGCGCTACCGGCCCTCGTCGCCACTGAGAACCCGCCGGAGCTGTCGGGCGATGCGCTGCTCCACTTCGACGTGCGCAGCGACAACATGTGCTTCACGGAAGACCGGGCTCTCCTCGTCGACTGGAACTGGATTGCGCGCGGCAATCCCTTATTCGACATCGCCGCGTGGCTCCCGAGTCTCCACTTCGAGGGTGGGCCTACGCCGGAAGACGTGTGTCCCGAAGCGGGGGTCTTCGCGGCCGCGCTGGCGGGCTATTTCTGCGCCCATGCGCCCCAGCCCATCATCCCGGACGCGCCGCACGTGCGACGGGTGCAATTCGAGCAGGCCACGACGGCGTTGCCGTGGGCCGCGCGGTACCTGGGACTGCCACCGCCGGACGGGCCGCGCGCATCTCAGCGGGACTGACCCTCGCGAGCGATCAGCTTCTCTCGGACGCGCTTGATGGCGTCGCGGACGGCAGGTTCGGTGTCGGCGAGCTTGAGCGCCTCGGCAAGGATGGCGAGCTTTGCGGCATCGTGCTCGGCGTCGACCGTATCGAGCACCATCGCCAGCAGTTCGGAGCGGTGGCTGGCGACCATCGCCGTGACGGCATAGTTGTAGATGTCCGTCCGGTCCGTCCGGAGCTTCTTCGCGAGAAACGCGTCCGTCTCGGGGGAGGGCGCATGATCGAGGGCAAGCTCGATGCAACCCACGACGATGAACCCGTCGTCTTGGTGGCCGTAGGCCTCGAAGATAGTCTTCAGCTCCGGTGCTGGTGTGGAGCGCAGGCCCTTGATGCACTCCACGGTGACTTCGGCGATGGTACCCAGCTGACGCACGAGGTACAGGTAGAGGGCGAGCGGAGTGTCCATGGCGGACATCAGGCGGGCGGCGGTGACTGCCGGCTCGCCGTTATAGCGGTCTGTGTTGCCGTCGTCGACGAGCAGGCGGACAGCCTGATAGGCGGCGCGTGTCGGGTCCCGGTCGGCCATGGCGAGCAGGGCCTCGGCGCGCAGGCCCTGAGCCGACTCGCTCGGTGGGCCTGGGCCGGGGATGTACTCGTAGGTGTTGAGGGCCTCCTCGAGGAGCGGCAGGTCGTCATCGCGCAGCAGTGGGCGGAGTGCCTTGAGGAGGCCGATGCGGAGCCCTGCACCAGGATCGCCTTTTGGACCAGACCTGGCGAGCTCGCGGTAACGCGCCAGGAACTTCGTCCGATGGGTCGGCAAGGCCTCGCCATCGAGGGCGGCGAGCGCCGAGCGAAGGACAAAGGGATCCTTTTCCGTCGCGACGAGCTCCGCGGCGAAGGCGACCATGCGAGGCCGGTTGATGCTGAGGGCCGTGAGCCGATCGAGCTTGCGGCGGGCCTCCGGTGAGTAGGCGGGCTTGCGAGGCATATCCGGAATCTACGCCGGATCGCGTCGCCGGGCGTCGGGTCAGCGCCCTCACCGGCTGCTAGAGTCCGCGAATGATCGATGGCTTGAAGCTGGACCTGCGCGTTTGCACGCCGGGGCCACCTCAGCCGCTTCCCTCGTCGCCCTACGCATTTGGCGAGATGGAGCCGGACGACCAGGGGCTCGTCGGGCACGGTGCGGACTTCGAGCCGGGGACGATCGTCGCCGCGTACCGGGCGGGGTGCTTCCCCTGGCCCCATCCGAGCTACGAGCGCCTCTGGTTCTCGCCTGATCCGAGGGCGATTCTCCCGGTCGGTGGCTTGCACACCTCGCGGCGCCTGGAGCGAACGCTCCGCAGGGGCGGCTTCAGGGTGACGGTGGATGGCGCCTTCGCGGAGGTGATCCGTTCCTGCTCGGCTAACAGGCCGGAGGGGACGTGGATTACGAGGGACCTGACGCGAGCATACGTCCGCCTCCATGAGCTGGGGTGGGCGCATAGCGTGGAGGCGTGGACGGCGGAGGGTGCACTCGCCGGGGGTCTGTACGGCATCCGCGTGGACCGCATGTTCGGTGCGGAGAGCATGTTCCACAGGGTGCGCGACGGATCAAAAGTCGCGCTGGTGGGGTTCATGCAATGGTGTGAGGCGGAGGGCATCGAGCTGGTCGACATCCAGGTGCTCACGGAGCACACCGCTTCGCTGGGGGGCATTGAGGTCTCGCGGGAGGAGTACCTGGAGCGGCTGGCAAGAGCGATCGGGTAGGCGGAGCCTGATCGGTCGCTTACGCTTCCCGCTCCATTTCGACTTCGACCACCATCTCCACTTCGACAGCGATGTTCACCGGGAGCATCTGCATGCCGACGGCGCTGCGGGCGTGGCGGCCAGCCTCGCCGAAGATCTCGATGAGCAGGTCGCTGGCGCCATTCGCCACGCGTGGGTGCTGGTCGAAGTCCTCGGTGCAGTTGACCATGACGAGGAGCTTGACGATGCGGCGCACGCGGTCCAGGTCGCCGACCTCGTTCCGCAAGGAGGCGAGGCATTGGAGGGCGGTGAGCCGCGCTGCCTCGTATCCCTGCTCCACGTTGAGGTCTTGCCCCAGCTTCCCCGCCACGAATGTGCCATCGGCGCGCCGTGGCCCGTGCCCTGAGACGAAGACCAGGTTACCGGTGCGGACGGCGCCCACGTAGTTCGCCACGGGCGCGGTCGGCCAGGGGATCTCGATATCTAGCTCGCGCAGGCGGTCGGTGGCAGTCATCGGCAGTCTCCGTGTGGGTGTCGCGGAATCATGGATGGCCATGCGCTGTCCGACAATGGGTCGATTAGCGGGCAGCTATAGGCGCCATCGCGGGCGAGTCTTGGACGGGGAGCGCGCGGGAACCTAGGATCCGGACGCGATGGCAACGTTCCGAATCCTGCTTACGCCCGGCGACGGGATTGGCCCCGAAGTGATGGAAGAGGCGCTGAAGGTCCTCGGCCGGATCGAGAAACGTTTCAAGCATGAGTTCCAGTACGACGAGGAAACGATCGGCGGCGCCTCCATCGACAAGCACGGAGTTGCCCTGCGCCCGGAGGCGGTGGCGAAGGCGAGGTCGTCCGCCGCGGTGCTCTTCGGCGCGGTGGGCGGGCCGAAGTGGGATGACCCGAAGGCCACGGTCCGCCCGGAGGACGCGATCCTGGGCATGCGCAAGCAGCTCGGGCTTTTCGCCAACCTCCGGCCGGTGAAGATCCATCCGGAGATGATTGCCGAGAGCAGCCTCAAGCCGGAGGTCCTGGAAGGGACGGACATGGTTGTCATCCGGGAGCTGACCGGGGGACTCTACTTCGGGAGACCGCAGAAGCGCTGGGCGAACACGGCCGGCCGGCAGGGGGTCGACACCCTGCGTTACAGCGAGAAGGAAGTGGTACGCGTGTGCCACGTGGCCTTCCAGCTCGCGCGGCAGCGACGCAAGAAGGTGACGAGCGTGGACAAGGCCAACGTCCTGCGCACCGGTCAACTCTGGCGGGAGATCGCGACCGAGGTGGGCAAGCAGTACCCGGACATCGAGCTGGAACACATCCTCGTGGACGCGTGCGCGATGTACCTGCTCCGCCGGCCGGCCAGCTTCGATGTGATCGTCACGGAGAACATGTTCGGCGACATCCTCACGGACGAGGCCGCGATGCTCGCGGGCTCCATGGGGATGATGCCCTCGGCGAGCCTGGGGAAACGGCGGAAGGATGGTTCCGGCATCGGCCTCTACGAGCCTATCCACGGCTCCGCGCCCGACATCACCGGCCAGGGCAAGGCAAATCCGCTGGCGATGATCTTGAGCTCAGCGATGATGCTGCGCCTCTCGCTTGGCCTGGAAGCGGAGGCCCGGGCGATCGAAGAGGCGGTCGATCGAGCGATCAAGGATGGCTACCGCACGCCGGACATCGCAGCCAGCGGGGCGAGCGTCGTGAACACGCGGAAGATGGGCGACCTGGTGGCCGAGCGAGTCTGATTTCGTTCGCTCGTATTGATGTTGATAGCGCGGCATCCACGTTTGCTGTGTGCTGAATGCTCGTATCCGCATTGTTATATCTTTTTGACTCTCGTCGCTTAACTGACAAGAACTATTGCAACGCCTTCTGGACATACTCCTCCCGACTCCAATGAAGGCGGTGCCTTTTCCATGCCAAGTTCCCGGACCCAGCCACTCGTGTTGGCGGTCGACGACGAAGCCGGCATCTTGCGGCTCATGAACCTTGAACTTTCGATGCAGGGCTTCAAGGTTCTCACCTGCACCTCACCCCTCGAGGGACTGAAACTCGTTGAGCAACAGCGCCCGGATGTGTTGCTACTCGATGTGATCATGCCCGAAATGACCGGCATCGAGCTCATGCGGCGCGTGCGGGAGCGCTCGAATGTCCCCGTCATCCTCGTAACTGCGCGGGATAAGGAACGCGACCGGGTCCGAGGCCTGGAACTGGGCGCGGATGATTATGTAGTGAAGCCCTTCAGCCCCGAGGAACTTGGCGCTCGCATCCGGGCGGTGCTGCGACGCGGGCAGGGCCAGCAAGAACAGGAGCATATCGTCAAGTCCGCCGGGCTCGAGATCGACCTCATGCGGCGCCTGGTGAAGAAGGAGGGCACGCTCGTCACGCTCACGCGAACTGAGTGGCAGCTCCTTCAGTTCCTGGCCGAGCACGAGGGCAAGGTCCTCCTGAACGGTGAGATCCTGAGCAAGGTGTGGGGCCCGGAATACCGGGACGACCTCCAGTTCCTGCGGGTCTGGATCTCGCGGCTGCGCAGCAAGATCGAGCCCGACCGCTCGGAGCCTCGCATCATCAAGACGCTCCAGGGCGTCGGTTACCGCTTCGAAGCGGACGAGACGATCAAGGGCGACAAGGACCAGATCGCAGCAGAGAAGAAGCAGGACGCAGAGCTCGCCGCGGCGACCGCATAGTCGGTGCGGGGTGCGTGGGGTGTAGGGCCGGCGATTGCCGGCCCTACGCATTTGCGGGCGATGAGCTACTGTGCCGGGCCGGGCTCGGCGAGCGACCAACGGTGGCCAAAGGGATCCTCGAGAATGCCGTAGCGGTCGCCCCATTCCTGTTGCTGGAGCGGCATGACGACGGACGCGCCTGCGATGACGGCCGCTCCCACACCTCGTCTACGTTCTCCGGCAACCGGAGATGCAGTGTGACGGGGCTGCCTCCCAACGCCTTCGGGTCACGGGACTGTGCCGGGTCGTCGGCGAAGTCGTCCGAGAGGTAGAGCAGCGCCCCGTTTAGGAGGAGGCTCGCGTGGCCGATCTTGCCACCGATGTCCCCGCGGAAGAGCTCGGTCGCGCCGAACGCGGCCTTGTAGAAGTCGATGGCGGCGGCCGCGCCTTTGATCGTGAGGTAGGGCGTGAGCGGCGCCTCGAAGCGGTTCGGCTGCGACATGGTGCACCTCGCGTGATCGCGAGGATACTCCCCACGGCGAGCGCTGGGAGGCCCGGAAGTTCGCGATGCCAGCCGAGCTGCACAGGAGTGTGGGCGGGAATCCCCCGCCGCGGGTCTAACGTGACCATAATGGTAAGCCACCTGAACTGGCTTTACCGGCGTTTTGGCGGGCATCGCCCACGCTCCTAGGACACACCAGGCGGGTTTCCCCCACAAAGGACCATTCGTGCAAGACCAGCAGCAGGACCAATTCGCCGAGATCGCGGAGGCTCGGGCCACCCTCGAGACGGCGATGTTCGAGATCAAGCGCGTCATCGTCGGCCAGGAGCAGATGCTGGAGCGCGTGCTCATCGCGCTCCTCTCGCACGGCCACCTCCTCATCGAAGGCGTGCCCGGGCTCGCCAAGACGCTCACCGTGAAGACGGTGGCGGACGTGCTCGGCGGCAGCTTCCAGCGCGTGCAGTTCACGCCCGACCTCGTGCCAGCGGACCTCGTGGGCACGCGCATCTACCGCCCCGACAGGGGGGAGTTCGACACCGAGACCGGCCCCGTCTTCTGCAACTTCCTCCTCGCGGACGAGATCAACCGTGCGCCCGCGAAGGTGCAGTCGGCCCTGCTCGAAGTCATGCAGGAGCACCAGGTGACCATCGGACACAACACGTTCAAGGTCCCGGAGCCGTTCCTTGTGATGGCCACGCAGAACCCGATCGAGTCCGAGGGCACGTATCCGCTGCCGGAGGCGCAGCTGGACCGCTTCATGATGAAGGTGGTGGTCGATTACCCGACGCCCGCCGAGGAGATGTCGGTCGTCCACCGCTCGCTGAGCGCACCGGCGGCAGTGCAACAGGTGCTCCCCATCGACAAGCTGACGCGCTACCAGGAAATCGCAGCGAACGTGTACGTCGACCGGGCGGTGGCCGAGTACTCGATCGCGCTCGTGAACGCGACGCGCCACCCTGCTAGCGTGGGGCTCGCCCAGCACGGGGCACACATTGCGTTCGGCTCGAGCCCGCGCGGCTCGATCAACCTCGTGCACGCAGCGCGGGCGCTCGCGCTGCTGCGGGGGCGACGTTACGTGTTGCCCCAGGACGTGCAGGAGCTCACCAAGGACGTGCTCCGGCACCGGATGGTGCTCACCTACCAGGCACTAGCGGAAGAAGTCACCAGCGACCGCATCCTCGACAACATCCTCCAGCGCGTCCCGATGCCCCGCATCGACCTCGCCCACGAGATGACGGCATGACGGCAGCGATCGTCCCACTGGGGAAGCAGCGGTCGCCTGACCGCCCCGGCCCCGGGCCAATGCCGGACGCGCTGTTGCGCGCGCTCGACATCACGGTTGGGAGGCGCATCCACGGCCTCCTCGAAGGCGACTACAAGTCGTCTCGCCTGGGGCGGGGCACGGAGCTCGCCCAGATCCGCGAGTACGTCTGGGGTGACGACGTCCGCCAGATCGACTGGAACGTGACGGCGCGCATGAACACCCCCCACGTGCGCGTCCAGGTGGCGGAACGGGTACTGACGACGTGGCTCGTGCTCGACGTCTCCGCGTCGATGGCGTTCGGGACCGCCGACCGGCGGAAGACGGACGTTGCCGAGGGCGTGGCGCTGGCGACGGGCCACATCGCGACACGGCGCGGGAATTCGCTGGGCGTGATTACGTTTGGCGAGGACCGTCCGCGGATTCACCCGCCGGCCCAGGGGCGCGCGGGCATGCTCGGGCTGCTCACGGCCCTCCGGGACGAACCACCGGCCCCCGGAGGGGACTCGCCCACGCTGGGGTCGGTGCTTCGGACGGTGAGCAGCCTCGCGCGGCAATCGAAGCTCATCGTCGTGGTCTCGGACTTCCGCGGGTCTCCCGACTGGCGGGAGCCAATGATTGAGCTCTGCGGGCGGCACAGCGTCATCGCCGTCGAGATCCAGGACCCGCGCGAGCAGGACCTGCCCAACGTAGGCGAGCTCTGGCTGGTGGACCCCGAATCTGGGCGGCAGCTGCGGGTGGACACGGCTCGCAGGCGGGTGCGGGAGCGTTTTGCGCAGGCCGCCGCCGCCGAGCGCGCGGACGTCGCGCGCGAGCTCTCTCTCATCGGCGCACAACACGTCGTGCTTTCGACCGCGGGCGACTGGCTGCGGACGTTTGCCGGCTTCCTCGTTCAGAAAGGAGCCGTGCGGTGAGTTTCGATTGGCCGATCGGCCTGCTCGGATTGCTGGCCATCCCCCTTGCGATCGCGGCCTACGCCGCCGTCCAACAGCGGCGCACTCGCTACGCCGTCAAGTTCACGAACCTCGACCTGCTGGCGAACGTCGTCGAGGAGACACCGGGCTGGCGGCGCCACCTGCCTGCCGCGCTGTACCTGCTCGCGCTGGGGGCGCTCATCGTCGCGCTGGCGCGGCCCCAGACCACCCAGCAGGTGCCGCGCGAAGAGGCGACGGTCCTGCTGGTCACGGATGTCTCCGGTTCGATGAACGCGACCGACATCGAGCCAACCCGCCTCGCCGCCGCCCAGGAGTCCGCTCGTACGCTCGTGGAGGAGTTGCCGGAGGATTTCCAGATCGGGCTGATTTCGTTCTCGAGTGCCTCGCGGGTGCTCGTTGCGCCCACGCCGGAGCGGGAGCAGGTGCTGGCGGCCCTCGAGACGCTCGAGTCCCGCGGCGGGACGGCCATGGGCGAGGCGATCCTCGATGCCCTCAATGTGGCGCGCCCGCCTGAGGCCCGGAACGATGGCGACGGAGGCGCCGGGGACGAGGACGACTCCTCTGATGACGACCGGGACGCGGAAGACTCGCCCGTCATCCTGGTGCTGATTTCGGACGGGTTCAATACCGACGGCACGGCGGATCCAATCGAAGCCGCCGAGAGCGCACGGGAGATGGACGTGCCCATCTTCACCATCGCCCTCGGCACGGAGAACGGGATCGCCGAGGTGACGGACAACCTGGGCAACATCCGGCGCGTGCGAGTGCCTCCGGACAAGGAAACGCTGGAGGAGATCGCGAACGTAACGGAGGCGCGCTACTTCGAGGCCCCCTCCGCAGAGGAGCTGGACGCGGTCTACGAGGACCTGGTATCGAAAATCGGCTACGACGAAGAGGACCGTGAGGTGACCGCGTGGTTCGCGGGGATCGCGGCGGCGTTCGTTGTGGCGGCGGGCGGGCTGTCGTTGCTGTGGTTCAACCGCTTCCCGTGATCCTCACCCCCTGGCCCCCTCTCCACGCGCCCGTGGAGAGGGGGAGTTGTCGTGCGGCGTGCGCCGGTCAACAGCTAGGATTGGCCAATGGCACGGATCGATTACAACGAGGCCTCGCGGACGTATGACCGGGCGCGAGGGTTGGAGCTCGATGCGTTGGATGGATGGCGGCGGGCGGTCGCGCCATGGCTGCCCGCGGGCCAGCCGGCGCGGATCCTCGATCTTGGCGCGGGGACGGGGCAGTGGGCGCTGGCGTTCGCGACGTGGTTCGATGCGGCGATTGTCGCCGTCGAACCATCAGCGGGGATGAGGGCTGAGGGCAGGGTGAAGACGCGCGGCCTGCCGGTGGAATACGTCGGTGGCGCGGGCGAGCGGTTGCCTATCCGCGAACAAACCTGCGATCTCGCGTGGCTGTCAACGGTCATCCATCACATCCCGGACCTGGACGCTTGCGCCCGGGATTTGCGGCGAGTGGTTCGTCCGGGCGGCGCCGCGCTTATTCGCAGCGCGTTCCCGGGCCGGACCGACCGGATCACACTCTTTCGTTACTTTCCCGAGGCCGCACGAGTGGTGGATTCGTTCCCGTCGGTCGAGCGGACGAGAGTTTCGTTCGAGGGTGCGGGGTTCGGGTTCGAGGCGCTCCAGCCGGTGCCGCAGGTCTCGGCCAGGGACCTGGCGGCGTACCGCGCGCGCGTCCAGCATCGGTCCGCCGACACGGTGCTGAGGCTAATGGACGACGACGTCTATGCGCGCGGGGTGGCCCGGATCGAGGCCGACATCGCCGCCGGCGTCGAAGGGCCGTTGGTGGACGAGCTCGACATGATGGTGTTCCGGTAGGCATTGCTGATTCCGGGCAGTTGGTGTCTGGTGTAGTCGTGGACGAGACCGCGACGCGACGGCGGCTGCTCGACCTGGCGCAGAGCGAGGGGTTCTCGCTCGTGCGGTTCGCGCCGGCCACGCTGGTGGCGGAGGCACGCGTGGCCGCCCGTGACCGCCGGGCGAACGGCGAGCTCGCTGATATGGCATGGATGACGGACGAGTGGTTGTGCCGCGCCACTGAACCCGAGGCGTTCCTGGCGGGCGCCAGGACACTGATCCTGTTGGGCCTGCCGTATCACAGCGAAGACCCCGCGCCGCCCGATGACGGTGCCGCGCGCGGCCGGATCGCGCGCTATGCGCGAGGGCGAGACTACCATCGGCTGTTCGAGTCGAAGCTCAGGCGGATGGTGCGGACCATTCGGGAGGAGTTGGGCGCGGAGGCGCGCGGGACGGTCGACTACGGGCCGCTGCTGGAGCGCCCTTACGCGGCGCTGGCGGGGCTTGGGTGGCTGGGGAAGTCGACGATGTTGCTGGCTCCAGGATTCGGGCCCTGGGTGCTGCTCGGAGCAATTGCGACATCGCTCGACGTGGAACCGGATGTGCCGCTGCGGAAGACGTGCGGCTCGTGCACGCGCTGCATCGTCGCCTGCCCCACCGGCGCGATCAGCCCCCAGGGCGACGTGCTCGATGCGCGGCTGTGCATCAGCTACCACACCATCGAGAACCGCGGTCCTATCCCGCGAGAGTTGCGCGCCTCGTTCGGTGACTGGATCTTCGGGTGCGACGACTGCCTCGACGCCTGCCCGGTGGGCGGATCGAACTACGCGGCGCACCCCGACCTCGAGCCGAAGTCGCTGGAGGATGCGCGCCCGGAGCTGGCTGCACTCCTCGACCTCGACGAGGCCACCTTCGCGGAGCGCTTCCGCGGGCGGGCAATCATGCGCGCGAAGCGAGACGGATTCGTGCGGAACGTATGCGTCGCACTCGGCAACGTGGGTACGCCGGCGGACGTGAACGCGCTCGCCCGGGCACTCACGGACCGTTCGCCCCTGGTGCGCGGGCACGCGGCCTGGGCGCTCGGACGCCTCGCGGAACGGTCCCCCGAGGCCGCGCCCCATGCACGGGCGCAACTGCTCGATGCCGGGCCTCGCGAGTCCGACGCAGGCGTCGTCGAGGAGATCTCCGTGGCTCTCGATGCACTGCAGGTCAAGGGCTTGCAAGGCGATTGAGAGCGCGCACCGCCGCTTGAACGGGCCTCGCGCGGTAGGGTAGGGAGATGCCCCGGGTCAAAGAGCCTCGTGTTGTCGGCGGGCGCTACCGCGTCCTGCGCCTCCTCGGCCGCGGGGCGATGTCCGAGGTGTGGCTCGCGCACGACGACCGGCTTGAGCGGGACATCGCGCTCAAGTTCCTGGAGCCGGGGCCGAGCCTGACCGCGGACTTCCAGCGCGAAACGGGCATTCTCTCCGGCTTGCGGCACCCGAACATCGTGACGGTGTACGACGCGGGCGAAGAGGACGAGCGGCGGTACATCGTGATGGAGTGCGTCGACGGCGTCTCGCTGCGCGATCACCTGCTGGCAAATGGCCCCCTCGCCCCTTCCGAGGCCGCCCGCATCGGCGCCTCGGTCAGTGTCGCGCTCGCCTATGCGCACTCCCGCGGAATCCTCCACAACGACGTGAAGCCGGAGAACATCCTGATCGACCGTGAGGGCGAGGCGCGACTCACCGACTTCGGGGCGGCGACGATTACCGGCGCCACTCTGGATGCGGAGGGAGCAGCCCAGGTGATGGGCACCATCGCCTACGTGGCGCCTGAGGTGCTCCAGGGCGCGTCACCCACCCCCGCGTCCGACATATACGCGCTCGCCACGACCCTGTTCGAGGCGGTAAGCGGGCGACTGCCATACGACGGCCCGTCGAACGCGGCCATCGCCGGCCAGAAGTTGAGCGCGACCCCCGCGCGGTTGGGGGAATTGACGGCGGTGCCGGGCGCGTTCGAGCGCTTGGTGTCCGCGGCGCTTTCGCCTGCGGCCAGCGGCCGGCCAAGTGCAGCGGACATTGAGCGTGCGCTCGGCCCGCTGGCCTCCGAACCGGCGCTGGCGACCGCTGGCGTGGCCCTGGAACCTGCTTCCAGGCGGCCCACGCAGCGGCTTGTGGCGAGCGACGGCGGGCGAGGGGGTCACCGCGGGCTGATTGCCCTCGGTGGGGTGCTGGGCGCGCTGCTCGTCGTGGCGGGGGCGATCGCGCTGACTTCGCGGGACGACTCGCCCGGAGATGAGCAGCCAAACGATCAGCTCAACGCGGCGGTGACAACGCCAACGGCGGAAGCTACGGCCACCCCAACGCCTCCGCCGCCCACTCAGGCGGAGCCCTCTGGCGGTCAGCCGAACCGCGACGGGGATGATGACAATGATGACGACGAGAAGGACGACAAGGATGAGGACAAGCCGGACGACAAGCCCGACAGAGGGCGCGGACGTTAGCCCAAGAACGCTCTAACATCGTCGTTATGGCGAAATCGGCGTCACCCGTGGCCGCCGCCCCGGCAGCGGTGAGCATGCGCAGGATTGCCGTGATCGGGTGCGCAGGCGCCGGGAAGTCCGTGTTCTCCCGAGAGCTCGGCGAGCGGCTGGGGATGCCGGTGACCCACCTGGACACCGTCTACTGGCGGCCCGGCTGGAACGAGACCCCCAAAACCGAATGGCGTGAGACGATGGACCGCCTCGTCGAGGACGAGAGGTGGCTGATCGACGGGAACTACGGTGGCACGATGGACCAGCGGCTCCGCGCCGCGGACACGGTCGTCTACCTGGACACTCCCCGGCGTGTGTGCCTGTGGCGAGTGGTGAAGCGGTGGGCGACCTATCGCCACAAATCGCGACCGGACATGGCGGAGGGGTGTCCGGAGCGGATGGACTTCAAGTTCCTGAGATGGATCTGGCAGTATCCCGGCGCGAGTCGCCCGAAGACCCTCGCGGCATTGGAGTCCAAGGAGCAGCTCGGCGGGCAGGTCTATGTGCTCCGGAGTAAGGACGATATCCAGCGGTTTCTGAGGATCGCTGCACCGGCGACCCAGCCTGATGTGCCTACTTCGTCCCCGGATCGTCAGGGCGCAACGGGTTTGTGAACTCCCGCCCGGCGTCGCTCAGATCGCCGAGCAGATCCTCGCCCGCGGGCTTGTCGCCGTCCCGTACCCATGCTACGAGGTCGTCCCACGCGGTCTGGAGCTCGGCCTCGCTGAACTTGCAGTGGCCACCGGAACGGATGGCGCGCTGCACGAGGAGGTCGCCCTTGCCGGCGGCGTCCACCTTGCGCCGGTAGGACTGCTCCATGCTGATGGGCACGAAGAGGTCGCCCGTTCCGTGAAGCGTGAGCATCGGGTCGTCGATGCGGCCGCTGGTGGGGACGGCATCGGGGTGGCTCTCGGCATTGCGCGCGGCGGGGTCGGCGGAGAGGCGCCGGATGCCCGCGTTCACCTCTTCGCTGGTAAGGCCCAGGCCCTCCTCGATCTCGTATTCGACGTAGTCGTTCGTGGCAGCGCGCGCCGGGAGTGAGCGGAGCTCGGCGTCGAGAAGCAGGAAGGCGAAGTTCACGGGATACTGCTCGCGAAATCCCTCCTCGAAGAAGGGACGCGGCCCGCCCGTATTCATGCGGATGATGCTCTCGAATTGCCGGCCGCGCTGGGTAGGCGACTCGATGGGCCCGAGCATCGAGGTGAACTGCATGAGTACTGCCCCGACGCGCGCAGCAGCCCCCGAGCCGGTCGGAACCTCGACGCCGGTGACGTACTCCGCTGCCAGGTTCCAGGAGAAGAGATAATCGATGATTTCCTCGCCGCCAAGGGCGCCACAGACGGCGAGTGCGCCATCGTATTCATCAGGGAAGTGCTCCAGGGAGAGCGCTACCACGTGGCCGCCCATGGATGCGCCCACGAGGTACGTGCGTTCGGCGGGACCGACCTCGGCCTCAAAGTGGTCCTTCAAGGCGAGGGTGTCGTCGGCGCCGATGCCCGGCGTGTAGCCGTTCTCGCTATAGCTGCTCGCCGCCCATGCGAACCCGCCCTCGATGACCGCGCGGCGGAGGGCGCCCGGGAGATTGTCGACGTAGACCTCCGTGCCCGGCCCGCGGTAGCCGTGCGCCCACAAAACCAGCTCGCCATTCCAGTCGTCCGGCACTTCCATGCGGTACACGGCGTCGCCGAGGGGGCCGAAGTATGCGGTCGCGCCGGGGAGAGCCTCGAAGTCTGGCGCACGAGCGGTCGTGGTAACGCCCGCCGAGGTCCCGAGCGTGCGCGGGGGGCCGGGTGTGGGCGTCGCGGCCTGTGTGGGAGCGGTGGTGGTGCTGGTGCCCGCGATCTCGGAGGCGAGCGCGGTGCGAACGGCGTCGGTTTCCCCGGAGAGGTCGTCCTGTTCGCCACAGGCGGCGGCGAGCGCGAGGAGAACAAGCGGCGCGAGCGTCAGAACGGCGTATCGAAGGCGGAGGTTGGTCGACACGCGGCGAGGCAAGTTCGGCGGAGTGTTCGCGGGGCACGATCCCGCCCTCACCCCCGGCCCCTCTCCCGCTGCGGCGGGCGAGGGGAGCGCGGCCCTTGCGGGGGTCGACCTACGAGGCGGCATGAGCGTGAGTGTAGCGGGTGCAACGTTTGTACCGGAGCAAGCCAGTGAGCGCGGGCGCACAGATCCGGCCCTCACCCCCGGCCCCTCTCCCAGAGGGAGAGGGGAGACGTTTGTTCGCGCATTCACGGAAAGGCTGGGTTCTCCCGGTATTGGCGGAGGCTCATGCCCTGCTCGTCGCGGCCGGAGAGGACGGGGTCGTCGAAGGGCCACTCGATGCCGATGTCGGGGTCGTTCCAGGCGACGGTGCCCTCGGAGGGCGGGGTATAGAGGCCGGTGCACTTGTACTGGACCTCGGCGAAGTCGCTCAGCGTGACGAACGCGTGCCCGAAGCCCTCGGGCACATAGATCTGGCGCATGTTGTCGCTCGTGAGCTCCGCGGAGACCCACTGGCCGAACGTGGGCGAACTCATGCGGAGGTCGACGGCGACGTCGAGGATGGACCCGGAGGTGCAGCGCACGAGCTTGCCCATGGGGGCCGTCATGTCCTGGTAGTGGAGCCCCCGGAGGACCTTGTGTTTGGAGCGGGAGTGGTTGTCCTGGACGAACTCGAGGTCGAGGCCGTGCTGACGGTAGGTCTCCCTGTGCCAGACCTCGATGAAGAACCCACGCTCGTCGCGAAAGAAGTCGGTGTCGATGAGGACGACGCCGTCGAGTTTGGTGGGGCTTACCGTGATGTCCATGACTCGGCTCCGGGCGCGAGTTGTAGCTCGGGAGGCGTCGCGCCCTCACCCCCGGCCCTCTCCCAGGGGAGAGGGGAGTCGCGTGGCACTAGGGCTCGTCGAGGGGCTCGAAGATGTGGGGCATGGCCTGGTACGCGGGGCGGACGCTTTCGAGCAGCTCCATCCAGGCGATGTTGTAGAACTTTGGGTGGCCGAGCTGCTCCACGGGGGTAGCGCCGAAGCGTTCGACCAGTTCCGCGACGGCCGTGGTGGGCGTGTGTGAGAGCGTGAGGCCGAGCCGCTGGGCCAGCTTGGAGCCGTTGCAACGATAGTTGCGGACGATCTTCGGGAGCGGGCCATCCTCCAGCGCGACCGGCTTCCCCAGCTTCACAAGCGCGGCGGCCACGACCTCGGCAAGTTCGCGAACCTGGTAGTTCTCCTGCACTACGTTGAACGTCTCACCCGCGACCACCTCAGAGGGAGCCTCGAGGCAGGCGGCGTGCACGTCGGCGAGGTCGTCGACGCTCACAAGGGGCCGCCACATGCGGCCGCCGCCGTGCAGGATGAGCCGCTGGCGCACGAGCGCGTCCTTCACGAATGAGTTCACCACGAGGTCGAAGCGCATGCGTTCGCTGAGGCCGAAGACGGTCGCCTGGCGGAGGATGACGGGCTCGAAGTCTGGGCCGGCCGCGCGAAGCAGCGCTTCCTCGGAGTACCGCTTGGACGTGGCGTAGGCTCCGCGCGGGTGGATGGGAGCGTGCTCATCGAGCAACCCGTCACCTTCGGCGCCGTCGTAGAGGGAACAGGAGCTGCCGAACACGAGGCGGGGCACGCCCGAGCGTTTGCAGAGGTCGATGATGTCCTCGGTCGCGACGGCGTTCATCTGCCAGTTGGCGTCGGGGCTGAACTCGGCGGTCGGGTCGTTGGAGAAGCCGGCGAGGTGGTCGACCGCGTCCACGCCTTCGAACGCGCCCTCGGGGATGCGGCGGACGTCGGCGTTGACGAGCTCGACGCCCGGCATGCCGGCGTAGTGCGGGAGGCCCCAGAACATGCGGTCCAGCACGCGCACCTGGTGCCCTCGTTCCAGGAGCCTGGGGATGAGGCGGCTGCCGATGTATCCGGCTCCGCCGGTAACGAGGATGCGCATAGGCCCTCCCGAAGTTGTCGCGATGATAGGCACCGGGCATGCATGAGGCCAGCACCGAAGGCGGGCTACATGCCGTGTTTTTCTCGCATGTACCGCTCGAGGCCGGCGCGCCAGCCCGCCATCATCGTGCCCCGGTTCGTGCCCAGGACGCTGTAGGCGGGCCGTCTGACGGGGCCGCCGAACTCGGCCGCCGTGGTGGGCGCGAAGTCTGGCTGCAGCCCGGCGATCTCGAAGATAGCGCCAGCGAACTCGTGCCAACTGCAGGCGTCAGCGGCAGCGACGTGGGCTATCCCCGCCGCGCCATCTCGCACCAGTGGCAGCAACGCCTCTGCGATCTCGGCGGTGTTGGTCGGCGCCGTCACCTGGTCCGCGACCACACGGACCGGCTTCTCCTCGCGGGCCAGGCGGAGCATGGTCTCCACGAAGTTGCCGCCCTTGCCTGCTGACCCGGCCACCCCATAGAGCCCGGAGACGCGCACGATGAGCGCTCGCGGGTCGACGATGCATACGATGTCCTCGGTGGCGATTTTCGCCGCGCCGTAGACGTTGAGGGCGGCGCGCGCGTCGTCCTCGAGGTAGGGCGTGGACTTTGTGCCGTCGAAGACGTAGTCCGTGCTGATCTGGACTGTGCGGGCGCCAGCCTCCACGGTTGCGCGCGCGACATTCCAGCCGCCCGTGACGTTCACATGGAAGCAGGTCTCGGGGTCGGCCTCGGCGGCGGGCATGTTGTGGAAGGCGGTTGTGTTGACGACGACGTCGGGACGGTGCGATGCGATCAGCGCTCGAACAGCATCCGCGTCCGTGACATCGGCGTCGGCGCGGGTGGCGCAGACCAGCGTGATGGCGGGGTCATGCCAGAGGCGGGCGATGTCGGAGCCGAGCTGACCGCTGGCCCCAAGGAGGAGGATTTTCACTCGCCGATCCTAGCCACCGGCACACAACAGGCCAACCACTAGACTTCGGCGAGTGCCACCGGATGCCGCCACGCCGCTGCGAGTGCTCTTCTTCTTCCCGAACCTCAGCGGGGGCGGAATCTCCCGGATCAACCTCGACCTCGCGATCGCGATGCGAGCGCAGGGAGTGGATGCCGCGCTCTTCCTGATGCACGGCACCGGCGAACGCTGGGACGAGGCAGTGGAGGCAGGCGTCCCGATCCACTTCGCGGTGCCGGCGACAAAACCGCTCGGTCGGTGGTCCACCCCGCGCATCGCGCGGGCGTTCTCGCCCGTCGCCCGGCGGTACGACGTGATCGTGGCCGACCGCGTGCCGGCCCACGTGCATTCCGTGCTCGCGAGGCCGTTCACGCGCCGGCCGGTGATCCGGCAGGTCCACGTCGACTTGCGGGCGGACACGAGGGAGGGCCAATGGCGGACGCGCCTGCTCAACCGGCTCAGCTACCCGCGCACCGCCGCCTTTATCGGGGTATCGAAGGGTGCCGCGGAGAGCGCGGTGCTTGCAGGGGCAAGGCGGGACCGCACGCACGTCCTCTACAACGGAGTGCACATCGCCCGGGTCCAGGCGAGGGCGGGCGAGGAGCCAGCGTTCACGCCGCCTCGCCGATACATCGTTGGCGCTGGCCGGCTGCACGACGACAAGGGGTTCGACATCCTCGTTCGGGCGCACGCGGAGGCGCTGGGGCGCGGCGTCGAGCACGACCTCGTCATTGTGGGGGAGGGAGAGGACCGCGCGGCACTCACGGCGCTGGCGGCGCGGCTGGGAGTGTCCGAAACGGTGCACCTGCCCGGCTTTTTGCCGAATCACTGGCCGGTCGTCGCCCGCGCATCGGTGTTCTGCCTGCCGTCACGGCGTGAGGGGTTCGCACTTGCGCTGCTGGAGGCGCTGGCGCTGGGAGTGCCCGCGATTGCGGCGGACTGCCAGAGCGGCCCACGCGAACTGTTCGATGGTGGCCGGCTCGGAGCGCTCGTACCCGTGGACGATGTCCAGGCGCTCGCTGGCGCAATCGAAAGGCACCTGGCGCACCCCACAGGGTTCCGGGAGCGAGCAAAGGTCGCGCAGGGTGAGGTTGCTGAACGGTTCAGCATCGCGGAGGCGGCGCGGCAGTACATCGTGCTCTGCGCGGACGTGGCCGGGAGCCGCTAACCAGGCACACCCACCACGCCGGACGCCAGGAGAGCCTCCACGGCGCCGGGGTCGAACCCGAGGTCGGCGAGGATCTCGTGAGACTGGGATCCAAGGGGGGCCACCGCCGCGGCTGGCTCGAAACCGCCCTTGTCGATGGTAACGGGGCTGGAGAGCAGCCGGACAGGGCCGAGGACGGGGTGGTCCTGGTCAAAGACGTAGCCGTTCGCCGTGACTTGCGGGTCGTCGAGCATCTCGAGTGGGAAGCGCACTTCCGAGGCCGGGATGCCGGCCGCACCGAACGCGGCCTTCCAGTCCGCCGTCGTCCGGGATGCGAGAAGCGTCTCCGCCTGGCCCTGGAGGGCGCTGTAGTGCCCGGCGAGCTCGCCACGGTCGGTGATGCCGCGAGCCTTCGCCGTGTCCTCCATCTCCAGGACGGCGAGCAAGCGGCGTTGGAGGCCGGGGCTGACGCAGGCGATGGCAATGGCTGCGTCTTTCGTGGCATAGGTGCGGTAGAAGATGCTGGTCATGGCGCTGGTGCGAATGGTCGGCTGGCGGGCGGCCTGCTCGGCGTAAGGCACGCCGGACTCACGCGCGGTCCCGAGCCAGGCGCGGACCTCTGCGTGCAGTTCGCCATCGACGCCGGCCACGCGAACCATCTGGTTGTTCTGCAGCACGAGGGCCGCGATGAGCAGCGAGACGTCCACCTCGCCGCCCCTGCCCGTGCGTTCGCGGCGGAAGAGGGCCGTGGAGATGCCGAACGACAGCAGCACAGCGCACATGTAATCGACCGCCGGGGAGTCGCTCGGGACGGGGAGGCCGTCGCGGAGGCGGCCGTTCGAAGCGAGCAAGCCGCTTCGAGCCTGGACCACGAGGTCCATGCCCGGCAGTCCCGCGTCGGGGCCCTGCTCGCCGAAGGCGGTGACGTTGCCAACGATGAGCCTCGGGTGCTCGGCGGCGAGCGTGCCATAGTCCAGGCCGATCTCCCGGGCGAGGCCGGGGCGCAGGTTAGTGAGGACCACGTCCGCCTGCGAGAGCAGCGCATCAAGGACGGCCCGCGCCTCGGGGCGGCGTAGCTCAAGTGGGAGCGACCGCTTGCCCCGGTTTCGGAGGACGAAGTGGCGCGTCTCGCCGGGCGCGATAGGCCCGAGGTGGCGCGACGGGTCGCCCTCAAGCGGCTCGACCTTGATGACCTCGGCCCCGCCGTCTGCGAGGAGCTGCGAGCAATAGGGCACGGCGATGAACTGCCCGAACTCCACGACGCGAATGCCGGCGAAGGGTTGGTCTGTGGCGGTCATGCGATCGCCGGCTCCCGCAGAGCGACTACGAGCTCGGCACCGAGGGCTGCGCTCAGACGCGCGAGCGTGTTCATTCGCGGGTTCGTGCCCCCCATCTCCAGGCGGGCGATGGCGGGTTGCGACGTACCGATTAGGACGGCGAGTTGCCTCTGAGACAGACCGCGCGCCTGCCGAAGCTCGCGCACGCGGCGACCGAGTTCGTACGCGAGCTCCGCCTGTCCGTAGGCTTCAGCGAAGCCCGGCTCACGGGTGCGCTGCTCACGCAGTTGAGACCAGGTTGTGTGCGCCATCAGTGCGCCTCCTCCTCAAGGTGCCGCTCGTCGATACATCGATTCATCGCCCGTTCAGCACGGTCTATCTCGTGAGCTTCTCGGCGCTGAGTCTTTCGGAAAACGGTCAACAGCACGATCCGTCGACGAGTGCCGATGTAGTAGGTCATGCGCCATTGGGATGTCTCCAGGTGGAAGCGCAATTCTCGGAGCTTCCCGCGGAGCTGCCGGGTGTAGGGCTCCGAGAGCAGTGATCCCTGTTGTTCCAACAAGTCGACGTAGAAGACCGCCCTCGCGAACTGCTCCGTTGTCAGCCCTCGTGCCCACTCGGTGACCTCCGGCTCGGACTCGATCATCCATCCGCCCTGCGTCGTCATATCATATCCGGTATGGCCGCCCGCAGGCGAATGCGGGCCCAGGATGGCCTTGGGAGAGGTTCCAGTTTGGTCCGGCCGGCGTCATTGCCGGATTCTACGCAGCTTCCGCTCCGTCTGAGGACCGCTAACCCATGGTGTTCACGTGCTCTGGCTGGACCTTGTAAATCACGCGCGTCTCCGACGCCCTCCGGCGCGGATAGCTGTCGACGCCCATGTACTTCTTCGCAAGCTTGTCGATGTGGGCGTCGGCGCCCTCGGTCGTGCGCTCGGTGACCTTGCCCCGGACCTGGATGTAGCGGTACGGATTGCCCGCATCGACCACGGAGATAGCGACGCGGCCGTCGCGGTCTAGATTGCGGGTCTTCTGGCGACCTTCGGCGGTGTTGAACAGGATCGTGTCGCCTTCGAGGTCGATCCAAACGGGCGTGGACTGCGGCGAGCCGTCGGGCATGGTGGTGGCAATGTGGGCGAAGTTCTTGCCCTTGAGGATGTCGCGGTGGGACTCGGGGATGGACGACGTCATGAGGGACCTCTCTTACGGATCGTGTGTGCCTATCGTGTCGTCCGCGGGTGCCCGCTCGCAACCCATGGAGTAGAATCCGCGCGCTACCGCAACTGATGAGATTGGAGACGCTGTTAAAACGTCGGACTGCCGTTCGCGCGCCCGAAGGTAGTTGAACGGGACACCTCTCAGGCGATCTGTACTGTGAATGCGCGCGAGAATGCGCGGGCAGTCGATATCTTCCGGGAGCTCGGGAAGGAAGACCTTCCAGCGTTGAACCGGAGCTAGGAGCCAGTCATATGCGCGACGCCCCTCGCGCCAGCCGGCCGCACATGCCCGGGTACGGGATCCTTCCGCCCAGCGGCGAGCGTGACCTCCTGCCCTGGCAGTGGGCCGAGGAACGACTGGTGGAATCACGGAACTACTGGGTGTCCACGTCGAGACCGGACGGGCGGCCGCACCTCATGCCGCTGTGGGGCGTGTGGCACGGGGCTGCGCTCTGGTTCAGCACGGGCGCCGAGTCCGTGAAGGCGAGGAACCTGGCGGCCAACCCGTGCTGCGCGATCAGCACGGAGCACGGGGATGAGGCGGTAATCGTGGAAGGCACGGTCGAGCGAGTTGTGAGCGGGCCACCGCTCGATGAGGTGTACGAGGCGTACCGCGCGAAGTACGACTGGCCCATGGACGGCGAACCGTTCTACGTCCTGCGCCCAACGGTCGCGTTCGGGTTCATCGAACACGCGGACCAGTTCTCGTCGACGGCGACGAGGTGGACGTTCGAGTAATCCTTCGCCTGCGAGCGATATACTGGACACATGGCACTGACGCCAGCCGATATCGACACCCTCATCGCAGAGTTGCAGAAGGACCCGCAGCTCCGCGACCGCGTGCGCAACGCCATCCTTGCGGACGACTTTCTGCGCCTGCCCGCGACGGTTGAGCGCCTGGCCGACCGGATGGACCAGCTCGCGCTGCGGATGGACCAGTTAACTCAGCGCCTGGACCAGTTTGCGGCCGAGACGCAGACGAATTTCGACCGGCTAGATGGCCGGGTTGGCAATATCGAGGGTCGGCAGTACGAGTCTGACTATCGCCAGAACCTCGCCAGCCACCTGGCGGAGTGGTTCGAGGGCGTCCGACTTGCCATTCCTGGCAATGTGCCGGAGTTGACGGCTGCGCTTCGCTCGGGACGTTTCTCCCAGCGCCAGTGGAGAAGCCTGATTGCTCTGGATGTGCTGGCGCGGGTGAATCCGCCCGTTGCCTCGAGGGCTGCCGACTACTTCATCGCGATCGAGCTGTCGAAGGTGGTCGACCTGTCGGACGTCGATAGGGCAGCGGAGCGTGCCGAGTTGATCAAACTGGCGGGGCTGGAGGCTATGGCGGCGGTGGATGGGTTGGCCATACTCCCAGAGGCGCTCGCCGCGGCGGAGGCCCGGGGCGTGATGTCACTGGTCTACCGTGGCAGCGCCGCCTGAGCTTACCAGTACGTCGGCTGCTCGCTGGCACCCTGGAGCAGCTCAGGCCAAGTGTGACCGTCGAGCTTCATGAGGGTGGCATAGAGGCGGGCAACTTCGAGATCGCGGCCGTCCTTCGTCTCGCGGTAGCGGTTGAAGGCGTCGAGCATTTTGTCTGCAATGAGGCGCATGTCCATGCCCATCACGTACTGCCCGCTCATCTCGTTGAGCGCATCGACATAGACGTCGAAGAACTGGGACAGGCGCAGGAGCGTCGCGCGCAGACTGACGACGCGGGCGCGCTCCTGGTTGGCCGCGAGGCTGTAGTACTGCCGCCCCACGGTGATGAAGTACTGGCGATCGACGAAAGGCGCGCCCCCCATGCGGCCCGCGGCTCGCTTGCGGCCGAGGCTCGAGGGGAACACCCCCGAGATGAAGAGGGCGTTGTCGCCGTAATGCCGCGCGACCTCGAAGGTCTCGTCATCGCGGGTCGTCGCCGTGGCGGTCACGAGGTCGCTCATATAGGGCACTATCCCGTGTCCCAGGTTCATCGATGAGGCGAAGAGGTAGCGGGAGAGCAGGTCACGGAGGTACTCCATCGCCGCGAGGTCGCGGCTCCCACGGTTCACGTAGAGCACCTTGATGAGGAAGAGATCGAGGATATCGGTCAGCGAGAGGGCGGTCAGCTCCTCGACGTCGTCATAGAAGGCGCTGATGAGCTCGTCGACCTTGCGCACGAAGGCGCGGGTGGCGACATTGGCGCCGTCATTGGCGCGAATGGTGTCGCGCAGGGTGGCGATGTCTTCGGCCATGAGTTCCGCGTGCATTGGGGCTTGCTCCTCTTCCCCTATCCTGAGATACGGCAGGCAGGGGCTGTCAACGCAGTGGTCACCGGCCAGACGCCGAAAAACGCGGAGTGAAACGATCTCGTCATTCGGCGGACGGAAGCCGCGCTGAAGCTGCGAAGACGTCGCCCAGGATCCTCGCCCGCAGATCCCCCTCGACGAACGTGGGTTTGTACTTGCCTACGATCTCGTACGGCACGAGCCGGACGTTTGCGAGGCGGCTTCCCCAGAAAGTCGCCTCCACCAGGTAGCCCTGGGTGTGCTCGGGCGTCCACACCTGGTCGAAAATGAAGTTTCCCAGTGCGTAGGCGAGGTAGGCGTCGCCGCGCACCTCAACCGCCTGGGCGTGGTGGGCCTGGTTGCCGATGATGAGGTCCGCCCCGGCATCCGCCGCCGCGCGGAGCGCCTTAATGCTGCGGGAGCTGGGGTCGTGCGTGTCCTCCGTGCCTGTTTGAACCTGCACGATCACGATATCCACCCCGGCCTTGAGGGCGCGGATGCGCGCGGTGAATCGCTCCAGGCCAAGCTCTTCGGCGGGGCGAAAGAATGCCGGCTCTCCCGCCGCATTTTCCTGTTCGTAGCTGTCGTCGAGGGGGGCCGTGCCGGGCTCCGTGGCGGTGGCCTCGAGCTCGTAGGCGGCGATGTCGTCGAAAGCGAGGATGCCGAAGCGCACGCCGTTGACCTCGAAGATGACCGGCGCGAGCGCCTCCTCCAGGGTCATCCCTCCCCCGGCGTACTTGATCCCCGCCTGGGTCAGCAACTCGAGCGTGCGCAGGAACGCACGGTTGTCACAGAAGTCCTGGCCGCAGTCGAAGACGTGATTCGTCGCGACGCTGATTTCATCGATACCGGCGAGGGTGAGGGCTGCCATGACCTCGGGCGGGGAGGTGAGGTTGGTGGTGCTCACGCATCCGTATGGCTCGCCGATGTCCTGGATGCTCGTGTCGAGGGAGCCCAGTGCCAGGTCGGCGGCAGCAAGGTACTCACCCACAGGTCCGCGCAAGGCGGCGGCCCAGTCGCCGGTCGCCCTGATCTCGACGAGCGAGCAGCGCGCCTGGAGGATGTCGCCCGTGACGACGATGCGGGTCACCTGCGGGAGCGGCGCGGCCATGGCCGCCCGGAGGGCCACGGATGCCTCCCGTCCGCGGCTGGAACGCGCGGTCGCAGTGAGACGTTCCACGAAAGGCCAGGCGGCGCCGTCGCCGCGGCCCCGCACGATGTCGATGCCAGCCACCGCCAGGGCGCTCACGGCGGGAGTGACGAAATCGAGAGGGACGATGGCGATGGCGTCGTCCCGTGCCGCGACGGCCGTGACGAGGGCTTCATAGCCGCCCTGCACCGGCTCTCCCTGGCCGGGGGCAAATGACGCCACCAGTTCAGCGTCCGCGCGCGAGTCGAGGACGAGATAGCGTGCCTGGCCGCCGAGACCGCCTGCCTCCGCGAGCGTCAACTCTCCCGAGACCAGGCGCGCCAGGTCGGCAGTGGTCACGCTATCGAGACCGGTCGCGAGCGATGCGATGGGCACGAAGTAGCGCACAACTGTGGCATCCGCCGACGTGGAACGTTCGAACACCACATCCGCATCGCCGGCGCTGGCCACGAGCGCGAGCTCGGCCCCGGACAGCGTCGATGGGAGCGGACCGAAGTAGTTGAGCGAGCGGGCCGTACTTTCGTCAGCCGCTCCGGCTGGATCAGCGGTCCCGAGGGGCCGGTCGTCGTCTGCCCGCCAGAGGACCGCGCCGAGCGCCACCACGCTCCCAAAGACAGCGCCCACGGCAAGCACGAAGAAGGGGAACCAGGCATCGTGCCTGGCCCGGCCCGCGTCCATTGAGGGCATGTTCGCCCGCGGGTGGTTAGGAGCAATGGATGGCGGTCAGGCTGCCACGGCGTACCAGCGCTGGGGCTCGCCGGAGGCCCCGGCAATGAAACTGAAGGCCCGATCGAGCACGCGATCGATGCCGTCGTTCGCCGCCTCGATGCCCGCGAGGTCGATGGGAAGGGGAGCGAGCTCCTCGAGCGCCAGCTCGTAGCCGCAGTACAGCCCATGGTGGAGGACATAGCGGTTCGCCCGCGAGATTACTCCGGCGAGGCCGTCGGCTTCGGGGCTGAGCGCGTCGTTGTGGTGGCAGGCGACCGCGTCCACGAGGTGGCCCGGGAACTTCCAGCGCTCCCCCAGTGCCCGGCCGACCTCATCGTGTGCGAAGCCGGTTGTCTCGACTTCCGCCTTGTGGAGCGGCCAGCCCTCTTCGTTTGCGAGACGGACCGCCTCGCGGAACTCCACTGGCATTGCCTGGTGAAGCAGGAGCCGGCCGATGTCGTGGAGGATTCCGGCAGTGAAGGCATCTTCTGGCTTGGCGGTGCGGGACTTCTTCGCGTACGTCTCCGCGGCGACTGCGACAGCGAGGCTGTGACCCCAAAAGAGATCGAGGTCGAACTGGTCATGGGGAGACCTGGCCCCTTTGAAGCGTTGATGATGCTCGCTCCGACGGCGACCTGGCGCACCTGCTTGAAGCCGAGGACGAGCACCGCCTCCCGGACGGTGCTCACGCGCCGGGCGAACCCGTAATAGGCAGAGTTGCTGATCTTGATGAGCCTGGCGGTGAGCGCCTGGTCTGTGCTGAGGACCTGCGAGAGGTCCATGGCGCTCGTCCGGTCGTCATCGGCGAGGGCCATGACGCGAGCGGCCACCGCGGGCAAGGGCGGAAGCTCTTCCACCCGTTCGAACAGTTCCTGAAGGTCCTTCCCCATCGCCGGTATCTTCGGCTCACGGGCGCGGATCCTGAACGGGGAATCCCCTGAGAGACTCAGAGTCCGAATCTGGGCGCCCAGGAACCTGCTACCGGGTGTCCACCAAGGGCCTCGAGCACCGCTACGCTTGCTCGCTCGGCTGCATCCTCGCTCACGCTTAGGGCTCCATGAGGAACCCCTTCGGTAATTGATACCCAAACGACGGCAAGCCGACGCCGGCGCGCCGAGTGGCACCTACAGGGCGCTGACGCTACCGTTAATGGTTGCCGCGACGTATGAAGCGTCGCGCGGAGGTCTCACGTCATGGCAGAACGCGTCGCGCTCAAAGCGGCCCCTCGTACCGTCCTCGGCAAGCAGGTGAAGCAGCTTCGACGCAAGGGACTTCTCCCCTGTAACGTCTACGGCCGCGGCCTGGACTCGGTCGCGATCGAAATCGATGCGCTCGAGTTTCAGAGGACCTTGAAGGCGCACAGCATTCGCGCCATGTTCGAGCTCGAGATCGATGGGGAGGGCAAGACCCGCCACGTCCTGCTGCGCGGACTCGTGCGCAAGGGCGGCATGGGCGAGCCCCTGCACGCAGACTTCTTCCAGGTGGACCTGCGCCGCAAGCTCCATGCAAACGTACCCATCCGGCTCGTGGGCGATGCGCCCGCGGTGCGGGACCTCGCCGGCACGCTCCTTCAGAGCCTCGACACGGTCTCTATCAACTCCCTCCCGCTCGCCATTCCGGACACGCTCGAAGCGGACGTCTCGCCCATCAAGAACTTCGACATCTCGCTGACCGTCGCGGACCTCGTGGCGCCGGAAGGGGTCGAAATCCTGACGGACCCGGCGATCGTGATCGCGACCGTGATGCCCCCACGTCTCCGGACGGAGGACGAGGAGGAAGCGGAAGCCGCCGCCGAGGAAGCCGAAGAGGCGGAAGCGCCCGCGGAGGGAGCCGAGGGCGAGGCCGAAGCCAGCGGCGGGGAGTAGCGCCCGCGCGTGCCTACCATCACGTACCCCGCCGATCCCGGCGAAGCGGCCCTGCGGCTGTTCGTACGCTGGTTCGGCGCACACTACGCCCGCAGCACCCACGTGGTGTCGACGAACCCCGCCGAAGCGGGGCTCACGGGCGTGCTCAGCGTGGGGCGGCAGTGGTCCGTCGCTTTCTCTGTCGTGAACACGCTCGCACCCGAGGCGGACATGGGCTGGGAGAGCGCCAGGGCGGCCCTGGAGAGCCGCCTGGACGGCGAGGGGCGGTCGCTGCTTACGTGGGTGCCACGCGGCGCGCCACTGCCAACTGAGGAGCCAGCAGCGAGCCGGTTTATCGTCGCGGCGGCGTCAGCAGAAGCTATGGCCGGCGATCGGCTCGAGATGCGCAGGCCGGTCTCCCTGCAACTACGGCGAACGTCCACGAAGGGGTCCGTCGTGACGGTGCTGGGCGGCCTGAGCGCCTCCTGGGCACAGTTCACGAACCGCGTGCCGGGATCGTTCCAGCTCAACTCGATGCAACTGCACAGGCTCCCCTCCAGCACAGACGAGCGGGACGCGCTGGCCGAGCAGATCGTGCTTGCCGCCGGTCAGCCCGACGTCGACGAGTCCATCGTCATACCGGCGGAGGATGTCTGGACGGTCAACGACGTGGGGTCGGGCGGGTCGTGCATCCTGGGCTCGCCCCTCCCCGAGACGGACGAGACGAGCGCGACGCTCCGGCGGAACCTTCGCCGCCTGCTCAAGGAAGCGTCACCGACTCTCCATGAACAGGCGGACGCGCGCGCCCTTCTCATCCTGGGAGCCTCTACCTACGCGGAGGACGAGAAGTTGTCGTGGACGCTTCGAGGCATGGACCCCGCTCTGCACGCGGGCTATGACATCATCGCGATCGTGACGGACGGGATGGTGAAGCCGCTGCTCCAGCCTGGACGCCAGACCCTCCCCTGGGATGCGCCGCTCGGCTAGCCAGTCATCCACCCCGCACGGCAAACGCCTGCTCGACCGAGCAGGCGTTTGTTGTGTGCCAGTGGTCCCGGGGAGCTATCCGATAGTGCCGCCGAACCAGAGTTGGGCCATCTCGTACTGCGGGCGCGTGCGCTCGAATTCGGTCATGGCAGCGGCGAGGTAGTCGTCCGGCTTGGTCACGGAAGGGTCCCACGAGGCGTACCCGGCCCAGGCGCGCGCGTAGATGTGGCCGTTGTCCTGGTCGCGTGCGTAGGGCGTGGAGGCGATGCGCGTGCGTGCGCGTTCAGCAAACATGCGCGCGCCATCGCGGTCGCATTCGGTGAGGAGGACGACGAAGTGCGTCATGTCGAGGCGCGTGACGAAGTCGGCCTCGCGAATGCAGCCAAGCAGGGTCTCGGCGACGAATTTCGCCGGCGATGGGGGAAGCGGCGCCTCCGGGATGGCCTTGTAACCCACGACGCGGATATCGAAGACCACCAGCGTGCTCCGGTCCCCGTAGCGGCGGCTGCGGGCGATCTCCCGGCGGAGGAGCTCGTAGAGCTCGCGATCGTTACCGAGCCCCGACTCCGTGTCGATTACAGATCGGCCTTTCGGCTCCTCGGCAGCTGGCGCGGGTGCCGGGGCCTTACGGAACAGCTTCTTCAGGCCTGCCTTCTTGGCAGGCGCTTCAGGCGACGTGCGGGCCATCGGAGTCCTCGCTTTCCCGGAACATGGCCACGATCGGCCGGTTCGTCTTGTGTGTGGAGGCCTGCTGGTCGGCGGCGGCGAACAACGCACCCTGGTCGCAGGACACGCCGCTGGCCACGCCAAACGTGACTACCACGGGGATCTGGTCGTACCACGTGCTCGAATTGAGCCGCTCGATCTCGTGCGCAATCCTCCGCGCAACGCGCCGTCCGAGGTCGAGGTCGCCGCCCGGCAGGATGACGCCGAAGTCATCGCCACCGACGCGCGCCGCGAAGTCGCCAACGCGTACGCACCGCATGATGCCAGCGGCGGCACGCCGAATCATCGAGTCGCCGGCATCGTGGCCGTGGACTTCGTTTACGGTTCGCGTGCCGGCTACGTCCACGATGATGAGAGCCACCGGCTCGTTGCCGTGCCGAGCACACTCGCAGATTTCATGGAGCTTTTCGTCGAATGCGCGCCGGTTGTAGAGGCCCGTCAGATGGTCGGTGCGAGCCTCACGCTCCAGCCATCGGACCATTGTGTCGCGGCGGCGCAGCGAGCGGGCCTCGTCCACGGCCGCGAGGATGCGAGCGGCGAGCTGGCCGTCGAGGTGTTGCTTCGAGAGGAAGTCGTGGGCGCCCAGCTTCAGGGCCGGTAGCGCCTCGCGCTCATTGTCTCCGGATGTGAGCAGGACGATCGCCACATCGGAATATCGCTCTCGCACAAACCGCACGAGGCCCACGTTGTCGTCACTCCAGAGGCGGTAGTCCACGAGGGCGACATCGAAGTTCCCGTCGTCGAGAAGGGTGCGGGCTACGTCCACGTTGCGGGCAGAGGAGATCCGGAAGTCGCCCTCTTGCTGGAGCAGGGTGCGCACGCGCCGCACGTCCTCGACGGAGTCGTCGATGACGAGCACGCGGATGGTCTCCCGTGCTTCCGCGATCTGGATCGGCTTCGCAAGCAACGTACAGTCTCCCGAATTCAGTATCGGCAGTCGCACGCCTCACACGAGGGTTGGATACGATTCGGTTACGGAAATTCGGTCGCACAGAAGGCCTATCCCCAGAGCGGGCCACCCGGATCGATCAGATGTCCATCGACCCCGATGACCGCGGGGCGCTCTTCGCAATAGCCGTCGTTCTCGCAGTGGTCGAACACAAAGGCGGCTCGGAGCTTGTCGTAGCCGATACGCCAGGTGCCGATGGCCTTGCCGGCCGGGCCCTGGTCCAACTGGTCCTGCAGGACCGCAATCAATGCGGTGATCTCTTCCCGTCCCAAGACGTCCTCCCGGCGGTGGTTCGCTCGTGTGGATCCATCGTACGCGGTGGCGCGCGGGGTGGCTCGCCGCCAGCGTTAGACGAACCCGCGGAGCTTGATTGCCTTGCTCACGCGTTCGAGAGCGATGTCGAAGGCGGCCTCGCGCGGTTCGGTCGCGTCCTTCTCCACGCGGCTCATCAATTCCCCGAACCCGGCCACCATGCGCACCTCCAACTCCTGGATCACACGCGGCAGGGGCCAGCGAAACTGTTGGATGTTCTGTGTCCACTCGAAGTACGACACGGTCACGCCCCCTGCGTTCACGAGGATGTCCGGGAGCACGGTGATGTTGGCCGCCTTGAGGATCGCATCCGCGGGGGGCGTGACGGGGTGGTTCGCACCCTCCACGACCACGCGCGCCCGCATGCGATCGGCGTTGTCCTCGGTGATCACCTCGCCCAGGGCGGCCGGTACCAGGTAGTCACAGTCGAGCTCCAGCAGCTGCACGTTTGTGACGGGCTCAGCGTCGGGGAATCCCGCAACCGAGCCTGCGACCGAGAACCACCGGTCGAGGGCCGCCACATCGATGCCGGCGGGGTTGTGGATGCCGCCCTTCACATCACTCACGGCGATGATCTTGAAGCCATGCTCGGCGGCGATACGTGCCGTCCACGAACCGACGTTGCCGTAACCCTGGATGGCGACTCGCACCTCCTGGGGGTCGGCGCGCTCGCGCTTCGCATATTCGCGCATGCAGACGGCGACGCCGCGTCCGGTGGCCTGGTCGCGCCCGTAGCTCCCGCCGAGCTCCACAGGCTTGCCGGTGACAATGCCCGGGGTGTAGCCGTGCTGCAGGCCGTAGGCGTCCATCATCCAGGCCATTGTCTGGGCGTTCGTGCCCATGTCGGGCGCGGGGATATCGCGTGCGACGCCGAGGATCATGGAGATGTGCTGGGTGTAGGTGCGCGTCAGCCGGTTCAGCTCGGTCTCGGACATGCGCGTCGGGTCGCACATCACGCCACCCTTGGCGCCGCCGAAGGGGAGGTCCATGAGGGCGCACTTGTACGTCATCAGCATGGCGAGGGCGCGGACCTCATCAAGGTCGGCCAGGGGGTGGAAGCGGACGCCACCTTTGTAGGGGCCGCGGGCGCCGTTGTGCTGCACGCGGTAGCCCTCGAAGATGCGGAGCTTGCGGTTGTCCATACGGACGGGGAGTTGGGCGCGCATCTCCCGCCAGGAGCTGCTCAGCAGGTCCACCACCTCGCCGTCCAGGGCCAGCCGTTGCGCCGACTCCCGCATCGTCCTGAGGACGGATTCGGACGGCGAGAGCTTGTGCGTCTGCACCGCTGGCTTTGCGGTGGCAGTCCTGGTTTCGGTGGGCGCGGCCATGGGCATCTCCTTCGCAGGGTCACTTTCATTGTAGGCCGGGCTGGCTATCGCCCCGCGACCATTCCCCACAAACTGTCGGCTATGGGGACCGTTTTCGTTACACGCCGCGTGCCCGGGCGAGCCGTCGCGACACTGGAAGAGGCGGGCCATCGGGTCGACGTGTGGGAGGGAGAGCTGCCTCCGCCGGCAGACGTGCTGCGCGGACGCATCGAGGGCGCGGACGCAGTCCTGGCGATGCTGACGGACCGCTTCGACGCCGCCGTCCTCCAGGCTGCGCCGCGGCTGCGCGTGGTGGCAAACATGGCAGTCGGGTACGACAACGTGAACGTGCCGGACGCCGAGAGCGCGGGCGTCTGGGCAACGAACACGCCGGGTGTGCTGGCGGCCACGACGGCCGATTTCGCATTCGCGTTGCTGCTCGCGGCCGCGCGGAACGTGGTCGCCTCCGACCGCGACACCCGTGGGGGTGGGTGGAGGACATGGTCGCCGACGGGCTTCCTCGGACCCGAGGTGAACGGCTCAACCCTGGGGATTGTCGGGTTGGGGGAAATCGGACGGGAGATGGCGAAGCGCGCGCGGGGGTTCGGGATGCGCATCCTGGCGAGCACACGTACCCCCAGAGCAAAAGACGAGCGAGAGCTTGGGGTCGAGCACGTCGAGGTGGACGCGCTGCTCAGCGAGGCGGACTTCGTATCCCTGCACGTCCCGCTCACGCCTCAAACCAGGGGCCTGATGGGCACGACGAATCTCGCGAAGATGAAGCCGACGGCGATCCTCATCAACACCGCCCGCGGCCCGATCGTTGACCAGGACGCGCTTGTGGAGGCGGTCCGCGCCCGGACGATCGGCGGCGCAGCGCTCGATGTCATGGAGCCGGAGCCGCTCCCGCTCGACCATCCGCTCTTCTCACTGCCGAATGTGATCATCACGCCCCATATCGCGAGCGCGAGCGTGGCCACGCGCTCGAGGATGGCGGAGATGGCGGCGGCGAACATCATCGCGGTGCTGCGAGGAGAGACCCCGCCCAACCCTGTGGCCACGCCGCCACGGCCGCGCGGCGGATAGCGGAGCCCTTCCACGACCTGCCGTGCGCACTCCGTGAGTGGATACCGAAAACGCATACCTCCCTTGACAGGCCGGGGCCACGGATCTAGCGTGAAGGCAGGTTTCGAAACCGCATGAACTCCTGGATCAGGAGGCTTGCTATGGTCGTTGACCGAGTTCGCTGGGGTGTCTGGCAGGTCGACAGGTCCGGCCCCGCGCACGCCCGGTGAGGCGGGGCTTTGAGGGTGTTGTAGCGGTCCTAATGTGGTGGCTGTGAACATGACGCGCGAGCCCACTCGCGGACAGTCAACAGCACGGATGCTCTCCTATAACCCCACGAGGGCTTGACACAACACCCGCTTGAACAGAAAACAGAGGCTGCGCCGATCGGCGCAGCCTCTTCGCTACCTCGAATCCTTCCTCGAATCCGGAGTATCCGTTGGCCAAATCATCGAAACCGGCAGGCAACCTCTGGCTGGCGGACGAACTCTGGAAGCTCAACGCCATCGACTTTGGGGACTTCACACTCGGCCGCACCGCGGTCCACTCGCCCATCTACATCAACCTCAGGCGGCTCATCTCCAACCCGAAGGCGCTCGCCCGGTGCGCGAAGATCATCCGCGAAGAGCTCGAGGCGCTGATGTCGATGCGCCACCCGCAGGTGCACCCGTTCACGGTGGTGGCGGGGGTGCCTTTCGGCGGGTTGCACGTGGCGACCGCTTTCTCGCTGAACGTGAACTCGCCGATGATCTACATCCACCCTCCCTCCACGGATAAAGCGGACATCATTGAGGGACGCTATGTGCGCGGCCAGACCTGCCTCGTGATCGACGACCTCATCACCGGCGGCGGCAGCATCCTTCAGACGGCCGCGACGCTGAGCGAGGCGGGCCTTGTGGTACGTGACGCGGTCACCCTCGTGGACCGCCAGGAGGGTGGGCGCGCGGCGTTGCGGCAAGCGGGCATTAACCTCGTCTCCGTCCTCACGCTCGAACAGATCGCGACCTACCTCATGTCCGCGGGCCACATACCGGAAGAGGACTACCGCCGGGCGATGAGCTACATCGAGTCCCGATCGGTCAGCTAATCCTTCACCCGGCGGCCTCCTCCCCGCGCGCCCGTGAGAGCGGGGAGGCAACCTCCTCGAACTGCGATTCGAGGGCGATGAACCCGAACTGATCGGCGGGCGTAACAATTTCCAAAAAGCTATCGGCTTCCGCGAGGACGGTGACGCGCGTCCCGGCCGGGAGCGTTGCCCGAAGAGGGGCGCCGCGCGCAGGCTGCGAGAGGAGCGGCGTCTCATCGAGCAGGCGGATCAGGTCAAGCTTCGAAGGCTCCCGCGCCGCAAGGACGGATGTGTCCACCGGCCGGGAATCGAAGTGGGGCGCGACGCCGGGATGGGCCGCTGCATACTGGCGGCCGAGCTCGGCGGCATCGAAGATCTCTCCCGGCGGGACCGTCCCGCCGAGGCGGGACGCCGTGGCCACCCGCTCTGAGGCAGGCGGGTGGCTGTCCAAGAGGGCAGCAAACCACGATGTCCCGGTGGGGATAGGGTCCACGAAGTGCAGGTTGGCTGACTCCGGACGGGCGCCGGCATAGGCGCTGCCGGCAGCATCGACCTTAGCGAGGGCAGTCGCGAGGGCGACCGGGTAGCGGGTGAGCTGCACCGCCTCTGCGTCGGCGAGATGTTTCCGTTCGCGCATGACGAGGCGGGCGAGGAGCGCGGCGACGATGGGAGCCCCGGCAAAGACATATATCAGGCCCGCTGCGGAGATGGCCGCCAGCGGCCGGATGTCGGGGTCCTGGAAGCCCCAGATGACGGACAGGAGCATGGGTATGCCGAGCCAGAGGCAGAGACCCACGAAGCAGCCCCAGCCCGCCATGCCGAAGCGGCCCGCGAAGCGCGCCAAACCCATGAATCCGCGCGCCAGCAACCTGCCCGGGAGCCTCAGCCAGCGGACGCCGGCGGCGAGCAGTGTATCGAGGCGTGTGTCGCCATTGGCGACCTGTGCCGTGGCGTGGGCGACGGCCGCCTCGAGCTCTCGGCGGTCGAGGAGTTCGAGCAGGCCGGTCGTGGCGATGATCGAGCTCGCCTGCGAGTCCACGCCGACCGCGAGCAGGTTGGCGCCGCGGGCCTCGACGACGTAGAGCGCGGGAGGCGGGAGCCCGGCGGCAATCGCCATGTTCTGGCTTGCGCGTCTGAGCTCCGAGTCGTCCCTCTCGGCCAGCGGGATTGCCTTGAGCGCCCGGAGCAAGTCGCGCGTCGCGTTCCGGTACATCCAGGCGAAGGCAGCCGCCAGCAGGGCAAGGACCAGCAGGAAGTCGAGCAGAAGAAACGCGACGACACCCAATCTCCCAAAGACCGGCAGCATCCAGAGCAGGAAGACAAACGCGACGTACTGCCCGACGTAGGCCACGCTCGGAAGCGCCGCGAGGCAGAGCAGCCCAATGAGCAGCCGGGTCCGGCGACGGTTGTCCGCGGCGCGGTCGAGGGGAAGGATCGGTTGGGTGCCCGTGGTGGAGCCTCCGACTCGTTTCGCAGCTATCGTAAGGTGCGGCGCAAGTTCGCTGGGAATCTGATGCGTGGAGGGCGTCACCTTTCACGTGCGCGGCGCCATTCGTAGAGTGAACCCGCTGTGCGCGACCATGAGGTGATGCACGATGCCCGCATCGAGGGCGATGCCGCCGTTGAAGCACTCGCACGGCGTGCCGCGGCGCGCGAAGCATCCGCGTGGGGCGAGATCTTCGAGCTCCACTACCGCGCGATCTTCGCGTTTGTCCGGTATCGGCTACGCGGAGCTGATGAGGCCGAGGACATCGCCGCCCAGGTCTTCGAGGTTGCCTACTCGCGCGCCGACCGGTTCGATTTCCGCGGCGCGCCGATCCAGGCCTGGCTTTTGGGCATCGCCCGCAACCTCCTCCGCGACCACGCAAAGAAGCTGGGGCGCCGGGGCATCCCGGACGAACTGGACGAGCTCAACGCTCCGGCCGAGCCGGATGCGGCCGCCGCAGTGGACCTCCGCCACGATCTCTCCACTGCCATGCGCTCGCTCACCGCGGATCAGCAGGAGGTGATTGTGATGCGCTTCCTGCTCGACAAGTCCGTGGTCGAGACCGCGGAGCTCATGAGCCGCTCGGAGGATGCCGTGAAGAACCTGCAGCGGCGCGCGCTGGCGGCCATGCTTCGCGCGCTGGCGGAAGCAGGCTACCCGGGAGCGGTGGGCACATGAGCGAACGCATCGACGACTTGCTGCAAGAAACGATCGCCACCGGGACCATCCCCGAGGGCGCGACCGAGACCGAGCGGGCGGAGATGCAGGGCCTGCTGGAGGCGATGGGGCTGGTGGTGGAGGCCCGGTCTCACGTCGGGCAGGAGGCGGCGGCGAGCATGCCCACGGCGCGAGCGCGCTTCCAGCACCACGTAGCTGCGAGCCAGCCAACCCGGGGCCGCATCACTATCGACGCAATCTCCCGGCCGCGGATGCTGCCGTGGGGGCGTCTCCTGCCGCGCGGGCTGACGATGGCGCTGGCCGGGTCGGGGGCGGCCATCGGGGTGCTGGCGCTCGCAGCGGTGGTCCTCTGGCAGACGACGCTGAACGACCCTCAGTCGGCCTACGCCCAGGTGGTCGAGCCGGGCGACTACGTGCAGGTGGAGGGCGTGATCGAGGCGAACGCCCAGGGACAACTGTCGGTGCAATCGGCCCTGGGCGACCTGGACGTCGAAGCCCAACTCGCAACACTTATGGGCGCCGATCCAGTGCGGGGCGTGCCGGGCCTCAAGCCGGGCGACCGCGTGCTGATCTCGGGTATCGCCGGGAAGGGCCGAGAGCTGGTGGCGCAGACGGTCGCGGTCAGCGAGGAGAGACCGGAGCGGCCGCCGCGGGTCATCAGCTTTCGGCAGCTCCGCCGGCTGCAGGCTGCGCTGGAGGGCGACGTGGTCACCTTTACGATCTCGAACGACGGTTCCCGGGGGGCGGTGCTGATAGAGGCGGAGGACGGGAACCAGTACCTCGTACCAGTGGACGGCGAGTCGGCCGCCCGACTATTGGAACAGGCGTCGACGGCCCTGGGGGAGCGCGTGAGGGTCGTGGAGGAGTCAAATGTCACCTCCGGTGCGTTCACACTCGAGCTCCCAGCCGAGCCGGGCACGGATGATCGATTGGAGCTGGTCAACGTCCGTGGAGAAATCACGAACGCGGCCGTCGGCCCGGCACCCGCGCAGGCGGGAGTCCCCGACATCCTCCTGACCGTGCAAACGCTGCGGGGGCCGGTGGACGTGCGTGTGCCTGAGACGGCGCGCAGTCTCGTGGGGCGCAGCGGACTGACGGCCGGCCCGCGCGTGCTGGCCCGGGCCGTGGGTCACACGGTCTCGATCACGGGCGGGATCGATGCGGGCTCGGGCCAGGTGGTGGCCGACGCGTTGGTGCTGGGACCGAAGGTGGAACGCCCGGCGACTCGCTAGCCGCCTGCGTTCATGCTGCCCTGGCGGTAGCCGGCGAGGTCAAGCGCGACGTGCTTGTACCCGAGGTTACGGAGGCGCTCGACGATGCGATCGCGGTTTTCCGGGGCGAAGGCGAGGATCATGCCGTCGGCGTCAGTCTCGATGCGGGCGACTTCTCCGTGGTGGCGGACCCGCACCTGGCGTATCCCCACCGCACGGAGCACGGCCTCCGCCGCGCCCACCTGGTCGAGCGCCGCGACGGTGACGGCGGTTCCGTGCGGTATCCGGCTAGCGAGGCAGGCCATGGCGGGCTTATCCCACGTGGGCAGACCCATTTTCCGGGAGAGTTCGCGGATGTCCGCCTTCGTGAAGCCCAACTCGAGCAGTGGGCTGCGGACTCCGTGCTGAGTCGCGGCCTGGCGGCCCGGCCGCCAGTCACCCGCGTCGTCGGCGTTCGTACCATCGACCACGACCGCGCCGTCGGCGCGCTCGGCGATGGCGCCGAGGATGCCGTAGAGCTCGTCCTTGCAATGGAAGCAGCGCATGGGGCTATTGGCGACGTAGTCGGGGTTGTCCATCTCGTGCGTCTCGATGAACTCGTGGCGGATGCCGATGCGGGCTGCCAGGTCCGCGGCCTCTTCGCGCTCCGAGAGGGCAACAGACGGCGACACCCCCGTGATCGCGACTGCCCGCTCGCCAAGGGCCTCGTGAGCGACGGCGGCGACAAAGGTGGAGTCGACGCCGCCGGAGAAGGCGACGATCACGCGCTTGTAGGAGCGGAGCTCGGCGAGGAGCGTGGCCTGTTTCTGGGGGAGATCCATCGCATCCATGGTAGGGGCGTTGGGGCCTTGAGTGGTATCATGCGTTCATGAGTAACTCGCACGGCTCTCCCGAGCGCACTCCCTTCGCGGAGATGGTCTTTGAGAAAGCGCGTGAAGAGCTGGCTAAGGTGGAAGCTGCTCGTGACGCGAGCGTTCGCACTCCCCAAGAGGAAGAGGACCTGCAGCAGACTTGGGACGACCAGCTCAACAAGCACTGGGAGTTGGTAGCGCTGCTCGCCCGGAAGAGACCGCACTCAGCTTTAGCTGAATGACCCAGCAGCAGTCGGTGCAGCGCCGAGTCTTCGTGCACCCTGGGGTTTTGGCGCTCTGCTGGATCCACGCCGACTCGCGCTCGAAGTCAGCCAACACGTTCCTTCAGGGGCTGGCGGCTAGCGGTGATCTGTTCGTGTTGCTGGACAGCACGAGGCTGTTCGTACTTCAGCGTCTCGCGACAGAGTTCGAGACCGTTCACCTCGATCGCTCGATCGGTAGTTTGCTGGCCGAGGACGTGAGCAGCACGATCGGGGCATTGCTCGAACAGAGCTTCGTGAAGGTGATACCCACCAACCCCATGCTCGCGGCTGGCTTCATCGTGGCGAGTGAACTGAGTGTCGATCTGGCGCTCGGAATGTCCTTGTTTGTCGCATCATCAACCGCTGACGAGCTCCTGATCGTGGAACCTCCGCCGCAGCGAATAACGGAAGCGATAAACAGTCGCTTCCCGATGCTCCGCCTGTCAGCCCTTCGAAACGAGTGAGGGCCGCCGCATGGCCAGCCCTCAAGAATCGACCCAAGACGCCCGAGCTACGTGGTCACTGCCTCCGCCGCCTTCTTCGAAGGGCGGCCGGGGACGTCGAGGTCTTCGGGTGGGGGCGCGGGGTTCACGACGCCGGCCATGAGCTGCTGGGGCACGAGCATGCGCAGCTCGTCCAGCGACCACTTGCCGTGCTTATAGATGTTCTTGAAGGGCGGGTACATGTCCTGCAGGAGGCCGATGTGGCCGCCCGCAACCTGGAAGATGCGCCCGTTGATGTTCCACGCCTCGTCGAGGAGGAGGTAGACGGTCATGGGTGCGACCATCTCGGGGCCGCGCATGGCGGCGGCGTCCTCCGCGGCCTGGTTCGAAGCGGGAGCCGCGGCCGGGGCGCCGGCTCCGGCGATGCCGCGAGAGGCGCGTAGCTCGCGGGAGGCCTGGGGGACGGTCGCGGTGAGGCGAGTGGCAGCGCCGGGGGCGATGCAGTTCACCGTCACGCCGTAGCGGCCGAGGTCACGCGCGGCGACGCGGGTCAGGCCAGCGACCCCTGCCTTGGCTGCGCCGTAGTTCGCCTGGCCAGAATTGCCTTGCAGCCCGGACACGCTGGAGTAGTTGACGATGCGGCCGTAGCGTTGCTGGCGCATGAGCACGGAGGCCGGCTTGAGCGTAGTGAAGTGGCCCTTGAGGTCGACCTTGATGACGAGGTCCCACTCCTCCTCCGTCATGTTGAAGACCATGCGGTCGCGCAGGACGGCAGCGAGGTTGATGAGGCCGTCGAGGCGGCCGTAGGTGTCGAGCGCGCTCTTGATGACGCTCTCGCCGCCGTCCATGGAGGACACATCCGCGAAGTTCGCGACGGCCTCTCCGCCCATCTTCTTGATCTCGTCGACGACCTGGGCGGCCGGGCCTTCGTCGTGGCTCGAGCCGTCCGGGTTCACGCCGGGGTCGTTGACGACGATGCGCGCCCCTTCGGAGGCCGCGAGCAACGCGCACTCGCGGCCGATACCCCGGCCAGCGCCAGTGAGGGCGATGACCTTACCATCGAGCAGATTCGCCATGATCTCTCCTGTTACTTGAAGGCGACAGTGGCCGTGCCGGGGGTCGTCTTCTCGCCCTTGGGGTTCTCGGTCCACACTTCGAGGTGGGCCAGCTTCTCGCCGTCCTTCTCTTCCTTCTTGCGGACGACGCCCTTGCAGAGGATGTCCTCGCCGGGGTAGTCCATGCCGCGATAGCTGCAGCCGTACTTCTGGATGCGGCCGTTGTTGCCAACCCAATCGTGCACGAGCTGGCCGAGGAAAGCGTTCTTCAGGGCGCCGTGGACGATCAGGCCCGGGAGGCCGGTGCCCTGGGCGAAGTCCTTGTCGTAGTGAATCTGGTAAAAGTCGCCGGAACCGGCGGCCCACTGGACCAGTTGCTGGGTGCTGCAGTTCTTCTTCAGGACGGGCAGCTCCTGCCCTTCCTGCACGTCATTCCACGTAACAGCCATGATCGTCCTCCTAGTAGCGGATGCCGGTACCGGTCGAGACGGCGACAAGCTCGCCGTCCTGGTTGGTGTACTCCGTCTTGCTGGTGGTGATGAGCATCTCGCCGAGGCTGCCGGACCGCTCCTGGATGTCCGCGGTGTAGGAGACGCCCTTGAGCACGTCGCCAGCGCAGATGTCGCCGAAGTATTCGATCTCGGTGCCACCGTTGAGCACGCGCCGGAGGGGCCGGGAGGGCTGTGGGCCGGGGCCCTCGCCGCGGCGGCCACCGAAGGTCGGGTCGCTGTTGGCGGGGTTGTAGACGGGGGTGCCCAGGTAGCCGGGAGGGCAGGGGAGGCTGCGGAAGCCTGCCGCCTTGGCGGCCGCCTCGTCATAGTAGATTGGGTCAACGTGGCCGACGGAGCGAGCGAACATGCGGACCTGCAGCTTGTCCACCTCAAAGGTGGTGGGCTGGCTCTTCTTCCCGACGGTTGCTCGCATCTCCTCGGTGATGAGGGAGCTGGTCTCGGCTTGAGTCATGAAAACTCCTCCTGGGGTCTCAGTGCGCAGGAAACGATAACGAAACGGCCGGAGGCCGTAAACCGCGGCCTGCCGGTGGCCGGCCATGCGAAAGGGCCGTGAATCACGGCCCTTTGCACAATACGGAGAGAGGAGGGGACTCAGGCTGGCTTGAGGGCAAGGACCTTAGCGCGCGCGGCGGCCTTATCTGTGAACCAGAGGGGGTTGATCTCCTTGAACGCGTCCTGGTCCGAGGGCACGTCGTCCTCAGCGAAGATCGCGGTCACGGGGCATGCCGGCTCGCAGGCGCCGCAGTCGATGCACTCATCGGGATTGATGTAGAGCATCACGTCTTCGCCCTCGTCGAAGTGAATGCAGTCAACCGGGCAGACTTCGACGCAGGCCTGATCCTGAACGTCGATGCACGGCGCGGTGATGATATAGGTCATGGGATCCTTCTCCTCAGCGAACTCGTTAAAGGCCCTCGGGGGCGGATCGAATACTACTACCGGGCGTGGAGTGTGTGAAGCAAAGCACGAGCCTGCGAGGACTGACGACGGAGGGTGCTACTGGCCGCCGGCGGCGGCGCGGACATCGACGGGCTTCCCGCTGCGCAGGTCGACTGCGTAGTACTTCTGGGACTGGAGGGCGGCGATGAGCTCGCGCTCGTCGCGGATCTCGGCTTCGAAGTAGGTCGCGCACTTGCCGACGTCACTGATGGCATGCGAATCAGTCCCGCCCGTGCCGGGCAGGCTCATCATTTCGCAGAGCCGCCGGGAGAATTCGTTCTCCTTGTCGCTGCCGCGGCCGTTCTGTTCTTCGAGGGCGACGCAGTACTGGTATGCGGGGTTGCGGCTGGCCTTCTCGAGCGCGGCCTGGTTCTCCTCCTCGCTGCGGCTGAACCAGGGCATCTGGCGGCGATACGGGTGGGCCGCGACGAGCGTGCCCCCGGCGCGGTCGGCGTAGCTGGCGAGCTCCCGCGAGCGGTGCATGCCGAATACGTACTTGTCGATCCCGAAAGCGAGGATGTGGCCGTCGTCCGTGGAGATCTCGACGCCGGCGAGGACCAGGAAGTCATGCTTGGCGCGCAGCTCCTCGATCGACTTGAAGTCCCAGACGGTGTCGTGCTCGGTAAAGACGATGGCGTCGAGGCCCGCGGTCTTTGCGCGGGTGATCAGGTCGTCCGGATTGAGGACGCTATCGTGAGAGCGGGGCCACGTATGTGCGTGGAGATCGATGAGCATGAGGCCGAAGGCTACTATAGCCCCGGGCATTGTGTGGGCCAACGCGGGCGGTCAGCTGTTGGCTGTTCGTTCGGCCGCGGTCTCAGTGCTCAGTGCTCAGTGCTCAGATATCACAATCCGTTCATGGTCACGAAACAGTCTGTTAATTCTCGTGTGCGACCGTGGGTTCATGGAAATCACCCCCGGAACCTGTGAACACCGATGGCGGTACTTCGTGCACGTCGAGAGCCGCGCTGTGCGTGTGCGCGAATGCGAGCGATGCCACCGCCGCGGCGTCGTCCCCACACAGTTGTCTCCGCTCCCGCGCAAGGGCCTACCGGAGAAGCTGACGGCCTAGCCCTCACCCCCGGCCCTGCGGCGCGCGACCTGATCGAGGCGGGCCTTGCGCTGGTTGGGTTCCTTGCCTCCCACAAAGTTGGGCTGGTAGTCACTCCGGCGGCCGAGTATCTGGGCGCCATGTTGGCGATCGTGGCGGTAGAAGGAGCGCAGCCACTGGAGCACCGTGAGGGTGCCAAAGATCGGGCTGGTGGCCGTGCGGTCGAAGTCTTCGAGGCGCATGCCATCGATGAGGCCATGGGTGTAGGCGCGCTCGATCTCCAGGGCGCGCACGAGCTCGGCGATGGTGTGGCCGTTGGCCTCCTCGACAGGGATGTCGACCGGCTCGGTCAACGCGCCCGAGATGCTGGGGTTGTCCTCGCGGAGGGCGAGCCGCACCCAGGAGTCGTAGCTGCGTTCCATCTCCCAGAGGTGGGCGAGCTGCTCGAGCGCCGTCCACTGCTCCTCGCCCTCGGCGTCGACGGGCACCCGGAGCGCATCCTCGGCGTTGAGGGAGCGGGCGGCCGCGAGGAGCTCGCCGCGCTGTTCCCGCATCTTCGTCACGAGTTCCTGCACCTGATCGGTGGTGGCCATGGCACGTTCCTTTCTCACCGCGGAGGCGCGAGAGCGCCGAGTTTATTTCAGTTTAAGAGTCGCTCGCGGGCGCGGAGGATAGGGAGAGCGCACGGAGAAGCGCTCCTCGGGTGTGAGGCCACAGCGGGTGACGCCTTCTTTCAACGACCGAGCATGGAAGTTAATCAGCAGTCTGCTCCACCATCGCCGGAATCATACAGACATCTCTCCGCGTCTCCGCGCCTCCGCGCCTCCGCGGTGAAACCAACCGTGCGTCATGGCACAGTAGTCTCATGGCGTTCAGGAAGAGGTTGCCGTTCGTCGGGGGGAGTGGGGGGCCGCGGTTTGCGGCGGAGTGGCTGGTGGTGGGGTTGGGGAACCCGGGCGAGCAGTATGCGCGGACGCGCCACAACGTGGGCTGGTGGGTCATCAACGAGCTGGCCAGGCGGGCGGGGACGCAGCCCAAGACGACCGGGAGCCTGATGGCCATCGGCGTGGGGCACCTCAGCGGGCAGCGCATCGCCCTCGTGAAGCCCAAGACCTACGTGAACCTGAGCGGCAAGGCGCTCACCCAGGCTCACCAGTGGACCGGCGTGGATGCGCAGCACACGATCGTCCTCTACGACGACCTGGACATGCCCGTGGGGGCGATTCGCATCCGCCAGGGCGGCGGGCACGGCGGCCACAACGGGCTGAAGAGCATCGGCGGCGCAATCGGAATGGACTTCGTGCGTATCAAGGTCGGGATTGGGCGGCCGCACGTGAACGGGGAGCCAACATGGGACCCGGAGCACGTTTCGCCGTACGTCCTGGGGGTGCCCGCCGGTGAGGACAAGCGCATCCTGGACGAGACCACGAGCCTGGTCGCGGACGCGGTGCAGGTGATCATGACCGAGGGCGTGGTCATCGCGGGCAACCGCTACAACCGCAAGGACGCGAACCCGGCGACCCCTCGCGAGAAACCCGAAACGGCGGCTGCTCCAGCGGCCACGGAGGGCCGCGACTCCTAGCGCCGGCGCGAGGAGCGAACGATGGCGAGCGTCCCGCCCGAGAACGCGAGCATGAGGATCACCACCATCACGACGTCATTCCAGGGGAGCTCGCGGTCCTGGGCGATAAGCGGAAGGCCGGTAGCGGCCTGAGCGGCTGTGGCGTCCTGAGCGACTGCGACGAGTGCGCTCGCGAGCGCTGCCACGAAGAGGAAGGCTGCCCGTTTCATCCGAACCTCCGTCGGTTATGAGAACGCGCCACCAGGGCAAATAGTTCCTTGCGCGCGTAATCGCACTACGAACGCGATGTAATCTCTCGTCCAAGTGTCGCCACCAGTGCGCGCGCCTCGGAGCTGGGGTTGCCGGCGATCTCGTAGCGTTCCACGTCCAGGAGGGCGTCCACGATGCCCGCCGGAAAGATGGCGCGGGGGTCGCCACCGGGGAGCTGAGTGCGATGGGCGGCGATGGCGGCCAGCTTCTGCTCGCGCGCGGGACGGATGTCGAGCTCGACATCCCAGCGGCCTCCGCCGATGAAGCCGGGCGGGGGGTTGGGCGGGTCGCCCATCATCGCCATGCATTTCTGATACTGCGGCAGAAACAGGCCCTTCGGGAACACGGGAAAGAGCAGCGCTGTGTCCTCGCCGGCGCTCGCGAACACCGCTTCGACGGCGCGGTGGAGGGCGATGTGGTCGGGGTGGCCGTAGGCGCCGTCGCGGCCGAGGGTGGCCACAACGTCAGGCTTGCTGGCGCGCACCGCATCGTCACACCGCTCGATCAGCTCGGGCTCGCGCTGGCTGAGGCCGCCGTCCGGGAGCTGCCAGAAGACCGGTGGCTCAGTCCCGAGGAGTTGGCACGATGCCTCCATCTCGGCCTCACGCGCGGGTCCGACCTGGTCCCGGCCAACAGGGCCTCCGTCGTGGCGCTTGCCCTTTTCGCCGCTGGTGGCGGCGTGCACCAGCACGCGCCATCCGGCACGTGTCGTGAGCGCGACCAGCCCTCCGAACGCGTAGGCCTCATCGTCTGGATGCGGCACGAAAAGGAGGAGTTCCGGCACTCACGGATTGTCCGTTCGGGCGCGACGCTTGTCGACGCAGACTCAATGTGGCCTTTCACGTTGACGCGCCAACCAGCGCGCCGCCACAATTCCGCATCTTCACGACCAACGCGGAAGCGTGGCCGGGCCCTGGGAGAACCACTTGAGCGTTCCAGGCATGCGCGCCACCCCTGTGGAAGCACTCCTCGCCACGCTCGACGATCGCGGCCGTGACCAGTTCGATGCCGCCTCCACCATCGTCGAGATACCGGAAGGCGAAGTGGTCATTAGCCTGGGCGACTACGTCGACCGCCTGTACCTCGTGCGTGACGGCCTTCTCCGCGCGGAGCTGCTCGATCGCCATGGCCTGCCCTTCGAGGTGTCACGCTACGGGCGCGGAGAGATCTTTGGCGAGATGTCGTTCCTGCGCGGCGACCGGGCTTCCGCGACTGTGCGAGCGCTGACGGCGGTCCGGCTGACCACCGTCCCCCATTCGGTGCTGGGGGAGATGGCGGAACACTACCCGGGAATCATGCGCGAACTGGCCGGGCTCATCGCACACCGGCTGAACGAGACCAACCAGCGGTTCCGCCAGCTGCGCCCCGGACGGGCCGTAGCCTGCGTGACAACCGGGAGCGAGGGGGCGGTCGCACTCTTGAGACAGGTGGCGCTGTCCGCCTCCCGGCACCTGCGCCAGCCCGTCCTGGTGCTGGATATGGTCGGATGCATCCAGCCGCAAGCGGACTCGGGGCGTCTGCCGCCGCTGATCCAGATGCTCGCCGAACCCGGTGAGCTAGGCGCCCACGATCGGTTCGCAGACCGGAGGGAGGCGGACTTCGGAGTCATGGATGGATCCGGGCCTGTCGAGCTCTCGCCTTTGCTGGGCGCGCTCTCCGACCTCCAGGTCCGGCATCCGCTCGTCATCGTGCACATGGCGGGCGGGCCCATGGATGAGCGCGTGATCGACGCGGTGGATGGTCCGTTGCTCTTCCGGGAGGCGGGCGACACACCGGACTGGGGCGTCTTCATCCCACGTCCCGGCGCGCTCGAGGTAGTTCTCCGAGAGGGGTCCGGAAGCTATGAGGGCAAGGGGCGCGTTGTGGCCGCGAGCAAGCGGGTGCTCGACGGACCGGCGCCCGCGTTGAGCAGAGGCAGCGAGCCGTGGGCGTCGGTGGATTGGATCGCGCGATTCCTCATCCGCCGCCGGGTGGGGCTGGCGCTGGGCGCGGGCGGCTCTAAAGGCTACGCCCACCTCGGTGTCATCGAGCGGCTGCAGGAATTGAACATTCCGTTCGACTACATCGCCGGCACGAGCATCGGGGCGCCGATCGCGGCCGCGATCGCCGCGGAAGTGCCGCTGGGCGAGCTCAAGGACCTGCTGGACCACACCTTCTCGAGGGCCCTCCGTCCCACCGTCCCCATCCAGTCGTTCTTGAGCAGCCGGGCGCTCAGCACGGAGCTGCAGAAGATTGCGAAGGGGCGCACGTTCGAGGACCTGTCGACGCCGCTCGCGATTGTGACGGTGGACCTGCTCGAACGGTCGGAGGTGGTGCTGCGCAAGGGCGACCTTGCGATGGCCATGGTCGCGAGCATGGCCATCCCGGGGATCTTCCCACCGGTGCGGGCGAACGGGCGGCAACTCGTGGACGGGGCGCTCCTGAATCCGATCCCGAACGCGACCGTGGCGGAGATGGGCGCGGACGTGGTCATCGGGGTGAAGCTCACGAACCCATCGATCTCGCGTGCGATTCCGGCGGCACGACGGCGGATCTCGTTCCGGGCGCCGCCGATCGTGGACAGCATCCAGGCTGCCTTCGAAGTGATGCAGTGGAAGATCTCCGAAAGTGGCGCGGCCGGCTCGGACATCCCCATCGAGCCCCAGTTTGTGGGGACGACGGGCCTGCGGGACTTCACGCGGGGCGCCGAGTTCATGGTGACGGGGCGGGCGGCCGTGGACGCGGCCCGCCCGGTGATCGAGGAGCTGCTCCCCTGGACGCATCCCTGATGGAGGCTCCGCCCTCAACCGATCCCTCGTCCCTGATCGATCTCCTCCGCCGCGTGCCACTGCTAGGCGACCTGGAGGGGGCGCAGCTTGACCTGCTCGCCAGGCGATCCTCGGCGCGGGTAGTGGGGGCGGACGAGGTGATCGTTCGCCAGGGTGATGCAGGGCATTCTATGTTCCTCATCACGCGAGGACAGGTGCGCGTGGTGTCCGATGTCCCCGCCGAGCGCGTGCTCCTCGCACACCTTGGCCCGGGCGAATACTTCGGTGAGGTTTCGCTGCTTTCAGGCGCTCCCCGCAGCGCCGCCGTCGTCGCAGAAGAAGCGACGGACCTGGTCGAGCTCGACCGGGATGCGATGCTCGAGCTGGAGGCCGGGCAGCCCGGGCTGCTCGCTCGCCTCTCGGCGGCGTCAGAGTCCCGCCAGACCGCGGCCCGGCGAACATTCCAGAACGAGGCCTACTCCCTGGTCGCGCTTTCCCCAGCCCTTGACCGGGTGAAGATCGGTTTCCACCCCAGCAACGATGCGGTGGTGGAAGGGCCCGGCGTGGCCGCTCACCACGCGGAGATCACCCGTATCGGCGAGGAGTGGCACGTGCGCGGCTGCGACCCCGAGGCCCCGCTCTACCTCAACCGGGACCTCATCGAGCATGCGATTCTGCGCGACGGGGACCGGCTCACGATCGGATCGCGGCGGCTCTTCCTGCTGGATGGCGTGCTGAAGCTGTTCGAACAGGCGCGCGGCGTCCGCGTGCAGGTACACGGCCTCGACGTTGCCACGAGGGAGGGCCGCTCGATCCTCGAGGAGGTCTCGGTCGACATCCACCCGGGAGAGCTGGTGGCGATCGTCGGCCCGTCGGGGGCGGGCAAGACCACCTTGCTGAACGCGATGCTCGGCCGCATCGAAGCCACGGGCGGGGAGATCCTCTACGACGGCCGCCGCCTGGAGGAGGACCGGACGCGCCTCCGGATGATGCTCGGCTACGTGCCGCAGCACGATATCGTGCACCCCGAGCTGACGGTGAATGAGTCGTTGACGTCCGCCGGACGACTCAGGCTTCATGATGTGACGCCGTCGGAGCTTCGGCGTCGCATCGCCTCCGCGCTCCTGGCGGTTCGGCTCGAGCACAGGGCGGACACGCTCGTCTCGGCGCTCAGTGGCGGACAACGCAAGCGCGCCTGTGTCGCCGCAGAGCTACTGAGCGACCCGGGGATCCTCTTCCTGGACGAGCCCACGTCCGGGCTGGACCCGGGGCTGGATGAGCAGCTCATGTTCCAGATGCGCGAGCTGGCGGACGAAGGACGGACGGTGGTCCTCACCACTCATGCGACGCGCAATATCCGCATGTGCGATCGCGTGGTGGTCCTGCAGGCGGGGCGGCTGGCGTTCGCGGGTGCTCCGTCGGAGGCGCTTGCGCACTTCGGCGTGGAGGACTTCGCGGAGATCTACCCGCTCCTCGATGCCCCCCATGCTCCATCGACGCCTGCCGGCGTGGATGGAGCGGCAGAGACGCCCCCCGCCGAGGATGCGGCCTCGCGGGCTCCCCTTTTGCGGGAGCCGGTCCCGCTCCTGCCTCAGACATGGCACCTCATCCGGCGCGACGTCCGTGTGCTCGGCCGCGACCGCGTGAACATGGGCCTGCGCCTCCTCGGGGCGCCCGCGCTTGCGCTGCTCCAGCTCGCCACCTTCGGCAGCGGCATCTTTGGTCTCTCACGCGCAGACGGCGGGAGCGCGCAGCAGGCGCTCACGCTGATGTACCTCTCGTCCGCCATCTGCCTGTTCCTGGGGGCATTCACGTCAGCGAACGTGATCACCCGCGAGGACGGGATCTTCCGGCGTGAGCGCCTGGTCGGCCTCTCGCCCGTTGCCTACGTGGCCGCGAAGACGCTCGTGCTCGGTTCGTTCTCCGTGCTCCAGGGCGTGCTTTTCGTCGCCGTGCTCGCGATCAAGATCGACTTCCCCGCGCCCGCATTCGAAACAGGCTTGCTGCTGGCGGGAGCGCTAGTGCTCACGTCGTTCGCCGGCGTGACGATGGGGCTGTTCATCTCCGCCCTGAGCCCGAACGCCGACCGCGCGGCCATCCTCGTCGTGCTGGCGCTCATCCCGCAGCTCATCTTCGCGGGCGCCACCGTTCCCCGGTCGGACATGAGCGCCGGTTCGCGGCTCATCTCGGACCTCACGGTGACGAAGTGGGCGCTGGAGTTGGAAGCCGGCATCACGGATCTCGACGAGCGATTCGAGCAGCAGGGCACGATCACCTCGATTGCGCCCGACGGGACGCCGGTCACGGTGGAGATTCCCGAGCAGCCGTACGCCGAGGCATTCGAGGGCGACGTGGCGGTGCGGTGGCTCGTACTCGCCGGCTTCGCGGTGGCATTCACGGCGGGCACCCTCGCCGTGCAGCAGCGCAAACGCCCATGAGACTGATCGCCGCCGCGCGATCTGCTACATTTCCTGCGCTCGATTGCTTCGCACGAAGCAAACAATTTCACCGAAGGAGTGTTGCATGCTTGGAAGGCTCGAAGGGCGGGTGGCCATCGTCACAGGGGCGGGGCGCGGGATCGGCCGCGGCGAATCCTTGCTGCTCGCGCGCGAGGGGGCGCGCGTCGTCGTCAACGACTTAGGCGGCAGCCCGGCCGGCGAAGGC